>NZ_CP017641.1:8070000-8670000 GCF_001983935.1 Fuerstiella marisgermanici | reverse complement strand
CGAATGGTTGAACGAAATCGCGGAGAAAATTCCCTTAATCACTCACGATTCGGACGCCCCGCAGTCGGAACGGCTGATGTACATCGGTATGGACAACTACGCGGGTGGCCGAGCCTGCGGGGACCTCGTGGTGGAAGCTCTTCCAGACGGCGGAAAAGTATTGCTGACGATCGGACGCCTGGAACAGGACAACAGCAAGTACCGTCGACAGGGGGTCATCGACGTGTTGCTGGGCCGAGACAGAACGGCGGCTTATTACCAGGAGCAGCCCGATGCGTGGGATCCAACCGACGGCGAAATCGCGGGCGACAAATACACGATCGTGGCGACGGTCACCGATCAGGGCAAGCCGGAAGTGGCGTTGTCGAAAGCGGAAGACGCCTTGAACACCTATACAGACCTGAACGCGATGGTCGGGCTCTTCGAATACAACCCACCGGCACTCTATCAGGCTCTGAAGAAAGCTGGCAAACTTGGACAGATCCAGTTGGTTGGCTTCGACGAAAACGACGTCACCTTGCAGGCCATCAAAGATGGAGAATGCATCGGAACGGTCGTTCAGAATCCGTACATGTACGGTTACGAATCGGTACGCGTGCTGAACGAGATCCTGAACGGCAATGAAGACGTGATTCCGGCTTCGAAGTACATCGACATTCCGCCTCGATCGATCACCAAGGAAAACGTCGACGAATATTGGGAAGATCTGCGGGCAAAGAAGGGCCAATGACAGAAGGGGCCTCACCACACCGACTTCAGGTCTGCGATGTCTGCAAGACGTTCCCTGGCGTGCGCGCACTGCACAAAGTAAATCTGCACGTGGCGGCCGGGGAACTATTGTCCGTGATCGGCGAAAACGGCGCCGGCAAGAGCACCCTCATGAAGATTCTGGCCGGCGTGCAGAATCAGGATTCCGGCCGGATTCTGGTGGAAGGAAAGCCGCAGCACTTTCGCAATGTGAGCGACGCTCTGAACAACGGCATCGCGTTGATCCATCAGGAACTGAACCTCGCCGACAATCTGGAAGTCGGTGCGAACATTTTTCTGGGTCGCGAGCCGCTGCGACGAGGCTTAATCGACGAAGCAAAGATTAATGCTGAATCGGAGGAGTTTCTTCGTCGCGTGGGGCTAACGGTGTCTCCACAGACATTGGTGCGGGATCTTACGATCGGTCAGCAGCAGTTGGTGGAAATCGCCAAGGCCGTTTCGATCGGCGCTCGAGTGCTGATCATGGACGAACCCACCTCCAGTCTGTCGGCGGGCGAATCCGAACGGCTGTTCGAAGTCATCCGTGACCTCCGCAGCAGTGGTGTCAGTATTTTGTATATTTCTCACCGGCTGGCCGAGGTCCAGGACTTATCAGACCGCGTCACCGTTTTGCGGGATGGCGAAAACGCGGGCGACCTTTCGCGTGATGAAGTCAGCCATGACAAAATGGTGCAGTTAATGGTGGGACGCGATGTCTCGCGGTTCTATTCTCGGCAACCGCACGACGCCGGTGACGTTGCCATTGAGGTGCACGACCTGATCACGCCAACGTGGCCTGCTCATGCGTTGAACTTCCGAGTCTCTGCGGGCGAAATTGTGGGCGTTGCGGGCCTGGTCGGAGCTGGTCGAACTGAAATGTTGCGAACGCTGTTCGGCGTCGATCGGCCACTCGCCGGACGCATTTCCGTCGACGGAAAGCCGGTGCAACTATCATCGCCGCAGGATGCGATCGAGGCGGGGATTGCCTTGGTGCCGGAAGACCGCAAGCAGCAGGGCCTGGTACTGGAGATGATTATCCGCCGCAATGTTGGCCTGGCCGCTCTTAAGAGAAATGCAAAACCTGGCGGGTTCGTTGACTTCGAACGCGAACGAGCGGATTCGGCCGCGATGGTGGATCGGCTGCGCGTGAAAACGCCTGACGATCTTCAGGTGGTCGGCAATCTTTCAGGCGGCAATCAGCAAAAGGTGGTGCTTGGAAAGTGGCTCATCCTGCAACCCAAGGTCCTGCTGCTGGACGAACCAACGCGCGGCATTGATGTGGGAGCCAAGCAGGAAATCTATCAGTTGATGGACGAACTGGCCGGACAGGGCATGGCGATTCTTTTCGTAAGCAGCGAAATGGAAGAAGTCATCGGCATGAGTGACCGTGCCATCGTAATGCATGAAGGGCGTATTACTGGCGAATTGCAACGAGATGAATTGACGGAAGAAGCCGTGATGCAACTCGCGACCGGTGCTCCTGAGGCAGCCGTGTCTTAATCGCAGTCGAAGGTGCCCAATGACGAAGGTTGACAATCAATGAAGGCAAAGATCCTCGGTATCTTTGGGCTGTTGGTCGTGTTGTGCGTCTTCATGACGATCATGACATCCGATCCGTGGTACAACGTGGGCTCATCAAAATTTCTGCAGGCAGGAAATATCCAGAACCTGCTGAGCCGCACAGCGATGTTCGGCATTCTGGGCGTGGGTGTCGCCTTTGTAATCATCACCGGCGGAATCGATCTTTCGATCGGTTCGCTGGTGTGCATGTCCGGCGTGCTGCTGGCCATGTTTCTGCATGTCGAATACCAGCCGGTTGTGTCATCAGCCGTCACCAACGTTGCGGCGGAATCCGGAGAATTAACACTGCAGCGACAATCATCGGGGCTGAATCCCGGTGACAGGATTCGCTACTCAGGCGGCCGCCGAGCGCCCAGCAACCTGTTGACGATCGCTTCGGTCGACGGCAATACAATCAAGATTGTTGAAAAGCTGACGCGCGACGACGATCAGGGTGAGATTGCTCTGGCGACCCCGGTTCGAACGGTCGAACGATTTCAGGGCGACGATGCGGAACACGGTGCAAGAATCGTCCTTGAAGGCCAGCATGATTTGCGTGTCCGAGACCAACTGACGCTCGTGCATCCGGAATCCGGGCTGAAGACGGAGGCGATCACCAAAGTCGAGGCCGGTGAAAATTCGACCACGGTCTATCTGGCCAACAACCCCGGTAAACGTCTCGACGCCGAATGGCTGGCGATTCCGTTGAAGCGGCATCAGCGCATGCCCGTCCCGCTTGCACTTCTTTCTGTGCTGCTGATCGCTTCGACACTCGGCCTGATACACGGACTGCTGGTCACTCGCGCACGGCTGCAGCCGTTTGTTGTCACACTGTGTGGGCTGCTGATCTACCGAGGCCTCTCGCGCTGGCTCACGGGCGACAACCCGGCGGGACTCGGCGAGTACTCCGACACTTTGTGTCAGGTCGGCAGCGGTCGCCTTACCATCTACACCAACGCCGCCGGCGAAACGTTTGGCATTCCATACCCGTTTTTCTTTTTGGCCGCCATCGGTATCGTGGCTGCCACCTTTTTGAACCGCACAATTTGGGGCCGCTATCTGCTGGCACTGGGACGCAATGAGGAAGCTGCCAGATTTAGCGGCATCAACACGGGCAACGTGACTCTTGCCGCGTTTGTTGTCTGCTCCGCTCTGGCCGCTGTCGGCGGGATGCTGTTCGCCTTGGATTCTCTTTCGATCTCGCCATCCAGCTTTGGCAACTTTTTCGAATTGTATGCGATCGCAGCGGCCGTTCTGGGTGGCTGCAGTTTGCGAGGCGGTGAAGGATCAATCGTGGGTGTCGTGATTGGAACAGCCGTGATGCAGATCCTGAATAATCTGATCATGCTGCTCAAGATCTCGGGAACTCTGGAATACGCTATCATTGGATCGGTCATCCTTGTGGGTGTGCTGGCCGATGAGGTTGTCAAGAGAATCGCGGCCGAGCGGCGGCTGCGTCAACGTCTATAACAGTCCGGAGTGGGCATGGATCGCCAAAATACCGACGCGCCAACCGGCAAGCTGAAGGGCTTCAAAGTCGTCAGCCTGCTGACGCTGGTGAGCCGCATTTCCGGACTGGCTCGTGATTCACTGATGGCCTCGGTATTCGGCACCGGCTGGATTCTGGACGCGTTTACCGTCGCGTTTCGCATTCCGAACATGTTTCGCCGACTGTTTGGTGAAGGAGCGATGACGGCCGCATTTTTGCCCGAATTCGTCCGCATTGACGAACAGCAGGGACGCGAATCGGCGTCGAACTTGTTCGGCGGTGTCGGTTGGCGATTGCTGAAGATCCTGCTGCTGGTGACGGTTGCTATTGAGGTTGCCACGACGGTCATTTACCTGACTGTAGAAATGAGCGACCGGTCGACGCTGTTGTGCGAACTGTCGCTGATCATGATGCCGTACATGCTGCTGATCTGCATGGCAGGGCACTATTCAGCCGCGCTTAACGGTGTCAGGCACTTCGTATTCCCGGCACTGGCTCCAGTCATGCTGAATGTCATGTGGCTGGGCGGCGGGCTGCTGGCGGCGTGGAAGCTGGGTTCAGGCGTCAACGAAGTTCGAGTCATTGCGGGATTTATTCTGATGGGCGGAGTGGCTCAGCTTAGCATGCTGATCTACAAGGCAAATCAGTTTCAAATTCGCATGCAATTGAATTCCGCGTTAGCCGCCAACAGCGCCAAATCTCTGCCGGTGGACAAAGTCTTTCGAGCGATGGGGCCGGTCCTGCTTGGCCTGTCGATCACGCAGATTAATGGACTCATCGATAGCTTCCTGGCGTGGACGCTGATGTCCGGAAATCTCGACGGCATCACGGCGCTCGAACAATACACTCTGCCTGAAGGCACAGCAGGTGCGTTGTATCTCGGCCAGCGACTGTATACGTTCCCCATGGGAGTCTTCGCAATCGCGTTGGGGACCGTGCTGTTTCCTCGCTTCGCCATGCACGCTCAGGCAAACGACCGAACGGAACTCAGCCGCGACGTTGTCCACGGTTTGCAACTGGTGCTGGTCGTCGGAATTCCAGCCAGCGTTGGTCTGTGGTTTATGGCGGCACCAATCACCGACCTGCTGTTCCGCTACGGTCAGTTTGACGCCCAGGCAGCTGACCTGACCTATCGGATGATTGCTGCGTACGGCATCGGCGTGTGGGTGTTCAGCGGACTGTTGATTGTCAATCGAGTGTTCTATGCGGTCAATGACCAGGTCACTCCGATGAGGCAGGGACTCGTCTGCGTCGGTCTCAACCTGCTGTTCGACTTCGTCATGCTGCCGGCCTTCGGTGGCCCCGCGCTTCCTCTGGCCAGCGTGCTGGCGACACTGCTTCAACTGGGGCTGGCACTGGAAGTTCTGCGTGATCGTTTTCTGGTGATCGGCCGATCGGCCTTTGTACCGCTGCTTTGGCGAGTCGCCATTTGCACACTGGTCATGAACGCCTGCGGCCTGGGGATGCTGTACTGGGTATCAGGCCTGGAGAATTCTCTGGATATCTTCAGTTACCGGCTGCTGAAGGTCGTACTCCCCGTAGCCGTCGCGGTCGTGGTGTATGCAGGCGGTCTGTTCGCGGTCGGGCTATCGCCGTTGAAGCTGATGAACGAACCTCATCTGCCGGACCAAGCACCATCGGACGCCAACGGCGAGTCGAAGTCGTAGAATTCGCAGGCGACGAACGGGCCGGTTGCATTAATTCGCACGTGCTTACCTTCGCCCCTTGATCTCGTTGTAGGCGATTACCTGTTGAGCACACAGAAAGCCGAAGAAGATAACCATGAACCTGGGGGCTGGTTGGATCCCACTGCCCGACCATGTGTAGATCATGTCTCCCACTCGAAACGATGGAAACAAGAACTGCGGCAACGGGACATAGTCTGCACCGGTGTTGATGCAATAGATGCCTCGCAACGCGACCAGCCCGGACGCGACGATGCCAAGTTGAATTGTGCGTTCCATCGACTGCGGGCCGCCATACAAATTCATCAGCGATTCCGCGATCCGGCCACCGTCGAGCGGCACACAGGGTACGAGATTCATCAACGTGACAATCAGATTCGCAAACAACATCATCTTGATCGCGTACCCGATCATACTGTCACCGATCAGGCTTTCCGGATTAGAGGCCGCCAGAAGCAGCAACGTGATATACGTCAGAAGGAACAGCAGGAATCCAGCGGCAGGTCCAGCCGCAGACACCTTCACATTCTTCCAGGTGGAAAAGCGAGTTGCCGTGGCATAGCCGCCCAGAATGTACAGCACAATTTCCGACGGGTATCCGTAGCGGCGTGACAGCAGGCCGTGACCCATTTCGTGAACCAGAACAGACACAAAAATGCACAGAACTCCCACAAAGACGCGACGCGGGTCGTCTCCGTCCCAGACAATCCAGATGGAACTGATCCAAAACACCGGATGAACGCGAATGGGCACCCCCAGCAGTTCAAACCGCAGATCAAATTCCGTCTCCCCCGCCATACCGAACATATTGTTGATCCTGTTTCCCAAAACAGCGTTCTATTTGAAGCGTGCCCTACTCAATTCGCCTGTTTCGCCTGATTTTTTGGAGCGTGGCTGAATTGAAGCGATAAAGATACAGTGTTGAGTGATCGTTTGTCTTGTCAGTCGGCAACGATTCGAATTCGATTGAGAGCTGACTGAACAAAAAACGACGCAGGGAAACTCCAACTCGTGGGCGGTATGTTTCGAGCACTGATGAACCTTCCGATGTTCAAGTCGGTGCTGCGCCCGATTACGCGAGTTCTGGTGGGCGTGATCGCGATCCCGATCTTTCGCTTCATCATGCGAAGGGTGTTTCGGCTGCAGGACCTGGACGATGAGCTGGAAAAGGACCTCGAAGAATGGTTTCGAGGGGCCTTGCTGTTACTGGCAGCCACGGCCAATATGGAACACCTGCTGTTTGGCTGGGTCGATCGGCTGGACTGGATGGACCGCATGGACTGGCTCACAATGGGACTGCGGCTGATGCTCGCAATCGGCGTGATCGAAGCCATGCCCGACCAGGAACTATTCGCCGTCATCCATCCCGGCCCGCCGAAGATCAAACCCGGCCGCAATGCACTGGCAGAATTCTGGCGGATGAAGTGGAAGTTTTTGAAAGGCTTCGTCTGCCAACATCTGAATCGCTCATCACCGGTTTTGGCCATGATGGCAGCCATTGTAGGCGCAGAACTGCTGACATTATCGAACGTCGATCGCGTCCGGATCGCTCGCACCAACGTCGTCGACTGGACGATGGTGCAGCAAATCGGAGTGGCCACGCCCATGCAGGCGATGGCTTCCGCGCCGACTCTGATCGCTGTGAAGGTTGTGAACCAAACGGTTGAGGACACCACAGGAACAGATGCTCAGTCGAATCTGGCCGATGTCGCTCGGCTGCACGGTGAATTCCGTCGCCATCGCGAACGCTGGCTGGTGGGTTGGTGCTGTTACCTGCTGGCGATCACTCAGTATCTCATAATCGGCCTCGTAACATCGCGTGACCGAGCGATGGACGTACTTTCCGAATTCGATCGAGCCGTTGCCGAACGTCGTAAAGAGCTGATTGAAGAATTTCAGATCGAAGGCAACAGCGAACCAGTCGACGCGAAAGTCGCGCCTGCTGATGCAACTCAGAAGCCACCCGCCGAAAGCGCCGACACTGAATCGGAATCGAATGAGCAACCTGAAGCTGAAGCTGATTCCAAACACGACGCGTAAGCGGGCAACCTGCGACCGGATTCTTACGCAGCGTACGTCCTATTCTTGAAGCGCTCGTCGAAGGCGTCGGCGAGCCAACCACTGCAGGGGATGTAGCCATCTGCGTTTATTCAGGGTCGTGAGAATCTGCCGATCGAGTGGCTCCATGGATTCGGGCATGTCGTCAAATTCAATTCGACGCAGCAATGGCAGACGATGGTCTCGGATCGCGTAGCGAACACGGCGGTTGATGTAGAGTCTGATATCTCTCAGACGCCACGGCGACAATCGCGGGTACACAAAACCGGCAGGTTCAGCAGCACAGACCGCAAGGCGATTGTCGTAGCTGTTTTTGCGACGCAGGTCGTGAGCGATCATTTCGGTGACGATCGCGTCCTCACCGACCGCACCACGAGGAATCCGTATTTGACGTTCACGCACGCGACGCAGAAAGTCGGACGTCAATCCGTAGAGGTTACCGAAGATCGCTCCGTCCTGATCGTACAGCTGAACGTTAAGCTGGCGGTTACGGCCGATTCCGGGAGCAGGTAAAGTCGCTACCGCTTTCGCTGCTGGTGCCTGCCGCGCGGCTTTTACCATAGCCGAAATAGCATCCGGAGTACACGTGACGTCCCCGTCCATGAACACATGCAGTCGGTTGTCGTTGTCGAGTTGCGCCAGTTCGTGAACGTAGGTGTTCCAGGCGTTCGCTTTGTCGCCGACTTCGATTACCTGCAGCCTGACGCGATCATCCCGCCGACCGAATTCCGCCACTCTCGCGGCCGTATGATCCGTACAACCATTCACCAGAACAACCACCCGCACATGTTCGCCTGCCACTGCATTCTCTGCCGACTTCAGAACGCTTTCGATGGATGCAACGATTGAGGACTGTTCGTTGTACGCAAAAATCGCCACGCAGACTTCTCGATCCACGACTTGATCTGTGCTTTGAACGGTCGCGGCGGGCGGTAGAAGAGGGGGAAGGCCGATAGCGGGCATTGTAAGCTCATGGTGTGAAGTCAGAGGTGGACAAAGTCCGGGTACTGTCCACACATGATAGATCACGAGACAGTGATTTATGGCGTGACCAACTGGCGTCTCAAGACCGGGACGTCCGGTCGTTCTGATTGAAGCGAAACTGCCGATGCGTTGACGGCACACCACGCGTTACTGTTCAGAAACGCCGTCTGCCGGCCGCGCGAGTGCCTCAAGGACGGCCGGGTCTGTTTGATTGCTCAGCAGCTTCACGGAACCGTCGCAGAAGCCAAACATCGCACCATTCCAAAGGTCCGGTCCGCCAAAGTTTTGCGGCGAATTATTGATGCCTTTGGCGGGGTCTCGTAAGTTCGCCGGGTGCCCCCACGGCATGAATGCGCCGCCTGCAGAACCGATCAGAATTGTATTGTTTGCCCCGTCGGTGATCTGCTCCAGCGACATGCCGGGGTCATTCGAGACGTCATGCCGCGAGGGCGTTTCGTCAGCGGCAGCATTTAGTGTTTGCAGCGGCAATACGTGGACGTTACCGGACCAGTGGTTGAGTGCGTACCCGTTTGCGTCAAAGACTGCCCCCGGCATCGACGGATTGACGAAACACGATAGCTGGGACTTGTAAATACGGTCATTAGGTGCCTGATGCCACGGAATAGAGAAGTCAATCCCGGACGTGTCGTACGAATGATACGGTCCAAGAAACGCGGCCCAGCCGTGCAGCAATTCACCGCTTTCGGTCATTGTGCCTCCGGGCGGAAGACGACCACCTCGAACATCGATAACGCTCTGAAAAGCCAAGCCGTGCATGTGCAGCTCATTCTTAGCCTGAGTCGTCCGCGCCGCGTTGCGTGCCTGACCAATGAACCCTGGCGAGACTCCCGTCGAGGCAGAAGCGGTGTTGGGGCGACCTGACAACAGCCAGATGAATTGATGAGTGACTCCGACCAATGCCGTGCCGGAACCGAAAAGCACCAACAGAGTCCCGCCCAAAACCCATGAACAACGCCACGTCCATTGTGGCCGGGGTGTGTTGTTGTTCAACGCTGTCGAATAAAGCAGCCAGCGCCCCGTGAAGCGCAGGCCGACAACGAACAGAAAAACGCAGGCTATTCCGAGTATTGCAGTCGGCCAGTCCACGGATGCCCGGGGAATCGTTCCGAGTGGAAAATAGAGCCAACCCAATAAGATCTGTTCTACATACTCGAACGGCCCAATCACGGCGACAACAATCAACAAAGCGACGAAAGCCCCAACGCCCCCCTTCCACCAACCATTGCTCGGCATTGGCGTTGCAGCTTTGGTCTCTGCGTCTTTCATGGCGTGCCTCTGTGCGGCAACGAGGTACTTGATCCCGAATCGCTGAGTAACTTGCGAATCGTGGCTGAGTTCATGGACCCGATAAATCCGTTGGTCAGCAGTACGAGCCGCTCGTCGTGGTCCAACTCTGGTTCGAATACATAAAGGCGGCCCGCCGCTTCCGCATGCCGATTTGGGACCGTGAGGTAGTTGATTCCTGCCCAGCCGGGAATTTCAGTGAGCTCGACATCAATGGCCGGGCTATCCAGATTCGGCAACTGTCCATTATTAGTCGCCGCGTACTGCCAGAGTGCCGCACGTAGTTCTTCAAGCCGACGCCGCCGATTCGTCGTCTGACTCACTGTTGCCGCAGACTCCGAATCCGCCAGTCGATAAGTCCAGCCTTGCTTCTGCCACGCACCAGGCGTCATCAATTCGCGAGCACCGGAAATCATCGTCAGCACAATCACGAACGCCACTCCCCACAACCCAACAAGCCCAATAGCTCGGCCGTAGCTAAGCTGCGGCAGAGCGGGAAAGTCTCTGCCGACAGAATTCCACAGCAGCTTCACGAACCAGCCGCTCAGCAGTAGCAGAACAGCAAAAAACGAGATCGCCTGCAAACGCAGTATCACGGCCGAGTCGGCATGCTGATAAAGCTGATTCGCACTATCGGCGGTCCACGAAGAAGGCAACGGGGCGGGCATCCCGGCAATCGCTGTCCCCTCGTGCGAACAGACAACCGCAGACAACATGCAGAATGTGGTCAGCGTCCGTTTGTGGCTGTTCATGCTCTAATCCAGACGAGAAACGCTCGGCGGGGTGGCAACGAACTCGCATCCTATCACGGCATTAACACAAGAGACAGCCCCGTCTTACTTGATTTGATCGCTGTGTAGGCGGCATAAATTCGAGTGCATCGAGTCGTTGGATATGGCGACAGCAAACACTAGAATGCCCCTCATCCCGCTGCCCCTTCACGGACGAATTTCCACGACTATGTCTCGTATTCAGCAACTTGATCCTCACGTCATCAATCGCATCGCGGCTGGCGAAGTGATTGAGCGGCCGGCGAGTGTCGTGAAGGAGTTGCTCGAAAACAGCGTGGACGCCCTGGCGACTCGGATTGAAGTCGACATTTCTACGGGCGGCATCGATCTGATTCGCATTTCGGACAACGGCGAGGGCATGCACCCGGACGACCTGCTTCTGTCCGTCACCAGCCACGCCACCAGTAAAATCCGCAGCGACGAAGACCTGCAAAAAGTCGCCACGATGGGCTTTCGCGGAGAAGCGCTGGCGTCGATTGCGTCGATCAGCCGTTTTCGAATCCGCACGCGACGACTGGGTCTCGATACCGGTCTCGATACCGGCCGCGAACTGCAGGCTGACGGAGGCGACGTCAATATCAACCGCGAATGCGGGTGCCCTCAGGGAACGGTGATCGAAGTTCACAACCTGTTCTTCAACACGCCCGCTCGCCGCAAATTTCTGAAAAAGCCGTCTACGGAATTTGGCCGGATCAGCGAACAGTTTTCGAAGATCGCACTGGCAAATCCCAACCTTCACCTGGTGCTGCGGCACAACGACAAACTGGTGTACGAACTTCCGGCGACGCCCAATCAATTAGAACGCATCCGGCGGTTCTTTGGCAGCGATCTGGGCGACAAGCTTATTCCGGTGGAATCAAAAGCCACCACTGAGGCAGGCGAAGAGATTCGATTGTGGGGTTTTGTGGGCGATCCGTCGTTTAGTCGAGGAACTCGCAAAGACCAGTATCTGTTTTTAAACGGACGTCACATTCAGGACCGTAGCCTGCAGCATGCGTTGGGCGAAGCGTATCGAGGCCTATTGATGGTCGGCCGTCATCCGGTCAGCTTTCTGTTTCTGGAATTGCCGCCTCATCTGGTCGATGTCAACGTGCACCCCACGAAAACGGAAGTTCGTTTTCAGGACGGACAGTCGTTGTACCGGCAGCTGCTCCACACGTTGCGTGACAAGTTTCTGTCGTTGAACTTTCAATCAGAAATTCAGGTCCCGACGGCTCGACGGACAGAAGCAAACGCCAACACAAATCCCAACGCCCCGTTGCAGAAGGAACTGGATATCTGGGCGGCATCAGTCAGCCAGACGGACCGCCCGGCGATGGCGGCACCCGCAGCTGCGATCCAAACGCCACGCTACGCGGGCGACGCCGTGACTTCGTCGGCGCCTGCAATTCGTCCGAATCTAAAGTCATCCGCGTTCCGCCTGGCCGTCACAGACGCGATGTCCGAATTTGCGGAAGCCCCTGGCACAGCGGTCGCCACCGAAACGGCTTTCGCCGTCGACGAAACAGAAACGGCAGACCAGCCGCACAGCATGGACGTCATCGAATCGGCAGTGCCGGTGCCCGTCGACGATTCTTCCGGCGCGACTCCGGAATTGACGGCAGTGTCAGGCGGAGCGACCTCTTCTGACATCGTCTACGGCGACGATTTTCGAGCCTTCCAGATTCACGATTGTTACCTGGTGGTCGCAGGCGATGAGGGTCTCGAAGTAATTGACCAACACGCTCTGCACGAACGCATTCTGTACGAACACTTGCGGCTGCGAGTTCTCGAAGGGCAGGTTGAAAGCCAGAAACTGCTGATGCCGGAAGCCATCGAATGCAGCGCGGGCGAAGCGGCGGTGTTGATGGAATACCGTGAATTGCTGATCGAAATCGGCTTTGAAATCGAAGACTTCGGTGGCACAACGATTCTGGTTTCGGCTCATCCCGTAATGTTGCCACGCGGCAACTTCGTGCGAATTTTGCGTGACATGGCAGAACGGCTGGAAGAATCGGACGGCAAAACGTCTCGCCGCGACCTGCTGGACCACATGATGCACACGATGGCGTGCAAAGCGGCGATCAAGGCCGGCCAGCGGCTGGCTCCGGAAGAAATGCAGGAACTGCTGCGCCAGCGACACACTGTCGACGACGCTCACCACTGTCCTCACGGCCGACCGACGTCTCTGATGCTGTCCCGAGCGACCCTTGATAAGCAATTTGGCCGCCTGGGATAGGCGGGGCAGGGCGGTGGCATCAATTGGCCGCCTCGCTAGAATGCTTGTCCAGCCTTAAGTGGCTCCCTCGTCACGCAACCTCCTTCCTGCTTTTCCTCACGACAATGATCTGCATCAGTCTCGGAAGAACGCGCCATTCCGCCTTTTTGGAAGGGCACCAGCATCTGGCGGAACTCAATGCCGAACTGGTTGAGCTGCGCGTGGACTGGATTCGCAAACGACCGGACATTGGTCGCCTGCTAAAAGACCGTCCCACGCCGGTGCTGGTCACGTGTCGCCGGCCGGAGGATCGAGGCCGGTGGTCGGGAACCGAAGAGCAACGGCTCGCCCTGCTGCGTGAAGCCATTATCGCGGGCGCGGAATACGTCGACATCGAAGAAGACGTTGCCAAAACGATTCCTCGGTACGGCGACACCAAACGCATCGTCAGTTATCACAACTTCGACGAAACGCCGCTTGAGTTGTCCGAAATCCATCAGCGGATGACTCAGCTTGATCCCGACATCATCAAAATCGTAACGATGGCCAACAAGCCGTCGGACAACGTACGCATTCTGGAAATGGTCCGTGCAGCTGAAGTGCCCACCATCGGATTCTGCATGGGCGAATTTGGCACGATCAGCCGCATTCTATGTGGTCAGATGGGCTCGCCATTCACCTATGCCGGGTTCAGCAGCGAACGCGAGATGGCTCCCGGGCAATTGACGTTTGCTGAGACTCGCAACTTGTATCGCTTCAACAAGATCGCGAAAGACACTCAGATTTTTGGTGTCATCGGAGATCCGATTGTTCATAGCCTCAGCCCTCTCCTCCACAACGCCGCGTTTCGCGAAGTTGGTTTTGACGGCGTATATTTGCCTCTGCGAATTCCGGCCGACAATCTGCAGGAATCGCTTCAGGAATACGAAAAACTGAACGTCAGCGGCTACAGCGTCACCATCCCGCACAAGGAAGCCGTGCTGGAATTTGCGGACGTACCGGACGAACAATCCGAAACCATCGGTGCGGCCAATACGCTGTTCAAAAAAGACAATCAGTGGCACGCAACGAACACAGATTACGATGCGATTGCCGAAACTATTGTCGCGGCGTTGGAGAAATCCCCGACTCATGTGGCCGACCTTGCCGGGCGTCGAGTCTTAATTCTTGGCGCCGGTGGTGTGGCTCGAGCAGCCGCCAGTGCCATGCAGCAGCGCGGCGCGACGGTGGTGGTAACCAACCGAACGCGGCAACGAGGCGAAGCGCTGGCGGCAGAACTGGAATGTTTGTTCGTGAACTGGGCCAATCGAGGCGCGGAAGCGTGTGAGATCCTGATCAACTGCACTTCGGTGGGTATGCATCCGGACATCAACAAGTCTCCGTTTGAAGACTACTGGCTGAACGAAGACATGCTGGTCTTCGACACGGTTTACACGCCGGAGAACACCCTGCTGCTGAAGGACGCTCGGGCACGAGGCTGTGCGACGGCCAGCGGCCTGGAAATGTTTGTCCGCCAGGCAGCTCAGCAGTTCAAGCTGTTTACAGGGCAGGAACCACCGCTGGACCACATGACCGAAACGCTCCGCCGAGCACTTAGTCTGACGCAAAGTTAAATTCCATGGTCGTCACTCTGATCGGATATCGCGGCTGCGGCAAGTCGAGTGTCGGTCCTTTGCTCGCGCGGCAACTGGGATGCGACTGCGTCGACAGCGACGACCAAATTGAAGCTCGCGCGGGCAAATCGATTCGTGAGATCTTTGCGACTGACGGCGTCGATGAATTTCGGAGGCTGGAAACCGAAGTTCTGACCGACCTGATCGCGCAAGACAACATCGTGATCGCAGCCGGTGGCGGAGCGATTCTGGCGGAAGTCAATCGGCAGCGCATACAGGCAGCGGGGCCGGTTGTCTGGCTACGAGCCACCGTGGAAACTCTGGCGGCACGCATTTGTGGAGATGGCACAACAGCGGACCGCCGCCCCAGCCTCACTGGCAAGTCGGTTGAAGTGGAAGTCGCGGAAGTCCTGAAGGCTCGCCTACCGCTGTACGAATCCACGTCGTCCATCATTGTTGATTCAGACATGGCCACGCCGCAGGAACTGGCCGATGAAATCTTCAGCCGGTTGCCCTCGGATGCAGCGGAGGGCAAACGGTGATTGGTCACGAACTGCCAATGCCCGTTGTCCTCATGTGCCTGTTCGTGTTCGGCGCGTTTGTTGGTCGATTCTTAAATGTGTGCATCGATCGCTTTCCGAAGCACGACATTCTGAGCGACCAACTGAAGTCGGTTCTGACACGGCAAACCGTTTGTCGAAACTGCCAGGCCAAACCAACGCCAACAGAACGCATTCCTGTCCTGGGCTGGTTCCTGGCTGGCCGCCGGTGTCATTCGTGCAGACGCTTATTGCCGGTGGACCTTCCCGTCGTGGAACTGATGACCGGAATTCTGTTCGCCGTGGTTTATTGGTTTGAAATTCCAACCGGGGCGAACGCGACGATCTCAGCCGGTGGCCTGACGTCTTCAGAAGGCCCTCATGGTCCGGAAGTCATCAAGAATTTATGGTCGCCGATTGTGTGGCTGCATCTGCGATACGCATTGCACATGCTGATGATCTGCGGCCTGATCGTGGCGACCGACATCGACCGCAAACGTCGAATCATCCCGGACGGCAGCACCATTCCCATCATGCTACTGGCCTTGGCTGCCAGTGGGATCTTTGGGCAGCTGTATATCGTGCCCATCTGGTTTCAGGATTCCAGTATGGTCAGCACACTGCGTCCGTTGATGCCGGAATTGCTGAAGCCGTTGTTTGTGCCATGGGACGCCAGCGAATTCGCGCGTGAGTGGCCTCATTGGCACGGCTTCTTGGTGAGCGTGTTCGGGATGATTGTCGGTGCCGGATCCGTATGGATGGTGCGGCAGGTTGGGTTTCTGGTTTTGAAGCAGGAGGCGATGGGCTTTGGCGACGTCGTTCTGATGGGCATGATCGGCAGCGTCATCGGGTGGCAGCCCGTTCTGGCCGTATTCGTGTTCGCTCCATTGCTGGCCATTTTCGCCGCCATCATTAACTGGGTCGCTCACAGAGACAACGAAATTCCGTATGGCCCATTTCTGAGTATCGCGACCGTCCTGCTGCTGCTGACATGGCCCACGGCGTGGCCCTTCGCGAAGCGGTTCTTTGACATGGGGCCGTTTCTGGTTTTGATGGCCGTGTTTATGATTGTGCTGCTGGCGGGATCTTTGCAGCTGGTTCAGATATTGAAACGCATGCTGGGCATTCAGACAGCAACGCAGGGCGATCTCGATGCGGAGTGGAATTCCGCCGATCACCTCATGTACTACAACGGCGAACGACCGGACGAACAGACCGGACAATGGCCACTGGAACAGTGGCCGGGCGCGCGAGCCGGGCGAGGGCTAAAACAGTCCCATGACTGGAAACGCGGGAGCTGAACGGGGCCGCCCGCGTCCACTACCGCCGCTGGCAGGAAACGTTTGCGCCCTTGCTGATCGTCTGCAGGACGACGCAGTAGCGTTCAGTGAGCTGAATCAGCTTGTCGATTTTTTCGTCGGGTTCGTCACTGCTGATGTCGAAAATGAGTTCAATCGAAGTCAAACCGACGGGCGCTTCGCGATCAACGCCCAATGTGCCTCGAAAATCCATCGTCCCGCGAGCTTCCACGCTGGCACTGCTGATGGTGAGTCCCATGGCCGTCGACACTGCGGCAAAGGTCACTCCTGAACATGCCACCAGCGACTGCAGCAGCATATCCCCTGCACAGGCATGACTTCCGTCGCCTCCGGCCATAATGTGCAGGCTCGATGTTGTCATTCCCGGCGTAGCACAGTGCGTTTCTACGTGGCAGGTCAGTCCTTCGCAGTCAATTTTTCCGACGGCTCGCTGAGTGTCCAGAGCGGAAGCGGAGTCGTCCGCGTATCGGGCTTTCAACGGTGCCTGAATCTGTTTGAGTTTTTCAGCGTTCATCGTTCACATTCTTTCTCTTACCGCGTTGCTGGCCTCCCGCAGCCGGTTTCGCCTTCGGCCCGGCAGCTCGTTGAGTCATCGAGTTTGCAGGAAACGTTTGCAGGCTGTCTTTCACAGGCCGCCGAAACTTCTTTGGCGCGTGGTCGACTGTATCCGCCGCACGATCCCAAAGCTCACTTAGTCCGGTCACGAGGCCTTTTTTCGACGAGGCCAGGTCGTTCAGTTCCGAGCGATCTTCGGCAAGATTATAGAGCTCCCATCGCCCGCCGCGTGCTGAGACGGCTTTCCAGTCGCCGCGTCGGATGGCTCGATTATCACCAAACTGGAAGTAGAGCCATTCATGGCCGTCGCGTTGTTTGCCCTTCAGGATCGGCAACAACGATTGCCCCTGAATCGCGGTCGTTGGTTTGCCGGCGAACTCATCGGGGTAAGCAGCGTTCGCCGCATCAAAACACGTGGCGGACAGATCGATAAGGTGCCCCGGCTGATCACTGATGGAACCGGGCTTCGCAGTCACGCCGTCTGGCCAATGAGCGACTAGCGGCGATGAAATTCCGCCTTCATGCTGATTCTGTTTGTACCAACGAAAGGGCGTGTTACCGGCATGAGCCCAACCAACGTCATAGCACCAATAGGACTTCGGATCCCAGGGCTTTAGATCTTTGCCGCGAGTGCGATCGAACGGACAGGCTCCGTTATCTGAGCACAGCAGAATCAGCGTATTATCGTACACACCTTTTGCTTTCAGATGACGAACGAGGCGCCCGACGTTTTGATCGACGCAATCCACCATCGCCGCGAAGACTTCCATGCGTGCCTCTTCCCATTCGCGTTCTTTGTCAGTCAGATCTTCCCACGCCGGTATGTAGTCAGGTCGAGGACTGAGCTTGTGTTTTGCATCGATGATGCCGAGTTCCACCTGTCTGGCGTAGCGGCGTTTGCGGAGTTCATCCCAGCCAATCGCGTAGCGCCCTTTGTACTTCAGCACGTCTTTCTTTTTTGCCTGCAACGGATAGTGTGGCGCGTTGAAAGCGATGTATTGGAAGAACGGCTTATCAGCCGCCAACGCCTCGCTGATAAACTGAATCGCATAGTCAACGTTGGTATCGGTGGTATAGAAATCATCGTCGAAATCCGACCACGGTTGCCCATTCAGGCGGAAGGTGTCGTCGCCCGAAAAGAAGTTTGTGGCACCGGACAGATGTCCCCAGTATCGCATGAAGCCCCGATCCGTCGGTTCCTGCTTCAAATGCCACTTGCCAGCCATCGCGGTAAAATAGCCGTTGTGCTGCATCACTTCGGCGATTGTCAAAGCGTTGTCCATGGCTTCGTTGCCAGCCTGAAACGTGTACTTCCCCGTCAACAAACAGATTCGCGATGAATGGCATTTAGCCGTGTTATAGAACTGGTTCATACGGACGCCGCCACTGGCAAGGGCGTCTATGTTCGGCGTTTCAATTTCGCTGCCGTAGCACCCAAAATCTGAAAAACCAAGGTCGTCCACCATCATCAGCACAATGTTGGGACGCTCGGCGGCGCCGGCCGGTGCGACACTCGACAGCAACAGAAACACAGCGATGGTGGACGAAAGTTTTCTGAGCATAGTTATTGCCGTGAAGTAGCAGGTGCGTTCCGCAAATCAGGACCACGCTGATTCAAACGTTTTCGAACCCAGTGATCGTACACAGAGCGATCGCGTTCTGCTACGGTCTGACTCCCAGCGGGTTCGCCGCTCGCGGCAGTTCGCTGGTGATAAAAGGAAAGCAATGAGTGTTCTCGTCACCCACAGTCTCTGCAAATCCTATGGCGCTCGCCGCGGCGTTAACGACATCAATTTGACTGTCGACCATGGCGAAATCTTCGGATTCCTCGGTCCGAACGGAGCCGGTAAATCCACCACGATTCGCCTGCTGATGGGCTTTTTGAAACCGTCGTCAGGCACGGCCACCATCTTTGGAAAAGACTGCTGGACCGACAGCGAGAGCGTCAAACGGGATCTCGGATACGTGGCTGGCGATGTGCGACTCTACCCGTGGCTGACTGCTCGGCGAGCGTTTCGAATTGTCGGCGAGATACGGCATCAGGATCTGTTTGAAGAAGGCCTGAAACTGGCCGAACGGTTTCGCCTAGAACCTGACCTTCCGGTACGAAAGATGTCTCGAGGCAACCGACAGAAGTTAGCGCTGGTCATGGCGTTAGCGCACCGACCAAAGCTGGTCATTCTGGACGAACCCACCTCCGGCCTCGACCCGCTGATGCAGGACACTCTGGCGGATTGCCTAAAAGAAATGGCCAGCGAAGGCCGCACGATCTTCTTTTCCAGCCACACTCTTAGCGAAGTGGAATCGTTGTGCGACCGCATCGCAATCGTCCGCGATGGTCGAATCGTGGCGGACGAAAAACTTGCCACAATGAAGCAGCGAGCTCCGAGATCTGTGATCCTCACCTTCGCAACGGACGAGGCAGCAACGCTTTGCGAGACTCCCGAATTTCTGCATAAGCAGAAGCAAACAGCAAATCAAATTCACCTGCAGCTACACGGCCCGGCGATTGAACTAACAAACTGGGCGGCAACGCAAACCATCACAGACATCAGCATTGGGCCACCAAATCTGGAATCACTGTTCCGGCGATACTACCAAACAGATGAAGCTGCTGCGGCATCCGTGGAGGCGCAGCAATGAGAGGATTGCTACGGAAAACATGCATCGAAGTTCGCTGGCCGGTCGTGCTATTCGGCATCGGCCTGGCCTTGGTGATGTCGCTGTTGACGGCCCTGCTTCCGAAAGTGCTGAGCGATATCGATCGGATTTTTGACAAACTTCCGTTTGTGAAACCTCTGCTCACGGCGCTGCTGGGAGTTGACCCGGGCCATGGCTTTACGGCTCAAATGATGCAGGCGTTTCTGTGGGTGCACCCAACGGTGTTGTCCCTGATTTGGGCTCACGCCCTGATGTACTGCACTCGCGTTCCAGCGGCAGAGATCGACCGAGGGAGCATTGATTTTCTGCTGGGGCTGCCGATATCCCGATGGAAGCTGCACACGGCAGAACTGATCGGATTTGCCGCGACCGGAATCGTGATTTTAAGCATCGGATACACGGGACACTGGCTGGCATCGGCGTCGCTTCAACCAGGCATGAGGCCCAGCGCATACGCAACGTTTTGCGTCCTGTCGAATCTGTTTGCGGTTTACCTTGCCGTGGGCGGTTTTACGTTTCTTGTGTCATCCGCAAGCGATCGGCGAGGTCGCGCGATTGGAGTGATGTTTGCCGTTCTGCTGCTGTCGTTTCTGCTGAACTTCGTGGCTCAGTTCTGGGAAGCCGTGAAGTCGTTTTCGTTTCTGAGCATCATGGAATACTACCGGCCCGCTCAGACCATTCAGGCGGGCGAGTTTCCATGGCAGGACGTCATGATCCTGCTGGCAGTTGCGGCAACTTCATGGACGGCCGGAGGCATTATCCTTCGGCGGCGAAACATCTGCACCGTGTAATCTCAACAAGCACAGCGCGCTGCCATAGGGGCGTGGGGCCGCGAACTTGCCGAGTCGTTCTGCCGCCTCGCGCCTGGACGGCTTTGCAGAATAGCGGCAGTCGCTGGTCGTGTGGCGGCTGGAAGCCCCAGCCGCAGAGAAATCGACAGCGATCAGCCAGGTCGGCGATTAGCCACCGATTTGCGGTTGCTTTGAAGCATTTCGAGCCCGCATTTCGGCTCGACGTCGTTCGCGACGGCGTTCATCGCTGGGCTTTTCGTAGAACTCGCGCTTGCGCATCTCGCGTTTGATACCGGCATGTTCGACTAATTTGCGGAATCGTTTTACCGCATCAGAAACGTTTTCGTTGTCACGCAGACGCAACTTAACCACTAAACAGCTCCGTTCGATCGTAAGATAAACCACTACAACTGGTCGTAAATGCAGGCGCGCACGCTGCCCGCTGGACCTGAAAGTCTACTCGAAATCCGCCATCATGCAAACGCAAGTGCGGGAAACTTCTCGCGTGTCAGAGTCAACTCAATGCAGGGAGAGAACCTACCGCATCATCGGCGAAATCGACCGGCGACGCTGCTTTCGTTCTCGAATTTCAGAAAAAAAGACTAATGGCGGAGCGTTTTCCTACAACCGGCACGCGACCGCTGAACGGCTCAATTGACCTAAGCCCGGAAAATGTCGGTGCTCCGGCCATCTTGCGTCGCCTATCATTGTTCGTAATGATTCCGCTCCAAATTGTCGGGAGAAGTCGAAATGAAGAAGTGCCGTCGCTGCTCAAAGCCAGCAACTTTACATATCACCGAGATCCACGAAGGAAACGCGGTCGCCATCCACTTGTGTGAAAGCTGCGCTCGGGAATATCTGGAGGATTCTGAGGACGACACGATCAGCAGCCCGGCCGCTGAACTCGCGGCTAAGCTGGAAGCCCTTGTGTCGGAAGATTCCGACACCCCGTCACCCGTCTGCCCGAACTGCCAGATTTCGTTCAATGAATTCCGTGAACAGGGCCGATTGGGCTGTCCGTGCTGTTACGACGAGTTCCGCACAGATTTGCTTCCTCTGCTGGAGAATATCCACGAACAGGTCAATCATGTGGGCAAACGGCCCTTGCGCAATCCGGGACAGTCGGAAGACCATTCTCGACTAATCCATTTGCGAGCGAACTTGCGCGATGCGGTTAATTGCGAAGATTACGAAGCCGCCGCTCAACTCCGCGACCAGATCGCAGAAATTGAAGGGGATCTGCACGGCGACTCTGCGGCATCCCCAAGGTCGGCCGAAGGTTAATTGCGGTCGCCACCCTCAGGAACTGCAGGCCGGGTTTTTGTGCGACGTAACTCCAGCTACAATCTTTGTAACGCCCGCTGCGGCAAGCGAAAACCAACCTTAACAATCAGGGTGAAATCTGTTGACGTCTGATGGAGAAGAACAGACTCTTTGTCTGGAAGAACTGGCTCGAACCAGCGGAGAATGGCTGCGCGCCGAGGGACCGGAATCGGATATTGTGATTTCCACTCGCATCCGGTTGGCCAGAAATGTGGCCGGGTTCCCCTTTATGACGCAAGCCGACGACGACATCCGTCGGCAGCTGGTGGATTCGCTCAGGACCACCATCTCGGCAACCGATTGCGGCCAGCATCTGCAATTCGTCGACGTGGCAGCCCTGGACGACATCGACAAGCAGTTGCTGGTCGAGCGCCAGTTGATCAGCCGTGAACTGGCGCAGTCTGAGGGCCCTCGCGGGGTAGTGATTGGCGAAGGCGAACATGTCAGCATCATGCTGAATGAAGAAGACCATGTCCGCATTCAGGTGCTTCACAGCGGATTAGCTCTGGAAAAAACCTGGGAACAAATCAACGATCTGGATAACTCGCTGGAGGCGCGCACCAGCTTTGCTTTTGATGAAGAACTGGGATATCTCACCGCCTGCCCAACCAATGTCGGCACCGGCATCCGCGTGAGCGTGATGCTGCACCTGCCCGCGTTACGAATCACTCGCGAAATTCAGAAAGTGCATCAGGCGGCTCAAAAGATCAACCTCGCCGTCCGTGGACTCTATGGCGAGGGTAGCCAGGCGATGGGTGACTTCTATCAGATCTCAAACCAAATCACGCTGGGCTGCAGCGAACAGGATCTGCTGGACAATCTTGCCGAAGTTGTGCCTAACATTCTGGGCTACGAACGCCGCGTGCGAGACCTGTTATGCCGCGATAACAAAGCTCAACTGGACGACCAAATCGCTCGCGCAATGGGCATCCTGACCAGCGCGCGGTCCATCAGTTCCGAAGAAACCATGCATCTGCTTTCGAGTGTCCGGCTGGGCGTGAACCTCGGCCTGGTGCCGGAAGTGACAATTGCAACCGTGAATGAACTCTTCATTCACACTCAGCCATCACACCTGCAAAAGCTGCACGGCGGACCGCTAAAAACGGCCGAACGCAATGTCGCGCGAGCGGCCTATCTGCGCGAACGACTTAATTCTTAGCAGCCGCTATTCGCTAAGACGCTTAAGCAACTCGGCAGCTCGCGCTTTTCGCGCTGGCGTGCCCCAATCGGGGTAGAGCGTTTCGACGACGCCTATTCGCCGCGTCGCCTGCTGGCCGTCGCCATTGTTGGCTGCGATCTGAGCCAGCTGCAGTGACGCTTCCAGCCACGAATCGGTTCCCTGAGTGCCGTTCTGCAGGACTTGCTGCCAGAATTCTTGTATGGCCGCCGACGATGAGTTCGCAGCTGGCGACTGCTTCGCTGGCTGTTCAACGGACGCGACCGCTTGTGCCACAGAACTCAGTTGCTCGCCGTTGAGCGACATCGCTGTCACGCGTTCAAGGAGCCACGTAAGCGATTTTTCGTCGCCGGATACAGCTGCGACATTCGCGGCTACTGGAAGCATCCAACGCAGCTCATCGATAGGAATCTGCTGGCCTCGCTGTTGTACCAATCGCCAGAGAAGCTGCCCGTTTAGGTTTGCGAGATACGTGTCTCCCGCCTGCAATGTGTTGCCGTTGATCTGGCTGTGAATAAACCGGACCGTTTGAGGCAAATTTTTGTCCAGGACCTCCAACGTTTGCTGCCGCAATTTGGACAATCGGCTCACGTCTGTCGTTGTTCGAGCGCTGACAATCAGTTCCAGCAATTGCATCCGACGCACTGAATCTGCGATACCCCCTCGCCCGCCTGCCTCGCCGTTCGCGGGGGCCTCGTTTATCAAAGCCTGCAGTCGCTGAACAGTGGCGGCAAATTCCGTCCATTGATCGGTCTGTAAGCGGGCCACCTGGAGCTGATCTTCCAGCAAGAGCACCTGCAATCGAACCTGCTTTGCTACGGGCAACTCATCGCGCGAGCTTGCCAGCAGCTTAGCCACGTGTTGGACAAGCTGCCGGTGAAGGTCAGCAAGGTCATTGGACTTGCCGGTATCAGCCGCCATTTGAAGACTGTCACTGGCCCGCAACACCAACTCGGCAGCAACCAACGGTTCGGTCGCGTTGGCAAACTGTTGCAACGATAATTCTGCGGCTCGCCGGGGTTGTCTGACGCTGACGATTTTCTGCAACCACTGGCTGGCAGTTTTAGCAGTCGGCTGATCTGGAAAATTGCGAACGTGAGCTTCCACAGCCGTCGTGTATTCCATCTCAGACACACCATCGTCCGTTCGAGGTTTATCAACCAGTTGCGCCATGGCGAAAATTCGCAGCAGGTCGGCCGCTGATTGTTCAGCGAGCATGCCGACAGACTCAAAATCCGCGCAGGCTCCCTTCAGCCGAGCTCTAGCCGCAGCCCACTGTTGCTGTTGAATCAGAATTTCCCCGGCTCGCAATTGCAGCGCCGCGCGCGATCGTTGCGAATTCTGCGGGGGAAGGCGCTGCAGAGCAACGTTGATCAACCTCAAGGCCGATTGATCGTCGCCCGTGTCACGCTCCGCCTCAATCTGCTCAATGAGATCGGCAATCTCGCTTCCAACTTCATTCACCAGATCGAAACGACGATTGACCGCTTCAATCGCGTCGCCGAACACACCGCGCGACACGCGCTGCACTCGGTCTCGTTCGGCTTCGAAGTCCCTGGATGTCTGAGCGATCAGTGGCTCGTCGGCGAGTTGTCCGGCCAGTTCTCGTGCCCCCAACAGTGCCTCCATTTTCAGCCATTGAAGATGCATTCGCTGCCGTGCCGTCTGGGGCTCTGCTTCCGCGACAACCTTCAGGGCCTGCCTGGCTTCTTTGCGAAAGAGTAAGCTGCGGATCGTCAGAAACTGCCGCAGCGGGACTTCGTCAGTTGAAGAAGAGGTAACGAGGTTTGGGGCGTGCAAGCCGAACGCGCGATGGTCGTCCGAATACAGCTTCCATTCCGCTAACAGCCATGCGGCCCTCGCTGTATTGTGACCGATTCGTGACGATCGAGCGGCCGCGGAAACAGCACTGTCTGCAGTCTGAAACAGCTGTTGGTGGTCGTCGGAATTCGTATTCGAACGCCAGTTCAACACATGCAACTCGGCCAATAGCAAACGAGCGTCGTCGCGGATTTTCTGTCTGGCGTCTGCATCCAAATTGCTGCGAATCGTGTCAAACTGCTCCAGTAGCGCCACCGCCAACTCGATTCCACGTTCAGCGGCAGCCCGGCTGTTGCGGCCTGGCAAGGATTGCCCAACCACGGGCGAGTTTTGCTCAACCGGTTCGTCCCGAAGCCCAAACAAATGCCCGGCTTCGGCCAGGACCAGCTGCATCCGGATTTCGGCGGCGAATGCTCGGACTTGTTGAAGCCGTAGCTGAAGATTGGCTTCCGCCGATGGGGGGCTGACCTTCAGGAATTCAGTGATATCTTCGACCGACCGGTTAATCAGCCCCGTTCGGCTGGCGGAATCAACAAACCACGCGTGCTTCTGCGTTGTGTCACTCAGCCGCAAACACCACTTGGCTTTGCGATTAGGCGTCACCGAACTGGCCAACAGTGTTCGGCAATGTCGCTCAGCCAACGAGAACAGCTGCCGTTCCGTCAGCTGACGTAGAAACGCATGCTCCGCGCGATCACCGACCGGATCGCTTGCCTGCAGCGTAGTGACAGTGCAGGCAGCGATGGCCAGTGTTACCAGCAGTGCGAGTTGAAAAATTGATTTTGATGGCGGTGTGTCGTGCGACATACCGACATTATACCGTCTAAGGCGAACGGTCGGACGACTAATCACCCGGTCCGATGTCCAGCAGCATGGCGTCCATCACAAGCGACGCTTCAGCGCGATGCAATTCATGAAACAGACTCATCCAGTCGGCGAGCTCAGAACTCAGCTGGTCCGCAACGGCCACCCAGGATTCTTCGTCTCGAATGCGATTGCGGAGTTCTCGCAGGGCGTAGTCCAGGTGCAGCTTCTTCAGATGCAGACGCATGACCTGACGATTCCAGTTTGGAAATTCGTCCAGTACTTCCGCCATGTAGCCGCCGCTGTCTTCGTTAAGGCGACGTTCGCGCGGCATGAGGTCGACCAGCACGTTCAACACTTCCAGCAGCCAGCGCTTGTTCGATTCATCGGGGGTCTCTTCCAGAATGTCTCGCAGGTCGCCCAACAACAGATATTGGAATTCGTTGCATGCGGCGAGCGTATTGATCTTCGATGTGGAGAAGGTGTTACTCATGGGTAGACCCTTTCGAATGGAAACTTGAACTCCGTCGCAGTTATCCGACGGATTCATCAGGACATGCAGTTCACTCTCTTGAATGGCTTGCAGAAAACAGACAGACCTCAACCATTGCGGCGAACAGCCGACAGGAAGACTGGTTGGGACTGCGAAACATAGACTCGCTCGACGATCCCGCAGGATTCGCCGAACCACCAAGTCTCAAAGATAGGAATAACGCAAAAAACGTCAAGCCCTGTTTTCCCTCGAGGGCTGATTTGACGCTGTTATCGCGACGATTTGCCCCCTCAATCCGCATTAATTGTCTTCAGCTTCACCTCGAAAATTGCTGCCAATTTTTCCAAAAACCGACCTATTGCCAACGTTTTTGCAGCCGATGCGTACGGCCCGTCTGCGGTCGCCAGCTTCTTTGCTTAAATTTCGACTTAAGCGGGCAGCCCTATGCTGGTAGACCCGTAGAACGCGGCTAACTTCCAATCGGACGCCCGAGCAAGGTTTTCATCAGAGAAAGACCTGAGTCGCAGCAATGTCGGTGTTGAAGATCGCCGCAGTCGTCGATACTCTTCCGCACTTCCCGATCACACTGCGCCGTGTCAAAACCGCGATGTCTGCCGTTTAGTCGCGGACTTATGATCGGGTCATTTCTCTGTACGTTGATCGCAGCCATGTGGCTGTTTTCAGCCTGTCAGTGCCGCTTGTTGTCGCTCACAAAGCAATGTGACCGATGTCTAATGCGGCGATTGTTGACGACCCATCGCGCGTGGCGGTGTGGTGGTACAGAGCCAAAATTAGTTTTTCGGAGTTCGATGAAGAATGGGTCGTTACACAGGTCCAAAGGGACGAGTCAACCGCCGGCTGGGCGTCAACGTTTACGAATCAAATGGTGCGATCAAATCGCTTGAGCGGAAAGAGTTTCCGCCGGGCATGCACAAGCGTCGTAAGAAGCCGACCAACTACGGTTTGGGTCTGGCAGAAAAGCAGAAGATCAAGTTCTATTACGGCCTTCGCGACCGTCAGTTGAACCGCTACTTCAATAAGGCTCGTGCCATCAAAGGTAACACGGGGGAGTCGCTGCTGATTCTCTGCGAACGTCGCCTGGACAATGTGGTTCGCCGAGCAGGCTTCACCTGCACTCGCCCACAGGCTCGTCAGGGCATCGTGCATCGCCACTTCCAACTGAATGGCGTCACCGTTAACAAGCCTGGCATCATGGTCCGCCCTGGCGATGTGATCACTCTGCGAAAACGTCCAAACCTGCAGAACCTGTACAAGCACATTGCTGAAGGTGTCACGATCCCTCAGAACGACTGGATCAACTTCGATGAAAGCAGCCTGTCTGCCATCGTGACCACGTTGCCGACATTCGACGACGTGGGACTGATCGTCGACGCGAACCAGGTTGTGGCGTTCCTGTCACGATAGTCTGGTCGATACGGTATTCAAACAAAAACGCCGAGCTCACAATTGGTGAGGTCGGCGTTTTTTGTGCGCTGCGGGCGTCGGACGTTGGGCCTGAGGCCGTGGTGCATCGAGCCAGAAAGTCTGGCGGCGAGCCAATCTGCCGCCCGGCCCGTGACATTCGGGCAAAAAAAAAACGGCAAGCCGAAGACGTTAACCCTCGGCTTGTTCGAGGATAAAACGCCTACGGCTCGCCGTTCACGTAACAGTTTTGCGGCGGTGCCTTATGCGGCTGCTGACAGCGATCGTGAGTTCTGTGCCCAGCTGATCCAGTCAGTGACCTCTTCCAAATCCGGTTTGCGGCCGCCACGGACGATCCGTTCGCCTTCTGATGTGTCCGCGAATGGGCCAACAATGGCGAACAGGTCCGCCGCTCGTTTTGCAGCTAGCTGCTCGGGCTCTGTGACTCCGCAGGCAACCAGAATCTGAGCGTCGTGGCCTCGCAGTCCCGGCACAAGGCAAACCATGCGAGCTTGCCCCTGCCATTCGAGAATCGTGTCAGCAGAGATGCGACGATTGTCCAGTCGATCCGCCACGTCAGTCGCATGGGCATTCAACAGGTCATCGACCGTATAGATGCCAACTCTGGCCAGTCGTTGAGCCGTCTTGGGCCCGATCGATGGAGCGGCTTCCACATCGTCCGAACGATTCAGATAGAACTTCAGTTCCCGGTCAGTATCGGTATCAGTGTCGTTGGATTGTTTTGTCGTTCGATACGAAGACGAATGACGTGTCATCCGCTGGCGGCGTCGGTTTTGCCGGTCGTCTCGCTTGCGGCGGGCTTCCGTTGAAAGACTGGGGCGTCGCTGCTTGCGAACGACGGTACCACTTTCAGAGATGCGAGCACGTCGGCTTCTTAGTCGCGAAGAACTCCTGTCGAAGCCTCGGCCACTGCTGTCCGAATCTCCCGACCCAACAAAAAACCGCGAACGCGATCGTCGTGCTTCTGACAGTGATCGCGAATGCTGAGACCAGCGACTCCAGTTGATGGCCTGCTGCCGATCAATTGAGCGGCTCGAACGGCGAAAACGTGATCCAGCCTGAGTGTCCTGGAATGTCGTGACAACGTCGAACACAGTTTCCGGACGCATACGGCTAAGTTCGACAGTGCTTTGAATACCCGCCGCATACAGCAATTCTGCATCGCTGCGTCGCAGCATTGGAATCTGGCTCGCTAGTTCTGCCTGACCACGCCACGCACGAATACGATCGCGACTGATTGAGTAACCTCGCTGACGGAACCTGGCTTCCAGTTCATCGACGGACATCGTCAGAAGTTCGTCGATTGTTTCGATATCCGAAGCGCGAAACGCTTCGACTTCAGCAACCGTCAACCCCGACAGATCTTCCACCGAATTGTCGACTTCAAGATAGAACAACCAATTCGTGTGGTCGGAGGTCGGCGCCGGCTTTGGTGCTGGCTGAACAACGGGCGGCGGCGTGGGTGCAGAGATGACCGGCTGAGGAACTTCAGCAACTCGCGGGGCTACAGCCGGACGTTCGTTGAGGTATCGGACACTCGCGTCTCGGCGAGCAAACAGCTCACGCACATCTTTTTGGCAAGTGAAGAAGATAATCTGCTGGCCGTCGGCGGCGACATCCATCAGCAGATCAGCAGCCGCTTCTGCCGCATCGTCATCGGCCGTGATGAACACGTCATCCAGAATCAGCGGACAACGTTCCGCATCCTCGGCGCGACATTGGATCAACGCGAGGCGAAGTGCCAGAGCTGCCAGATCCCGCGTGCCCCGGCTTAGCTGCTGAAGTTTCTGCGGATGCGACGACTGCCGTGTTTCCGCCAGAATGTGCGAATTCGTTGAATCAGCAATCAACTGATGACAGTCTCCGTCAGTCAGACGATCGACGTATTCGGAGGCCAGCTCCAGCACACCGGGGTTACGATAATTCCGCAACCGTTCCAGCACTGTGCGCAAATTCGCTTCAGTCGTTTGCTGAACGTTGTATCGCTGCTGCAACAGTTCGAATTCCGCGTCCAGCTGAGCGATCTGCATTTTGACGCGATCAATGTCTTCCAGTCTCGCTGTGGCTTTCAACTTCAAACGCAACTCAGCAAGTTCGACTTCCAGCTGACGAACCTGGTCAACTGTCGACTGACGTTCTCGATGCAGGTCACTTAACCGGCGCCGCAGCGTGATCAGTTGAGCTTCAATTTCCTCAACGGAGCCGTGCACGGTACGCTGCGATGGTCGGAAAAATTCAGCATGACTGTGAGAATCACAGGTCAGTACCGAACGAACATCTCGGTCGAGCACGTTTTCGCTGCAAACCAGCTCTTCCTTCAGTGCGTCGATTTGGCCCTGAATCACAGCATCAACGTTGTCCGCGTCGTGCAGCGTCCGTTCAGCCAACAGCGATTCAAGCGAGGCTTCGTGCGATTGCACAGCGGCTTCGTGGTGACTGACGTGTTCGCACAACGAAAACACTTCACTGCGCAGATGTTCGATAAACAGATCGCGATTCACGCCAGTTGCCGACGTGGCCTGAAGGGTTCCATCTTTCAACAGGCTGTCCATGCGTTGTTCAAGTCGTGCCACAAGGGCTCGAACGGACGTCAATGAATCGGTGCTGCTACCGCTGATAGAACGGCGACCATCGATACCGGAGAGCTCTCGCTGGACGGATTCGCGAATCGACGCCCACCGTTGTTGCCGCTGAGACAAACTGTTAATCCGCTCCTCAATCGCGCGACGATCGAGTGTCACAACGTTGCGGCGGCGTAGCTGCTCCAGCACTTCTTCCAGTTGACGGATCTGTGCTTCGCAATCTGTGATCTTCTGTTCAACTTCCGCCAGAAACGCGGCCAGTCGTTTCAGCTGCAGTTCGAGTTCGGCAATGCGTGGCGGAATTGTCGGATCAACGCGTCGCATTTCTGCGAGGCGCCCTCGCAAGTCGTCTCGCTGCCGCTGCACATCAGCCATCTTCTGACGAAGGCCGTGCTGCACGCCGTCACCTTCGCGTTCCCGCACACACTCGCTAATCGCCAGTTCGGTGCGTCGCATTTCCTCTTCGTTGCCGGTGGCCCCTTCGCCGTCCAGACACAGGCGAGTCAGCAGGTCAAAGCGAGCGGCTTCCTGATAGCCGACGCTGAAGATTTCCTGGTGTACCGTTTCATTGATCCATGGTGCCAGTTGAGTGGCGTGCGTTGTCACTGCGACGCTGCTGGCCAGATCTTTGGTGGACAGGTCTGACGAAATGCCGTGGTTGCATTCCCGAGACAGCCGCAATGATCGCCCCTGCGATTTCAGAGACACGTTGCCGCCAAAGTGACTGTCATCAACCTGAAAGCCCTGATGGTCGGTCGTGTAACCGAATAGCAATCCTCGCAGAAAGCTGACCAGCGTCGTTTTGCCGCTGCCGTTGCCGCCGTAAACAACCGTCATTCCTGGAGACAGGTCTTCCAGCGAGGCATTTTTCAGAACACCGAATCGATCCACATTAATATCTACTAAACGCATGACGAAGCTTTCTTTTCTCGCCTGATGATAAAGTCTTGTCGAACTCGGATTGCACCTGCAACTGGTTCTGTTGAATGGCCCGCTGATCTGCCTTCTCAAAGACGTTACGCCAAAACGACGCTATGCTGCTCGGTGCAGCAAACTTAAGCCGGCAACCAGGTCGGCAGAAACGCCGATTCCACCCTGCAGGCAAACCTGATGCGAGTTGACACCGGTGCCGTCAAAACTGCTGACCGGGCCGTTCGCCACGTCGATGTATTCTTCCAGAGCCGCTCGATCATCCGCAAAAAGCTGCAACGCAGATTCGCCGGAAAACGAAACCGATCGAGGCCACACGCCATGATGGCCACCGTGCATTCGGTCTCGCAAATCGGCAAGGAGTGCTCGACTATCAAGCGTTTTGACCTCAGCCGCACTGGCCGCGATATTCGCATTCAGAACCCAGTCGACAATTGTGGTCCGGCTGGTGCGACTGCTCAGTGAATCCGATTCCTGAATAACGGTCGGCACCAAATCTTTTCCCGCCGCCACATTTGCCAGCGACACACGTTCCGTGGCAAATCGAATCACGTCGCATGTATGAGCGTTCGATTCGATCGTGTGAGAAGTGGTGTCGGCTTCGACCAGCACACAACCACCTTCCCAGGTTTCCGTCGGCGACACGGCCTGAACAGCGCCTGCTGATCGAGTCATCGTGCCGCTATGTGACGTGTCGTGCCGATCGCGGCTGGGCCGAATCGACGGCACCGCGTGGTAAACCATTCGCGACGCAGGTTGCGGAACATGTTCGCCAATCGTCACTGCCAGATCACCCGATCCCGCCTGACCGGTCGAACACACGTTCAGATGGACGTTGGACTGGCCCGTATGTGACGCGATCAGCGACTGGCCCGGTGACAGCACGATGTCGCAGATTTTATTAAGACCGGAGTTTGTGTCGGCGTCGTTGGCCGTCGCCACAATACGGATACCACGGGATCGCAGCGTTTCGAACTGGTCGTCCAGCCAGCGAACGGCGGGTTCGAGGTCTTCGTGAGATTCCGTCACGCTGCCAGCGATCAGAAGGAACTGAGCCTGCTTGGCGACGGCCGTTTCGATTACGTTTCGTACAGATTGGCGAACGCAGTCGGTGGCCAGCTGCTGCAGCCACCCGGGCGAATCCGACAGTCCGGACAAGGCAGTTCCAAGTCGAAAATGGTCGGTATGAACGAATCGAATCGTTGACATCAATGCCTCCCTGCATTGGCCGAATCTCGTTCGGCAGTGAGTGTTTTTCGGCGTTGAAGACCTGTCATCCGTGGCAGGCCGCGCCTGGTCGCAGCGGCTCCCGGACCACTACCGCCGAAATGTAGGACAAAATCCGAATTCCTGCCTACCCCAATTCGGCAGATTTTGCCGCATCAATTCCCGATCGGCAAAAACAGCATCGGAGGCGTGTTTGTACTACGATACGCGCATGCCCGACATTGTCCTGACAACCTTAAACGCACGGTACTGGCACAGCTCCTTCGGCTTGCGCTACCTGCTGGCCAATATGGGCGATCTGAAATCCCGCACGGCGATGCTGGAATTCGGGATCAGCGAGCGTCCGGTCGACATGATCGACACCATTCTGGCTCACAACCCCAAAATCGTCGGCGTCGGCGTCTACATCTGGAACGTCGAGCCCGCGACCAAGCTGGTCGCTGATTTAAAGCGAGTGCGACCAGACGTCACCATTGTGCTGGGCGGCCCGGAAGTCAGCTACGAAACCGAAGGGCAGGGCATTGTCGAAGACGCCGACTTTGTGGTCACAGGTGAAGCCGACATCGCCTTCCCTCAACTTTGCCGTCGCCTGCTGAACGCCAATGCTGTCAACGAACCAGCAGCGGTCGCGACCGAGACCGCTGCGTTGCTTTCGATGCAGGAGCCTGCCGCGAGTAGCCAGAAGATCATCGGTGGCGGTGTTCCGGCGTTGAATGACGTTCAACTGCCGTATCATCTCTACACCGATGAAGACATCGCTCATCGAGTCATCTACGTCGAAGTTTCACGAGGCTGCCCGTTCACCTGCGAATTCTGTCTGTCTGCGCTCGATATTCCGGTGCGGCTATTCGATCTTGATAGTTTCCTGGCAGCCATGCAGGATCTGCTGGATCGAGGCGCCCGGCAATTCAAGTTTGTCGACCGCACTTTCAATCTGAACATGCGAGTCAGCACGACCATCCTTCAGTTCTTCCTCGACCGATGCCAACCAGACCTGTTTCTGCATTTCGAAATGATCCCGGACAGGCTGCCGGATTCGCTAAAGAAGCTGATTGCCCAATTCCCGCCCGGCGCGTTGCAGTTCGAAATTGGTGTGCAGACGTTCAACGATGAGGTGGGCAAATTGATCAGCCGACGTCAGGACAATGAAGAGTTAGCTTCCAATTTCGCGTTTTTGCGAGAGCAGACCGGTGTTCACATTCACGCAGACCTGATCGTGGGGCTGCCGGGTGAATCACTGGAAAGCTTCGCCGCAGGCTTCAACCGTCTGGTGGAACTCGCGCCGCAGGAAATACAGGTTGGCATTCTGAAACGGCTGAAGGGAACTCCAATCACACGGCACGATCAGACTTGGCAGATGGTTTACAGCCAGCACGCTCCGTATGAGATTCTGAGTAACCGGCTGATCGATTTTGAAACCATGCATCGTCTGCGCAGGTTTTCACGGTACTGGGACCTGACGGCCAACAGCGGCAACTTTGTCGAGACCACTCCATTGATGTGGTCGCAGCGCAAACCGTTCGACGAGTTCCTGAAATTCGCAGACTGGCTGTTCGCCACAGAAAGCAGGACTCACGGCATTCCTTTGGACAAGCTGACTCGGCGGCTGTTCGAATTCCTGACAGTACACCAACGGCTGTCCAAGGAAGTCGTCGGCCCAACATTGCTGCGAGACTACTCAGGAACTGGCCGCCGCAACGTGCCGGACTTCCTGCGTGAATTCACCAGTGAGGTCACGGTCGCCGCCGCGTCGACCAGCCTGCCACCTCGCCAGGCGCGGCATCAGAGCTAACCAGCAACACCCCCAAGCTGTAGGTCACGGCCTCGTCCCGGTCTGCGTTCTGCAGACCAATGCGCGAGTCCCGTACTTGCTGGAAGCGACAGCAACCGCAAAACCATATCGCAGCCGGTCAGGGATAGGGCGTTGCGATAGTCGACGGAACCAGCGTCACAAAAACGATCACCGCTGCGGCGCGAAACGCATACGCAGAACGAAGCGACAGCTAATTCATGCGTCGAACCTACCCCGTCGGCAAGCAGGATACGGAAATGCCCTGATCACCGACCGTGTAGGTGCCGACCGCCGGGCGGCACTTCGCTGAAGGCGACCTGCAACCTTGTCGCTGAGCCGTTGTTTTCGATTGTCGATGTGCAGTGAGCGTGGCAATGTCCGAGGCATCCCTCTCTGTGCCCGGTTCGCCGATGGCGAAAGTTCCGTCGGGCCGCCAACGCCGGGTGGCACATCCACGCAGTGGGTGTGTGCCGCAGGCACAGGAAGCTGCTATCAACGTCGACCATCAGCACCCGCCCGCCACGGTTTGGCCACCGTCAGAAAAGCCTCTTGTTGCTTCGCAACACACCCTGTTCGGGTGTGCCACCCAGCGATGATAATGTCGGAAGGATGCATGATCGCACAATCCTGGCTGCTTCGAACGCTGCGTCCGCATCACACAGGCGGCAGTACTTTCGCAGCTTCCAGCTTCTTTAGCTGCTTTGGATTCATTCGTGAAACATCAACCGTGATGGGTACGACAGTAAAGGGGGCCATGTTGTGCTTGAGCATCCAATCCACAGCACGGCGAGTGACAATTCGGAAATCGCCCGAACTGGGGCGCGGCACTTCGGGGTGGCTAACGGAAATGCTCATAAAGTCTGAACCGTCCCAAGTCTCTCCTTCAACAATTTCCAGAACATCACGGCCGTATTTGTACTCTACAACCAGTGCGTGAAGTCGCCGGTCTCGATATCTGCTCTTGGCACCAACCCAAAGCTCATGGCTGCATTTGGGGCAGTCGTATTCATTGAACGGACATGTTGGACAAAAGATTGGACCCCAGCCGCAATTCGGACAACGGTTTTCGCCATCGACCACAGACAATGATCGCAGTCGACATTCACCTGTAAACTTCCAGTACCACAAAGGGTAAAGTCCGGACTTGTCATCTGTCTGGCCCTTCAGTCGATTCTCTTGGGTGACGAACTTTACGGTATCCGTTTCGAATCCGGATAGACCACTATCTGGCAGGCCCTTCCGCAACTCGGAGTGGATAAAAGTCGTACCATCATCCGAGATTGCTTGCACGACCGGTGTGATTGGCCCCACAAAGGGGATCGCTACCGCTCCAACCCAGTGGCATTGTGTCACGTGCGACGGGTCACTCGGGCATTTCCTTGCTGCGACGACTTTCGACTCGATTTGCGACTCGATTGTGATTCCAAAACGGTTACCGGCAGGCGAAGATCTACCAACTATCTTTTGTCGAAGTCCAGCACTGTAGACGGATACGTCTGTCAGCTGGTGACAGTCCAAAATATAGAAGTACCCACTCCGTAATTCGCCCGCCATCGGCAACCGCACATTAATGTCCATGCTCGGTACTCTGGGTTAATCAAGGCCAGTTGATAGTCTGCAATATCAAAGCGAACAGCCGCTAAGGGTTGCCATACACCCCAAGCCACAATTCTCCAAGGGCATCAAGCATTCTCACTACTGACGACTCTTCTTCGATGCCCAGTATCCTGAGGTGGTACAGGTTTCAGGGACACGTGAATCTCTTATTCTGAGTCCGTAGAAAGGACCTCAGGATGTCTCGGAAGAAAAAAACATCAGTCAAGAAATCGTCTCGCCGTCAGTACACGGATGAGTTCAAAGAAGAAGCCGTGCAGCTGCTTCTGGATGGGTACACGGCTCCTCAGGTTGTGGACCGGTTGGGCATTTCAAACGTCAACGTTTTGTATCGCTGGAAACAGGAGCAGCTGGAACAAAGTGGTCCAGTGGCAAGCTCTTTGGAGGCTAAGGTCAAGGACCTCGAAGCCGATCTGCGGCGTGTCGAACGTGAGAGGGACATACTAAAAAAAGCGTTGGCTATTTTCGGCCGCAACGAATAGCTGACGTCTATGCGGCCGTTGAAGCGATTGTTCAGGAAGGTCATGGAAACGTGGCCGAAGTCTGTCGTCATCTCGGTGTGAACCGAACTTCGTTTTATGCCTGGCAGACTGCTGAGCCCACGATCTTTGAAGAACAGGATGCTCAACTGGCTCCGTTGATAAGAGTCATCTTTAAGTGTCACCGCCGCCGCTACGGGGCTCGTCGCATTGCCGAAGACCTCAAGGAAATGGGACTTCCCTGTGATCGCAGGAAGGTCTCGAATGTCATGAAAGCCCTTAAATTAAAGGCAATTCAGCCGAAGTCGTTCGTTCCAAAAACGACAGACAGCCGTCATCGACTGGGCTATTCGCCGAACCTGTTGCTCGATGCGGACGCCCCAACAACGATCAATCAAATTTGGGTTGGAGACATTACCTACATCCCGCTGACTGACGGGACGTTTTGCTACATGGCGATGCTGATGGATCTGTTTTCCCGGCGGATCGTTGGTTGGCATCTGGATAACAACATGACGGAACAGCTGGTCCTCAAAGCACTGCGTTCGAGCATCAAAGAACGACAGCCTGACGTTGGATTGATTCACCACACGGATCGAGGCGGCCAGTACGCTGGCAATGAATACCGATCAATTCTTCGTCGGGCAGCAATCACACAAAGCATGAGCCGTGCTGACAACTGTTATGACAACGCATCCATGGAAAGCTGCTTCGGAACGATCAAGAACGAACTCGAAATGACCGATTACCAAAGCAAGGCAGAGGCAAGAAGAGAGATGTCAAAATACGTCCGCTACTACAACTGTGTTTCATTATGCACCTTTGTTCTATTTGAGTTAAAACTCAAGGGATTGCTGTTTGGGATCTGGTACCGCGGGGTTGCGGTTTCGAGTTTTTGCCTTCCGGACAACGGCCTTTGCCGCTGGCGTCTCCAGTTCGCTGCGATTGATGATCCACGGTCCGTCCGGAAGCGGGTGTTGACCTTTGATATCGGCTCGTTCAATCGCCAGTCTGAGTGTCCGCGTGCTGATGCCAAGATGTTTTGCGCTGTCGGTTAGGTTCATCCAGCCTTGATCAGATTGAGCCTGTGCAGTCCAGCGGGCAATCTTGTGGTAGTTCCGCATCGATGTGACCCGCTCTCGAGTCCACCGGTTTCCTCGTCCCGTTGGTAACCCGTTGCGGTTGAGCAGTCCGGCGATGAGATCGTCGGAACAGATTCGTGCGAGTGACCGGACAGCATCGACGGCCTCTGCTGACGTGGCTGTCGTGGCTGTCGATTTTCCGCGACGACGGCGGGGAAGTCGCAGTTCGGTATGCACACCACCAACCCAGTGGATTGTAAGAATGACTTCGCTCACGTCGTTGTCGACATCCGCAACGATATCGCGGATCAGAGTCCGAACGATGCGTTTCTTGATTCGAATGTCAGCATCAGGATTGTTCCAGACTGCGTCAAGGTCAGCCACGACTGCCATCAGACCCTGCAAATCAGGATCGTCGATTGAAGATCTGTCATTTCGCTGCTGATCGATCCGTGCTTCGACGTCGCTGACGTGTTGCATCGACGCATTCCATCTTCGTTCCAGTTCCTCGGTGACAAGTCGATTTTCCGGGTCAGCTGCATCGAATTGACGTTGTGCACGCGATGCTTCATAACGAGCAGACTTAAGTTCCCCTTCCAGTGCCTGAAGGATTTCGTTGTCACGTTCGGTTGTTTTCTGGTGAGCGAGCATGGCGGCCTCTTGAGCGGCAGGAGCAACAACACGGAATATCTGTTCTGCAACGGCGATGTCAACGGACGTGGCACCGAATGCGATGCACTTGGCTTCGCCATTGTCCAGATACCCTCGGTGGCAGCAGTAACGTGGCACTTTCGCTCCGACTCCGCTGTACGCGACGGCCAGTCGCCGTCCACATTGCTGACAGCCCAGCATTCCCGACAACAGTGCCGAACCTTTTCGAGCAGCGCCTCGCCCGGAACGCAGATTGTTTGACGAAATCAAATCCTGCAATCGTTCGAACTCCTCCCACGATACATAGCCTTCGTGATGTTCGGGAATCAATGCGATCCATTCTTCGCGACTGCGCCGCCGTGTTTTTGAATCAACGAATCCACCTTCATACGATGGCTGATGTTCGGTTCGGCCATACGCATACGCCCCACCGTACACCGGATGAGTCAGGATCTGGTACACCATCCCGTATGTCGGACGCTTCCACTTCAGGACTCCGGCTTTGTCTCGTGTCGGCATCTGCAGATCTTCTTCCAGAAGCCACATCAAAGCTTGCCGTGCACTCCCCAGTTCGAAGCACTTGCGAAACACCAGATTGATCATCTGTTGCACGCGAGTATTCGGGTCTTTCTCAATGCGCTGATCTTTGCCTCGAGTCGTTCCCGTTTTCAGATATCCGACCGGTGCCGAAATGATCAGTTCTCCTCGGCGCGCCTTTTCACGCCGAGCTTCTACGGATCGCTGACGAAGGAGGTCCAGCTCGTATTCGTTCAAACTTCCTTTCAGTCCCAGCAACAGTCGGTCATTGCTCCGGCGAGGAGCGTAGACCGTTTCCTGATCGATCAATAACGTGTCCACGACTCGACACACTTCAACCAGTTGCTGCCATTCACGACTGTTGCGAGCAAACCGCGACACCTCTCGTGCAGCAACGGCCCCGATCTTCCCGAGGCACACATCGGCGACCATGCGTTCAAATCCCGATCGAACAACGCTGCCGGACGCGCTGCGCCCCAGATCTTCATCGATGACTTCAATGTCTTTCCATCCCAGTGAACGCATCCGTTGCTGCATGGCATACTGCAGCCTGCGGCTTTCTTCGTTGTGAAGCACCTGAAACGGCGACGACTGACGAATGTAAAGAACGGCTTTCCGCTGAAGATGGATGGCTTCAATCTTTTCACTCATCTTCGGACTCCTTTCCGCTGTTGAGATTTTCAGCATGATGACGAACGAGTTCCGCCAGATATCGGGTCGCTTCTTCCCGAGTCTCGCTGGGCAGATCACTCCATCGCGGCCGGGGCGGACTCACTTCAAACAGATCAAGCTGTGTTGTCGGTTTCGTTCTGGGTTGTGGCATCAGCATCTCCCTGAGAAGATTGGAAATGCTGAACATCTATCAGAAACTCATCGCCCGCTGTGGCGTCCCGCAGCAGTGCTGAAAGATTCAATAGTGCTGATATTGAAACGCAGGGTTCGTCGCGTAGCTGCATGACGCAGCATACAGACTGATTCAACATCCACTGCGGAACTTCACGAAACTTTCCGTCCGTCACGTCGGCAGGACGACACAAATAGACAGCTCCGCGATCACGACGTACGATCGCTCGATCAATCGTGACGGGCTGATCAAACCAAGGGTGCCATCGATACCGAACTACTGCCTCGGTAACATGGGTATCGGTTCGTGAGGTTGTACGTTCACGAACGCAGACACTCCAGCCTCGATTACAGGTCGCCAGCTCAGTTCGAACAGATCATCAATCTCCCAAAATAAGAGAATGACCTGTCCCTGAAACCTGTACCACCTCATCCTGTTGCAGATTGAGGATCAGGATGTCTCTTGCGAGGTTGACGAAGTCTCATTAGGAGCCTGCGGATCAATAGAAGTCGTACCCATAAATGTCCCAGAAGATTTCGTCCAGGAGTTCACCCCTGCCGCACCATCAGCCCGTAGTGGTAGTATGTCGTGGTGTGAGCGCTCGCCATCGTGGCTCCTACTTCTCCGAGACCTTAAATGTAACATTGGGGGCATACCAGTAATCCACGTCATCGAAACAGGGTTCGACGAGACGACTAGAAATCAGCGTGTTAAAACATCATTCCTGTTCGGCGGCATCCGCCTCGGGAGTACTACCGACAGGCTCTTCCGACTTCACGGCAGCTTTTTCTCGGGCCATGCGTTCCGCGACTTCCCGATCGATCCGCTTCCGGTATTCACTCGGTGCAAGTGTTCTAATCCACTCGCTCCATCTCGCATTATCCATCCGAGCAGCCTTTAGATCCTCACCGGCTTCCCTTAGCCAGGCTTCCAAGGCTATGAAACTTTTGCGTTGACTGTCGCTCATCGTCTCGACCTCCTGGCCTGCCGATTCAACGGCGTGAACGAGTTTTGAGTTGGATCGAGGGCGATAGATTGAGGGGGTTGCCCCCGCTTTCAAAAGTTTCAGGGCGACATCGAACTGCCGAAACCACATAACAGCCATTCGGACTGGAGGGTGACCACTGGAGTCCAAGGCGTTCAGGTCGGCACCGTTGTCAATAAGGATTTGGACTCTCTGTTTGACATCAGGGACTCCGGCGGTAATTACGGCATGCAACAGTGTTCGGTTCCGTCGTTGGTCGATCAGATTGGGGTCGCCTCCAGATTCCATGACGGCTTCGAGGTAACCGGGGAACTGCGTCCTTGCGGACATGTGCGTGACGGAATCGCCGGCGTGGAATCCGCTGGGGACGCCGAAATCGGATTCGAATATGACATTCGGATTTGCACCGCGTTTGATCAAATGCTTGAACCGCTTAATTTGGTTATCGGGAAACGCCCACAACAACGGTGTCATGTTGCCTTTCCCTTTCGCGTTCACGTCGGCACCTGCTTCGATAAGACGGTCGATCTCCGCAATGTCGTTCTCCTCAATCGCTTCACACAAGGCAATCACTTGCGGATCTTCGAAGTAGTCACTGGCCTTCCAGCCTACTTTTTCATGCCAGCAGTATTGTTCTGATTGAATCAGTGCCAATTCGTTCTTCTCGCAGCCAGCCAGGCAGCAAAAGACATAAAGCGCTAAAAACATAGTCACGGATTGGGAATTAGTCACGGGCTTGTGAATTCTGCTTGGCGGTATCTGTTTCAGGATCACCGGTACACGGCTCGTTTAATTTCGGGTCAGCAGCCTCGCGGGCTTTACGTTCAGCGACTTCCAGTTCCCTTCGACGTCGAATCTCTTTGGGTGGCAGAGTCCGTCCCCACTTGCTCCATCTTGCATTGTCCACTTGAGCGGCCTCAAGATCCTCACCGGCATTTTTGAGCCACGCTTCCAACTCCTTGAAATCCTGTCTTTGATCGTCACCCATAAGGTGCAGATTCAGACCTGCCCGTTCGACAATGTGGACGAGTTTAGAATTGGACCCAGACTGGTAAATGCCGTAGTCCGCACCAGCTTTGAGCAGTTGCGAGGCAATATCGAATTGGCCAAACCACGCGACTGCATCTGTGACCGGAGGGTTTCCACTGGCATCCACCGCATTCAAGTCGGCACCTTTCTCGATCAGCAGTTGTATTCGTTCCTTCTTAATCTTGTGGGGTGCGCGAGACGTGATCACGGCGTGTAGCAGCGTATCCCCTTTCCCTGTGTCGAACAATTGGGGATCACCACCGTGTTTCATCACGGCTTCAAAGTGCTTCGGGAATGCGCTGCGAGAGGCCATGTGGGTGACTGAATCACCAACATGAAACGCGCTGCGGACGCCGAATTCGGATTTAGTCACCACATTCGGGTCAGCCCCGTGTTCCAGCAGACTTACAAAACGTTTGAGTTTGTTGTCGGGAAACGCCCACAACAACGGTGTCATGTTGCCTTTCCCTTTCGCGTTCACGTCGGCACCTGCTCCGATAAGACGGTCGATCTCTGCAATGTCGTTCTCCTCAATCGCTTCACACAAGGCAATCACTTGCGGATCGTCAAAGTAATCGGTCGCCTTCCATCCGAATTTCGCATGCCAGTTGGTGGCTTCAGCAGAAATCGATGCAATCGGTGGCTTTGAACATCCAATCGAACTCAAGGAAAGATTCAATGCCAGAATGCAAAGCGCTAATCTGTAGGCAAACATCACATGAATAGCGAATGCGAAACGGCTTCGTGCGCCGTCGAGCCAGGGTTTGTTAATCAGCGTCATTCTCTGCATCCGCCTTTTCTTTCGCGATTCGTTCGGCAATCTCCTGATCAATTTTCTTCCGATAGTCGGCGATCGATCCACTCCCCCATTCTCGCCAGCGCTCGCGATCACGCCGGGCCTTCGCAAAGTCCTTTCCATGCTCCTTCATCCATTTCACTAACTCTCGGTACGATTTCCGCTGCTCCGGAGACAGGAGCTTTAGCTTCTCTTCAATTCTGTCGACGTGATGGATCAGTTGTTGGTTCGACCGATCCTGATACACATCGGAATCAGCGCCCGCCTTTAGCAGCAGCAGCGCGATGTCGAACTGCGCAAACCGTGTCACCGCCGCCATCGAAGGCGTAACTCCTCCGAAAGACTTTCTATTCAGGTCTGCTCCCTTTTCGATCAAAATCCTCACTCGGTGTTTAGTATCTCCAACACCTGACGAGATCACCTCAAACAGTAGTGAGTTCCCGGTCTTTTCGTCTATCAATTCCGGATCGCCACCATGTTCCATGACGGCTTCAAAGTAGCCGGGAAACGCGGTGCCGGCAGACATGTGCGTGACGGAATCACCGGCGTGGAAGCCGCTGGGGACGCCGAAATCGGATTCGAATATGACATTCGGATTTGCACCGCGTTTGAGCAAGTGTTTGAATCGCTTGATTTGGTTATCGGGAAACGCCCACAACAGTGGAGTCATGTTGCCTTTGCCTTTGGCGTTCACGTCGGCACCTGCGGCAATGAGACGGTCGATCTCTTGAATGTCGTTCTTCTCAATCGCCTCACACAAGGCAACCACCTGCGGATCGTCAAAGTACTCGGTCGCCTTCCAACCCATCTTTGTATGCCAGCTTTTCGGTGCCGTTGGGGACAGAACAAATCCACCTTTATTGCAGCCGAACAGGCAAAACATGGCCGTCGTTAGCAGCATTGAAACGATGCGTTGGCAACACATAATACGAATCTCAGGGACGAGGCCAGAAGAGGGACGGCAGGCCAACGGACCAGGAGAAGTTATAGCCATGGATCTCCCCATACGTCTCAATCTAAAACTCGCCCTTAAATACCATCAGAACAAAATGGTAACTGGGGCGTCTTGTGCAACCTCATCTTAGTCGCTGCGTCACCGAAAAGGTGAACGATTTTAGGCCGCCCGTTACCAGACAGCTGATGTGCCGTCAGCCAGACCGCGCGAAAGTCAGTTCCAGTCATCGGTGAGCCACGAGACCACTTTACCTTTTATTGTGGCCGGTTTGGGTTCGTGGAGAACATCCTTCATCGTCCGACACGCTTGTTCCGCGGCCACAAGTCAGCGAAATTCGCTGTAAGCATCATTTGCTGCTCAAGAGATTCTGTCATCCGCGGGGCACTCAACCTGCGGCGACGCCAGCAGGAATCGAATCTGGCTTTAATATTGGACTCCAGCCACGGGGGTTGTTCGATGCCAGTCTAATTACGCGCAGACGCCGCACGATCATCACGCCCGCCGAATGACGGGCCATGTGCCGATCTTTTCTCCGCTGCGATAGATTTGAATATCGCGATGCATCAGAATTGAGTGGTCCGAATAGCCGACGGCAAATTCCACCGGGTCGCCGATTTTCAGATCGCGAGCCGGTCCTTCCAACGACACAACCGTGTGTTCAGCGCTGAGCCATTCGATTGTTGCGCCGGGTTGGTTCAGTAGTTCGGGCGGGCAGACTGCCGGGTTCATCGCCTTTCGGCCGCAGTTGATCACCGCTTGAGTCAGCGAGGGACGCGAAACCACTTCGGCTGGTACCGTGAGTGCCGGTGTCACACCTTCGAGGTTACAAAGACTTGTATAAAACGGGTCCCCGAATGCGCCGCCGCCCGCCTGAAGTTCTGTGACCGCTTCATGCTGGCCGGTAATCCAGAACGAACCGCTGCCCCCCGCGCTGACGATGTCGCATGTCAGATCTTCGTCAAGCATAGCGTCTCGCGTTTGCTGCAGCATGTTCATGGCTTCGAAGATGGCGGTCTTTTTTTCAGCGGCATCCGACATTGTCAGTAAGTGACCTTCGTACCCCATAATGCCAATCACTGAAACGCCGGGCAGGGCGTTCGCCGCCTTTGCCAGTTGAGTCGCATCGACTCGCGGTCGCACGCCCGTGCGATGCATACCGATGTCAACATCGACCAGCACGTTGAATTCCACGCCGTTGCGAGCGGCCGCTTTGGAATATCGTTCTGCATGTACGAAATGGTCAATCGTTACTAACAGTTGAAGCTTCTGCGCCGCGGCGGCCAGGCGGTCCAGGTCTATATCCGTGACGGCAAGGTGAGCCAGCAACGCAGACGGAATTCCGGCTTCGGCCATAACTTCCACTTCTGCCACGTTGGCGGCGGTCACTCCGCACGCACCAAGGTCGATCATCGTTTGAGCGATGCGCGGCTGGCTGTGAGCTTTGATGTGGGGACGCCACATCTTGCCAAGCGACGCAATTTCTTCCGAAATGCGTTTCGCGTTGCGTTCCAGGACATCGAGATCAAGGCGAAGTTCAGACATGTTTATTCCAATCTGGATTAGCAGTTAGTTGAGAGTTGTTTGTTACAAAGTAGGTCTTGAGAGCGACCTTTGGGGCATTACCAATGTGGGCACTAAAACAGTCTATGGCGCTCGATTCATCAGAAAAGAAATCCGCTGACCTGCGACACCACCACCAGGCACAAAAGCAGTTGTACCAACAGAAGTCGTTGCCACTGTGAAGACTGGTCTGGTCGCGGCTGATGTCGCAGCCAAAGGCCAACCGCGATCAGCAGCCATGGCGTGAGAAAGCACCACAGTCGAGCTGCTTCGCCCTGGTTCTTTCCGGACAGCCACAGAACCGCAATCGTTACCATCGCGGCGGCACAGAACGCTTCGGCTGATTTCAAACCGGCCGAATGACGACGAATCAAAGCGACCGCGCTGTGCCGGAAAGCGAGTACGGCTGCCACAAAGACGGGCAACCCGACGGCGAACGCGAGTTCCGCTGGATTGACCAGTAGCCACTTTCCGTAGGTCCGTGAATGCTGGCCATAGAAAGCTTCATGATTGGTTAGGTTCCATTTCCAGATGCCGAAGATGTCGCAGTTGGCCCAGCGACTAAAGATCAGCGCCGCAACGACTGTTGTCGCCAGCATCAAAATCATTCGAGACGCATCCGCCAGCAACGCTGCCCCGCGCGTCCGGATCGCATGAAACGCGACATAAGCCCCCAACAACGCGATCACAGGTAGGTGGGCAAGGCTAAGCGTCAAGCCAACAAACAGCGTCATTCCCGCCAGCACGGCGCACGCTCCTGATTTCCAATGACTTCGGAGCGGCACGGCAAGCGCCAGCACAATCGTGCACGTCAACGGAAACAGCAGGTCAGACTTTGGCAGAAAAATCGCAAGACAAGGCAGCGTGGGCCACAGGCAAGTGACCATCCACGCCGTTTGTCGCCCCACCAACCAGTTGGACAAAACCGCCAGCGGAATGATCGTCAGCACAACAGCCAACGTGGAAAGCAGGCTTAGCAACTGCAGCGCGGCTAATTGCGTTGGTAGAAGTTTTGGACCAAATCGGGCTTCGGATTCGACATATCGGAAGGCGTCCGCCTGCGTTTGAGAACGGATCGTTTCGAGGCATGTCACCATCAGCGGCGAAGATTCACAAGCGGTCAGGCACGCTTTGGCCAGCAAAAACAGGCCCGGCGGATGAGTGCCCACGTGCAACACGTCTCCTTGCTGCATGCGTTCTTCGTATTCCTCAAGAAACGCGTCCACAGAATCCATGTGGAATGCCGCCTCCAGAAAATAGCCCGACGATCCCGGATCATACAACACCCACAGTGGCTTCACGTCACGATGGATCATCGGCGCACTGTGCTGCGCCGCGAGAAGCCAGCAATACGCGGCAGCCATCAAAACCATATACAAACCGGACAGCTTTATTAAGCCGCCAGCAGGAAGTGGACGACGAGTACCTTCCCCGTTATCAGCAAACGCGGTATCTCCTGAAAACGCTTGAAGTGCCGATTCACTGTCATCTGTGACGTTGGCGTCATCCCCCTGCGATTCCGCAATCCAGGCAACGATTCGGCGTCTGCCCCACGCGGCAACAACGTAATAGAACAGTCCGACCAGCACGGCAGGAGCAATACGATCGGCAAGATCGTAAGCGCCCTGAAACCAGACGTGCCGCGTCCAGGTCCATTCGCCGGCAACGCCCAGCGGCAGAGTGGACGCCGTGACAACAGTCGTCGTCACAGCGATGCAAGCGATCAGGGTTCTGGAAGAAAGCGGTTTCACGTTCAGTCTGACGTACGGATGCAGATATTGGGTGCCGCAGCATAGTCGTTCCGCCTGCAGAAGCCGAACGCAAACGGCCCTTCGAGAAAGTCAATATCTCGAAGGGCCGTTGGTTGAAAACGCCTGCTAAGCGAACTTAATTCGCAGGCTTCGGTTGCTCGTTACCGAACAGGAACATCAGAGCCCCTCCCGCTCCCCCGCCGCTGCCGGGGTTGAGGATGTAGTCGGCGTCCAAAGCCTTCTCAATGCGAGTCTTCGCCTGAGACAGGTGTGCGGCCGTGTACGCGTCGTGCTTATCGGCAGCCGAACCCTGAGCGTTGTCGATCTTGCGAACGATCTGCTTCAGGTTTTCTGCCGCCAGCATCGAGATCGCTCGCGAAGCCGCATTAGAACCGCCACCGGGCAGCGTCAAATCGATCAGCCGTTCCAGGTGTTCACGTTGCAGGTTGCGACGCAGGCTGGAGATCATTGGCTTACGCGGCGTAAACTTGCCGTTCGCCTTTTCGTCCAGCTCATTCCACACTTCGGCCGATACCGTTTCGAGCAGTTCCGGCAGGGTGAGGCTGTCCTGATCTCGCGGAACACGAGCTTCGTTGTCGTAGACTCGCTTCAACGTCGTGGGGTTCATCAGCATCGTTAAAGCAGAAGACTGGATGCCCATGATGCGGTCATGAATCGGCCACGTCGCTTCGCTGCTAAACGAAGAACGGTCGTCCATCCACTTATCCAGGCCCATGGACTGAGTCAGTTCCGTCGACAAGCCGAATGCTTTGTCGTTGAAGGAATTCTGAACAACAAATGCCAGAGCAGCTCGCTGCTGATCAACCGGAACAACTTCCACCGGCTTGCGACCGTTTGGATCGCCCTTTTTATCGCGATGCACGAATGCTCCGCCGACCCAGTTCGCCATCATAGAAACCACTCGGGTTTGCAGCGACAGAGTCAGTTCGTAACCGTAGCGAACTCGATCCCAGCTATCACCGTCTTCAACGAAGTCGGTCAGCAGCCGATCGCGATGATGTTTAGCCAGCACCATCTGATTTTCTGCGTAATCCAGCGGGTTCTTACTGAAGTCATAGCGGCGAGCCAACGGGTCTGGTCCGCCGGTGTCTTCGTCTGTACCGAACGTCAGTTCAGGTTCTGCAACGCGAGCGAGCACTTTCTTCGTGTCACCGAACGTGTAACCATATTCGATGGCCCAGAAATCGTACGGACCGATGCCCGTCATACAGTAATCGCCCTGCACACCGCCTTTTTTGGCGTTAATGTTGACGCCAATGTAGTCCATCACAGAACCAGCCTGCTGCTTTTTACCCTTGACGTCTTCACTGTTGATTTCGTCAAACGAGTAGATGCTGGAGGCCTTGAAGTTGTGACGCAGGCCCAGCGTGTGGCCAACTTCGTGAGCGACAAGGTGAGCGACCAGGGGTCCGACAAACGATTCCGGCATACCATCGAGCTGTTGTTCAGACGGCTTCTTATCCTTGTCGTCATCTTTCTTTTCGTCTTTGTCCTTGTCCTTATCTTCTCTTTTTTCGTCCTTGTCTGAATCTGCATCTGCCTTCGGCTTGTCGCCACCGGCCTTTTCATCGTCAGACTTTTTGGCCGGATCAGGGTGCGGCGAATTGTCCGATGGCGCGGCAACTTTTGCGGCAGACCATTTGCCCGCTGTTGTCTTGCCTTCGCCAGTCATAACAGTCCATGCGCCAGCGAGCTCTTTGCCGTCGAGCTTACCTGCCAATTTCACTTCAACTTTGGGTTCCGGTGTCAGAGTCGCCAGAAATTCGTTGCTGTCTTCTTTGAAGGAAGGATTCTGCAACGGGACTTCCTGGCCGCCGAAAGTGGCAGAACCGGAAAGAACCTTGTCGTCACCGTACTGCAGATTCAACTCGAACGGCATGGAATCCATCGGGAGACCGACGGCCATGAGTCCTCCAACCGTTCCCTTCCAACCGCCATGAATCGCGTGTGCAGGAGTCGCGGCAGAAAAATCCGGCAGCCCGTTGGCCAAAGTCATCTGCATCAACGCCAAATCGAACGACATACCTTCAGCGGCCAGACACATGCCGTTAATCTGGCTGGTGCGGCCCACAAGCCCGTCATAGATATCGTCGCCAATCATCGATGTGTCAACGTTGCCAATCGCATGACCGGCGAACGCGTTGCGACTTTCCAAAGCAATCTGTGCCGCGATCATATTGCGTTGCGAAGGAGCAGCCAGACGCAGTCGTGGATCCCAGCTCGGATGTTCGGCCAGCCACGCCAGCGTTTCCGGTCCGAAACCTTCCATCGCAATTTTCGGAAGCTGTTCGTTGAACTGCTTTTGATAGTGACGAATCCAGCCATCGGTCAGAATGATGTCCGCATCCAGAATCTGGCCGGTCATCGGGTTCACTCGACTTGGCCCAATCGCCGTGCCAACGTCATTGTTCAACCAGCGTACAAAGTTGTAGTTCACATCTTCCGGGTCTTTGTCCATATGAGCGCCGGAAGTGGCGTCCTGATAGTAGACTTCGATCGCGTCTGAGATACCTACTTTTTCGAATGCTTTGTTCCACGACAGAATGCCGTCTTTCACCCAACGACGATACCGCACAGGCGTCGTGTGTTCGATGTAAAAGACGATAGGATTCTTCGGCGGACTAAGCTGTAGCTTGGGATCCGCTTTTTCGAGGTGCCAGCGATTGATGTAGCGAACTCGAGTCTCCTGGTCGTTGTATTTCGCCAGGTCAGAATAGCTGGTCGTAAAAAAGCCGACTCGCTGATCGGCTTTGCGTGGCTTATAACCGGTTGAAGCGGGGATCTCACTGATTGAATAGTGCAGCTTCTTCAGCGTGCCGTCAGGACCTGGAACTTCAAACGCAATTTCGACGTTTTCCTTGAATGCTTTCGACGTGGCAATCGAAAAGATACCGTAGCGTGCCTGAGTGCCAATCATCCCGTCGCCGCTCATATCACGCGAGAACAGGCGACTGGAATTCGACACAAGCATTTGGTCGATGTCGATTACGGGGCCGCCACCGGGACCGATAGTCGCGATCGGTACATCCAGCACGAGTCTGTCGGTAAACAGACGCTTTACAGAAGACGCCGCTTCTTTGTCGCCGGTCGCTCGGGTTTCTGTGTTGGGCTCGATCAACGCCAGCCGTTTATCGTAGCGGCGCCAGTAGACATACTTGTCGGCGTTGTGCAGCCCGGCGTACGGTCCGCCACTGGCAACCGTCATCGCCATGTAGTACTTCTTGGTGGCGAATGTTCGCGGCAACTCTGCATACATCTGGCCATCTTTGGTCCGCACGTACAACGTGTACATCGGAGTGATGTTGGCCTTTGTGACAACCTTCGTAAACCCGTCCAACACTTTGGCGTGCGGCGGAAAATCGCTCGCACTACCGGAACTTTGAGCCTTCGCCAACTCGCCGATCGCGACGGACATCGCCACCGCAATCACGCACGTCAAAGTCTTCTTAACGCTTTGCATTCCACACCTTTCCTGCAACACAGGCTTTTGAAAGCTTCTGAATCTCGAATTGACAGCGACCGATCTTCACCAAACTGTGAGCCAGCACCGAACCTACCGCTTAGCCAAACCTAACCATTCTACCCCGCCCAGGGTGAATTAGAAGTTGGGTTAAACAGAAAGACAAGTTAGATGGCAAAGACAGGGGGCCAGTCCAGTTCAGGCGAAATAACCGCTGATGAGCAGAAAACGAGCAGCGATCGCCAGTCCGGCACGCTCTTCGTTGTCATAAAACTCACCGCAATCAGCCATTCTTTCCGGACCGGACCAAATTCGACCCGTCGTTTATAGCGCCGTGAGAACGCCTGATCAAGGTTTGCCAGGCACGGTTCTGACTGTTTTGCGGCGAGATGCGAACCCCTCTGCGGTTTCCCGCAACACCGTCGCGCGGCGCATCTTTTTGCATCACCCCAGGCGGTTCCAACCCCGGACGCTTTTCGGCCACAATGATCGGCTGCAGCGTGAAACCGATCAGTAGAAATGCCAGTGTCGCCCAACCAATGACATGGCGAATCGCGCCCAGAGGCACAGTGTCGTCGGCCGTCGGCGGATGGCGGGGCCCGGTGAGCGTCAACAGGATCAACAGCAGGATGTACGAATACATGTCCATCCGAATCATGCCATATACAGCCACCACAATCAGGCCCCACGCCACGAAGTGAGCTTTCCGGCCGATCAGCGTGTACAGAATGTGCCCGCCATCAAGCTGACCGATCGGCAGCAGGTTCATCGCGGTGATAAACACCCCCACCCAGCCAGCCGTTGCGTAGCCGTTCCAGTGAAAGGTCATGCCGGCTTCCGGCGGGCCGTGAATCGCTTCGATCAGCCATTCAATCAGCAGCGGTTGTCCGAATGCAAATCCGCGCGGCATCACTTCCGACGTGTATCCGGACGATTGAATGCCGAAGTACAGGATCGGAATGGTCGCGACCAGCCCGGCCAGCGGGCCCGTCACTGCGATGTCGAACATCTTCTTCCGATCCGCCGCACCTCGTCCCTGCAGAATGACGGCTCCCATCGTCCCCAGCGGCGGCAGTGGCAGCGGAATGAAATACGGAAACGACGCTGGTACTCGATAACGTACGGCCTGCAGATAGTGTCCCATTTCGTGGCACAGCAAGATCGCCATCAACGGAATACTGTACGTGCATCCCATTCTGATCGATTGCCAGAATCGATCCACCAGCGTCGGCGTACCTTCTGTTGGCCAAGTGCGTTCGAAGTGCTCCAGCAGCGTTTGCTGCGTTTCGACGTTGAAGAAGCCCGGCAGAATATCCAACGGCCAATAATCGGCTCCGACCAGCGTGGTGCTCAGCAACGTCAACAGAAACAAGATCAACGACGTACGATACTGGCGCAACTTGCGACGTCGAAAGGCCTCCTGTGCCAGCCGCTGTTGAGTTTCAAACGACAACTTTGCCAAAGCCTCCTCTTCGGCACACGGCATGCGACCTGTTGTGAACTCACGAACGGCAGGCACGCCCGCCGTGCCCGGATTTCGAGTCACCTCGAACGGATGACCAGTGCTCTCATCGCGGCCTTGCGAAGGCGACGACGCATCGTCGCCGAATGGATTTTCCGTATCAGACACGTGGATTACCTGACCTTACTCCGCATCATTTTCTGCTTCCGCCGGTTCAGGAGCGTCTGGCGACGGCGGTGCCGCAGAAGGCTTCGGTGTCGGCGGTGGACTCTTCAACCGTACGGTGACGCCCGCTGTTTTCAAGGCCTGAATCTGTTGCTCAGAGTCCTCAGCCAGCGGGTTGCCTTCCAGATAAACTCGCCAATACGGAGCGAACTCACGATCGTTATCCCGCGCGGCCATCTCGGCCAGCGGCGTGATATCAGCAACTTTGTTGTCAGACAAAAACGTCCAACGAAGTCGCTTCAATGATTTTAATGGCGTGATATCAACCACCTCATTCTTTCGGACATCCAGCGACGCCAGGCTTTTCAGGGTCGACACGGCAGATAGATCCGCCACTTTGTTTCCCGCGAGATACAACGAATGCAGTCGCATCCTGTTTTTTAGTGGACTGATGTCGGCGATGCGATTGCTGCTGGCGAACAACGAAGTCAGCCCATCCATCGATTTCACGCAATCGATTTTCTGCACGGCGTTGCCTTCGATGTTGAGGTAACGCAATTCCTCCAGCGACTTCAGCGGTTCGATGGACGCAATTTGATTCGACGACAGGTCCAGAGATTTCATCTTCACGCACGCCGCCAAAGGAGTGACGTCTTTGATCTTGTTGTCGTCCAGACGAACTTCCTGCAGCTCCACGCAGTGTTCCAGCCCGGCCAGATCGGCGATATTTCGACCGCGGCCATTTAGATAGTTGATCGTCGCAAGATCTTCCGCTTCCAGAGTTTCCTTGTCGACACCTTTACGTTTCAAAATCTGCTGCAACACGTCCTTGAGTGCCGCGTCCGGAACGTTGACCTCGTCGGCGCAGGCGGGTTGAAGGTACGTGGCTGTGACAACGGAAATCAGTATGATGTGAAGTAGTCGTTTCATGGTGATGGTGCGACGTGTGATGGATGACGGACCTTCCAGGGAAACCCGAAGCCTAACAGACCGAGCGCCCCCTGTGAAAACGCGATGTGTGAATTTATGAGGTCGAATCGCGTGATTGAACTTCCTCGCCCATTGCCATCGGCCAAAGACTACCTGCCCGATTGGTCAACAAACCGCTTCGTCGTGTTTGAACCGACCAATCTCTGGACACCCGCAATCTCGGCCGAGGTGCACGAACGACTGGCTGTGACTGATCCGCAAACTCGAGCCACCCCAGTCTTTGAAGCGTGCCATGCCGCGCGAGACGTCATCATGCTGGCCGAAGTTCGCAGCACCGTCGGCTTCGTCCTGTTCCTGACAGGCCTCGAACGCGAATGTCTGGGCATCCTCGGCCGGTTGGCTCGCCTGCCACGCCAGCGACCGATTCTAATCGTCGCCGAGTCCGCCCACCGCGACCTGCTGCCCGTGTTGTTGGAAGCTGGTGCAAACGCCGTGCTCTTCGACGTCAAAGACGACGTCTCAATCGCCGACTGGTGCCTGCGGTTTCTGGCCAACTAAGAACGCCGAACAGCTTGTGCCGTTGATGGATCAGGAGTCAATCGTGGACGCCTGAAATTCAACCTCCCCCAGGCGAAGCCGTTGGGGGGAGGTCAGACGAGCGAAGCAACGTCCGGGAGGGGGCCGTGCGAACGGAAAGCCTGTGAGCAGAAACGCGCTTCACGCGCTGGATGCCCCTCCCCCGATCTTGCTTCGCTCGATCGACCCCTCCCACAATAAATTGCGGGAGGGGTATTCGTTAAGAATTGCATCGGCCGCCGGCGCGATTGGCGGCAACACGTCACTTGTTTTCTTGCCAGGTAAAACCAGCGCTACGACGGCGCGCCGGCCTTGCTGGCGATTTCCATTTCGGCCGACATGTCACGGGGAATCGTGGGCGACACGACGATTTCTTCAATCACCGTTCGAACCGGCAACGTTGCGGCAAGGTGGATACAGCGAGCCACGTCTTCCGGCTGCATCATGATCTTTCGAGCCTCATCGTCGGGCGGAGCGGGGCGGCCATCCAGAATCGGCGTGTTGACTTCCGCCGGTATAATCGCGGTTGCTCGAATGCCGGAAGCTCGCAATTCGCTGTTCAGTCCATTGGAAAAATTAAGCGACGCCGCCTTGGCCGCCGAATACGGCGACCCGCCCAGCACGCCCGGCTTCAATGCGGCCATCGAAGATGTCGTGATGATGGTGCCTTCACCGCGCGACAGCATGTCGGGCAGGCAAGCCTGAGTCAGCCGGTAGACGGCTTCCACGTTCACCTTGAAAACCGCCTCCCATTCGTCCGGCTGTACATATTTGACAGACCGCACCTTCGAAGAAAAGCCCGCGTTGTTAACCAGAATGTCAACCTGGCCGAACGTCTTCAACGTGAATTCAGCCACGCCTGCGGCCTGCTCGCCATCAACCAGATCGGCTGGATGAGCGACCGCTTCACCACCAGCGTCGGTAATTTCTTTAACAACGGAATTCAACGGCTCCGCTCGCCGGCCAACCAGCACAACCTTCGCTCCATCTGCCGCCAGCAGTTTCGCGGCCGCACGCCCGATCCCCGTACCAGCCCCGGTCACAATCGCCACTTTGTTCTTCAGACAACCCATGATTCACTTTCGATAAGAGTCATGCCCCGACTGCGAATAGGCGGCGCTTGACGAAAAAAATTAATACGCAGATGTAAGGCCGCAAGTATAGCGGAGCCCTCCGATTGTTTCTCCGCTTGAGGAACAAAACATGATCAGTCTGTGAGGCCAGTTCGGACAGGACCAGCTTCCGTCCGCCGTGGCGCACAACAAAACCAGCAAGGCTGATGCGAAGTGAGCTACGATTCCAAACTGCTGCACATCGGGAACCCAGCCATTTTCAACAAGCGATTTGCCACGGTAATATTTGTGTCAGCAGAGGCCGACCGATAAATTAATAAGGTGCGGTATACATTGGAATGCCCGCGGTCACGTACATTGCGATTCATTTTGGCACAGGAGGCGTCATGTCATCAGTCCGCATGGTCGGCGGTGTAATACTTCTCCACCTCGCCACGCTCAAGGTGGTCGGGCTCGCTGTTTTACTCTGGCAAGGTTCGCCTGATCGCACAACACAATGGCTCGTTAAGCAATCCGTCTACGCAGTCGCGTTCGCATCGATCGGGTTCGGACTTGTTAGACCTCGTGATGTCTCCAGCAGCAACGACACACCAACAGGCAGGTAAATCAGGCAGGGGCTTGACCTACAATCCTGAAATCAAACTCACTCCGACGAAAGGGATAAGATGAACCCATTCAAGACTCGGCCGCAGGCCATTGCATTTATGTGCGTGAGCGCATCCGTCGTCCTTGCGTGCCTTGCCTCGATCGTTGTTGCGGACGTCTTTATGCCGGACAACCTGGCTGGACAAAAAGGTGTAGCGACCTTTTATCGTTGCTTCACACCGATGATCGTCGTCTGGTCGGTCCTCGGCGTTTGGGCGTACCTCAGCATGCCGGAACGCGCTTCCCAGAAATCACCTGCGACTAGCGCTGGCGTGTGATTTTGTTTTGGAGGGGGGCACGTGTCTACTTTCTCGCAATGTTCGTTCCAAAGGGGAATGCCGTTCAGAGCCCGGAGGGCGGTACAGGACCTGCCGGTGGCGTCAGCCACCGGATAAAGGAACCCTGCTCAGCAAGCCCGGAGGGCGACACAATCGACAGCAAGTCCAGGCATGCGTCGCCCTCCAGGCTATGGCACTCGCTCTCACTCACTCGGTGGCTCACGCCACCGGCAATTCTTGTTTCGCCCTCCGGGCTGCGTTCTCGGTGGGCTGCCACCCACGGCTACGTGCTTCGGCCCCGTTCTGGTCAATCGCAAACGAACGCAATGCCGCAGTATCCTGCCAGAGTAGGCTTCCGCCGCGACATACAACCAAGCAGCGAAGTCAGGCAGGAGCCTGACCTACGATTCGGGGATCCGGATCCGTCAATCTTCCTTCGCTGCTTCGTACAGCCACTTCACTGGGAAGCGAGTGATCTGCAGTGAGTTCAGACGCGGGTACTCGCAGTGCCCCAGCACGACGTGATCACCGGCAAATTGCATCGCTGTGTAGCAGTACCAGCCATCCGGATCCGTGCCGATATTTTTGACATGCTTCCACGTGGCTCCATCGTCGCTGGAAATGGCCGCAGTGAACGGGCGACGGCCGATGGGTTTCGCTTTGGCCGCTGGATCGTCACCGTTGTTCCACACCAACAGCAGGTCTCCCGTTGATGGAATGCGTTCGATGGTTGCCGGAGACGGAGTGGGTTGAGGGATATTGGATTTCTTTAACTTTGACCACGTCTCACCGCCGTCTTCAGAATACGTAACAACCTCGCAATCGCGGCTGCGGCAGAACATCATGAGGCGCCCGTCCTTAAGCTCCACCACACCTGGTTCCTGCACCAACAATTCTGATTCCAGAGTGCTGCGGCTGGCTCGCCAGGTTTCCCCGGCGTCGTCCGACAGGTAGCAGTGGATCTGAGCGGAAGGACGCATCGTCTTCCAGCCGGGCAGGTAATGAGTTGCCACGGGCACGACCAATCGACCGCTCTTTAGCTGGATCACTCGGTCGTTGTTCAAAACGCGATACGCGGGCTCATCCTTTGGAGTCATATAAACCGGGCTGGACCATGTCTTGCCTTCATCCGTGCTTGTGCGCATCAGCAGGTGGTCCAGATATTCGTATCCAACGCCAGCCGGATTGGGGTACTTCATTATGTAGAACAGCGCGATGCGGTCGTCCTGCAGTCGCAGCAGCGAGACCGACATCAGATTCGCTTCACCTTCTTCGCGAGCCAACACTTCAACGTCATCTGTCGTCCACGTTTTCCCGCCATCAGAAGAATACCGAGCCGCGAGGTCGGCAGGAGCATGATCACCTTTGCCGATAAACTTCGTGTAAATCAGCATCAGGCGACCATCCTTCAGCTGAATGAAATCGCCTTCACTGTTGCGGCCGTTGCCCGGTCGCGGAGAAATGCGCAAGGGCTTCTCAACCCCCGGTGCCACGCCCTGAGGCGGCCTGTCCTGGGCGACGGTAAGCGACGCGGTGCCGGCCAGGCAAACGATGGCAGCGGCGAACGTGCGAAGTAAACTACAAAGTGGCATGAGAAGATTCCTGACAGGCTGGACGTAAGAACGCGGAGGGTCAAGGTAGGATTAAGGAGGGTGTCAACAGAACGAATTCTGGCGAATTGCCGCGCGTCATGACAGCCAACAGAATGAAATCTGCAATAGTTGGAATTCAGAAGTCAGACTGCGGTGCGTATCGCGTTGAGCTACGTCAACGCTTTCGTAGCGTGTTCCGGACGGTTCAGCAGTTTCGGTAAACGCCGCAACAGGACAGTTCGAAGCGCCAGGGCAAGACTGCCGTAGATTGCAAAATTCGTCAGCACGACCAGCCAGTCAGAAGGCGGAAACGAACCTCGACGGTAGACGTAGTAGAGTTCATGGATCTCATTCATGCACACAATAATTGCGGGGCTACTGAAGAAAAAAAGCGGCGTGCTGTCCGGATCGGCATCTGTCCAAAACAGGTATCCCAGGCATGTCATCATCGGGACAAGGCATAGAGCGATCACGCAGAGCACGCTGGCCAGAAGTGCTTTCATCTGTGTGTTCAGTTTCAAGCCCCAGTAAATGGCAATCCACTTCGCCAGGTTCAGGTAGATAAACGCGGAACCGACAATGCACGTCAGAAACAGGCATCCGTGCCAGAACCACACAAACTGGCCTGGGATCAACCGAGTTCGATTTCTTAGAGCCCCACGTCCAGTGACGCCGCCGATTGTCCATTCGGGATAGCCATAATCGATATCGGCGTTGAGCATGTTGATCACGCCGAGCACGAACAGCGGGACGAGCAGCAACACGATCAGTCGATTGACTCCCGCCAACTTTTGCCGCAGCAATTCAGTGTTCGTCAGCGGAGCAACCAGCAGCGAATCAAGCGTCTGCCGTTCTCGTTCTGTCGCGAACAATCGGCAACTGAAACCAAGCACAAGCAGCACGGCGACGATCAGCAGTCCGATCGAAACGACGGCCGAAATTTCTTCTGTGTCATGCTGCTGGTTGGCCATCCACGATAGTTCGAACAACAACAGTCCGGCCAAGCAGGAAACCTGAAGCATTCGACTGCTGACCAGCTTGCCCCGTAGTTCTCGCCAGGCAATCGGCCGTCCTCGCTGCAACAGCCATGATTGCTGCAGCGTCGTTTCATGAGCCTGCCGGGCAGAATCTTCGCACCGTGATTCCATACGTGGATCCGGCTGAAGCGAAGCAGGAGATGCGACCGGCTTCGCTGCTTCCACTTCCGGCATCGGCTGATTGGGCCACACGATCGTCAGCGACCGAGGTCGATTTTCCCACAGCTGCCGCAACCAGTGGGCGACTTCCTTTCTGACCACGTTTGCCTGTTTCGCAAACGCAAACGCGCTTCCGAAACTGAACTTCACAACTGCCCAGCGAGCGGCAAAGGCAAACACTATCGTGACAATAAAATTGGGAAGCGTCAGTAACAAGATGTCGCTGTAACTTTGCCCCGTGTTCATCAATATCGCGAGTTGGTAGATCGGGAAGAACATGAATTCTTCATCGGGCAGACTTCCAAAGTCGATCCGAATCAAATGAAACTCTCGCATCATTGGCAACGTAAAATACAGTAGCCCCAGCAGCAGATACGTACCCCAAAACGCGGCGATGCCGGATTCAAACAAAGCCGAACAAAACACGGCGATGGTCGTCACCTGCAGAATTGTTGAGAACAAAATGAACAGGCCGACCAATGTGTGAGTGAACGTGACACCGCCAAACAGGTAAGCGACCGCAAACAAGGGAGCCGACACCAGCAGCAGCGACACCAGCGGTAACATTCGCGACGCAATCTTCTCCACCACAATGGACGTGGGAGTCAGCTTGGAAACGATCAACAGGCCCAGCGTTTGCTTTTCTTTTTCCGACGTAATGGCTGTGCACGCCATGATCGGGTTCAACACATAGATCGTCAGAATCAGTGTGATGAACAACGCTTCCGTGATCTGGTTGCCGCGTCCCAGCATCTGCAACATGTTGGCGGCGTAGGTGGTGAGATCGATGTAAGCAATCAGAAACACGATCAGGAACACAAGCCAGACAAGGCACCGCAGCCCGTACGTCCGCTTTCGCTGAGCGAGTTCGATCAGTTCGCGTTTGAACAGCGAAAGTTCCATGCCTCGCCTTTTCAGTTTTCAGTCTTAGCCGTCACCCTTAGCAGCGCAACGATATGCGTCCAGCACTTGTTGACGCATCATTTCGGCCATCGCTTTGTCATCGCCACTATTATTCAGAATCGACCGCTCTTCGTCAGTCAACGGTTCGCCGTAAACCACGGTGACTTTCGCCGGCCGCACAAACCATGCTCCTTTGGGCAGCACTTTATCGGCCCCCACAATCGCCACGGGGTAAACGGGCAAATCAGTTCGCCGCACCAACGACAGAAACCCGGGGCGGAATTTTTGTGGTTCGCCGGCCGATCGAGTTCCTTCGGGGTAAATTCCGACAAGGAAGCCTCGCTCGAGTCTTTCCAGTGCGGCTCGAATACTGCTACCACGAAACGCGGTGCGACTGATCGGGATCACAAATGTGCTGCGACATAGCCACCCCAGCATCGGCACCTTGAACAGCGAATCGCGAGCCAGATACGACACCGGCCGCGTCAGCCGAACGCCCACGAATAATGGGTCCAGGTAGCTCTGGTGGTTCACCAACAACACGCCGCCCCGCGTCGGGTCGAGATGCTCGCGCCCGATCACGCGTGTCCGACACCAAAACCGCAGAGGAAGGTAAACGAGGACGTGGACCAGCAGCCATACCCAGTTTCGACGATCACGCCGCTGCGCAGTGACGGTTGAATCGGGCTCCACTGCCGATTGTGGCTCAACTGATTCCAGCGTCATAGCAATTCGAGAATTCTTTGAGTCGTGTGGTCTGTATCAGAAAAGTCCTCGAACACATGATCGGGAGCGTGCGGTCGAAGTTCATCGACCGTGTACGTGCCGGTTGCCACAGCGACCGCGGTGGCATCGATCGCTCGAGCACACTGGATATCGGCCGGCGTGTCACCGATGACCATCGTGTCCACACCTGCCAGTCTTCGCTTTACGTAAGTCGACGCAGTCGTTAGGGCAAACCGAGCCACGTCGTCTCGTTCGGCATGATCATCGCCAAATCCGCCATGCTTAAAGTTCAATCCGTCGCGGCGAAAGTAGTCGTCCAATTGAAAGTGCCGCAACTTGATCCAGGCTCCTTCGGCATAATTCCCGGTCAGCAGCGACAACGTGACGTGTTTCTCGCCCGCGAGCTGTTCCAGCAACTCCCGAACACAGGGCAATAGCCGCCCAGGCGAATCGGATAGCGCGTCGGGCAGATGAGCCAGATAAGCGTCACGGAACCGACGACGATTGGCGTCTGAGTTCTCAACACCGTGGCGCTGAAAAATCTCGTCTGTGATGCCACGATCGGTCCGGCCGGCGGTCAGGACGCCTTCGAACGGGAAGTCCACCTGAAACCCCTCAACCAGCGCCAAACCCAACGCTCGCTGACCGGCTCCGCCCGTGTGCAGCAGTGTGCCGTCGATATCAAAAAAAACGATTTTCTGTGTCATGTATGGTGCCGGGGCGCTATAAAACTGTGCGAGAATTCAAGAAACCGAGAAGGTTGGGGCTTTCCGCAGCGACCTGCCGTCGATACTGTACCGTGCTGCTGACGAGAATTCTCCGCGGTTCGGAGGTCTCGTCCGATAAACTGGCAGGCTGATCGACTTACCAAACCGGCCGAATATCCTGAAAAATCCGAGAGCTGCACGGCTCTACCACTATTTATCATAGCGACAAATTCCGATGGCCAAGACCAATCGAAAACTTACCAAAGCCAATCACGGTCGGCGACCTGCCAGCTCAAAAGCTCGCAAACTGAAGCGACGCCACGTGAAGCTGTCTCGCTAGTCTGCACGCAACTCGGGCGGTAGGCAGGAACACGCAAGTCGTTCCACACCAAGAACTTCGGAAATCAAACGCACGAAGTCCTGCCCACTGGTTGCTGGCCCGAAAACGGACCGTCCGCTAGCTTCGTCTGTGTCCAAGCTTTGAGTTCTTCCCAAACAGCGCCCTCTGCTGCGCGAAATCGTTGCCACACTCAGGGGTTCCGGCCGCCGTAGGCAGAGACGCCACGCCCGGCCGACCGCCGCGCTACCGAAAAATAGACAAACTGCGTAACGCTGCGCGAATATTCGCTCAATCCGGAACATGGGTGTTCTTCAGCATGTTTTGTGTTGTCGGAAAGTCCGAAATGCTACAGATTCGGGTTCGATAAGGCTTCGAGTCTTCAAAATTCAGGGGATCGTGGCTGCTGCAGAATCATCTTTCACGCGTCGCATGAAACGCGCCGATGCTGCATTGCATCAGGGCCAACCAGAGTTGGGAATGACAGGCTGCAGAAAAACGTGTGGCGAAGAGACTGTTCTTTCCGGCGGTAGATGTAGATAATCCCTCCTCCTGAGCCACACTCCGGACTCTCTCGCATTTTCAACTTTCAGAAAACGCCCTAACGGCGAATGTGGGTATCGAAATGAACGCTATCACTCGACCAATTCTGTTCGCACTCTTTGTTTCTGCATGCACTGGAACGGCCACGGCTGACCCGTGGGCCGAGCAAATGGTCGAATCGAAAAAGATCGACTTCGGCGTCATCGCGACCGGTTCTGAAGCGAAGAAGTTTGTTGAAATCACGAACGTGCACAATGATATAGTGCACATTGCCAGCGTCAGTACCACCTGCGGTTGCTCAGCCGCGACTGCCGGCAAGCAGACTCTGCAACCCGGCGAAAAGACTTCAATCGAAGTCAAAATGAACACTCAGAAGTTCCAACGCCGCAAAGACTCAAAACTGATCGTCAAGTTCGACAGCCCGCGCTACACAGAAGTTCGCATCCCAATCACTGCCTACATTCGAACCGATGTCGTATTCAAGCCAGGCTACATTGGCTTCGGCGATGTCGAAGTAGGAAACGAAGGCAAAGCCGTGATCGTCATTGAATACGCAGGACGACCAGATTGGGACATTAAGGACATCAAGATCGCGAATAAGAACCTGAAAGGCGTTCTTAGTGCCCCCGAACGCAACGGCGGGCTGCTAAAGCACACGCTGACAATGACGCTTAGCAAAGACGCCAAACCTGGCCGCCTGCGAGACGTCGTGACAATCGTCACAAACGATGTCAAAAACCCTTACGTCCCGTTGATGGTGGAAGGTGTCGTCGTTCCTGACTTCTCCGTCACTCCAGCAACCGTTGCTGTGCGACCAATGGCACCTGGACAGACGGCTCGCGTGCAGGTCGTGGTCAAAGGCAAGAAACCGTTCCAGATCAAGACGGTTGACTGTGCGGGAATGGAAGATTGTTTCAAAGCCACACTGGTACCTCGCGAGCAAAAAGTTCACGTAGTGCCAATCGAATTCAACGCTCCTGATCGTCCGGGTCGATTTGATGAAGAATTGGTCGTACAGATTGACGGCCGTCCGGAACCGCTGCGGTTTCACGTGACTGGAACGATTACCAATTAGAGTTCCACGACAAGCAATCCTGGGTGCACTTCGAAGCCGGGCTTTCCCCAAAGCCAGGCTTCTTTTATTTTGATGTCACAATCACCTGCTCGCCGGATTTGTCCGACGGTCGGAAGCACAGGATGAACGTGTTGCGACCGTCTTCAACGTGGACTCGAACTGTCTGAGTCGATGCGGAAGTCGGTAGGTGGCGAAATGCCAGAATGGTGGAGCTACCGATTTCGACATCATGGTCGCCTGCAGGAAGCGACGCCTGAGCGACTTCAATGCGTTCCGGCAGTAGATGGACGTGGCGGGTGTCAGCTTTCTCCAAAGCCTCCCACGCGATGCCTCCCAGATTTAGCAGAAGGTCAGCACCGCTGTCGCCCGTGATCGCCAGTTGATCCTTGGCCGCGTAAACAGCCCCCTTCTTCACAATGCGGCGAGCCACCGCCCGCGCCAGTTGCTGGTCGCGATTGTGTTCGTAAGAAGCCCACGCAACCTGATTGAGGTCGACAATCGTTTTTGCTGTCAGACGCATTCCTTTTTCGTCAGGACCTGGAAAACGAACTTCCGTAGAGAACGGATGCAGACGCCCTCGATGAACGGGTCTCGCGATTTTCACTGGAGCGATCGTTGGCGGAACGGAATGATCCCCCACGGCACTCAGAATTTGATCCGCCAGCAGCAGAGCAGCCGACGTGGGAGCAGCCGTTTCGGACGTCCAATTAGTCACACGCCCGGCAAACACGATCACATGAACCGTGCCGTGCCCCTTCGATGTTTGAGTCCCGAATTCGGTCATGACAACAGGATTTTGAAGCTGCTGTGTAGCGCTCACAGCAACAGCATCCGGCTGCCAATATGCCACTTGCTGCAACGCACGGTTGGTGACGTCGCTGTCCATCGCGTTTTCGGAATGCACAACTGCCGATAGATATGCAGACAGTGCGTTGGCAGCCAGTCGTTCCGGCGGCGGTGGCGGAGTCGCTGGCAGCACTGAGGAACTCGGTACGGTGGCGGTCGGCGCGGTCGAATCCGAATGCGACACGGCGACGACTTCGCCACCAGTGCTATTTTCCGCCAGCGTTGCGCCTTCGTCGGCAACGTGGTTCATAACCTGAGTCGCATAGGCGAATGCATCGCCGCGATCGTTCATCAAACTGGATAGGACCAGCAGGTTGTCCACCATCCGTTGTTCGAATTCGCGACCAGCCCACGCGATGGCTTTATCGTCAGTGAGGACCGCCTGAGTCTGTTCACGCACGTCCTTTTGACGCAGGAAATCCATCTGCTCCCGAGTTTTTCGGAGCAGCGTTTCGCTTGACGCCGCATCACCAGCCATTAGCGCAGCGATGCCGCGATCGACCGCGATGATCTCCAATTCTGCGCCGCGTTTTTCGGCAGCCAGCGTCAATGCTTCGACGGCTTGTTGCGGTTTACCTTCGTCAAATCGAGCAATAGCGGCAAGCTGCTGTTTCGCAGCCGTTTGGCAGCCGCAGAAGAACACGCATAGCGCCAATCCAGCGACGTGTAACGGCATTCTCGCGTTCGCTACGTGGGCAATTCTTTGCATGCCTTACCGACCGTAATGACGCAACTCGCCGAGTTTCGATTTGTGATATCCCTTGCGCAGCGTCGCTGATTCTTTCAGTGCTTCGCCGGAGTGGACGTCCAGCAACTCAAGCGTCAACAGGTAGTCACGCTGGTAGTCTTTGTTGCTTCGAGTCGTCCCGGATGTAATTTGAGCGAACAGCAGAAAGTCGAACGGCTGGTCAGCTCGTTCCAGCGCGGCCTGAAGTTCTCGTTGTTTGGCCGGTAGAACCAAGAGGTCAGGGCGGCAGCGGCATTCCGCCATCGCCGCTTCGACGTAGCGGCGGCTGATCATCCGGAAGTGATCCGCCTGCCCGATTTGAGAATCAATGTGCTCGTAGATTTGCTCTCGGAAATCTCCGATGGGTTCGCTGCTTTTGTTTTCAACACCGACAAAGCAGACCTTGCGAACCGGTAGTCCGCCTGGTTCGGTGTAAGACACAGTCTGCACGTCCATGCAGGCTCGCCCAAGCATCTTGGCAACGGCTTCGTTGATCAGCGGCTTCCATGTTTCAGCCCCCGCTTCGTGGCTGCCGACCATGTCCTCGTCATTCTTCGTCAGCACATGAGCATGCTGGCGGCCCCGGCAACCGGGCAGACACACAATGGCTGTCAGAGACAGCATCACGACAATACAGGCGGACGTCTTATTCATAGTTCGATCCATCGAACGAGCAGTTGAAGCAAGCCAATCGTTGCAATCAGGATCGGCGCTTTCGAATCACCTTCAACAGGCATATCGCGTAGGTTACGGATCAGGCTGCGACCATGCCAAGAGGGGATCAAGCGTGCCAAACGGATCGAATTAGCGCATAAAAAAAGGGGCCCGGTCGTGTGCAGGCCCCCTTTAGGAGAAGTGATCGCTGAGAAGCGTTGGTACAGAACGACTTAGGTCAATTCAGTTCTACGGCTCGTTCTGTCGACGTGATATTCAGCTCGGAAAACGGCAGAGCGATTCGCAATTCGAACTCTGTATCACCGCCGAGAGTTTCGGCAAGATCGGCCAGTTCATCGTTGCCCATCGACCGATAACAGCTCACCAATTCGCTCCAGGCAAAGCGACGGACGGGAGTCGGCATCAGCCGAGCGGCTTGTTCCAGGTGAGGAATCGCTGATTCTTCTTCGCCTGAGCGTTTGAGGGCCAGGCCCAGCAGCAGGCGGCGAGGGCCTTCCAGCGGTCCGAGATCATCAGTCTTTTCGAGTTCCGCGACGGCTCGCGTGTTCATGTTCAGAGCCATGTAACCGTCAGCAGCAACAAGGTGGCGAATTGATCGAGGAGTGATTTGGCTTCTCATGATTTATATCCTTCTCAGATTGATTCCGGTTTGAAGAGTGATTGACTCGTTCTGATAACAAGTGTTGGCAAGTGCCGCGCCAAAACCGCAACAATTTGAAAATTTGTGTCGCAAACCATTCTGTCACAAGCAGTTGCGCGAGTTTCACTTCAGCGACCACCAGTTGGTTTAAGCTGCCAAAAACTACAAATCCGTGATCCTGCGGTGTCGCAAATTTCAAAAATCATGCGCGTTTGCGCCCCGGACAGGCCTCCAAAATGGCGAATTTACAATCTGGCGACGTCCCTCAGACCCAACGAATCCCGCCTCAGTTCGGTTTTATGCCTGTCGCCACGTAGGCGTTTGCCGTAGGTTTCTGCGGCCGATCGTGTTTTGGAGGGCCGTCTGAAAGTGAGTCCATGCTGCTGTTTGTTCTGGCGACGTTTTTTGCCGCATTTTTCGTCTCCCTATTCGCAACGCCGATTGTGAGGCGAGCTGCGCCAATTCTGGGGTTGGTCGATTTGCCGGGAGACCGAAAAGTTCACGTCACTCCGACGCCGATGGGCGGCGGAATTGCCGTCTTCTTGGGGCTGGTTATTCCCATTGGGCTGCTGGTCGTTTTCCAAAACGCGGCAAATGCTCAGTCTGCCTACTTCGGCGGGCTGATCAGCAGCCTGTCTGGTGACCGAGCGGTCGCGCTGCAAACGGCCGGGATCGTGGGCGGAGCGGCCATCTTGTTTGCAACTGGCCTGGCCGATGACCGCTGGAACCTGTCTTGGAAGCTGCGTCTGGGAATTCAGGCGTCTGTCGCGTTAGGAGTCACGTTAAGCGGCGTAAAAGCGACCGTGTTTGTCGCTCAACCGTGGATCGGCATCGTGGTAACGGTGCTGTGGATTTTGGTGCTGACAAATGCGATGAACTTTCTGGACAATATGGACGGGTTGTCGGCGGGCATCGGAATCATCGCCGCTTTGATGTCGGCCGGCGTTCTGCTGGTAATGGTTCGTCAGCCCCACGAAGTTGTCGTCGCGGGATTGCTGCTGCTGGCCGGATCGCTTGGCGGCTTTTTGTGCTGGAACCGACCACCTGCGACCATTTTCATGGGCGACAGCGGCAGCAACCTGGTCGGCTTTCTTCTGGCGACATTTACGGTGGCGGGAACCTTTTACGAACATTCCGGCAGCCGGCACGTGATTCTGGCGCCGTTGTGCGTGCTGGCCATTCCGTTGTACGATTTTGTAACCGTCATCTGGATTCGACTCCGCAGCGGCCGCAGCCCGTTTCATGGCGACAAGAGTCACTTTTCACACCGCCTTGTCGAGCTGGGACTACGCCCTTCGCGCGCGGTGCTGACGATCCATCTGGCCACACTCATGACGGGACTGGGTGGACTGCTGCTTTACAAAGTCACGGATTGGACGGGGGCATGGCTGATCATCGCTTTGATTTTCTGCGTGCTATCGCTGGTGTCTATTCTCGAAACCGTCGGCCGGCGAAGCATTGCCGACGAACAGAAGCGAGTTCCGTGAGCCCCCGATGCGTCATCTGAACACAATCGTCTTCGGCAGTCTGTTGACGGCCAGCTTAATGTGGCCGTCGGAAGGAGCCATTCGCGGTGACGGCCTTTACCTTGTGGTAGCGTGGCTTGTCGGCGGAGCCATCTGCGCGTGGAACGCGACTCCGGCTGTGCGATCCACCTCAGAACAAAAGCGAGGGTTTGAACGCTTCGCCGCGCCTGCGGTCGTGTTGTTGGTTTTCGCGTTTTGGTTGTCGACGTGGCACGTTTTTAAGACGTTGGGCGATCGGCGAGCCGCGTTGAACCTGGCGTTCGAATGGACGGCGATTGGCGTGGCATGGTGGATCACTCGTCGGCTTTGTCAGGAGTCGAATGGTCGACGGAGCGTGTTGATTCTGATCACCGCTCTGGGATTCGGTTCGGCCGCTTTGGGAATCTGTCAGCACCACATCAGCTTTCCTCGCAAAGCAGAATGGTACCTGCAGCAGCGTTCAAAACTGGATTCGACAACGGAAGGCGCGGCAGCTCAAAGTGCGTTGGAAGTGGCCGTCGTTCAGCAGGAACTACAACGGCACGGCATTCCACCGTCCGGTCGCAAACGGGAGTTATTCGAACAGCGATTGTTGGCAAGTTCTGAACCAATCGGAGCGTTTGCGTTGGCTAATTCACTGGGTGGCCTGTTGGTCGTTGCGTTGCTGATTTTGGCCAGCGGCGTACTGACGGCTTTTGGAGATTCTAAGCGCAGCGTGCTTAGTCGTGCGGGGTTGACTCTCGCATTGATTGTGATCGCTTACTGCTTACTGCTGACGAAAAGTCGCACAGCGTGGGTCGCAGGTTTTGTCGGGCTGACGTTGTTGCTTTTGCAGCGGCGAAGTCACGCGACGATGACGAAGCTACGCCCCATTCTACTGATCGGTTTGTGCGGCCTTGTTGGTGTTGTCACGACCGGCGTGCTGACGGGAGCGATCGACAAGGAAGTCGTTCTGGAATCTCCTCGATCATTGCAGTTTCGTCTGCTGTACTGGCTGGGGGCGGCCGGAGTGATCCAGGACGATCCGATCTTTGGCGCGGGGCCGGGGAACTTCCGGAATGCGTACCTCACTCACAAAGCGGCCGAAGCCAGCGAAGAGATTCTGGATCCTCACAACATAGTTCTGGACGCCTGGGCGTCAGTCGGGCTCGCCGGTTTGGCGGGTGTCGGGCTGTTGATGCTAAGTGGTCTGCTCGCGTCTTCCGGTCCTGCTGAAAACGATCCCCGCGGCACAGCGCCTCCACCGTCGCGGCGGCTGGCCATTCGCGGTTCCGGGCTGATCCCGGCGATATTCGGCGGCTTCGGACTGCATGTAGTGTGGTACTGGATTCAGGGTGGCAACTTTGCAGACCTGGCCGTCGTCGGACTGGCGGACGGCGGTTGGCTGGAATGGGACAGCGGTCTGTGGGTTGTTCCGGTGGCCGGTTTGGCGATCCTTCCCGTGATCGCCAAATTTTGGGAGCCCACGCGAAGTATCGCGACTGCCGCCTTTGCGGCTCTGCTGGTGCACTTGCTGGGAGCCGGCGGATTACAGATTTCGGGCGTCATGCTCTTGCTCCTTGTGTTGCACGCAGCCGCGACGGCTCGACCAGCGGCGGAAGGTAGTTTCGACGTTGGCTCGCCCGATCTAGCAGCCTCAGAGGAGCGTGGGCCTCGCGTGCTGCGCGGCGTTGCTTCTTTACTTTTCATCGCGGCCGCTGTCGGCACCGTGCGATTTGGGTTGATTCCCGTGGTTTCCAGCCAGCAGTACCTGGCGATGGCACAAAGCTCGCAACTCAACGGCAGGGCGTCCGACGCGGTGAAGCAGATTGATCGAGCTATTGAAATCGACCCATTTGCGGTGGAATCTCGCCAACGGAAGGCAGAATGGCTGACGTATAAAGTGATGCGGGCCAACGTGGCTCGTGCTGCGCGATCATCCGATTTTAATGCGAATTCGGCTGAGGCGGCAGCGGGCGAAGGACTGGCAGGTAAAAATCGTGCCGACATTGAAAGCTGGGACCTTCCCGCAGACAATGACGGCAGCTCCAGACAGTTATTAGAATCCGCGATCGATGCTGCGACGGCATTGATTGAGGCTGATCGACGCGGATGGGTTGGCTATCATTTAAGAAGTCAGGCCGTGTATTACGGATGGAGAACGGTTAACGACAGAAGTCTTCTGCAATCCGCCGTCAACGATGCTGAGGCCGCACTGGCTCTTTACCCGACGCACGGGCGATTGCTGGCGGACATGGCGGAGACCTACCTGGAAGCGGAAATGACGGAAGAAGCCGTGGACGCGGCTAAACGAGCTCTTCGGCAGGAACAAGTCAATCAGGATTGGGGTCACGTCGATCGATATCTTGACCCTGAAATTCGGCAGCGACTGATGGAAATCAGTCATGATCAACGGTGACTTTCAGCAATGAAAAACGCAGCATTTATCCTTCTGTTTCTGGCCGTTATTTTCGGTGGCGGCTACTTGCTGACAACGGAGACGACAACCGAGAGCGCCTCTCCCAGCGCGCCGATTCCGACGCTTGCGGACGACACGTTGAAGACAGGGCCGGCGAAACCGCTGCCTGAACCTGGCGCTCCGGAAGAAGCGGAACGTCCGGTTGCGAGCGAAAATGGGCCGTGGCCGAAAGCGGTGGCGGAGGAGCTGGAGTTTGACTTCGGCCGAATGGTTGTCGGGGGCGAACAGGACCACGTGTTCACAATTGAAAACGAAGGCGAAGCGGATCTGGAATTGCTGGAAGGCGAACCGACCTGCAAGTGCACGAAGTTTGAACTCTCTCGCCGAATTGTTCCTCCGGGAGAGTCGGCCGAGTTGACGATTCGCTGGGTTGGAAAATTCAAGGATGCGAATTTCGCTCACGGTGGCCGGATTTACACAAATGATCCGGAGCTGCCGGAATTTGGAGTCCGCGTCGTCGGGATCGTCGACCAGTCTTTCGACATTCTGCCAACCGACGTCTGGAACGTGCCGACTTCGATCGGTGATGGTGGCACCAAGGTCGAAGGCTACATCCTGTCGCGGGTGTTTGAAGATTTCGAAATCACTGACTTCAAATGCGATTCACCAGACTTTGAAACCACCGTCACGAAACTGACGCCCGAACGCATCGAAGGCCTGGAAATGCGAGACGGAGTTTTGAGCGGTTATGAAGTGGCAGTTTCGGTCAAGCCGGACATGAAGCCGGGACTTATAGAATCGAAACTGCACCTAACGATGGACAAGGGTGACGGTGAAGCAACGATCGAACTGCACGCTCAGAAAGATGGACCGATTCGAATTTTGCCTCAACCGGGAGTTTCCTGGTCGGCAGAACGAAACGGCCTTGGGCTGGGTCGATTTCGAGCGACCGACGGCCGTAAGGCAAGTTTGATTCTGTTGGTGGATCACACCGACTTCGAAGACGAGCTGGAATTCACCTCGATCGAATCCCACCCGACGTTTGTCAACGTAGAACTGGATTCTTCAAAGGCAGGCACGGGCAAACGGCGACGCTACACGCTGAATGTCAGCATACCGCCGGGGATCCCCGCGATGACTCGAAACCGCGACGATCCCGCGACGATCAAAATTCAGACGAACCATCCGTCTGGCCAAAGCATTGATATCAAAGCGAGTTTCGTGGCGTTCTAACAATACGCCGTTTGGCGCAGGCTCAACACGGTGCCACGCGCTCGTGAACCGACGCTGAATGATTCCGCGCCACCGTACATGGCTTTGATATTCACGAACGCGCGCGGTTTGGCTATGGTTCTGAAAAAGGACTTCGACTGACCGATAGGCCAATCCATGCCGACAACATTTCCCCTAAGTGCTTTGCAACAAAAGAATTCCGCGGCTAATCCTTGTCGCCGGCCAGCCGCGTCGGTGACGTCGCTGGTTTTCGCATTGGTTGCCTCTGCTGGACTTCTTTTGTCCGGATGTGCAGACGACTCTGCTACCACTCCACCACAGGAAGCCACTGCTGCGACAGAGCAATCCGATCAGACGATCGAACCTGCCGACATCGGCAACATGGCCACTTCAGAAGCACCAGCGCCGGATCCGCTGCCGACCTCCAGCGATGATGCGAAGGCAACGGTCGCTGCGTCAGAAGGCCAGGCAATGCCAGATGAATCTGCCGCCACAGACGATGCCGGAGCACACAAGAACGCAGATGCAGAGCCGTCTACGGAATTGCCCGTCGCTGTTAAGCCGCCACCTCGGGAACCCATCTGGAAAGCATGGCCTAAACCGAAGCTGAGCTTAATGCTGACCAGTGAGATGCACGGATTCTTCGAACCGTGTGGCTGCACTGCCAATCAGCTCGGCGGCATGTCACGCCGAGCGGACCTTCGGAACAAGCTGGTTGAATCTGGCTGGACTGTGCGAGGTTTAGACGTCGGCGGTCTGGCTCGACGCACCACACGGCAGGCCCAAATCAAAATGGAAACAACCCTGGCCGCTTTGCGAGACCTTCAATACGTTGCGATCGGCCTCGGTCCGGAAGAACTGCGACTTAAACCGGACTTCCTCATGTCGCAGCACATTTCGGACGCCGAAACACCGTTGTACTTTTTAAGTGCGAATCTGGAGTTCTACGGCGTGCCGGATATCGGCACACCGATCCCCAGTGCGGTGTTCGAAGCCAACGGAGTGAAGGTTGGTGTTACGTCTGTATTAAGCCAAACGTTGCAGGCAGAAGTATTGCCGGATCCTGACATTACGTGGAAGGAATCCAGCCCCGCGCTAAAGAAAGTTCTGGCCGACTTCGACGAACAGCAGGTCGATCTGCGAGTCCTGTTGTCACAGTCGACGATTGAAGAATCCGAAGCTCTGGCGGCTGAGTTTCCAGCGTTCGATATCGTGCTGATGGCGGAATGTTCGGGCGATCCCGATCCCACCAAACCGCCTAAAAAGATCGGCGACACTCTGATGTTGGAAGCCGGTCGCAAAGGCAAGTATGCCGGGGTTCTCGGATTCTATCCAGACGACAAGGAAACGCCGTTCCGTTATCAACTGGTGGCATTGGAACGAGACGACTTCAACGACACGCCGTCGATGGTCGCGCTGATGCAGAATTATCAGACGCGTCTGAAAGACGAAGAGATTGTGCTGCAGGATGGCGTCGGGAATCCTCATCCGTCCGGCGACTCGTTTGTCGGTGCAGACAAGTGCGGCGAATGCCACACGACGGCTTACGACATCTGGAAAAAAACGCCGCATGCTCACGCATTGGAGAGCCTCGACCCGGTCCACAAGCGACTCGGGTACGAGCGACTGAGTGGCATAAAGCGGATGCACGATCCGGAATGCCTTGCCTGCCACGTCACCGGTTGGGATCCGCAAAAGTACACAAGGTTCCAGTCTGGCTTCTTAAACGAAGAATACGCCAAAACCGACCACGAAAAAGTGTTGCATACGCTGATGGCTGGCAGCCAGTGTGAAAACTGTCACGGCCCAGGCAGTCGGCATGTGGAACTGATCGAAGCCGACGAGGTTGAAGAAGCAAAAAAGCTTGTTCGAGTCACGAAGGCGCAAGCCGAAAAGGGCATGTGCGAAAAATGCCACGACGCCGACAACAGCCCTAATTACAACTTTGAAGAATACTGGAAGAAGGTCGAACACTATGGTTTGGACTGATCCGGTATGACTTCTGATGCCCTGCAACAGCTTGAAGAACTTCTCGAAACGTCGCTGCCGCCGGAATACCTCGACCGACTGAACGACTATCCGGCATCCCTGCTAACGGCGCGGCGAGCCATCGATGATTCCGATGCAGAAGGTACGGTGGCTCAGGTTGAGTTTCTGGACGATTTAAAATCCGTGCTTGAAATTAACCTCGAAGCCCGCTGTGAAACGCTTGTCCAGCCGGACGGTATAGAACAGGTATGGCCGCCGCAGTTTCTGATTGTTGGCGAAACTGGTTCCGGCGACTACTACTGCATTGATGCCGGCCGTGAAGTTGAGGGCGTGATGCAGTACGATCACCAGTCGGTACAATTCGAAGTGTTTGCCGATTCGATCGACGAATTCATCGAAATGCTTGAAGACACCTTCTGCGATGCAGAATCGTTTTAGTTTAGACATACCACGCTCATGAAGACCCCGGCCAATATTCGCGTTCACAAAGACGACGGCATTCTGGAGCTCGTCTGGGCGGATGACGATGTGTCTCAAATCCCGTTTCGAGCGATCCGACAGGACTGCCGCTGCGCGGCGTGCGTGGATGAGTTCACCGGCCGACAGGTTTTGGATAAGGAATCCGTGCCTGAAACCATCGCGCCGGAAGACGTATCGTTGACCGGCAACTACGCATTGAAAATCCGCTGGTCTGATTCGCACGACTCGGGACTGTTTACGTGGGATCACCTAAGATCAATCGCAGATCGTCTCGGAGAATCCGCGTCCGCCACGTAGCTCAGATGGTTCCGCATCGATCTGTTTGAAGCGGCGTAGTGTTCAGCGAGGTAGTGTTCAGCGACGTGGTGTTCAGCTGCGTAAGTCGGCGTCCACGCTTAGTTCAGCACCTGCGTTGATGGCGATCGCTCGCTGACGATTTTCCTTCTTCACAAGCTGCCCACACGCGGCCGCGATGTCACTCCCGAGCGAATAGCGAATGGTTGTCTTAAAATCGGCCGATTTCATTTGGTCGGCGAACGCGGTGATCACATCCGGATTGCTGCCGGTCAGGTGAGGACTGTCTTCGATTTCGTTGTAGGGGATCAGGTTGACGTGAACCGACATCCCGTGAAGCCACTCACACAATTCGGCGGCGTCAGCCAGCGAATCGTTCTGGTCGGCCAGCATCAGATACTCGACCATCAACGGACGCTGCTGTATCCGATTGACCTCTTTTAAGGTCCGTTGCAAGTCGTCCAACGAGTGCTTCTTTGTGAGCGGAATCAGGTTCGCGCGGACATCCGGGTTCACGCTGTGAAGACTTAGCGCGAGATTCACTTTGGGGAACTGTTCCGCGCAGCGAATCATGGCCTCAGGCACTCCCACCGTGGAGACCAAAATGCTGCCGGGCGACCTCGCAAACATTTGCGGCGAGGTCAGTATCGTTAACGCCTCATGCAAATTCAACTCATTGTGAAACGGTTCCCCCATGCCCATGAACACGATATTGTCCAGCCGCCGGCCTTCGGCTTTGAGCAATTGACCGACCTGCAGGACCTGATCCAGAATCTCCGACACGGCCAGATTTTGAGCAATGCCCATCTTTCCCGTGGCGCAAAAGTCACATGCGGCCGCACAGCCGATCTGACTCGACACGCACAACGTTGTGCGCCCGGTTTCGATCCGCAGTATCACCGATTCGATCAGCATGCCTGTGGAAGTCTGAAACAACAGCTTGGTGGCTCCGTCGATGTTGGAATCGCACCGCTGAAATTCATTCAGCACGTGGCAGCGAAGTCGGTCCCGGCCGACGAATGCCTGTAGCGCAACGTCGTCCGGCTGAAACTTTTTCAGCAAGTTGTTGCGCAGGACTCGCACCTGCTGCGGGTCCAGTCGCAGTTCCTTCCGCAGGCGTTCGATAGCAACGGCGTCGAAGATGTCAGTTGGATCTGTCAGCGGAGTGGTTCCGATCTTAGTTTGGAATCCGAGTCAAACGCCGACCACAGGCAATCCGTGTTGGCGGCATACTGGACAGCGTTCGCAATCAAAGACGTTGCCGTCAACGCCGTTTGAATCGGTTCGGTCCATGGCCCTTCGACGGCGCGCTTCCAACCTTCCACGGCCTTGGCAATCGCAGGATCATCGCCAGCCGCCAGAGGATCCTCGAGCAGCGCATCGTAGTATTCGCGGAAGGTTGTTGTGGCCGCAAGAACCTTCCGCAGGCCATGAGGCGTCGTGAGTGCCGCCTGGAGTCGCAGGCAGGCATGTTCGCGGACGCGTTGCGCCGGATCGTCAATGCGGATGCCCCAGTCCGGTTGTTGAACGGCGGCCGGGCCTTCCACCAAGGCGTGGCAAACCTCGTGCAGGACCATCTGAGCCAAACAGTCGTCCGGGTCCAGCGACTCGGGAACTCCGATGCTAAGCGTCCCGCGCCCGTCCCATGACGCAAACACGTTGGGATCTCGCTTCACCTGCATTCCCATCCGACTGGCTGCGTGCAGCCAGACAGCGTCGACCGGGTCGACATAGGCGGCCGAAATCTGTGGCCGGTGAGCAATCTGTTCCGCATTGGTGGTGGAGTTCATGGAAGGGGCCGTTGTTTCATCACGTTGTCATTCACACTGTGGATTTCGCCGCAACGCAGCACGCGGGATTTCAGGCGAAATCGGCTATGGATGCCATTGAAGTCTGGCGACTTTCCTGGCTGGTGCAAATTTGCGACAACCAGCTACACTTCCGGCTACCTGTTTTCTCACGGAGGCGAACGTGTCAACGCGAATACTAAGCATTTCCGGGCTGCGGGGCATCATCGGCGACGGGCTGGACCCTCTTTATGTCGCGGAATTCTCGGCGGCCCTCGGCACCATGTTCAGCGGTGGCAAGATTGTCGTATCGCGAGACGGCCGCAGCACGGGGCCCGCTGTCTACCACGCCGTCCTGTCTGCATTACTTTCGACTGGCTGCGACGTCCTTGATGCGGGCATTGCGTCGACCCCCACGTGCGGCGTGCTAATCAAACACTACGAAGCGGCGGGCGGCCTGCAGATTACGGCCAGCCACAACCCGATCGAATGGAACGGACTGAAACCGTTCGCTCCGGACGGATCTGTTTTCAATCGCGATCTGGGCCAGCAATTGATCCAGATTCTGCGTGACGACGAAATTGTCTGGAAAGACTGGACGGAACTCGGCACGCTCACCACCATCGAAGACCCCGCCGGGCCGCACATCGACAAAGTGCTTTCCCTGGTCGATGCAGATGCGATTCGAGCTCGCAAATTCAAAGTGGTGCTCGACTGCAATCACGGCAGCGGCGCTATGTGCGGCCCTCAACTATTGAAGGCCCTCGGCTGCGACGTCACCGTTCTGGGCGGTACACCGGACGGAAAATTCGAACACATTCCCGAACCTGTCGAACAGAATCTGGGTGACCTTTGCGACGCTGTCGAAAAGCAAGGCGCGGATGCCGGGTTCGCTCAGGATCCCGACGCCGACCGCCTGGCGATCGTCGACAACCGGGGCCGCTACATCGGCGAAGAATTAACGCTGGCTCTGGCCGCTGATCATGTTTTGGAAACTCGGAAAGGCCCATTCGTCGTCAACGGCTCAACCAGCCGCATCACGGCCGACATCGCAAAGAAGCATGGCTGCCAATTTCATCGAGCGTTCGTCGGTGAAGCGCATGTGTGTGCCAAGATGCGAGCCGTTTCAGCGGAACTCGGCGGCGAAGGAAACGGCGGCGTGATTGATCCGCGCGTCGGCTATGTGCGAGACAGTCTGGTGTCGATGGCGTACGTGCTGGATGGCCTGGTCAAGCGAGAATGCACTCTTGAGGAATGGGCCGACCAACTGCCGTTCTACACGATCGTTAAGGACAAGCTTGAGTGTCCGAAGGAAGCCGTCGGAGCAGCCTGCGATGCGTTGCGGTCCAACTTCAGCGACGCAACGGCCTCGGAAGGCGACGGATTACGACTGGATTGGCCGGACCGCTGGGTTCAGGTGCGAGCCAGCAACACAGAGCCGATTTTGCGAGTCATCGCGGAGGCTCCGGAAACGGAAGACGCTACAGCGCTTTGTCAGCAGGCGATGGACATCGTGAAGAAAGCGGTGAAGTAATGAAGGGGCGCACGACGATCCTGGTCTGCCTAATTGCAGCACTCACGACGGTCACGGGATGTTCTCAGCCTGAATCGCGTCAAGCGCGGCTTTCACGCAGAACGGCGACGGCACCGCCCGTTGATCCACGAATCGATCACTACGAATGGGCCAAACGCTTGAAGTCGTTGCCGTCGGACGGCGCAATTCAGCAAGTGAGTGCCAATCCTGGGTCGTCCACCTCGATTCCAATTCCGATTCCGCAACACATCGCTGCCACGGGCGTGAGGTTTGCTCTGACGGTTGACCAACAGTCCGGACTGGCCTGGCTGCAAAGTCAGGGAGGCGATTCCGGAAGCAGCGGAGCGACGCACGGACCGTGGAAACTGAATCAGCCGGATGTCGCTCACCTGCTGCATTCGCTCACAACTCCGCCAGCGACAGTCGCGGAAAATCCGTAGAAAGAATTGCCATGTCGGAACATGCCTACATCGAACGCTTTGTGAATCTGCTCGATCCTGAAGCGAACACGATCTTCAACGTCACGGCAGAACAAGCCGTTGAAATTCTTGGCAGCGGCGACGCAAAAAAACTGAGAAGCATTGATGGTCAGTTTGCCCTCGTGCATCGCAATGGAAACATCGTCCGGATGGCTCGATCTATCGGACGGCCAATGCGTTACTTTCTGGCGAAACAAGTCGCCGGGCCGTGCCTTGTTGTAGCGGAACGAATGGAAGAGATTCTGGAATGGCTGAAGGCCGAAGGTCTGGCCGACCAGTTTCATCCGTCGTACACAAGAATGGTGCCCGCTCATCATATCGTCGAGATCGCTTTACTCGGCTGTCCGGATCCCAACCCCAACTACGACCGTTTTTTTGAGCCGGAACGAAATCGGCTGCCGTCGGATCTGGACAAAATCGGCTACGCGTACATTGCGGCTCTGCAAACTGAAATCGCAAAGTGGCTGGATCAAATTCCGTCTACCGAACCCATCGGCGTACTGTTCAGCGGCGGCATCGACAGCGGCGCCGTGTTCTGCGCGACTTATGACTGCATGCTAAAACGAGGCGAATCGCCCGCCAGGCTGAAGGCGTTCACGCTGTCTGTTGACAACGAAGGACAGGATGCCGCTCAAGCCGTCCAGTTCATGAACGAACTGGACCTGGGCCTGTTTCTGGAAGTCATCGACGTTCCCGCGTCGGCGATCGATTTTCGAGAAGCCGTTCGAGTCATCGAGGACTACAAACCGCTGGACGTTCAGGCCGCCACAATGACGTTGGCATTGTGCCGCGAAATCCGCAACCGGTACCCGGACTGGACGTATCTGCTGGATGGCGACGGTGGCGACGAAAATCTGAAGGACTACCCGATCGAAGAAAACAGTGAACTAACCATTCGCAGCGTGCTCAACAATTTGATGCTGTACCACGAAGGTTGGGGCGTCGACGCAATTAAGCATTCGCTGACGTACAGCGGCGGACAAAGTCGCGGACACGTGCGATCGTGGGCTCCTGGAAGAAAGTACGGTTTTAAAGACCTCAGTCCCTTCGCATTGCCCAACGTGATCGAAGTATCTGAAGGCATCCCGTTTATCGAACTGACCGACTGGCAACACGACAAGCTGTATGCGTTAAAGGGTGAGATCGTCCGACGCGGCATCGAACAGATCACGGGCTTGACGATGCCAGTCTTCGAAAAACGACGGTTCCAACACGGCGTGGCAAATGATGCAACGTTTACGAGCCTGTTTCCGGCCGACGAACAATGTTATCGAGATGCGTTTCGTGAAATCTTCGCGTAGACTTCTGGTTAACGGTAATTTGTTAGCGTTGAGTCAGGTTTTCACAACGACCAGCGCAAGCATTTCCGAGCGGCAGCTCGAATGGTCTGAGGCACTGGCCTCGCGTAGAATGTGACGTATCGACAACCGAACACATGAGGAACAGATCATGGCAAGCCAAACAGGACTCAGCGATACTTCTGCCGAAGCAGCGGCAGTGCAGAACGAGTGTTACCGGCGGATGACCGTTTCTCAGCGGATGGAACTCACCAGATCGCTCATCCGAGCCACGTTTGCTCAGTCAGTTCGGGCGATCGAGGATGCCTATCCCGAAATGACCGCACGCGACCGAAAACTAATGCTGATCGAACTCAACTACGGCCGTGCGCTCGCCGCTGCTGTTCGTGCCCGGATGCCATGATATGGACACCGACATTTACGCAGCTCTACGCCCCGTGATCGAATTTCTGGAACGCAAAAACATCCGTCATTGTGTTGGCGGGTCACTCGCCAGCAGTTCCTGGAGCGCTCCCCGTTCGACAAACGACGCGGATGTCGTAGCTGATCTCGACGTAAGCCATGCTCAACCATTGGCCGATTTTCTGGGCGAAGATTTTTACGTTAGCGTGCCTTCCATTCGGGATGCCGTGACTCGGCGGTCGTCGTTCAATCTCATTCATTATCCGACCTCCCTAAAAGTGGACATATTTGTTCTGAAGGATCGGGAGTTCGATCAACAGGCAATGAGCCGGTGCGTTCGCCGCTGGTTCGGTCCGGAAGGCGACGGACTGGAAGTCTGGATCACGGCACCGAAAGACATCGTCCTGAACAAGCTCGTGTGGTACGAAAAAGGAAATCGAATTTCCGAGCGGCAGTTGCTGGATATTCGAAATGTCCTGACAGTCCAGCAACACAATCTCGACATTGACTATCTTATGAAATGGGCGACCGTTCTGCGTGTCGCGGAATTGTTGGAAGAAGCGTTGCAGGACACCGGCCTGGCGTGAACTCAGATTCCCGGCTGCGGTCGGCCTACTGGGGACCGGGCACTTGATAGACTATGAATGACGTAGACATCCTTGCGGCGCGCGGGCCGAAAAATTCCGTGGATCCGTTCCGAGCGTATCACGCGATCGTGGAACCGGAATTGTCAGCCAATGGAATCGTTGAAGACGTCGCCACGATTTTCTTAACAAATCGGGAGTGCCCATTTCGCTGTCTGATGTGTGACCTGTGGCAGAGCACCACCGACCAGCGAGTTCCCGTCGGAGCGATTCCCACACAGATTCGCCACGCTCTCGAATCGCTGCCAGCAGCTCAGCACATTAAACTGTACAACAGCGGAAACTTTTTCGACGCTCAGGCGATTCCGCCCAAAGACTTCCCAGCAATTGCAGAACTGGTTGGCGGCTTCAAGTCGGTCATCGTCGAAAACCATCCGCAACTGTGCAGTGACCGCTGCGTTGAGTTTCAGGAGTTGTGCGGGACGCAGCTGGAAATCGCGATGGGGCTGGAGACGTCTCATGAACCGACTCTGGCCAAATTGAACAAGCAGATGACAGTCGGCGACTTCGCGACGGCTTGTGAATCTCTGCGGCAGAATCACATTCGACTGCGAACCTTCATCCTGCTGCGTCCGCCTGACACACCGGAAGACGAAGGTGTTCAGCGAGCAATCGAATCCGTCCGGTTCGCCTTTGACTGCGGCGTCGACTGTTGCGCCGTTATTCCAACCCGCACTGGCAACGGGATCATGGAACAGCTTGAGCAACGTGGCCGATTCACCCCGCCACAGCTAACTTCGCTGGAAGTCGTTCTGCAGGAAGCCGTCGCATGGAAGCGCGGGCGAGTGTTTGCAGATCTGTGGGACGTGCGGCAGTTTGCAGCGTGCGACGTCTGTGCCGACGCGAGGATAAAGCGACTGAGTGAGATCAACCTGACTCAGCAATTGCCACCGCCGATTGAATGCACGGCGTGTGCTGTAACATCGGAAACGTCGCCATGACTGGTTCCGTGGACGTGCTCATTCTCGGCTCCGGATTCGGTGGCAGCCTGCTGAGTCTGATTCTGGCGAAGTCGGGTCGGCGAGTGGCGGTCATCGATCGTGAGTCCCATCCGCGTTTTGCAATCGGCGAATCCTCGACGCCGCTGGCCGACGCCACGCTCAGTATGTTGGCCGAACGATACGACTTGCCTGATCTCAAGCCGCTGACGAAATATGGCACATGGAAACGCGAGTTCCCTGAAGTCATGTGCGGAGCAAAACGAGGCTTCAGCTACTTCGGTCACAAACCACAACAAGCTTTCGACGAGGCTCATCAGTTGCTGGTCGCCGCCAGCACCAGCAACGACTCGTCTGACACTCACTGGCTCAGAAGTGACATGGACCATCTGTTTTTTCAGATGGCAGAAACAGAAGGAGTGTTGCAGTTCCAAAATGCGCAGTACGAGTTGCTATCGTCCGATTCACAGTGGCAAGCCGTTTCCACTCGTGACGGTGGCGAGTTCCATGTGACTGCACCGTTTGTCGTTGACGCGACCGGCGGTTCCGGTGCGGTCTTGCGGCATCTTGGTGTCGCCAATCAAACGGAGTTGCTCAAAACGAATTCGGCAGCGGTGTTCGCTCATTTTCAGAACGTCGTGCCGGTGGAGCAAATGTTGTCGAATGCCGGGCTGGCGACAAATCGGCACCCGTTTCCATGCGATTCTGCGGCTGTGCATCACGTGCTGGATGACGGCTGGATGTGGCAGCTGCGTTTCGACGACGACACCGTCAGCGCGGGGTTTGTCGTCGATCGAAATCGTGTCTCCCTGCCGACGTTACCAATGGAAATCTGGGAACGGCAAGTGCAACGGTTTCCATTTCTGCGGGCGCAGTTTGCCGATGCGAAAGTTGCCCGCCCGGCCGATGGATTAAGAATGTCTGGGCGGCTACAGCGTTTGACGACTCAAGCGGCAGGTCACAACTGGGCCGCACTTCCGAACACGGCCGGATTCATTGGCCCGCTTCACAGCACCGGGATCGCCCACACGTTGTTCGGCGTTAAACGGCTGGCACACATTCTACAGCCTGACCTTTCTACCACATCTCGGCATAGGTTCCTGGAAGACTACTCGGCCCGCACCATCGATGAAATTCGTTTGATCGATGCGCTGGTCGAAGGCTGTTATGCAGCGTTGCCGAGCTTCCCACTGTGGTGCGACTGGTGCATGCTCTACTTCGCCGCCGTCACGTCGATGGAGCAAACGGCAGACGGTTCGGGCGAAGCGTTCCTTCGAGCCACCGATAAAGATTTCCGGCGCGTGGTTTTGGATGCTCGGAGCCAACTACAGCTCGCGATTGAAGAGGGGCGCTCGGAATCCGCATGTCGACGATTTCGAGACTGGTTACGAATCACGATCGCCCCGTGGAATCACGTCGGGCTGCTGGATGACCGGTGTGAAGGCATGTACGCGAAAACGGCAGCCCCGGGATGAGGTTCGCCTCGTCAGGGTGCCAGCTTTCTGGTCGGTGGCGGGGTATTGTTGATGACACCGTGACTTAGCGGGACGACTGGATAACGCTTAATCGCAACGTCGTCCAGATGTTCCAGCAGGACGCGACGTACTTCAGCAATCGCCGTTGGATGACGATGAACTTCGCTGTGGCCGGCCTCAACAGTAATTTCGCTGTCCGCATCCGCTCGGCTCGCGCTGCGGAATCGCACGACTCCGTCCGTCCAGTCAGACTCTGACTTGCCTTTGCTGACTCCGACAACGTTGTGATGTTTCACTTCCGGCGGCGTCGTCGTCTGGTTTACCAAACGGATTACTGCCGAATTTTTGTTCAGCGAATCCAGACTCGTTCTCGGCGCAAAAACGCGATCCCAGATGCTTTGGTTGTTTTGACGAAAGATCAACTGACTCAACTGCGACGTCGTATTCGGCAGCGAAACCAGCGAGCCACTCAGCCAACGCGTGAAACGATTCGCATAGCCACTGCCCCTAAACGGACTCGCAATCGTGACCACTCGATCAATTGAATTGTCCTTTTCGAAGAAGAACACACGGCGAATTTCGTTCTGAACTTCCGGATCACCCTGAATCTGTTCGACTGGAATTTTGCTAAGTGAATTCCAAAGTTTGTCTTCGCTGTCGACGGTCAACAGGTACGACATCAATCCGCCCATACTGTGTCCGACCACGACCATTTGGTCCAGCTTGTCGTTCCGTCCGTGCGGATCGCAGCGATGCCGCAGCCCCTTCAAGCGGTCTCGCAGATTGGCGGCAGCAAAAGTGAGTGGTTCGCCCGTGGGATACATGTAAAACCAGAATTGGTATTTGTCCCGCAACAGCGGATCGTTTTGCAGGTCGTTGAACATTTCCATCCACGTCATAGGACTCGACCAAACGCCATGCACCATCAACACAGGAATGCGGTCCGGGTCGTACGGCGTGATCATGTAAAGACCTTCCAGGTGTCGAGCCTTATCCGGGCGCAGAAAAGCGAACGTTTCCAGCAGCGATTTCTTCGGGTTGGTCAGGAACCAAGCCAGCGGCGTACTGAGATCCGATTCCAGCGGCAGCAACGTGCGATCAACGATAACACCGTCGGATTCGCGAGGGTCAAACATCTGCAACCGGACGTTCTGCTCCGTCGGAGACACGCGCGGATCGGCGGGCGGAAATCTGGCAACCAGCGTCACTGGAAAACTCAGGCCGTCCTCGTAATACGTCTCAAGGTTCTTCTCAGATGCCTGACGTTTTCGGCGAACCATCACGGGCACTCCCAGGCCCGGTTTGGCGTGCCGGTTTCTGAGGTTCTTAAGTTCGTAGTTTGATACGAAATCAAATTCACCAATCTGCTCGGCACTCAGCCAACGCGTGGGGTAGGGGATTTCGACTTGCATCAGCCGACCACTAACGGGCAGGCGAATGGAACGGCCGAGGTGATAATCGCCGCTGCTCTTCGCGAGCCTCAGTAGTTGCTCCAGGCTGGTGTTGTAGACCTCGCTCGTTTCCCGATGTGGATTCGAATTGGGATCGGCAAGGCGGCCGTCCGGAGCCGGGGTCGTAACGTAGTCCCAGCTAAACCGAGCGGCATCCAGATACAACTCCATGGCCAGGCCCGGGTCGGACCGTTTCGCGTTTTCTGCGGCGAGATAATTCAGTTCGGCCGTGGCGTGCAATGCTTCGTGGCGATTCCACCCGTTAATCCGCATGCGGCAATGCCTCAGCATTCGCAGATAATCGTCGCCGCCTGCGTACGAAGTTCCAGCTAGAAAGCGATTCGTTCTGGCGGACGGGCCTGCGTCGCCAAACGCCGAAAGCGTCAGGCGTCCTGTGATCGGATTCGAAGGTTTTTCTCGCAATTCGACAAACTGGACAGTCGTACAGCCCCCCAGCCCGCTTACCACAGAGCAGGCGGCGGCAAGCAGAATCAGCAGTCGAATCGATTTTGCGGCGGAACGGTAGCGCATGTCCGAGGAAAATGAGCCATCGCAATGGACGGCAATTCGTCAGATCAGGATATTACAGAACCGGAAGTCGTTTGACTGGTTGGCTTTATGGCGACAGGCGGAAAGCCGAATAAGACTTCCGGTGATTGACAGGAAAGGTAGCGTAGAGTCTTACGAGGCGGGATTTAGGTCAATGCCAGTGTTGACGCTGGCATTCCTGCCCGGCGGGGCCAATGTATGCAAATAAAATGGTGAATCATTTCGGTCAATGATGAGATCTCGCCCGGAAAATCGAAGGCTGGTGCAAGCGACGACGCTGTTCTTGGCGTCCGTGGGCGTATTCGCATGGGCGGTTTCCGCCTTGGTAACGTCTGACGAAGCTCGCGGCCTGCTGTGGCCCAACGACATCAATCTCTGGCTGGCAACATTGCTGGGCGGGACAGCTGAGGTCAATGCAGCAGGAGTCCGAACACCGTCCGTTACATTGCTTCCGGTTTTTCTTAGCGTGTTTTCGATCAGCGGCGTCGCCATCGCAGCGGCTTGGTTCCGTTGTCGCCGTCTGGGCCAGCCGCAGCGAAACCTTCGAATTGCAAATGCGCTTATGACATCAAGCTACGCGCTGTTGATCGGATCGGCATGGTGGCTGGTGTGGTTGGTCGGAAGCATCGGGGCCGCCGGTGTGCTGCAGTTTGCAGCTGGCGTGCTGCCGCTGTGGCTGATGTTGAGCATCGCGTTTGTGGTGTGGGTGTGGCTGGATGCACTGCTGTTTGTGCCGACCAGTGGGCCTGACGTCGCGCAGTTGTCTGGTAGAACAGCATTTTCACTGATGGTGATGTTCGCCGCTGCGTGGGCGGCCGTTTCCTTCTGGATGAATTATCGTCTGTATGAAAACCTGCTGATTCCCCACGGGGATTCGGCCATGTACGAAGAACACCTGTGGAACGTTTGGCACGGGAAGGGGTTTCGAAGCTATCTGGATCAGGGCCTTTTTCTGGGCGAGCACATTCAGGTAATCCACCTATTGCTGCTGCCGTTACATATGCTCTGGCCTTCCCATCTGCTGTTGGAAATGGCGGAATCCGCGGCGCTCGCGAGCTGCTCGATTCCGATTTACTGCATCGCCAAACGGCACTCGAAGGATGCGACTGCCGCAGCGATGGTGGGGATTGCATGGCTGTTCTTCTTTCCGATGCACTTTCTGGATATCGCGATCGACCAGAAAACGTTTCGGCCCATAGTGCTGGGACTGCCGTTTCTGTTCTGGCTGATTGATTTGGTCGAACGGGGTCGGTTTGGGCTGGCGGCCTTATGCCTGGTGCTGGCATTGTCCGCGAAAGAAGACATGGCGTTGATCACCTTCCCGTTGATGCTCGTGATGGGAATGTTGGCTCTTCGACGCCGTCGTAAGATCGTTAAAAGTGGCGAAGAGCAGTCAGGAGAACCAAGGCGGCCGCTGGAGACAGACCGCAAAGCCGAGTGGTGGTGCTTCGGCATGGCCGCTTTTTCGGTCCTGTACCTATTGGCTGTCGTGCTGGTGGTGATTCCGGCGTTTCGAGCCGGGGCCGCTGTGCATTACAGCCGCTACTTTGGTGATCTGGGCCGCAGTCCACGCGAATTGATTCAAACCACGATCACTCATCCGGCCAAAGTGCTGACTCAAATTTTCAGTCTCCGCACGTTGTTATATGGAGTTACGTTTCTGGGGCCGCTGGCGTTTCTGCCGCTGCGGCGAGTGTTCCTGCTGGCTGCGGGTGTGCTAACGTTTGTGATGCTTAGCCTGATCCAGCTTGGTGACGGCAGCCTGCCGCCCATTCCGTATCACCACTTTCATGCACCGCTGCTGCCGGTTCTATTTTGGGCGGCTGCTGTCGCGTTGTCGCGGTTCAGGAATGGCTCGGCCGCATCAGCCGCGTTGCTGGTTTTACTGTGCTGTTTGTTTACATCGCTACCAGCTTCCACAACGCCGTTGGGCCTGACATTTTGGTCCACTGAATCGCCGTTCAGTCGCACAGCGTTGTACACGCTGTCGGATCGCGCCATGCTGGAACGCGCGGCAATGGTGAATCGTGTCGTGGAACAAATTCCGCCGTCCGCACGAGTGGCATCCACCGATTACATTCACACTCGGCTGACTCACTGTGAACGATCTTATGATTACAGCGGCTATGTGCGAGCGGTCAACAACTATCAGAAGGGTGTGCCGCCGGACACGGACTACATCGTGATCGATACGGGGCATCGTTACAGCGAGATTCGCCGCCCAGAGGATGTCCCCGAACTTCAAGCGGATGATCCCGAGTGGCGGCTGCTGCCAGACACGACCAACGGCCACTTTCTTGTGCTCGAACGCCGCAAGTAGGTGCGGCTTGCCGAACCTTGGGCGGCGAAGCCGGCCGTTCGTTTAACCCGCAGCCGAAGGCGCAGGCGTCCGCTGACCCGGGTCCGTGAGTGTTCCGCTTCCGCTGCGACACAGCCGCCCCCTGCAACGCCTGCGCCTTCGGCTGCGGGTTAAACGACTGGTATCAATCCGGCTGTAATAGACTCGACATACTGAGTCGAAAATCCGTTCCGGCAGACAAGGATCTACGATAGGTGACGCTCGCCGGGCGGCACTTCGCCGAATCCTGGGTGGTGAAGCCAGCCGTTCGTTTAACCCGTAGCCGGAGGCGCAGGCGTCCGCTGATCGGCGTCCGTGGGTGTTCCGTTTACGCTGCGATACAGCCGTCCCCTGCAACGCCTGCGCCTTCGGCTGCGGGTTAAACGACTGGTATCGATCCGGCTGCAATAGACTCGACATCCTGAGCCGAAGGTCGCTTCCGGGAGAATGGATCTACTTCGGCGCATAAAAAAGGTCGCCACGAAACCCGCATTTCGTGGCGACCGGACCCTATGACGGACGCCTCAGAAAATTCTGAAGGCCTGTCTGGAACAATTGAGATCGAGTGTCATTCCCGTTCGATCGGACCGCACCCGTATCGAACGGAAGCATTGTTGGAACAGACCCGCAATTCCGAACCAACAGTCGCTTTATTTACAAACCCGTTCCCGAAGTTCCAAGGATCAATTCCTCCTCTTCTTCCTGGATGATGATACGTGGTGTCACCATCATCATGATGCTTTCGGTCTCGCGACCGACACCGCTGTTCTTGAACAGTCGGCTGACGTACGGAATCTTGTTCAGAATCGGTACACCGGCCATGTTGCGACCTTCACGCAGACGTTTGATACCACCCAGCAGCACTGTGCCGCCGTCCGGAACGCTGACTGTCGTGGCAATCGTAATGTTGGAAATCACAGGCTGCTGAACAGTAAGTGTTCCGCCACCGACGCCTGCCTGGCCCTGTTGGCCTTGCTGACCGCCCTGCTGACCGCCGAAGCCGCCACCTTGACCGCCGCCACCTTGACCGCCGCCGAAGCCACCGCCGATGCCACCAAAGCCACCACCGCCGCCCTGACCGCCGAAGCCGCCACCGCCGCCGCCGCCAAAGCCGCCACCCTGGCCGCCTTGTTGGCCACCGCCGATTGCACCGCCACCCGCTCCGCCACTAGCGAAGGAGAAAGTGAACAGGTCCAGCAGCGACGTAAACGTCGGGGCGAGCGAGAGTCGTACATAGCGTCTGTCAGCTGACACAACCGCCACAACCTGCAGCTGAATACCTTCCGGGATAACGCTGATGATCGGCTGGAAGCCAACGGCACCAGTTCCCACCACTGGAATCAGTCCGGCAACGAACGGTCGCTGCGTCTGGTCTGTGATACTTGCGTTCTGCCCGTTAAACAAAGTCACCTTCGGAGCAAACAACAGGTTCGCTCGTTCATCCGCCTGAGCGGCCTGAATAAAGAAGAAGGCTTCGATGTCACTCAGAATCGCCATCCCGACCTGAATACCGGCGTCAGGATTGAAGTTACCGAAGTCCGGCACACCAAGTTCGAACGATCCCTGACGGAATTGAATGTCATAGTCTTCCGTGAATGCGTCCGGGCTACTCAAGCCAACAACGGTGCGACTGAAGTCGTCACGCGGAGCGTTGACTCGCTGGATGGGGTCAAACAATCCCGCAGTCGTCGTACCCTGTTGGCCTTGCTGGCCGCCTTGCTGGCCGCCTCGCAGGTCTCCTCCCCCGGCGTTGTTGCCACCCTGGCCGCCGCCGCCAGCTCCCGCACCGGGGAACTGCAACTGTCGCGAACCAAAAGCTGGGGTGCCCGGAGGATCCCCGAGCGTATCCTGTACGCCGAAGTCGAAGTCGACGCCGATGCGTTCGAAGAATCGGTCTGTCACGCTGATAAAGCGAACTTCAACGGTCACCTGAATATCCTGCAGACGTCGAAGCTGACTTAACAGGTCCGTAATCTGCTCATGAACCGCTGGTGTTTGCCGAATTACAAGGCTCAGCGTATTCTCGTTGCCTTCTGCAGTGCCTGCACCGCCATCCAGCATCCACGAACCTGGTTCCACCGTCGAAGTCAGCAGGTCGACCAATCCGGAGAAGTCCGGTCCGTCCTGAGCTGAGCGACGATTCGCAGTTCTCGGTGAGCCGTTACTGCCAATGCTGACTGACAGGTCGTCTTCCAATTGGTACAGACCAAGTCCGCCTGACCGACCGACGCCGTTCATCTCGCGGACATCGAGGGCCTTGTCATTGGCCTGCAGGTCCATCGGAATCACAAGGTCGGCGACGGGGTACACACGAGCTTCGTACTTTGTGTCCTGAGCCAACCGATTGGTAATGACCAGGATTCCGTTTTCGATATCGAAGACCAAACCACCTGCCTGATCCAGCAAATGCTTCAATGCATTTCGAAGGGTAATCTCATCCACATCGATGCTAATGGCCTGGTTGACGGCCAAACCCTCAGTCTCCAAAGCCCGGGTATCCAGAGACACGTTAATCCCGTGCGTCATCGCGATGTGTCGGACAATGTCTGTCAGCGGCACGTTATGAAAATGCAGTGAGATCGTTTCGTTCAGTGCCTTTTCAATCTTCAGTTCGCTGGGGGTTCGAATGCGAGCATCCGCGCTTCCGTAACGTTCGCTGCGACGCTTTGTCAGTTCAGCCCAGTTGTCGCCGAATGAGATGTCTTCGTCGGTCGCAATCGCTGCTCGTTCCACAGCGTTCATGGCACTCAGAAAACCGTCGGCCTTGTCTTCTCGCAGACGTTCATTGAACGCAATCTGCTTCTGCAGTTTCGATTTTTCAACCATCACAACTGCCTGAGGCAGATTGGGATTCAGATCCTTTGCCTTGTTGGCAACCAGTTCGGCTTCCGCATAGCGACGCTGCTTCATCAGCTCGTTGAACTGATTGGTCAGGTCGACAAATTCCTGCTCGATCCGAATCTGGTTCTCAACATCGATTTCGATTTGAGCCCTGATCTCTTCGTTGCGGCGTTCCATAGCAATGATGGGAGCTCGTTGTTCCATCCATGTCTGGATGCTCTTTTCAGAACGGTCCAGGTGACTGGTCAGTGCTTTGGTGGATTCTTCCGGCAGGCCGGCACCTTCCACTGTTTCTCTTGTTCGCTGCAGGACAGCCAAGGCTTCTTCAGAGTTCCTCTCCTTCAGCTTCTCCGCACGGAACACGGAGTTCATGACTTCCATTCGCAGTTTCGCGAAACGAACGTCCAGAGCGTTGGTTGCGTCTTCCAGTGGATCAGATTGTGCCATCGGAGTCATGTCCGACGTTTCGGATGTTTGAGACACGCTGCTGATTTTAGGGAACTGAGGCACAGCCGCTTCAGTTTCCGTTTCGCTGGTGTTTGAACCAACAGGGTTGATCACGAACGGGTTGTCTGTCTGCGTGTTGCTGACACTGACAATTTTCCGGTCGTCGCTATTCGCAACCACTGAGTTCGGAACTGGCAGAGGAACGTCGCCGGGAGTCATGTCAACCGGGCCACCGGTCGAGAATGCCGTCGCTCCGTTGCCGTCGAGTGCGTGCTTCACATCAGACAGGACAAGTTCCGGACGATCTTCCATCAAAGTGAAAGCCACGTTCAGGTTTTGAGCCTGTTCAGCTTTTTCACGAGCCGCTGACAGCCGACCTTGTCGTAGTGCGTCGCGGGCTTCGCCGACCAGTTGTCGGGCGCGAGCTTCTTCGGCCGATGAACCACCGCTGAACTGTTCGTCAGTCTGGAAGACCATGGCAGGAGCCGCTCCGGCCCTGGAAAGATGCTGCAGTTCTCGGATCACATTTGCTGGTGTGTCTTCGTACAGGCCGTAAGAGGCTTGAAGTGCGTCTGCCTGCTGGGCCAGTGTGAGTGCAGTTTGCAGTTTGCCCGCGTCCATCGCCTCGCGAGCCTGAGTAATAAGTGCGCTGGCCTGCTGATAAGTCTGCTCTGCGTTGGACTCACCGCCTCGTGAAGATGCGTTTAACGTCCGACCGTCTGCGAAGAAGGTTTCTGTACCCTCAGCACGATCGATTTGCGCCAGCAGTTGATCGGGTTGTTCGTCCCACAATCCCCAGGTGACGTTCTTCATAGCGCGAGCCTGCATGGCGCGAGCTCGGGCGACAGGAATGTCTCCGGCCTGCAATGCCTGTTTGGCTTCTGCCATCAAACGATCAGCCTTGCGTTTGTTAACCATCGCGACGCTGGCGTTCTCGGGAAGGGGTGCTTCTCCGAAATCAGCTGCCGCTGGTGATTGACCGTTGGAGAACGGATTGCTGCCAGGCGTTCGCTTGGCAGTGGTGTTCCATTTTCCACTGCTGGCCGCGTCGAACGAATTCGGCTCGAGGCTGAACCCGCGATCCAGTTCCGCCAGCAGTTGCTGGGGCGTCTGTTCACCCGTCTGCCAGTCGGCCGACAACGACGCCGCAGTCTCAGCCAACCGGCGAGCCTCTTTGACGTTGCCTTGCTTAGCAAGTTGACGAGCGTCGTCTAACATTCGTCGAGCAGCCGAACCGTAACCGTCCGCTGGGGACGACTCCGTTTGAGCTGACAGAATTCGGGATGGGTCGCCGCCGCTGAACAGATACAGCGAGGCAGCCATCACCGAGACACAGGCGATGAATCCGATGGCCTTTTGCACTTGGAAGTCCTCCTTGAAGACAGGCCCAGCAGAATTGTCCGAAACTCTGCAGACTGCTTGCCGCCGTTCAGATGCGAACGACGTATTTTGTTTCTAACTTGATGGGGTCCATTTCCGCAGGTGCCGGTCCGATTGAATTCCAAGCGGCTCAAACACCCTTCGCACCGTCCCGCAGACATACCCGTTTTGAGCGCGTCAAAGCGATGCGAGTGGGGGTGATAACCTGAGTCTTCCGGTCAGGTCAATACGGCGGAACGCTAAGAGATCCCAAAAAAAATCCGATTTGCCGCACTGCACGGCGTTACCGGCATGCCCTGCCGAATGCAGGTCCAACGATGGCGCGAACCGCCGAATGCAGGTTCCGGTGACCTCGCAAAAACCGCCGAGGCCGCACGTACCGGTTGGTGTGTTGGCCAACTGGCGTGGTAGAAGTGGGCGTAGCGGGCCTAGGACGCTGCAAATACGCGATCGCTGCAGTCGCTCGCACTGATCGCAGGCAAAAAATATGACCAGCGGAGTAAAAACGTCCGGAAAAACTCTACGGCCACTCCTGACCGCAGTCTTTCAAGCCAGCAACGGGATGCAGATAAAACCAGGCTTGAACTGACGCGTCTTCGTATGGAGTGGCCAGCCGGATTTCTCGTCTTTCGTACAAGCCTTCGTCAACGCCTTCGACTTCGTCTAACTGCAATTGACAAGCTTTCGACACACGATAAACCTCACCCTTCACGCACTGCCCATCGGTCGCCGCATCCACTAAAGCGGGATATTCGCCGCAGTCAAACAGCCTGTAAAGCGGCAGTGTTTGGGCCGTTCCTATGAAAGTATGGTCCGCGAGGTGATGGTGCAGTGAGAAGCCGCGTTTCAACGAACCGTAAACGAAAATCAGGCTCGCGATGTTGCTTTTTTCGTTGTTAGGTTTCACGACACCAGTGATCGCAAAGAAAGGTATTCTGCGTTGTCAGACACTCTGAAGTCTCATTCGATCGATGTCCGAGTCCGTTACAGCGAAACGGATGCCATGGGGCTGTTGCACCATGCCAACTATCTCACGTTTTTCGAAATGGGGCGCACGGAACTTTTTCGAGCTCAAGGCGGCAACTATCGGCGAATGGAAGAGCTGAAGTTGTATTTCGTCGTGGCCAGCATTCAGGTCAAGTTCAAACGGCCCGCCCGGTATGACGACCTGCTGACGGTGGAAACCAGTATCGCTCGCGAATCACCTGCCAAGCTGGAACATCACTACGAAATTTTTCGCGATGGGCAATTGCTGTGTTCCGCAGATTCGGTCATCGCCTGTGTGGACGAAAACGGAAATGTCCAGCGTATTCCCAGCGATTTAGCCAACATCACGGGTGTTTAGCAAAACATGCCAAAATAGGCAATATGATTGACATATTCGGCCTGGATTAGTTACGCTGCCCGAAATGTACACTACTCGTGATGAGCTTCTGACGCTGTTTCGCGAGTGAACCGCCGCAATTGGTCGTGGCGGTTCATGTTTTTGAGGTTCCCTTGAACATACCAGAAGGAAAAGTTGATGCGAAATTTCGTACTCCTCACGGCCGTTGCAGCATTGGCACTGGCTCCAGCTGCTGAAGCTGGTCGTCGTTGTCGGCCATGCCGGTCACGCTGCCAAACGCAGTGTTACACACCAAGTTACAGCACATGCAGCAGCAGCTATTCAAGCTGTGGTTCGTCTTGCGGTTCCAGCTACTCAAGCTGTGCAACTCCAGTGTACAGCTCAGGCTGTTCAAGCTGCGGCACCTCTTCGTGTGGGACCTCATCTTGCGGCTCAAGCTACTCAAGCTGTGGCGTTTCATCTTGCGGATCATGTGGTACCAGCTACTCAACATGCGGCACATCAAGCTGCGGTTCGTGTGGTAGCTCTGTTGGCTGCAGCTCATGTGGCGGCGGTTGCGGCGTAAGCACTGGCTGCGGTGCCGGTGGTTGTGGCGTAAGCGGTGGTTGCGGCGCTGGTGGCTGTGGCGTGACATCTGGTGCAGCATCTGCTCCAACTGCGGCTCCTGCAACTGGCGATGCACCAGCTCCTGCTGCTGAAGACGCTCCTGCACCACCTGCAGAAGACGCTCCTGCTCCTCCAGCACCAGCGACCGAAAAGCCAGCTGAATCAGCTCCAAAGGCCTAAGTCTAAGACAGACAGCGGACAGTAATTCTCAGAATTGCTCAGTACAACGGTGGCAGGGATGCCACCTTTTTTTATGCGCTGTTGGTGACATAATGGCGTGCCACCCTCTGCCGCATGCTCAACGCGCGTGTGGGTTCCCTCCCTTTGCAAACGCCAGCCATCGGCCCATGCCCTGCCACTTTCGCGATTGCGCCATCTTCGGATTGATGCTGCTGTTGATGACAGCAAGCGTCCACGCGCACCCCGTTTCGTACACAGATGCTTGGGTGAAAGTGTCTGACGTGGTCGAAGTGCGGCTGAATGTTTTTCTGGACGACGTCCTACGCCACCAACTCGATTTACCTGAAGACCAAACAACGGTCGACGCTGACATTTTTCGAGCGGCCCTGAAGCAGCACGCCGCAACTCTGCAGACCCAATTAAGAATCTTCGACCAGAATGGTCACCGACTGCGATCGACCGTCCGATCGGTTCCGGAATGGGACGACGGTTCATCAGATGACGGTGCCCGCGACGTTAACCTGTCTGCCGATTCGTCATTGAAGCTATCATGGCAGATCGAATATGCACGCGAGGATGACGATCAGCCATTGGCCGCGCTCTGCTTCGTTCATAATTTTACGCACCGCGATTTAACTGAGCCGGGTGAGTTGCGACTTCATCTGCAGCATCAGCCTTCACGCCGACGATTCGATTCGGTTATCCCGCCGAACCGTCCTCATACTGTCGTATTTCCGAACACATCGCAGCAGCTGAACTACTCAGCCTTCAATTCCGCATCTTCGCGATTGGTGATCACTCCGGTCGCAATCGTCCACGAATTCACCGCGCCGCTTTCGTTGCTGGGCGCGGTTTCGGAATCTGAGGCTGTAGTAAACGCATTGGCGCACTCTGATGAAGCGGCAGATGATTCCACACTCGATAAAAGCACGGCGACAGAATTGCAACAGCAGGTCGCGGCCTGGATGCGGGCTAATGTTCGACTAACAGTTGATGGCCAAACACAGGACTGTAGCGATGTCCAGCTCCAACTTGTGCCTCCAGGTTCCACGATGGAAGACGATCTGGTGGCGGCTGAATCATCGGGCAGCGAACGCGACGTATTGCCGGTGTTAGGCACCCTGGCGGCCATCCGCATGCTGTACCGTCCGTCAGTGTCGGTGCAGGACGTTGAACTATCGTTTCAAAAACGGCCGGGGGCGTTCGACGAATGGAATGTTGAGATCATTACGGATGCGGCACAGACGGCTCAAAACCTTCCTTTCGTGGAAGGAGGCGAACAGTCAGCGGCTGTCAGCTGGTCTGCGGAGCCAGTGGATGCTCAGAAATCGGTAGCCGCCGAATCGGCAGTTGAACTGGAACGTCCAGACCAGTGGAAGCCGGTGAGTAGTGAACAGCATCGGCCGGGTATCCGGGGCGCCGTTGTGGGCTTTCTCACAACGACCGCGATTTTCGGCATGGTATTTTGTAATCGCCGTGTGCTGTCCCGACGGCTGGCCATGCTGTTGTTTGTCGTGGGCCTCGTGACGGGCGGAGTCTGCCTGGCGACAATGCCGGATCGAGTTGACGTTGTCGACCAGGCAGAGACTCGGGCGCTGGCTGACCACCTTCTGGAACAGGTCTACACAGCCGTCCTCAAGCAGGATGAGCACAAGGCTTTGGACCGGCTGTCTGAAGTATTGGACGCTGGCCTGGCGGAGCAGGTTTTTCTGGACACCCGTGAGACACTTTCGGCAACATCATCAGAAGCGTTGCTGGTGTCGCTGGAATCGGTCGAGATCGACCAGTTGGAAGCCGTTGAATTCGACCAGCGGCCCGATTTAATTAACGTTCAAGCCACTTGGCGAGTTCGCGGGACCGTCTACCATTGGGGCCACAACCATGTGCGGCAATTGGTGCTTTGTGGAAACATCGCTCTGAAACGCGTCGAAGGCAACTGGAAAATCAGCTCAATCGTGCAAACACAGCCCGCCCGCTTTGAAGCGGTGACGACGGAGGCGGCAGGGGTGTAACCTGCTTTCGGCTTGATTGCATTCGGCGGTCACTCGAATACACTAACAAGCAGCGTTTGGCCTTCCCGGACGTCCCCGCCAGACCAGCCTGCCATCTCCCTCCGTCGTCGCCAAATCGCGCCGCCGGAAGGCCCTTCATCGACTTCAATGAGGATAATAAAAACATGAGATCTGTCTGCCTGTTCTCTGCTCTCATTCTGGCTCTGCAAGGCAGCGGCCTGAGTGACGACTGGGCGTCCTGGCGAGGCCCGGAACACAGTGGTGTTAGTCACGAAACCGGTCTGGTGGAAACATGGGACCCATCGGGCAAGAACCTGCTGTGGGAATCCCCCATCGGCGGTCGAGCGGCACCGATCGTAATTGACGGTCGCGTCTACCTGAACTGCCGCACCAACCATGATGTCGCACTGGGCAGCCCGGAGTTGATCCACGCTCAGGAACAGGTTGTCTGTCGCGACGCCGCAACTGGCGAAGTGATTTGGGACGACAAGTTCAACGTGTTTCAGACCGACATCCCAGCACCGCGAGTCGGTTGGGCCTCGATGGTTGGTGATCCTGAAACTCAGAATGTCTACATGCATTCCGTCAGCGGTTTGTTCCGTTGCTACGATCGCGATGGCAAAGTGCTGTGGGAGCGAAGCCTGTTTGAAGATTACGGCAAGATTTCCGGTTACGGCGGCCGAACTCAGACACCACTCATCGACGAAGACCGCATCATTGTTGGCTTTTTCGGCCTGAACTGGGGCAAGACTGGCGCGCCACCGCCAAAGATGACTTACCACGCTTTCGATAAGTCAAACGGCGAATTGTTGTGGACCTCACAGGTTGGTGGTCCACCACTGGATACGAATTATTCGAACCCGGTCATCACCGTAGTCGATGGTCAGCGACTGTTGGTCGGCGGCGGTGCCGATGGTGGCGTGCATGCCATCAATGCCCGCACAGGTGAATACGCGTGGTCGTTCAACATGTCCAAGCGTGGACTGAACGCAACGCCGGCAGTGGATGGTCACCTGGTCTATATTTCTCATGGTGAAGACAATATCGACACCCTCGAATTCGGCCGCATTCAGTGCATTGACGCTCGAGGCAAAGGCGACATTACCGAATCCAACAGCGTGTGGCGCAAAGACGGAATTAAGGCTGGCTACACAGGCTTGATCGTCCATGAGGGTGTGCTTTATGTCGTTGCCGACACGGGCAAGCTACATGCGTTTGACAGCAAGACGGGCGAAGAACTGTGGGAATACAGTTTGGGGACCGTTGGTAAAGGGTCTCCTGTCATCGCTGACGGCAAAATGTACGTGATGGAAGTGAACGGCAATATTCACATCCTGAAGGTGTCTCGCGAAAAATGCGAATCGCTGTCAAAAGTCACTCTGACAGCCGCTGACGGCAACGGCCTGGACGAGATCTATGGAACTCCGGCTGTTTCTGACGGTCGAGTCTTCTTTGTGACTCGCGACCGTACGATTGCGATTGGAAACGAAAATGCCGGCAAACGTACTCAGCACGAAATCACACCGTTGAAAGAATCAGACGCGGGCAGTGAAGTTGCATCGATTCAGATTCGACCTTATGAGGCGCGAGTCTTCAAAGGTGGCGAACAGGAATACACCATTCTTGGCTTCGACAAGAACGGGCGTCTGATCGGTGAAGTCGATGCTGAGATCAGCGTGGCCGAAGGCGTAAAGGGCGTCAAAATTGACGGCAAGAAGCTGACCGTTGCTGAAGATGCTCCGGAACAGGGTTTCGAACTCACAGCGAAGTCAGGCGAATTGACGTCTGTTGCTCGTATGCGAACCTTCCCGCCGATGCCGTGGAAATGGGACTTCGAAGGCTACAAAGGCAAGCAGGTTCCTCCCACGTGGATCAATGCGTTTCTGAAGCTGCAACCATCAGAAGTTGACGGCACCACGGCCTTGATCAAAGGGGTTGGCAAAGGGAAACCCAGTGCCAACATGTGGATCGGCTTCCCGGAACAGAAAGGGTACACCGTTCAGGCGGATGTGCTGATGCGAGAAGAAAAACGCAAGCTGCCCAGCATCGGGCTAACCGCTCATCGCTACAACCTGATTCTTAAAGGCAACACCGGCAAGGTGCAGGTTCAAAGCTGGGCTCCGCATCTGCGAATGGCTAAAGAAGTGAAGTTCCGATCCGATCCTGACAAGTGGTACACCATGAAAGTCACCGTCGGGATTAAGGATGATGGAGCTCATATTTACGGCAAGGTATGGGAACGTGGTACGGACGAACCCGAAGAGTGGACGATCGAAGCGGTCGACCCGCATGCAAATCTGAATGGAGCTCCTGGCCTGTACACGTACTCGCTGGCGGAATGCTATTTCGACAACGTGATGGTCACGGAATAGAGTCTGCCTCGTAGCAGTATCTCCCCATTTGTTGAATCACCTGATTTAAGGAAATCCTATAATGAAAACCCATTGGTTAGCGTTGCCGTTACTGGCGGCAATTGTTGTTTCCGGCTGTGCCCCGCCGGCCGCTCAAAATGATATGGTTGAGCCCGAAGGTGGCAGCGGCGTAGGCGGTGGAGCTCCGTTCGAACCGGATCAGGAGCCACTCGCCGAACCGGAACTTACAGAAGATTCGTCGGAAGAAGCTGCCGCACCGGCTGTCGACGAAAAGCCAGACATGCAGGAACCGGCCACGACCGAAGAAAAACCTGAGGCGCCGAAAGAAGAAGCCCCTGCCAAAGAAGACACGGCTGCCGCGACACCAAAGGCAGAAGAAGCGGCTGCCACCAAAGTAGCGATCGCAAAGGAAGAGGCTGCCAAAGAAGCGGCTGCCGAACCTAAAGCAGCCGCTGCAAAGCCGGCACCGAAAGAAGCGGCGGCAGGCAAGTCGTCTGGCGACTGGAGCATGTGGGGCGGTGACCCGTCGCGCAACATGGTTAACTCAACGACCGGCATTAGCTTGGATTTTGAGGCTGCCGAAGACGCGAAGGACGGCAAGAACATTCTTTGGACCGCCACTCTGGGATCTCAAACCTACGGCAATCCCATCGTCGCTGGCGGCAAGGTTTTTGTCGGCACCAACAACGGTGGTGAGTACCGCGAAAACCACAAGGGCGACCGCGGTTGCGTACTGTGCTTCAACGAAGAAGACGGCAAGTTCCTGTGGCAGCTGACTCGTGAAAAGCTGCCTCAGGGTCGAGTCAACGACTGGCCGGAGCAGGGCATCTGCTCGACTCCGTGCATCGAAGACGGCCGCTTGTACGTGGCAACCAATCGCTGCGAACTGATGTGTATCGACGTGGAAGGTTTCCACGATGGCGAGAACAATGGGCCGTACAAAGACGAAGCGGACACCGAGGAACTGGATGCAGATATTGTCTGGTCGCTCGACATGATCGAAGAACTGGGTGTGTTTCCTCACAACTTGGCAACAAGTTCACCCGTGATTCACGGCGACCTGATTCTGCTGGTCACCTCCAATGGTGTGGATGAAGCTCACCTTGAAGTACCGTCACCGCGAGCTCCCTGCTTTATCGCCGTCAACAAGAAGACTGGCGAAGTCGTTTGGGAAGACAATTCTCCAGCACTCGATTCGAAAGCTCCGGCACCGTTCAACAACATTCTGCACGGACAATGGGGTTCACCAGCCATCGGTGAAGTCAACGGCAAGGCTCAGGTCTTTATGCCCGGTGGCGACGGTGTGCTGTATTCGTACGATGTTGAATCCGGCGAGCTGATCTGGTGGTTTGACCTCAACCCGAAAGATTCCGCATGGGAACTGGGCGGTCGAGGAACTCGAAACGCAATTATCTCCACGCCTGTCTTCAAAGACGGCAGCATTGTTCTGGCCGTCGGTCAGGACCCGGAACACGGAGAAGGCGTCGGTCACTTGTTTCGCATCGATGCAACAAAGAAGGGTGACGTCAGCCCAATGATTGCTGATGGCGAGAGCTATAAAGAGAACCCAAACAGCGGTCAGATCTGGCACTATGGTGGCGTCGATGAGGACGGCAGCGTGACGGGCGAAGAAAACGGCCTTATCTTCCGTCGCACAATTTCCACCGTGGCAATCTCGGATGGTTTGGTCTATGCCCCAGACTTAAGTGGCTTTCTGCACTGCATCGACTTCAAGACCGGCAAGCAGAAATGGGTATTTGACACGTTCGCAGCGGTCTGGGGTTCACCAATGGTGATCGATGGCCACGTCCTACTGGGCGATGAGGACGGCGAAATGATCATTCTGAAGGCTGGCGATAAGCTTGAAGAAGTGGCCACCAAGACCTTCAATTCGTCAATCTACAGCACGCCGACAATCGCGAACGGCAGAATGTACGTTTCAGACAGGTCGCGTCTGTACGCCATCAAAATCAAATAGGATGGCAAACGCCTTGGCCTGAATAGACCAAAAGCCCGTCCTGCTGACATCAGCGAGACGGGCTTTTTTTGTATCGATCTTGTATTAACCCAACTTCCCCAGCAGCGGCACAAAATGTGGTTGCAGAGAATTTATTGGGCGTGTTTTTGTCATCGATTTTCCGAAAGTCCAGCGTTTGAAATCTGAAACACGATGTAGTGACGACCTCTGATCTGGTTGGTCGGAGATCCGTCGGTAGCATTTGCGATCATGTTCATTCGCCAATGCCATCGGATCAAAAACGGTCGTCGCCACGCCTACTGGGCGCTGGTCGAATCGTATCGCTCGGCCAGTGGGCCGCGGCAACGGGTGGTCGCGTGGCTGGGGAAGCTTGACGAAGCCGGGCGACTGGGTGTGCAGCAGGCGGCGGAAGTTCTGGCCGATACCGATGCTACGGCGGCAACGGGCGATCGATCGCAGCCGCTCAGTCGACAGATGCAATTCGAATTTGATGACGACGCGACGGCTGTCGCTCCGCGATGGGTTGAAGTCAACGCCGCCGGAGTTCGTGTGGAAAACCTGCGGCAGTTCGGCGGACCGTGGATGGCTCTGCACCTGATTCGCACGCTGCAGCTCGACACATTTCTGAACAACGCGATCCCCGAAGGTCGCGAACTGGTCGGCTGGGATGTGAGTTCGCTGATTCTGATCATTGCCCGGCTCCTCGAACCCGCCAGTGAACTGTTCACGGCCGAACAATGGTATCCGAAAACGGCGCTGCCCGATCTGCTCGGCGTGAGCGAAGACCGCGTGGACGACAATCGGTTGTACCGCACGCTCGATCAGTTGCTGCCACACAAGGACGCATTGGAAACGCATCTGAAGAATCGCCTTGGCCATCTGTTCGATCTCGAATACGACCTGCTGATGTATGACATCACAAGTACCTACTTCGAAGGTCAGGCCGAACACAATCCGCTGGCTCAGCGTGGCTATTCGCGCGATAACCGCAGCGACTGCAAGCAGGTCTGCATCGGGCTGGTGGTGTCTCGATGCGGAATGCCGCTGGGATACAAGGTGTTTGCCGGCAATACGGCCGACGTTACTACCGTGGAACACATCGTCGAAACGATGGAAGCACGCTACGGGAAAAGCGATCGCATCTGGGTCATGGATCGCGGCATGGTGTCGGAAGACAACATCGAATTCCTGCGCGAAGGCGGTCGACGCTACATCGTCGGCACTCCCAAATCGATGCTGAAGAAGTTTGAACACGAGCTGCTGAAGGAAGACTGGACCAGCATTCGCGATGGCCTGGAAGTCAAGGTCGTGCCGTGGCCCGGCAGCGACGATCCGGATGAATCGGAAGACTGCAACACATCGCCGGAGACATTCATCCTGTGTCGCAGTCGCGATCGATCAAAGAAGGAAGAAGCGATCACACAGCGCTTCGAAAAGAAGATCGAAGAGTCGCTCATCCGCATGACGGCGCGGTGCGATAAACAGAAACGCGACCCGATGAAGGTCGAACGTGAGATCGGCCGGCTGCTCGGAAAGAACACTCGAGCGGCAAAGCTCTTCGACGTGAAAGTCACGAAGACAGATGACGGGGCCGCACGCATCGAATGGTCAAAGATCGAAGCCACGCGTGACTGGGCGACTCTGAGTTCCGGATGCTATCTGCTGCGAACCAATGTCAGCGACTGGTCCGACGAAGAACTTTGGAAGGCATACATCCAACTGACCGAAGCGGAAGCCGCGTTCCGAATTCACAAAAGCGATCTTTCGATCCGCCCGATCTGGCATCAGAAGGAGGAACGTGTTCTGGCACACATCTTCGTGTGTTTTCTGGCGTATGTGCTGTGGAAGACGCTCGGCCAGCTGTGCAGCAAAGCAGGGCTGGGCGACGAACCGCGACGTGTGCTTGCGGAGCTGTCGGAGATCCGTTCGATGGACGTCGTCCTGCCCACTCGCACCGGCCCGGAGATCCGTACTCGCTGCGTGTCAAAGCCCTCCGACCATCAACAGATTCTTCTGGAAAAACTGAATCTCAAACTGCCCTCGAAAATAATCCAAAAGCAAATGTAGTGGAAACTTCTTGCCGCTCACCGCACAAAACACTGCCTTCGTGACTTGAGTTGGGGAAGTTGGGTTAATCAGGCGAAGCGATCTAGAAACCGCGTTCTTCGCCTTCGATGCGAGCCTGCAGCTCGTCGCGTTCGCGGCGTGTCATTTCGAGGTCGAACATCAGATATTTCACGTCGAGTCGTAATTGCGACAGTGCTTCCTGAACCAGCCCCAAGATTCGACGACGCCGCAGCACGGATTCTGTGACTCGGTTGTAGGAAACCAGCAATTCCTGCCGACGGTCCGTATCCATTTCCTCCAGCAGCTCACCCAACTCCTGCAGTTCAGCAGGCAGATCATCATTGTTGGAATGCTGGAATCGTTTTGGGACGCTCATAACTGCCACTTCCTTCGGGGTTCCGTTTCACCAGTGATTGTTACGCTGGCAGTGAGCCGTGGCAAGCAAATTGCGGCTCGAACACGGAAATACCGGTCGTCGATCGGTCAGAATGGCGTCGACTTCGAAATTGCACAACTCAGTAAAACCGTCAAAAGTTGCCAAGGTCGCGTAGGTTGTTGATTCTGGTGTTGCCAAACCTCCTCGGACCGCCCCAATCCCAGGCGAAATACTGGTCTCGGGCCAAAAAACGGATTCTGTTAGAGTCTGGCACTGACACAGCAGCGTGCCGTGCGCGCGTCATTGCAGAACGACCAACGGGAGTGTTTCGGAGCGGCAGCTCCAATCGGCTGTGGGCTCGCCCACGTTAGGCTACCGCAATCACACCTTCACCCAGCTGAAGCTCGGAAAAGTCAAACGGTGACACGGATGTCGCTCAACTATTCGCAACCGGACTCCTCCATCGCATGGACAAGCCAGCCGCTTCGATGGATTGTCGCCGCATGCAGCCTGCTGTTGCCAGCGACGGGGCTCACCATGGAATCGGACGCGACTGGCTGGACGGTCGTTGTGCCGTTGCCGCCGCCTGTGAAGGTTGTCGAACACAACCAACAAAACGAAGGTGAGATCGCCTTCCACCGCTTTAGATTTCAGTCGGCTCGCGATTTCCAAACGGTTCAGTTACAGATCGCTCGATCCCCAGCGTTGTTGATGGACGGATTTGAAGCGGCCGTCAACATCAACTCCAGCCAACGAGGCGTCCGGTTCGGGCTACAGGTTGTTCTCCCTGAACAAACCGATCCGCGAACGGGAGCCCCCCTTCAAACAATCATCTTTGGCGACCGATATCAGGCCGCTGAGAAATGGCAGAAGACCGCGGTCAGGATTTCTGCTGCCGCCATTCAGGCCAAGATGCGAGAGCTACGTGCAGAGATCAAGCAGCCTGACATCAATCGATCGGGGGCCTACGTCAACGGCTGCGTGCTTGTGGCGGAACTGCACAAGGGAACGTCTTACGTCGACGTGTCGGCCTGTGAGTACGGTCCAACCGTGGCCCCTGCGGCGCTTCCGAACGCGATGCTGGTATCAGATTCGAACGCTCCCGTGCTGCAGGCTCGCGTCAACATCGAACGCAACCGCATTCTGGTTGATCACAAAGCCGTGTATTCAAGGTTCATTCCGGATCATGGAGAAGCTCTGGAATTTTTCGACAGTGTCGGCGTGAACACCGTGTGGGTGCCGGACTTGAGTGCCTCGGAACGCATGCAGGCGTTCATTCGCCGTAAAATCCTGGTGATGGCCACACCCCCGCATCCGGATTTCGATCCAGCCGATTTCAGCAACCCGCTACAGGGATTGCCGCCGCTGGAACAACAGTTTCCTCTGCCCGACGTGTGGTACCTGGGCACGTCGATTCGATCCACTCAACTGCCGCACCTGCTGGCATGGGCACGAGAAGTCCGCAGCGCGGATCGCACACTGCGGCGTCCGTTAATGGCCGACGTCATCACGGCAGAAGGCGTCGCATCGCGAAAAATCGACTTCGTAGGAATCAGCCAAAACAGTGTTGGCGGTTTGACGTCCTTCGGCGAATCGCGCAATCGTTCGTTCCTGAGACAAAACGCTTCGGCGCAGCTCACGCTGCCGTGGGAATGGATTCAAACCGAACATCCGCCCGGCATCGTCGCATGGCGACGCGACACGAATTCAACGGCTGCTGTGGTTGAGCCGGAACAGATTCTGATGCAAATGGTTTCGTGTCTGTCGGCCGGTTCGCGAGGCATCGGATTCTGGAAGACTCGGCGGTTACTACCGAATCTGTCCGCTGATCTGGAAACCACCAAAGCAATTCAACTCGCGAATCTGTATCTGGAAATTCTGGAACCACTGCTGATCAAGGGCCACGTCGATCGCCACATTCCAATCCCGTTGGCAACGGCGGAAGCGACTGCAGGTCGAAAAACGAAGTCCTGGACCGACGACTTTTTGCCGTCGTCGCCCATCAAGTCCGTCAACTACACAGAAGCTCCTGATGGCCCGGATGCCGCTGTGATCAACAGCCCGGGAACGTCTCTGATCTTAGCCGCGTTTTGGAATCCCAATTCGCAGTTCGTCCCGCAGCCAATGTACGCGTCCGCGACGTCGCTGGTCGTCAACGCCACCGAAACGGCGTCAGCATGGCGAGTCACACCGACAGGCGTGCGTGGGATTCGCCGACAGCCGACGGCCGGTGGTCTGAAGGTTGAACTGGACGACTTTGATCAACTTGCGTTAGTGCTCGTGACGTCAGACCTTAGCGAACGCCAGCGACTGGCCGCGCGAGTTCAGGAGCGTGCTCAGACAGCCGCCACGCTGTTTGTCGAACTCGCCAAATTAAAGCTAGCGCGCGTTTCCGAAACCTGCCACAGAATCGATGCCGTGGCAGGTGAAGATAGCGCCGCGCTTCGAAAGCTGGATTTCGCCAACAGCCTGCTTGCCCGCGCGGAACAGGCATTCGCCCGCAGCGACTACCCTGGCACAGAAAGTCTGGCTAAGGCCGCCATGCGCGAAACCCGGTCCGCTCAAAACCGCTATTGGCAGCGAGCCGTTTCAACGCTGCCCGGACCAACAGCCAGCCCGCATACAATCAGCTTTTCAACGCTCGGCGACCACTGGCAAATGATGGCGGACATGCGGTCACGGATGCCCTCTCAAAATATGCTGCCATCCGGAAACTTCGATAGCTTTCGGCTGCTTTCAGACGGCAACTGGAAACCCGTGGTAACTCAGGAAAAGCAGTTCTACGCCAGCGCAGAAATTCATACGGAATCCGGTGGACGCAATCAAGTCATGATCATGCGTGCCTGGCCGCGGTCGGAAACCGCTTCCCATTCGAATCAGCCAGCCCTTCTTGTGCAATGCCCTGAATTGACGGTCGATAAAGGCGACCTGCTGGAAATCACCGTCAAAGTGCGGTTCGGCCAGGGCGTTCAGACTCTTCAGCCTGCACCGTTGCTGATTTTTGACAGCGATCTCGGTCCGGAGCTGGCGGTGAATCCGACACTCGAACCTTCGTGGCAAAAAGTAACAATCTACCGTGAAGCGTCAGAAAGCGGCCTCTACAAGATCTGGCTGGGACTTAAAGGGCCGGCCGAAGTCTATGTCGACGACTTTAGCGTGGTTCGCAGGCCGGCAGCGGCGTCACCCGGCGCTTTGGCACCGGCAGTTGGCCTGAAGGCTGATCAGAGTGCGAATCCGGCGGTTCCGGTCAGCGAAAGTCGTTCCCGAGTGCAGGGCGCAGGATACGCGAATCCTTAGTTTCCCTGAGAATGTCCGCCCGCCCGCTGTGGTGACTCGGCCCTGACCTTGCAGATAACGCTGTAATCGATATCGTGTGCCGCGATCGATAGGCTCGAAGACCGTGTCCTGTCTAACCAAATCCCGCTCAGTTTTGCCGAGCCGGGCTAGCCTCGACCGGCATCTTCGCCGCAGGCTGTTTTCAACAGATTTCAATCCCGAAGGACAATCGAACGATGCCAATCGCAACTCCCGAACAATACGGAAAGATGCTGGACGCAGCACAACAGGGAGGCTACGCCTATCCAGGAATCAACGTTACTTCCATCGTGACTATCAACGCCGCGTTGAAGGCGTTTGCAGACGCCAAGTCAGACGGGATCATTCAGTTCTCCACCGGTGCTGGCGAATTCGCCTCCGGCCTGAATGTCAAAGATGCAGTTCACGGCACAATCGTGCTGGCTGAAGCGGCTCACCGACTGGCCGAAAAGTACGACGTGCTGATCGGTCTGCACACGGACCACTGCCAGCCAAAGAAAGTGGATACCTTCCTGAAGCCACTCATCGAAGCCACCGCCGCTCGTCGAGCCGCAGGAAACGGGAACCTGTTCCAGTCGCACATGTACGACGGTTCAGAATTGCCACTGGATCAAAACATCGCAGAAAGCGTTGAACTGCTGAAACTGTGTGCCGCCAACGACATCATTCTGGAAGTCGAAGCGGGCGTGGTTGGTGGTGAAGAAGACGGAATCGATCATTCGGACATGCCAGCCGACAAACTGTACACGTCTCCGGAAGACATGGTACAGGTGTACGAAGCCTTGAATGGCCTCGGTCGCTTCATGTTCGCCGCCACGTTCGGCAACGTTCACGGTCACTACAAGCCGGGTGCTGTGAAACTGCGACCGGAGATCCTTCGCGATGGCCAGAAGGCCGTCACGGATAAACACGGGGCCGCCGCAGAATTCGATCTCGTCTTCCACGGCGGATCGGGAACGCCTAAGGCACAATTGCAGGAAACTCTGGACTACGGCGTCGTGAAGATGAATATCGACACCGACACGCAGTACGCCTTCACTCGCCCAATCGCTGATCACATCCTCAAGAAGTACGACGAAGTGATGATGATCGACGGCGAAATCGGAGCGAAGAAATCCTACGACCCTCGCACTTACCTGAAGCTCGGCGAAGCCGGCGTAGCAACTCGCCTGCAGCGAGCCTGCGACGAACTGAAGAGCACCGGTAACAGCATCTTCGGCAAGGTATAACCTGCAGCCGACGGGTCGCATGACAACCCAAAAGAAGCCCGGCCTTTCCAAAAGGCCGGGCTTCTGTCGTTTGGTCACTGAGCCCTTCAAGCGGACGTGAGGTGCCTGTTATCATGCAACGATACCTTCGAACACGTTGGTGTCTCTAACTGCAGACCGGTACGGCAACTCCAATACCAGCAAGCCTCAACATCAATGCCCAGGATAAAGGATTTCGTCGAACGCTCAGACACGGCGACTGGCCGCTTTTTTGACCTCTGCATCCAGTCGCTCATTGTCCTGTCGCTTATTTCATTCAGCGTTGAGACGCTTCCCAACCTAAGCCCTAATTGGGAACACTACCTCTCCGTCTTTGAGGTCGTCACAGTTGCCGTCTTTACGATCGAATACATTGTCAGGCTCTGCGTTGCTGACAAGAAACTCGCGTTCGCCACCAGCTTCTTTGGCATCATCGACTTTCTCGCTATCGTGCCGTTCTACCTGTCTCTCGGAATCGACTTACGCTCCGTTCGAGCATTTCGTCTGTTGCGACTTTTTCGGATGTTCAAACTTGTTCGATACAGCAAAGCAATGCAACGGTTTCATCGTGCTTTTCTGATAGCCCGTGAAGAACTTGTCCTGTTTCTGTTTGTCACAATGATTCTGCTCTACCTCGCAGCCGTCGGCATCTACCACTTTGAACATGAAGCTCAACCAGACACATTCGCTTCGGTGTTCCATGGCCTGTGGTGGGCAGTCGCAACACTAACGACTGTCGGTTACGGTGACGTTTGCCCAGTCACGGTTGGCGGCCGGATCTTCACTTTTGCAATCCTGCTTATCGGCCTGGGTGTTGTGTCAGTGCCAGCGGGACTACTTGCTTCCGCGCTGTCGAAAGCGCGGGACATGGAGACCGAATAGCGACTTCTTTGCCTTGCAATGTCCGTTTCGCGGTTCTGCCATTTGACATCGATTCGGCAGACGCTTACGAACGCAGGTGGCTTGAATTCTACGCCGTATCGTTTGAACCCGTTGAATTGCCGACTAAGGTTCCTCAACTCATTGTTGTTGCCGCAAAGATTGAGAAATACGATAAAGTTCGCGAGTTCCGTTACTCAAATCAATTCAGAAACAACAACGATCACCCCCCGAAACGTGCTGGAAACCGCTGGTAAAACCGGGGTGAGCAACCAGCACAAAGCCTATGTCGTTCAAGACCAAGGGCTACACGACACAAAGTCGGCGTGCAACGCCCCCCCTTCGAATCACTGCTCACACAGATTTTCAGGCGTTTATACATGACTTACATACTTCGATTGGCTGCATTCACGCTCATCGTTTCAACAAATGCACTCGCGGTCGCTCAACCGGCGACCGACAAAGACCGACCAACGGCCGTGCCGTCGGAGTCTGTGGATGAGATGCTGAAGCGATTTGTCGACGAGTGCGTGGCGATCGCGCCGGGATCGGACAGGTTCCCTCGCGAGTTTGAAGTTGGGGAAGCCACACCTGGTAAACTTGAACTTGCCCGGCAGAAAGCGACGCTAAAACATGATTTCAGGATCTCAAAGTACGAGACGACTCAGGAGTTGTACCAAGCCATTCAAAAGTCAAATCCCAGTCGCTGGCAGGGGCCGCGCAATTCAGTGGAAAACGTCACATGGAATGACGCTCAGACTTTCTGCAACAAGCTGACCCAGCAGTTGCGGGCGAAGAAGTTGATTATAGCAACGGAAGTCGTCAGGCTGCCCACAGCTGTGGAATGGGAATACTGTTGTCGAGCCGGTTCGAAGTCTCGCTACTGTTTTGGCGATACTGTTGCGGCAGGCGATTCCCCGACCGGGACTCTGGACGAATACGCATGGCACACCGGCAACGCTGCCGGGAACGATCCGGCTGTAGGCGTTTTAAAACCGAACGCTTGGGGCCTGTGCGACGTTCACGGCTATTTGTGGGAGTTCGTTTCCACTCCGGACGACACAAAAACGCAGCGGCAGATCCGAGGCGGTTCGTGGAAAGACCATCATTCGCTGTTAACGTGCTCTACATTCAAACCGATTGCAGGCGACGACAAAGACGATGCGATTGGTTTTCGATGCGTGATCGCCGTTGCCGCGAAGTGACGTCAGCTGTGACTCGCACAGAGGCTGATCGATTCCGCAACAAGATTGTCGATCTCGTCCACGGGAACTGTCGTGGCGACTGACATCACGCCCCCAGCCACGCAGATGCGGACGCGTTTTACACAATCGTCAAACGTGGTATTCGACATCGCTTCCACAATCGGCGACACCGACCTTAACGGGCGATAGACGTTTTCATGCGGATAAAAAATGTCGACTTTGAATTCGACTTCCCGGTGAAGAGGCGGCGCATCGATTAACAGGTCCACGGGCCTGACGGACATGCCAAGTCGGTCGCCGACGGCGGTTGCCAGGTGATTTGAGCATCGTACCAACTGTCGGTAGGGCATCTGACGCAAAGCATGAAACAGATCCGGACGCTGGTGAAGACTGTATTCCGCCAGTCGTTTGTGCAGTCGGCGATGAGCTCCAAACAGTCCGTCGGTCAGACTTTGCGCGGGCTGCCCGACGGCCGCTGTACAGATCGCCACGATCATGTCGGGTTCCGTCATGCGAAACACGTCTGCCAGGTCTAAGGAAGAACGCACTTCGTAGAACGCTCGGGCAAACATCGTCGTCGCGGATCTGACGGCGTGGTGCCAGTAGACTTCGCTGAACATGACGTACCGAGCGAACACCATCATTTCGGCTGCCGTCTTGCCCTTCGACGTGATCGCAAGCCCGTCGGCCGCTTCGTTGGGAACAAGTGAGCTGATCAGCCGCTGACGGTCGAAGTTGCGGCCATAGGGAACGCCGCAGTGCTGACTGTCGCGATTGAGGTAATCCATCTTGTCGATGTCAATCGGGCCGGACAAAATCGACTGACGGAGCTTGAGGCTGGAATTCGACGATTTTCCCGTCAGCACTTCGATGACTTCCTCCGGTTCGATCTTCCAATCACGCCGCAGGACATTCGACAGCTCGTTATCCGGCCCCAGAAATTCCGCTGCGAAGACTTCGTGCGGCGGCATTTCTTCCAGATCAAGGTCTTCAATCGGGTGACAAAAGGGCCAGTGCCCAATGTCGTGTAACAAAGCCGCCGCGATCAGCACTTCGGCTTCGTGCGGCGATACGACGTCTGCAAAACGAGGGTCTTTGCCGAGCTGCCAAAGGTATTGCAGTGCGTTGTGATAGACGCCCAGAGCGTGTTCGAACCGGTTATGAATGGCCCCCGGATAAACTCTTGAGGTCAGCGCGAGCTGCGTTACCTGCCGGAGTCGTTGGAATTCGGCCGTGTCCACGATCGCTCGGACGCGGCGGCTGAACGGGATATCCTGCTCCACGGGGACTCGAACAACGCCGTCGTCCAGGCCGGTGCCGGAAAGTTCGGGAATATTGAAATAGGGGTGCATAACGCCTGCTGCCCGAGTTCGGCCGTGTTCAGATTCCGGGAATTCGCTCGGTTGTTCCGCCGTAAATTGAATTCCGTCTTGAGTTTCTGACGACGGAGTGTAACTATTACGCTACTCATGGCTGCGGCATCCACACTCGGAAACACAGATTTCGTGAGATCCGGTGATGTGGTGATTGTTGGAACGTCTGACATTTCCGTCTGGCATCATTGTTCAAAAGGAACAGGTAAGAAGAAGCGTTCACAGAATGGCGAAAGAAGAAGCAATTCAGGTTGAAGGCAGCGTGACCGAAGCGTTGGCCAACACACAGTTTCGAGTCGAACTCGAAAACGGGCATGAAGTCATGGCTCACGTGGCCGGTAAAATGCGCAAGCACTTTATTCGAATCGTGCCAGGCGATCGCGTGGTGGTCGAGGTTTCACCCTACGACCTCAACCGTGGCCGTATCGTTTATCGAGAGCGGTAGTCGGACGTTGTCCGCACCGTTCGTAGACCGCCTGCCATAAAGCCCCGCCTGCGATGACTGATTCCGCAGCCCCGTTGCCTTTTGTTCGCATTTTCACAGACGGAGCCTGTCGTGGAAATCCCGGGCCCGGCGGGTGGGCCTGTATTTTGCGCCATCCTGCCAGCGGCACCGAAAAAGAATTCAGCGGTGGGGATCGCGAAACCACCAACAACCGCATGGAATTGCAGGCCGTGATCGAGGGCTTAAAGCAGCTCTCCCGCCGCAGTCGAGTCGAAGTCATCACCGACAGCACGTATGTGTCGCAGGGGTGTGAAACCTGGCGGCATGGCTGGAAGAAGAATGGCTGGCGCCGCAAAGTCGGCAAGCAGCTAAAGCCGGTTCTGAATGTCGAGTACTGGCAGCAACTGGATGGATTGCTTGGCAAACACCAGGTCACCTTCACCGTGGTGAAGGGCCATTCCGGGCACCCGGAAAACGAACGATGCGACGAATTAGCCGTCGCAGCCGCCGAAGCCGCTCGTTGAGCCTCCAACAGGGCAGCCGCCTCAGCTGATTGAGCTGCCGCTCACACCATTCCCCGCGCCGAAAATCGGCTTTAAGGTAACCAGGGAGCCGGCGGGATAAGTCCCGGCAGACTATTCCGCCGCGAACGGATGTACTCAAGATTCTGGTTGCAATGTTCGATGTTGCCCGTGGAACAATGCGCTTTGAGAACACCTGCGCGTTGATGAATCGGCAGGGATTGCCGAAACCTCTGAGGTCCACAGACGGAAACACGGATGTATCAGAAACGCTTTAGTCTGCATCGAAAACCGTTTCAGTCAGTTCTGCACGATGGCGACTTCTTCCGCTCACAGGCTTTCGAAGAAATTTCGCCGCTGATTTTGCATGCGCTGCGCTCCGATCTGGGCGTCGCCGTTTTGACAGGTCCAGCCGGCGTTGGAAAAAGCGTCAGCCTGGAAACCGTTCGCCGCGTGCTTGAGTCAGACAGCCAGGTCATGTTCCTGCGCGGCGGAACCGCAAGAACGGCCGACGAACTGTTGTACGGGCTGCACCGACGACTTCTAAAGGCAGAATCCGCCGCAGCGAAGGAGCGTTCGGCGGGAGCGAGCGTCGTACGGCGATGGGATGTGGTCGAACGCCTGCAGCGAGTCTCCGATTTCTGGGGGCCTCTGATCGTTCTGGTGGACGACGCACACATGATGCAGTCAGAAGTCTTCGCAGAACTGCGTGCGCTGCTGGAAGAAGAAAACCAGGGGCACAAACTGCTGAGACTGCTGATTGCCGGACCGCTCGTGCTGGAAGAAGTTCTGGCGCAATCGGACATGAACGACTTTGCTCAGAAGATTCGCACGCACGTGTTTTTACAACCGCTGCGTTCCACCGAATCTGTGCAATATCTGAAGCACGAAATGAGCGTTGCCGGCGGGGCGCTGGCAGATGTCTTTGACACAGCAGCTGTCGAGAAAATCGTGGCGGCCGCCGATGGCATTCCACGCTGTCTGAATCTGCTGGCCGACGAGTCCCTGATGGTGTGCGAAGAGACCGATCAGGACCGAGTCACCACTGACGTCGTGAATCACGCGCTGTCACGATTGCAGCATTTGCCGATCGCCTGGAACGCCGCACCGGACAGCGTCGAAGACGACGATGAATATGACTCGACGGAATCCGTCAGCGATCAGCCTTCGACTGAACATTCGGTCACTTCGGACGGTTCATCGTCGGTTGTGGAGTTTGGTGCTGACAGCGCAACGGCCACGTCAGGATTCGTGTCAGCCACCCCCGGCGTAATCGAAATCGGCGGCGGCGCGGAACATGGCATGGCTCAGCCCACGCCACAGACGCCTGCCACCGCTGACGAATCGCTCGAAGTGACCACTCCAGAACCAGAGTCGCCGCCGCCGACAACGCCGACAACGCCGACAACGCCGACAACGCCGACAACGAAGTACGCGGTCGTTGAAACTTCTGACACGGTTGAAATCATCGAAGTTGCGGAACCAACGGCCGCGAAGCAGGTGCCCGACGACACGGAAGCTGTGGTCGATTATGTCGTGGGTGAAACAACATCACTCGACCTTTCCCAGCCGTTCCTGTCGCCTCCGGACGCTGCAGCCGACAAGGCACCGGAAGAAGTTGACGACGAGGATCTTACCGACGTTGTGGCCGATCTTGACGCACGCCTACAGCGTCTTTGCGACACTCAAACGCCGGCCGCAGAATTGGATGACGAACCGGTTAGCTGTGACCCGGAATGCGACTTTCCATCGGACGAGCTCGACGGCGAAGCCTTCGAACCATCGAATGACGCACTAGACTTCGAACACTCACCGAGTGAACTTGATGCCTCAGAAGCGGAAGAAGCAACTTCCGAATGGCCGGCGCTGGAACCTGCAAATCTCGGCCACCATCTTCTGCTGGCATCTTCCAATGACGCCGACGATGCCAACGACGGTACGGTCGAACTGGGAGAATTTTCTCCGTGGGAACCCGCAGGTGAATGGCCGGCGGAGTCCGTTGGCAATCCTGACGAACTTGAGGAAGCGACATCTTCTGTTGAGCCAGGTCTCGACAACGAGCATAGCACTGAGCTCACCGACGACGATGAGTTTGGCCCTGCCGATGAATTTTCGGATGAGGAACTTGCACCAGCCGGCACACAGGATTTTGCGTCGGAAGCTACGCCGTTGTTCAACGATGCTGCTGCTTCAGTGCGTTGCGCCAACAGCAATCCCGTGTTCGATCGCTATACGTGGTGCGAACTGGGCCGATCGGTCTCTTCCGACCAGGTTATGCGGCACACAGCAGTCGATGTCCTGAACCAGCCTGCAGTCTGGCCGCCTGAGGTCGCGGGAGTCGCGCCGGTCTGCAGCATTCCTGTCATCGACCTGGAACCGCAGATCAATGAGCAACTGGACGAGCTTGACGAAATGGTCGATGCGGCCGGGCCGGCTTTGTACGACACGAAAGTGTCACCCGAGCTTGAACTGGCAACGCCTGACCATGCCGATCGGTTTGCCAGTCCATACGATTCGTTTCCGCTGATGCCCGATGTCGATGCGGATCTGACAATCGATCAGATTCAGGAAATGCTGCATTCGGAGATGTTTGAAGAATCTGCGGGTGCACCCGATGAAGATGACAATGCGGCAAACCTGGAAGAGCCAGCCACCGACACACCGTCGGATTCCCACACGCTGCCAGACTGGGTGGAAGGTGACGTACTGAATGCATTGTCAGAGGTCGACTGCGAGACGGACGACGTCGCAACGGCTGATGATCGCATCAGCGAAAGCGAGCTGCGTTCTGGTCACGTCAACGACTATGAAACGGACGAGGCGGACAACGAAGCAGATCTCGACAATACGCCAACGAACCGAGCGTCGGATGATGGACCGGGGCACATGCAATCGTTTATCCAAACGCGCCTCGAGAGCTATCCTGCCCCCGACAACACTGATCCAAATGGCCCGTCAGCATTCGCCGGGAAGACTTCCTTCGAGATCGAAGAAGTGCTTGATGCGGTGTTAAGAGAAACGATTCAGGAATCAGAGGACGTCAACGAAGACGCTCATATCTATCATCCGCAGCTGCTGCAGGAAGCGCGTTCTCGCGTGATTAGCCTGTTATCAGAATCGACAGAACTGCGAATGGCGGCCGGGGCTGAGAGCGTTGCGTTTCCTGTTGTGTCGGCCGATGTTGATGACGACGTCGATGAGGCTGCAGAACTCACGAATGACCTGGCTCTGGCGGAACTGGAATCGATTGACGATCTGGCTGACTTCGACGACGAATCCGGCGAGCCTGACGACAACGACGTTTTGCCCCTGACGAAAAAGAAGGCCGGCCGGTCTCGATTCAGCGACCTCTTCACGCGACTACGGCGTATCAAGAACGACTAAATAACCTCGCGTCCAGATGGGAGCACGATTCCTTCGAGTGTGGCCGGGGCTGGACTGAGTGAAGTGAATGAACCCGCGGGGCTTCATTCGTTCCTCGCTCCAACCACTGCCACACACCTCGCTCCCAATCCCACCTCGATCACCAGCGCAGCTCACTTCTATTTTCGCCCAGTGGCGTTTTTGAGCTGGGGCAACTGCGAATGGCAGGCAATCTACAGCAGGTGATTTTTCCACAACGACAGCAACGTCGGCTGTCAGCAAACACCAGAACGCTGACAGTAAACGTCCTGCCGTTCGTCGTACACAACGTTTTAACACCGACGCCAATTACCGTACAACAGTACGTCTCGAGACACGCAGCTTGGTTTCTCGCAGAAAGAAAATCCGCAGAAAAACGACCATTCGGTTGTTTCCCGCTTGTGAAAGGAAACTGCGATCGCATGGACACTGTTGCGGTTTGTTTAGACAATATCGAAACAGATGATTCCAGCGGACGATAGCGCCTTCGTACGATCACACAGGATCACGACACGTGAACATTAAACTCGCTGATGGCACCATGCACACGGTACAACACAACATGCAAAGTACATTTGACGCACCTGCCGATCGATCCACGCTGTACCGCTATCTGGGAGCTCACCTGGTAGACGGCGGTGTACGTTTCGCCGTCTGGGCGCCCAATGCCACTGAGGTGTCCGTCGTCAGCGATGGCAATGGCTGGACTCATGGTCGCGACTGCTTGACGGGCAGCAGCTCAGGCGTGTGGTCGGGCGTTGTGAAGGGAGCCATCCCGGGGACTCGTTACAAGTATTCCATCAAAACAACCCACGGCCAGATCATCGAGAAAGCGGATCCATACGCCTTCTATGCCGAAATGCGGCCTGGCACGGCGTCTGTCATTTGGAGCCTCCGTGACTTTCAGTGGAACGATTCGGAATGGATTCAGAAGCGAGACAACACCAACTGGCTGGAAGCGCCCGTGTCGGCGTACGAAGTTCATCCGGGGTCATGGAAGTGTCCGAGCGACGGCCGACGGTTCCATAACTATCGCGAGCTGGCTCATTTGCTGACCGAATACATTCTGGAGACCGGTTATACTCACGTCCAACTGATGCCAATCACGGAACACCCGTTTGATGGTTCGTGGGGTTACCAAACGACTGGCTACTTCGCGCCGACCAGCCGCTTTGGCAAGCCACAGGACTTCCAGTATTTCGTCAACTATCTGCATCAGCACGGCATCGGTGTTTTGCTGGACTGGGTGCCTGGCCACTTCCCCACAGACGGTCACGGCCTGGCTCAGTTCGATGGCACTCATCTGTTTGAACACGCCGATCCGCGCCAAGGGTATCATCCGGATTGGAACACGCTGATCTTCAACTATGGTCGCCGCGAGGTCACTGAATTCCTGCTGTCCAGCGCTCGATTCTGGTGTGACGTCTACCATCTTGACGGCTTGCGAGTCGACGCAGTCGCTTCGATGCTGTACCTCGACTACTCGCGAGAATCGAACGACTGGATCCCCAACCGGCACGGTGGTCGCGAAAACCTCGAAGCCATCGATTTCCTTCGCGACTTCAATACGGTTCTGCATGCTGAATTCCCAGGCATCATGACGGTGGCCGAAGAATCCACCGCGTGGCCAGGCGTGTCCCGACCGGTGTACAGCGGCGGACTTGGTTTCACAATGAAGTGGGACATGGGCTGGATGAACGACACGCTGCGGTTTATGCGGCGAGATCCTGTGCACCGCACGTGGCATCTAAACGACCTGACGTTCCGCGGTGTTTACGCGTTCAGTGAGAATTTCATGCTGCCGCTGTCGCATGACGAAGTTGTGCACGGCAAAAAATCATTGCTGGATCAGATGTCGGGCGATGAGTGGCAGAAGTTCGCCAACCTAAGACTGCTGTACGGCTACCAGTTTGCGACGTCTGGTAAGAAGTTGCAGTTTATGGGTGACGAGATCGCTCAGTGGGACGAATGGAACCACGACGGCGAAATCGACTGGGTTCTTAGAGGGTTTGATACTCACGAAGGCGTGCGAAAACTTGTCTGCGATCTGAACCGAATGTATCGCGAATACCCGGCTCTTCATGCCAGCGATACTCGTGCCGATGGATTTACGTGGGTAGTCGGCGACGACACGACAAACTGCGTGCTGGCGTTTATTCGCCAGACCGTCGACAAGTCTCAGCAGATTTTGGCCATCGCCAATCTCACGCCTGCGCCGCGAGCCAGCTATCGCATCGGCGTTCCGGCGGCGGGGTTCTACAAAGAGATTCTGAATTCCGATGCAGAGTGGTACGGCGGTTCTGGTCAAGGCAATATCGGCGGCGTGAAAAGCGAAGCGAAGGAAGCACACGGTTACAAGAACAGCATCGAAATCGGCCTGCCTCCGTTAAGCATGTCAATCTTTCTGTGCGAGCCCGCGCCTGCGAAACCCACAGCCCCGCCGAAGGCTGCGGCAGCAACACCACCGAAGTTAAAGTAGGCGGTCCCGCATTTCTGCCGGACGATTGATGCCAACCTACGTCACGGGATAAGGCTGCTTCAGGCGGTAAGACTCATTCTGCTTTAGCCAGGCTTCGATGCGATCGCCCTGGCTGACGGCCTGCGGTATGAAATCGAGTGCCTGCTGAATTCGGTCATCGGGTTCAGCGCAGCTAAATCTCAGGAAACCAGCCCCTGCATCACCGAAGCATTCGCCACCAAGACACGCGATGCCAAAATTATCGTCTGCGCCTTCCAGCAGGTACAGAGCCAGTCCGTGACTGGTGAGCCCCAATCGATTGCACAGGCCGGCGACGTCGGTGAACACGTAAAAAGTACCGGTCGGTTCCAGCGTCCGAAAGCCTTCAAGTTTGTTCAGACCGTTGGTGAGTAGTTCCACCTTGGCGTGGAACTTCTTCATTACGTCGTCACGTTCAGTAGCAGCATTTTCCAAAGCCGCTTTTCCAGCCAGCTGGACCAGCGGCGGCGTGCAGGACACCGAAGTGTTAATCATCAGGCTTATAGACTTGATGATTTCCGGCGACGATACGCAGAAGCCCAGCCTCCAGCCGCTCATGCTGTACGACTTACTGAAAGTGTACGCCGCCACACATTGATCCAGCATGCCCGGCTGAGCAGCCAGCGAATGATGGCGTCCATTCCACACCATGTGGCAATACGGTTCGTCGCTGAGGACCGCGATGTCTTTTCCGCGAATCAAGTCCGCGATCGCCTTGAGGTCGTCTTCGGTTGTTACACCACCAGTGGGATTGTGCGGTGAGTTCAGAAAGATGGCTTTTGGCGACGGATCGTTATTCAAAAAGTCTTCGATGTCTGTCAGCTGCGGGCGAAACTGATTGGCCTGAGTCAGCGGCTTGAGCACCATCCTTGCCCCTCGCCGATAGATATTCGGCGGGTAGGTAGGAAAGTGAGGACTGAAGACCAGGACGCCGTCATCAGGTTGTAGGAAGGCTTCGCAGAAAAACTGTTCGAAGATTTTGGCCCCCGGACCGACAGCGATGTTCTCCATCTCTGCCGGAATACCAAATTCGTCGTTCACAAACTTTGCCGCAGCCTTGCGGAATTCCGGAAGGCCGGGCGACGGACAGTAGTGCGACACATTGTCTTCAATCGCCTGCAACCCGGCCGCGATGGCGGGCTGAGGACTGTTGAAGGGGCTGTCGCCAATCTCCAGTTCCACCACATCTTTCCCGCGTGCCTTCAATTGCTTGGCGATCGCGAGCACGGTGAACGCAGATTCAGCGGTGAGTGACTTGGCAAAGCTACTGAACGTGGCAGTCATGGGCACAGTTGAAATTCAGGACGATGGCGTAAGACATATACGCCACGCAGCATATGCTACTTCGTAGCAGGAGCAAACGTCGCAAGCTCCTTCCCGTCTTTCCCGTTCCAAACTCTCAGGATACCGTCTTCGCACCCGGCAGCCACCAAAGAACCATCAGCCGTGGTGGCCGAACAGTAAACGTAGTCCGGGCACCCCTTGAACTCTCGAACGGCACCACCATTGGCTGCTCGATGACGGAACACTCGCTTGTCACCGCTGCAACTGATGAATTCGTCTTCCATGCCGATGAAATCAAGCGACGTCACCGGCTTGGAATAAGTGGTGATCGTGCGAGTCTGCTCACCGGTTTCCGCGTTCCAGACTTTGATGGCATTGTCGGCACCGGCGCTGGCCAGCGTTGTGCCGTCGCCTTTCCAACTGACATCCATCACGTGATGCGTGTGGCCTTCATAGCTGCGAACGTGTTCGCCCGACGCGATGTCAAAGACCTTTACGAACTTGTCAGCTGCTGCAGACGCCAGATACTTCCCGTCGGCACTGAAGTCTAAACCGTAAACTGTGTCGCTGTGAGCGTCTTCGAAGGTACGGACCAGCTTGCCGTCGGCAACATTCCAAAGAGTCAGTTCGCCGCTGCGAGACGCTTCGCCACCGCCAGCGGCTAGCAACGCTCCGTCTGGCGAAAAGGCAAGCGTGAGTACTCGATCGACAAAGGCAGACGGCTTGCCGTCCCCCTGTGGCCCCAAAACCTTCGCCAGCTTCCATTGTGGAAACGCATTGATGCGAGCGACTTTTCCGTCCGCCTGCTGCATGACGAGTGCTTTGGCCGCACCGGCAACATTCACAGGTTGAGCGGCTTCAGGCAGACTTCCCGACAACAGATCGGTGGCGGCACCGTCTGCTGCATTCCACAGGCGAGTCGTCCCTGAACTGTCCACGGTGGCTACCAGTTCGTTAGCAACAAATGCAACCAACTGGGACGCCACAGTTTTCTTAGCTTCCTCTGTGGCAGCGGCGTGAGCGTCGGTTGCTGCCTTGGCTTCGGCCTCACCAGCGACCAGCAGCGTTTTACGTTCCGCGACCTTCGCTTCAGCTCGTTTGATGGCCTGCTCGGACAGCGTCTTGCTCTTTGTCGCAGATTCGACATCGCCTTCCGCCTTCGCCAACGCTTCCTTTGCCGCCGTTTCTGCTTTCTCGGCGGCTTCCAAAGCCTTCTTCAAAGCCTCGTCGTCCTTCTTGGCTTCCAATGCCTTCCTGGCTTCCGCTGTTTTAGCAACGGCTTCGTCCAGTTTCTTCTTTGGTTCAGCGACTGCTTCGGTCGTCTTTTTAATCTCCTCTTCGGCCTTCTTCAGAGATTCCTTCTGCTCAGTGACTCGCTTTTCATCTTCTGTGACCTGGCCTTTGACAACGGCCACTCGAGCGTCACGGACAGCTTTGTCTGCTGTGCGAGCGGCCAGTGTGCGTTGAGCAGACAAATCGGTGTTGAGAGTGGCCAGCAGCTTTCCGTCTTTCGCATTCCATAACTCAGCGACGCCGTCAGGACTGACGGTAGCAACTCGTTCTGCGTTCGGAGAAATCGCTGACGACACGTTCGGTGTGCCGGACTGAATGATAACTGCTGGCTGCAACGTGTCAGTTTTACGAAGCTCAACGGCGTTGCCTTCGACGCGACACATGAGCATCGGTTCAGCCAGTCGCAGTTGCTTGATGGCCCCTTTGTCCGACTTCAGTGGCTCGGCAGCTGCCAAAGTTTTCTTTTCTGCGTCTAAGGCCAGCGGGCGCAGACTGCCGTCCTCCTGCAACACAACCAGCTTGTTGCCTGCAGCGATGAAAGCGGCATCGACGGCCTTGCTACCGAGTGGTTCGCTGGCAGCGGCGATGGCGTTGTCGCTGCGATTCAGCAGCTTAACGGTGTCGGCGATGGCGACTGAAACCCACTGCTGCTCAGGGCCGTGAATACCAAGCAACGTTGCCGTGTCAGCCGCATGGCCGGAAAGTTCGTTGACGACTTGATTAGTAGCCAGATCGATGACTCGGATCACGCCGTCAGCCTGCTGTACAGCCGCCAGAGTTCCATCGGAACTGGTTACCATTGCTGACGTGGTGCTCGGCAAAGCGACCTGAACGGTTACATCCGAAGTGTCTCGCTCCCACAGTTTGACGACCTGGAATCCAGACGTGGCCAGCATCTGACCGTTCGGATGAAAGGCCATTGAATGCACGTAATCCAAATGAGCCATTTGAGATGGAGACTTCTTCTCCACCAACGCCGGGTCAACCAGCGACGTGACATTGTCCTTGACCAGCAGATCATAAATGCTGACCGTGCCAGCTCGACCAGCAGCAACAAATCGTCCGAATGGATCGGTATCGACTGCGTAGATGGCGGTAAGGTCGTTGTTGATTGGCTGCCACTGCATGTTGGCGGCGGACGTCGCAGATTCGCCAGCTTTCGCTCCTTCGATGATCCACTGCCGTAGAAGGCCAAGCTGTTCCGGCGTCAGTTTCTTCGCCTGCACCTGGTTCGGGTACGGCGGCATGAAGCTTTCTTCCTTCCGAGCCGCCACGTTGTACAGGTAACTTTCGTCAGGCTTGCCGGGCACGACAATTTCTCCGGACGAGCTGCCCTTAAGAATAGTCTCCGTGCCTTCAAGATTCAGATCGCCTTCGGTCTTCCCCTTGTTATGACAGGCGACACAGTTGGCCTGGAGAATCGGGGCAATGTCTTTGGCAAAATCCACAGGCCGGCCGAGTTTTACTTCGGCCGGGGTGATCGGTTTTTCTTCGTCCGCCCGGGAGGTTGCCTGCAAACTGAACACTGCGGAAACCGCAAAGGCGACCGCGACAAACTGGCGCCAGTTCGTCGCCGAGCGGGGCACGGCGGACCTGCTGGCAACACCAAACCGAAGCCCGAAGTTGGCGACGGAGGAGTCAAGTTTGCGGGCTGTATTATCTGAGTTCATGAACCTGTTCCGCAGTTTGATAACACCCCACTGGGGCGGGACGATTTGTCTGGGTCAATTCCCCGGGCCGATGCACGGGCTACGTACTGTTTTCGCTTCGCGGCTTTTCGCGACAAGAGCTATGCCGGACGTGCTACTCCGTCACCTTCAACGCCACTGGTACGTCAAAGTTTGCGACGTGCCCGTTGAATTCCGCCGTGGCCCGGATGACGGCGTTGGCAATATCGGCAGGCGTTGCGTCGCCAGCGGCTGTCAACTTGATCGTGGCTTCAGCCTGATCGGCCGGAATTTCGGCAGTCGTTGACGCGACAGAAGTGACACCGTCAGGCAAAGCCAAAGCCACTTTGACGGGACCAGCGAAATTATTCTTTCTGGTCAAAGTGACTTTCACATCGATGGACGCTCCCTTCTTGATCGCTCCACCACCCGGCACGGCCGCTGCCAGTTTTCCGGGAGTCGTATTCACATGCAATTGTACCGGCGTGGCAATGGTCCGTGCATTCAAATTCTTCGGTTTGGCGGCAGCTTCTGCCTTCTTAGCTGCCGCATCGGCCGCCGCCTTTGCGGCCGTGTGAACCTTTAACGCGGCTTCGGCAGCCGTGACCGCCGCGGTGGCTTTGGCAACGGCATCCTGATGAGTTTTCATGGCAGCGTTGGCGTCGGCGATTTGCTTCGTTTTGGCATCGACCAGCTTGGTTTTCTCTGCAATCTGAGCATTGATGCCGTTGATCTTTTCAACCAGAGCGACCACTGGTTTCGATGCTTCGGTGAGTGCCAACGTGGCGTCCTGCACAGCTTTGATGGCTGCATCCAGGTCTTCGTTTTCCGGGTTGGTGTTGGCCGCCGCTTTGTTCAGCTGCACCTGCAACGCCAGTAGCTGCTTTGAGGCCTCGGCTTTGCCAGCGATGGCAGTTTTCAGCTCGGTCTGCACTTTCGCTTGTTCGGCCTGAACCGCTTTCAAGTCTGTGTCATAGGTCTTAAGCATGGCGGCCAATTCGGTCACCTTTGCCTGACCTGCCGTGACGGCGGCTTTCGATGCATCAAGTGACTTCTGTTCGGCAGCCAGTTTTTCAGTAGCCGCAGCGACGTCGGCTTTGGCTCGTTCCAGCTGCCAGGGATTGCGGCTGTACGGTACAGCGGCGGTCGCATACATCAGCAGCGTGGCAGGACCGACGCCCGCGTTTTCTTTGAAGAAGAAACGTGCCACAGCTGAATCCTGGCCCTTTTCGATGGCGAGCTTTGGCACGTCGACGTTGCCCGGCTGGCCGACGAACGCGATGTCAACCTTCGCATCAAAACCGGCTCGGCGAGTTACCTTGACAGGAATCAGCAGTTGCTGGTCCTGAGTCACCGTGGCTTCGGCGATCGCCGGTTCGATTGTGAATGGCTCTTCGTCCTTCATTACGCTGACCAGCAGCGATCCGGTAACGCGAGCAGTTCGAGGAAGCCCGTTCGCTCCGACGTGGACAAGTGTCGTGATCTTCGCAGTATGCTCGATTGTTTTTTCAGCGCCGGTCGACGTACCGACGATTTTTACAGGAGCGAAGATTTCTCCCACCGCCGCAGCAGCCGTGAACACCAGCATCGTGGAGGACTGGCCGGCCGAGATTTTCGCGGGAGCCGCTGTGATTCCTTCTGGTAGTCCTTCCACTTGCAACGTGATGTCTGCATTGTGGCCGCCGCTTCGATACGCATAAACCGGAACTTCGTACGTGCCCCCTTTGCGAAGACTGATGGCTCCGGTGGTTGGCGGAGCTTTGCCATCGGCAGACGGAAGCGATTCGAATACGACCACTTCAAAGTCGGGTGTTGGTTTGGTAATCGAAACTGTGTACGTCAGCGCCGGGTTGCCTCGCGATGCGGCGTAGCGATCTCTGATTCGCACCTGGTAAAGTCCGTCTTCCGGAGCGGTCAGTAGAAACGACGGATCGCTGGTTAACGTCGGCAAGTTGGCCCCGCCCGGATTCTGCTTGTTGTCTTCTTCCCGAGCCAGGCGTTTGGCTGTTTCGGTCTTATCTTCGGCGACGGTGATTTGTTCGACAACCAGCAGTGGATCGGAGTTGTTTCCCAAGCGGTGAGCCAGGACGTCGATCTGCCACTGTTCGCCTTTTTTCGCCTCAAAGCGGTATGCGTCTTCATCCAGCTCCGCAGCAAAGCTGCCCGCGATAGCAGTCGGAAGCGAAACGGACTGTGCCCCCTCAGCGACTTCTGCTTCGATGATCGTCGCCACAGCTTCGGAACGGACAGCCAGAGGTACCAGGTTCCCGTCGATGCCGGACCAGAGGACGCTGTCGATACTTGTCGCCGAAGAATCAGTGCCGACGCCGCGTTGTTTCGCATCAAGCGTTTTGATGGTAACTTCCTTCTTCAGCAGCGGGGCTCCGTCCAATGTCAGTTCCGTCGGCTGTCCGTCGGGAATGTGACGTCCGAATACGGTTACGTTCACGTCTGCCGCGGCCTGCACAATCTGCGGTTGAACGAAGTCGACCAGAGGACGAGTATCAATGCTGATCCGATAACCATAATCATTGCTGCCGCCGTAGACGGTGTCGTGGATCTTCAGCAGCAGGGATTGGTCTTTGGCGCTGGTGTGCACGATCACGGCATCCTGCTGTTTGCGACGCCGTGAATGAGCAACGCGGTTGCCTTCGTCATCAAACAGTTCCAGCACTGGCTGCATCAGCGAATCCAGCACGGCGGCTTCGGAACGAATCACGATCGTTTGCCCCGCTTTGGCACTGACCTTAAACACGTCAACATCGGCTGCGCCGTTGGATCGCGCGTTAACGATGGTGTTGATCGCGATTTCCTGAGCCTGCGCATCCGCGTTGTTGGGTTCCTTTTCCTGAACTTCAGGCAGCGTGTCGACTCGAAAGATGCGCGGGTTGCTAATGCCAAACAGGCCACGAGTTCGCACATCGTACAGGCCGGGTTCAATGGCCGAACCAACCGAAACAGTAAACTGATTCGCAATCGGATTGCCGTTGCCGTCGAGCTTGGCAGTGGCCTTGAGACCGGGATGGTTGAAAACCAGCTCGCTGGCTTCGTCGAGGTCAGTGCCCGCCGTGACAGTGACGTCGGTAGTCGTGCCGCGTTGAGCTCCCGCCGGAAAGACGCTGGTAATGCGAATTTGCGGCAGTTGTGCGTGGGCAGTGGCAGTCAGAAGCAGGGCAAGGGCGACGTATTTCATGGTAGCCTGACACTCCAGAGTCGAACGTAATCGACTTGGTGGTAAGTGAAATCTGAATGGTGTTGTTTGGCAAGCGTGAACGGCAGCGTTCAGCGAGTGGGGCTGGAATCGGTGGGAGCCAGGGATGGCGAGGTGGGGCGGGAACTCAGGCGCGCACGCGCTTGGCTCAGACGAGCCAAGCGATTTCGTGCAACGGTACGATTAGTGATTGAACAGAAATTCTTTCGTGTTAATAAGCGCCCAAAGAATGTCTTCGTACGCAATGCGTGGGTTATCTTTGTGACGCTCAATGTACGAGGTTGCGACCTCTAGTTCGTCCGGTCGTGGGTTCCTGGCAAAGACCACCTGATACAGTTCGGTCATTCGTTCGGTGTGCGGACGCGTGGTTTCTGCAGCCAGCTTGGCGGCTCGCGCTTCATTTTTGGAGATCTTGTCCTGCACTTCTTTACTGTTTAGCAGGTGCAGACTTTGTGCGAGATTGGCGTCCTGGCTTCGTTCACACTCGCAGGCCGTGTCGCCCTGAGGCATGCCGAACACTTTCAGAAAATATGGCCCTGTCGACGTGTCCGCCAACTGAATCGCTCTGGTACCGACTGGCATGCCGCTGAAGTTTTCTGACGTCATCGTCACCATGTGGAACCCGTCGTACAGAGCTTCGGCGCTGAGGCGACGAGGGTAATAGCGACTGAAGTTTTGTTTGTCGCTGGCATTGTATTCGTTCGGCAGCGAACTCAACTGATAAGTCTTGGACCGACAAATTGTGCGGACCAGATCCTTCAGGTCGAAACCGCTCGCGATGAAACGATCGGCCAGACCATCCAGCAATTCCGGATTCGACGGCGGGTTGGTTTCTCGCATATCGTCTTCCGGTTCGACGATGCCTCGATTAAAGAAGTGCTTCCAATAGCGGTTCACGAGTGACTTCGCGAAGAATGGATTCTTCGGGTCGCTCATCCAATCCGCCAGTTGAACACGAGGATCGGCTTCAGCTGGAATATCCAGCGGAGCAGAACCCAAACCGGCTGGCTTCAGGGCTGCGCCGGAACGAGGATTCTTTGCAGTGGCGACGCCTTCGTTGTGGAAAATCTGGCGATCGCGGAAGCCTGCGGCGACGCCGGGAATCGCCTTCTTACCAACTCGGTTGTAGAACGCAGCCAGACTGTAGTAATCGTTCTGACTCCACTTTTCGAATGGGTGGTGATGGCACCGTGCACACTGAATGCGGATGCCCAAAAACAGCTGAGCCGTGTCTTCCACTTGCTCTTCGACCTGATCGACTTCGCGATACCAGTTCACGGCCGGGTTCACCAGGGGCTCACCGCTGGCGGTGATGATTTCGCGGACGAATCGGTCGTACGGTTTGTTCTCGTAAATGCTGTCCCACACCCACTGATGGAACAGGTGCGTGCCCGCCGTGTCTTCGCCTTTGGACTTCTTGTTGCGAAGAATAAAGTTCCACTTGTTTGAGAAGTGGTCGGCGTACTCGCTGCTGTCGACGAGTTCATCAATCAGCTTATCACGCTTAGCCGGATCGGTACTGGCCAGGAATTCACGAACTTTCGCGTCACTTGGCAGAGTTCCGGTGACGTCCAACGAAACTCGTCGCAGGAAAGTGGCATCGTCAGCCACTTTCGACGGGGGAATGCCCAGCAGCTTCAATTTTCCGAAGACCGCGTTGTCGACCAGGTTGACTGGTTCGGGCATTTCAGACGTATCGGCACCCAAAGGGATGGTGGCTCGGAAGGTACTGACCTGTCCCTGATAGCGAGCCATGATGGCGACTTCACCGGCCAATTCGAGCGTTGTGACAAGTCCCGTCTCGCTGCATTCGGCCATTTCCGTGTCGTTAGGTTCGTACAACGCCATTCGAGTGACGTCCTCGGTTGTGCCGTCACTGTAAGTGGCGATGACGCTGATTTGTTGATTGGTGCTCTGCGTCATGACTCGAGCTTTAGGGTAGCATTGAATCGCCGTCACGTGCGGTGCATCGGGGGCACCGAAAGGCATGCCCTGTTCGATCCAGCTCACTAGCGTTCGGTATTCGTAGCTGTCGGTTCCCATGCGTTTGCCGCCGCCGTGAGGAGCCATGCCAGTGGCTTTAGTCAGCAGCAGGCTGCGTTCTGGAGCGGCCGGGAAGATTCGGCGGCCCCGTGATTCTTTGCGAAGGAATTCGTAATCGTCTTCCGGGTAAAACCCCAGCAACGACAGCTGGAATCCGTTCTGGCCACCCGACTTGCCGTGACAGCCACCGCCGTTGCAGCCCAGTTTACTAAACACGGGTACGACCTTGTTGCCGAAGTTAATGGGCAAAGGCGTGGTGAACCCGGTGACATTGACTTTCACTTCGCAGGACTGGTCGTTGCGAGTCGCTTTGATGACGGCATCGCCGTCGGCGATCGGAGTGACCAGGCCGGTTTCATCGATTCGCAGTACACCTTCAGGATGGACGCTGTAGGCGACGTCGCGAGTAATGTCGACTTCACCGCCTTCGCTGGTGAATGTCACATAAAGCTGCTGGCGAGTATCGCGGCTGCGAATCTGCACAACACCCGATTCTTCGACGGGGCCAAACGACAAAGACGGCTTGGCGGCGTGTGCGGGACCGGCAGCGAAAAAGGCGCACAACAAAATACAGGTGGTGAGCATCTTCATGAATGCGACTCCGGGTGGGAAAGTGTCGACGTCGTGCCGAAACTGGTGGGCGGGGTGGTGGGTGAGAGAGATTGAGCACTCTCTGTTACCAAGCGTATTTGCTGGGCGGGCTGAGTCAAGACACTGGCGGGGACATCTGGGGGTGGAAAGGAAAGTGCTTCAAAAACGTGGCAATCTGGATTGACTTTTCCGGAAAATTGTGTGCGTTTCGAGGCGATTGGCGAGCGGGTGTTGTTGATTGGAAGGAAGGGCGTAGAATCCTATAGCTCGACTCTTCAGCGTCGAGACACAAAGCAATAACGGAAACACAACATGCCATTCAAGAAAATTGACAACGCAGTTCAGGCACTCAAGCAGGGCCGCATGATCATCGTGGTCGATGACGAAGATCGCGAAAACGAAGGCGACTTCGTCTGCGCGGCAGAAACCGTGACGCCCGAACAGGTCGATTTCATGCTGAAAATCGGCCGCGGCACCATGTGCGTACCGATGTCGGTCGAAGAAGCCGAACGACTCCGTCTGAAACCCGTCATTGACGACAGCCACAACACCGCACCGCATAAGACGGCCTTTTTGACGACCGTCGATCACCTAAACGCGGGCACCGGGGTCAGCGCAGACAATCGCGCCTGCACCATTCGTGAACTGGCGAACCCAAACGCTACTGCGGACGATTTCGTAAAACCGGGGCATATGTCACCGCTGATGGCGATGGACGGCGGCGTGCTGCGACGCGCAGGGCACACTGAAGCAACAGTCGACCTGATGCGGATGGCGGGCATGCGGCCGGTGGGAACGCTTATCGAAATCTGCAGCCAGCGCGGTCACGGAATGGCCGACATGGCCGAACTGGAAGAAATCAGCGCGGAATACGACATCCCGATTATCTCAATCGAAGAACTAATCAAGTATCGCCGTCTTCGAGAACAACTTGTCAGCCGCGCCGTCGAAGTGCAGATCCCAACAAAGAATTTCGGCACTCCAACAATGATCGGCTACCAGGTCGCTCACGAAAATCAGGAGCCCATGGCGATGGTGTGGGGCGATCTGACAAAAGTGGACGCTCCACTGGTCCGCATGCATTCTTCATGCTTCACGGGCGATGTCGTCGATTCGTTGCGCTGTGACTGCGGCGACCAGTTGCATATGGCGATGCAGATGATTCATAGCGAAGCCGCTGGAGCCGTCGTGTATCTGCCCCAGGAAGGCCGCGGCATTGGCTTGTTGGCCAAGCTGAAAGCTTACAAGCTGCAGGATGAAGGTCTGGATACTGTCGAAGCCAACCACAAACTGGGCTTCAAAGCGGATATGCGAGACTACATGGTGGGCCTGCAGATCCTGAAGGACCTGGGACTGACCAAAGTGAGACTGCTCACCAACAACCCCAAGAAAACAGAATCCTTTGTGTATTCCGGAGTCGACCTGGAAGTGGTCGAGCAGGTGCCAATTGTCGCACCGCCGCACGCCTGCCGCAGCACCTACATGGCGACGAAGAAAGAAAAGATGGGACACCTGCTGCCCGAAGATTCGTAAGTGTCAACCTGCTCTTTGGCCGAATTCAAACGATTGATTTGAGCGAATCGGACGGGATCCTCCGCGCGTGCAGTGAGGCGAGTTTCAAACCACGGAAGACACAGAAAACACGGAATTGCCCGCCATATCTTGCTTCCGCATGGTTGGCGTCGTCCGTGGTTTGACTTTGGAACGATGGCCAAACAAACCAGCGCACAACAGAGAACGAAGTCACAAAAAAGAAGCCCGGCTTTCTCGGAAAGCCGGGCTTCTGTCAAAATTGGCTACTGAATCGAACAGGCTTCTATTCGATATCGTATTCTTCAGTGAGCGCTGCCAGGGCGTCCGTGACTTCTTTGTCGCCCATACCGCCATCGCGGACGATTTCAGCCGACGCTTCGTTATTCCCGGTCAACTCTTTCGCCGTCGCACTGATGCGGCCTGAGCTGTCGTAGGAATAAGTGATCTCAATCGGTGCCCCTTTGGGCAGGCTTTCCGGAAGGTTGTAAACGCGGAAGTCACCGATCTGTTCGCATGCGGCCGGATCAGCCGCATCACCTTCGAGAATTTCCACGTGAACTCGCTGCTGGCCCGCCACATTCGTTCCAAACCGCTGATGGACACTGTGTGGCACGGGCGTGTTTTTGGGGATCATGATGTGGTTAATCTTGCGACTCTTGTCGCTGGGATCACTAACCTTAATCCCCAGCGAATGTGAGTTCACGTCACTGGTTTTTACAGTATTCAAACGTCTGCGGACGGCATCGGTGACGTGGTCTGTGTTGCCACTTCGAGCCTGCAGAATCGCCGCATGAATCGCGGCACCTTCGGCGACTGCTCGTTCCGGCATAAGATCGCGGTTAGGTTCGCGGCCGGTGACTTCCAACAGCATCTGTTCGACCACTGGCATCAAAGTTGAACCGCCGACCAGCACAACTTCGTCCAGCATACCGGCTTTCACGCCTGCCTGCTGCATCACCAGTTCTGCAGTGTCCTTGGTCCGCTGCAACAGGTCGGCCGTCATACGTTCGAATTCGGCTCGCGTCAAAGAAACGGTAAGCGTCTTGCCCTTGTAGTACACGCTAACCGGAACCTGTGACTTATCGCTAAGGTCGCGTTTTACGTCTTCCGACTCCTGATTGAACGCCATCATGGCTTCCGGATCCTGAGACGGGTCTTCGCCGTACTTCTGCTTGAACTGCTCGACCAGATGATCCGTCAGACGGCGGCTCCAGTCGAGACCACCCAACATCACGTCACCGTCAGTCGCAAGTACTCGAAAGCTGGTCGGCGTGTAGCGAACGATGGTCACGTCGAACGTACCGCCCCCGAGGTCGTAGACCAGAATTGTCTTTTCGTCGGACTTCAGGTCTGTTCGTCCGAGTTCACCTTGCTGCCACGCGTACGCCAGCGTCGCGGCCGTAGGTTCGTTGATGATGTCAATCACATTCAAGCCTGCAATTCGACCGGCATCCTGCGTGGCTTTGCGGCGAACGTCGTTGAAGTAATAGGGAACGGTGATGACGGCGTTGGAAATCGGGCCAATCACTTTTTCCGCATCCTGCTTCATCTTCTTCAGGATCAGAGCAGAAACAAACTCAGGAGTCAGCTTCTTGTTCTGGTAGATGACGTGATAATCTTTGTTGCCCATTTCTCGCTTAATCGCCTCGACAATCTGATCGGGCGACGCGACGGAAATACGCTCAAATGATGGCCCTACGACAACTCGGTCATCGTCCAGCAGCACGACAGAGGGTGTGATTGTGCGACCATCGGCGTTTGGCGCAAGAGTGGGGTCACCATTGTCGTCGAGATACGCAATGGCCGAATATGTTGTGCCGAGGTCAATTCCAACCGTTCTTCCGTCAAGAAATTTCATTTGCTGGCCTTCGTTCGTTTCAGATCAGTCAGTGATGGGACAGGTCTTTTTCACTCAACCCCGTAGAATGGGTGCTTTAGCACGCCGCGCGAGAGGCGCGGGCGTCATTCTGGCCATCAAACGACGGTGTTGCAAGCAGACGAAACGTGGGAAACGCTGCGGAACTGGTTTTTTCACAACCAGACGCCGACTGTCCGGCTCATCACGACTGGCAGCAAGGATTCGCTTGTGGATGCCGCCGATGGCCCACGTCACGGCATCGTCCGTACCGGTCGGAGGCCCAATAAATTGCCAATCCGATCGCTGGGGGGACTTTGAGCTCGGTTCGCAGAGCGAATGTTGACGGGAAGCAGATAGAAGCTGCCGCCTCGCACAACTCGATTCCGGTCGGCTGAGATCACTGCGCCACCGTCCGATGGAAGCTCATCCAATCCTTCTTCGTTCTCACCTTCTGCGGCCGTGTCGGCTGATGACTCGGCGTTTCCTGCCACCCCATTGGGAGCAACCGCTTCAGCGTAAGGGCTTCCGGGGTAGGGGCGAAATTCATCAAAACACCATTCAAAGGCATTGCCGTGCATATCAAACAGACCGAAGTCGTTCGGTTTCAGGCTGGCAACCGGCCACGTGTGGTTTTCGCCATTTGTCTGGAACCAGGCGTAATTCTGCAACAAAGGATCGGACGAACCGTAGCAGCGACTGGTGACGGCTCCGGCGCGGCAGGCGTACTCCCATTCGGCTTCCGTAGGCAAGCGGTATCCGGTTAAGCTCAGGTGATCCTCCTTCGCCGTCATGCCAGGGCCGTACTGGAATTTCTTATTCGGTTCGTAACACCATTGGCTGCGCGGAATTCCGTCTCGCTGACTTAGCCAATTGCAATATCGAGCCGCCTCAAACCATGTCACGCCAACGATCGGCGAATCGTCCGTTCTTACAAACGGCGGCAAACTGGGGTCATCGGGCGACCAAATCGAAACAGCTTTCGCAAACTTCCGCCATTCGGCTTTCGTGATTTCCTTTGTGGCCATCGCAAACGGCCGCACAATTTCCTGAGGATGCTGCAACTCATTCGGCTCGCGCCCGGCTTCTGTATCAGGTGACCCCATGTGGAAGTGATCGGGCTCTATTACCGTATAGGATTGGCTCAAACTGTTCACAAACCACTGTTTCGGACGGTCTGCGGACTGACGGCGTTGCGGTTCGTTCTGTTCCAGATCCTGCGTCATCTGCTGCAGACTTTCGAACTGCTGCCAACGGCGCAGCAGCCATTCAACTGCACTGTGCAAGCCTGCGTCTGGATCGTTCTGATAAACGTCCGCCAGCTGTTCAATGTATTCCACGCGGGCAGCACCGCTGATTTGTGCCTCGGAGAATTCACCGAGGGCTAACACCAGAGCCCTCTTCACCGACACGTCGTCTTCCGATCCCAGACGCGCCACCAGCAGAGCTGGATCAACCGCCAGCGGACTCACGCGGTGAATGATCCTCGTCCGCAGGCCGGGGTCAGGGCTGTGAGCCAGCAGCGGCCAAACTCGGTCGGGCGAATCCATCTTCAGCAGCATGATGGCCGCGTTAACAGGGCGGCGCAGCAACAGTTCGCGGTCGTCGGCTTCTGGCGAAGGCCCACCAGAACGACCTGTCGTCTTAGATCGCGATGAATCAAGTTCGGTATGAGCCAGCTTTATCGCTTCGTCTTTACATTCCAGAAGCCGGTCGAACAGAATCGGGAACTGACTTTCCTCAGCGTCCGCCAATAAGTCGAACAGCCCGGCCGGCTGATCGTGCAAATATTCCGCCAACGTGTTTGTCGCAAAAGCACGAACCTGGTCGCTGTTGGCGGGATTGCGAAAGATATCCCGCAGCGCCGACAGCAGGTCTTGCTTCACTGGCCGCAACGCTTCCAGCCACGGCTGGAGTTCGGACGGTAGCACTTCAGTAAGATGGTGAGCGACAAACTGCTGAATGCCGGGATCACCCCATTTCTTACTGCGGGCATCATATGTCGCCAACGCACACGCTGCACAAAAACGACGACGAGCGGCTAGTTCGCCGTCCTGCAGCGCGGTCCAATAGTCAGGGGCGAACTCCGCGCCATGATCAACCAACAAATCGCGCACCGGAGCAAACTGCATCGGCGTGACTGTTAATAGTCGTTCCTGAAGATATGGCTTTACGGACGAGTCCTCATCTGCCATCGCCAAAGCCGCGTGCAGCTTTTCGTTGGAAGCATCCGACGATTCTTTAAAGGCCGCCGTCAGATCATCACGCGCCCAATCCCGAAACGGCTGAAGGTTGTCGACGAAGCCAGCAACCTGCGCTGTATCCGCTTTCAGCAGGCCTTCCACCAGGCGAGTCGCTTCGGCGTCGTTTAATTCTTCCTGCTTTTGAGCGACCTGTTCCAGCCTCGCTCGTTCGACCGAATTTCTAATCGCGATGCCGCCAAAAATTGTGGATGCAATCACCGCTGTCACGACGGCCGTCCGAATGCCGTGCACCCAGCCAGCACTGCGCATCATCCTGCGTTCCGGCTCGGTCCACTTGCTCTTATCAGTAAACGCCCGAATACTCAGGTTCTCGCGCCAGTTCGGCAAGTACTGATGCTGCGGTCGGGCGTTCCAGATGACCGAACGTTCCGCCAGCCTGATTTCCGCGCGGCCTTTGTGAGTTTCTCGCTGCTTGCGAGTCAACCAGTCTCGCAGCGAAGGCACCAGATAGTCGTGCGTGAGCTGATAGTATTTCGGCCCCTTCGGTGGGCGTTCGGCAGACGTCGAAATCTTCGGCAGGTCCTCATCGATCTCCATGCCTTCAGGATCAGTTGGCGTGATCAGCCGAATTTCCCCGTCCAAAAGTCCGATCAGACCGCTGAAGTCCTGCGGGCGGCGTGCATACCCGCTGACTTCCTGTAGCTTGTCCAGCGACTTCATCTGGCCCTTGATGTCGGTGCCAGATTCCGGCAACAGCGATTTCAAAACAGCTCGAGCAGCTTTTTGGTGATAGCGATGATCAGGTGACGCAGCAGCTGAACTAAACGTCTCTTCCAAGAACGTTGCTCCCACGCCTTCGGTGCCGCCCATTTCTTTCAGCGTCGCAGCTGTCCACGGTTTCCCCTTCAGCATTTCGGCAAACAGAGCCAACCGAACGCAGATCACTTTTCCTCCCTGTGCCAGCCCGTCGACCGACTGTTTTAGAAACTGTTTTTGTTCCTTCGTCGTTTCGCGAACGTTTTCCGGCAGCTTTCCGAACGCTCGACCGAATGCCGCCAATACTTTTCTTGCGTGATCCAGATCAAACAGGTCCGTCAACGCGATGTTGTTGCCTTCCACGAGGCGAACTTCCAGTTCTCGCATGAACCGGCTGACCGCCAACCAGAAGTCATCTCGCACCATTAGAATGCACTGCACCTTGCCGCCATCACACTGCCGCAACGCCTGCATTAATTCGGTGTTGCGCTGTGAACTATTGGCGTGCAACCACTGTTCGAACTGGTCAACGACGATCAGGATTTTGCGTCCAAAATGAAGGTCGCTATTCTGCCGCAGGGCCATAAGAGATTCTTTTAGATTCAGGTTCTGTTCGAGCCCGGGACACCGTTTTCGTAAGCCATGCAGAATACGAGCTTCTGTTTGGTCAGGAGTCGCTTCGACGTACACCGCTGTGACATCCTCTGACAATCGTGGCAGCAATCCGGCTTTAATCAACGACGACTTGCCGCAGCCCGAGGGCCCGTAAATCAGGCCCACCGAAAACGTGTTGTCTGCGTCCAGTTCTTCGACTCGAGTGCGCCAGAACCGTAGTCCGTCCGGCTGCCCCAACCGATCCCGCGGACCGGGCAACAGGTCCAGAAAGAAGTCGGCGTCCTGAGCGTCAAACGAACGCAGCCCTTTCGGCACGACTCGGATAGGCGCACCACCAGCCGACGAGCCCGCACCAAGCGAAACCGTGGAACTTCGGCTACGAATTTGCGAACTCGAATGTGGCGTTAGCGGCGAACCATCTCCAAGCGGTGACTGCGTGCCGACCGCCGTGACTCCCATGTAGAACGCTTCCTGCTCTGTCGCGAACAGCCTTAATTCTGCGGCCAGGTCGTGAGCCGTCGAATAGCGATCGCTGGCCCGTTTGGCCATCGCTTTGCCGCAGATTCGCTCCAGTTCTTTGGGTAGTTTCTCATTGCACTGACGCAGCGGCCGCGGGTCATAGCTGGCGACTTGCGAAAGCAGTTCTTCCTGAGTGTCGCCCTTAAATGGTGCTCGCCCCGCCAGCATTTGATACAGGACAACGCCCAGACTAAAGATGTCGCTGCGGCCGTCAACACGATGCCCTTCACCCCGCGCCTGTTCAGGCGACATGTATGCCGGAGTCCCCGCGTACTTCGGCCCCTTGCCAACATCTTCTTCGCGCAACGCCAGACCGAAGTCCACAAGGTAAGGTCGCTCGTCCTCATCCAGCAAAATGTTGCCCGGTTTCACGTCACGATGCACCAGGCCCTTTTTGTGAGCGTAGTGCAAAGCATCAGCGACAGTGGCAACAAGCTCAACGGCTTTCAGATACGTAAACCGCCGTTCCTTCAATCGCGATGAAAGGTCGGTGCCCTTGATGTACTTTGAGACGATGTAATAAGGACAATCATCTTCACTGCCGATGTCGTGGACGGGCACGATGTGGGGATGGTCGAGACCAGCAACAGTGCGAGCTTCTTTCTTGTATGCTTCCGCGTCTTCCGGCCGGGAAACCAGATTGTGATGAGGCACCTTGATGGCCACTTCACGATCGAGTTGTTCGTCGTGTGCGAGATAAACGAGACCAAAGCCGCCTCGCCCAAGTACGTCGACGATGCGGTAGCGGCCGATCATCTGCGGCGATTCGCGGGGCGCATCCTGCCCCTCGGCGAGCGGATTCCCGCGTTCGTCCACTGTCACATCGAATTGATTCGGTTCGGTCATGATCGCTGCCGGGCTGCCCGTCGATCCCACGCAATACCCTGCATCTTCCATTCCTAAGGGGCAGCGTCCAGTCAATGTGCCGCAATTTCACAAACCTGACAGCAGTTGCCGGCGAAGCCACGGCTTTTCTAAAAAGCCAGCCTTCTATATTGTGATGGCCATTCACTCTGAAGAAACAGCTGTCCAAAAGTACAACACATGAAACTGCCGCCAGACGTGATCCGCTATGTAATTACGGGCCACGTCGTGATCACGTTCTTGATCAACATCGGTGTCAATGCAGTGGTTGGATTCGTAAGTTTCAGAGGTGCAGACAGCGTATCGACATGGGCCATTCAAAACGGAGCCGCTGCGGACACGATTGGAACGTGCTTTTTTCTACCGTTCATCACATGCCTGATTGCTACGCCAATTGTTCGCCATCAGCGCAAAAATGGTGCAGTGAGCGGCATTCCGATGGCCAAAATTCCGCACTGGCTACAAGCGTTCAACGGCTGGATTGTCGTACGAGCCTTCAAATTTGGCCTTTGCACACTGGCTCTGATGGCCGGACCGATTTACGGCGGTTATTGGTTACTGGCTGCGGACAGCATCGCCATAGCGTCGTTTTTAGCGTTCAAGACCTTATTCGCTGCGTCGCTCGGAATTTTGGTGACGCCATTGATTGCAATCCTGGAATTGGCGGGCCCTTCGGCTGATTCCGTCTGAATGGACGTTCCGAGAAACACCGCCCGCCGCCCGCTCGCAAAACACGCCTATAATCAGGATACTTCCCTGCAACGAAAACGAAGCAGGCGGCCGACCGCACGGCTTCACGATTTCCTTTCTGAGTTCCCTTATTCTTCTGTCGCTCTATGTCCAGCACGACCGTCAACCCTCAACGCCCAACTGTTCAGCTTCCTGACGCGTTGCGTGATCTGATCGCAGCCATGCGCTCGCGGCTGAGGCGTTATTCGCTGATCTCCGGTACGCTGGCGATTTTGACAATCGGTGCAATCGCCTTCTGGCTGACGTCCGGCATCGACGCAGGCTGGTTTGCGTTGCAGCGCCTGGAATTGCCCGGCGGCCTAAGATGGCTGTTGCTTGTCCTGATGATTGCCGGCGGCTTGTGGTTGCTGGTTCAGCATCTGCTGCGTCCGCTACTTCGAAGAACTCGCGATGCCGAACTGGCGTTGTTACTGGAACGCCGCTTTCCGCAATTCCAGGATCGATTAATCACGGCGGTCGAAAATCGCAGCGGCTACCCCGACGATGGTCCGCTGGTCGGCAACATGCTGGATCGTACTGTGCAGCAAGCGGAATCCGTGGCGGCGAACGTTTCACCAGACGACGTCTTCAACTTCGCACCGCTGAAGAAGCGGTCGTGGATCGCCGGAGTGTTGGTGCTGTCGATTGCCGGCAGTGCGTTCGCTCGGCCGGGTTCGCTACAGCGATGGTGGAACGCCTTCGTACTGCAAAAGGAAACGTACCACCTTCGCACAACCGCGTTGGATTTTTCTGTGGTCGCTCAACCAGGCGACCGCCGCATGGCGTTCCGGGAAAACGAAAACAGACCGCTGTATCTGCATCCCCGTGGGGCGGATTTAGAACTTGAGATGACGGTACCGGACGGTAATTCGGAAACCGGCGATCCGTGGGTGGTGCCGGAACGAGTTCGCGTTGACGTAATCCGTTTTGATGGCAACCGCAGTCGAACCTATGTTTCGCCGACATCTGAACGTTCTTTTCGGTTCATTCTAACGCGACTTCAGGAAACGGTAGAAATTGAAGTGCTGGCAGGCGACTACCGAACGCCCGTGCCGTTGCGAATTGAAGCCGTGACGCCGCCGAGCATCAACGGGTTGGAAGCCGAGTGCATATATCCGGAGTACACCGGTTGGAATCAGCAGCGAGAGTCCCTGGTGCCAATCATGGGTAGCGAAGTCTCGCTACCGGTCGGCACGTCATTGAAGCTAACGGCAACCAGCAACAAGCCGCTGAAGTCGGCTCGCATTACGACGGATTTCTTCGAAGTAGTCGGCGACCGCGAATCAACTGAACTGATTCCGCGTCAGGGCTACTCCGTTATTGAAGCACCAACCTCACCATTGATCTCTGAAGATGGCCTGGCCATGACGGCAAGCTTTCGAGTTTCTCTTGCCGCCGCTGATTCTGATAGTGCACCGGATGAACAACGCGAAGGTGAACCTGTCACTGCGGACGGTTTTCAGCCGGTGCCGTCCAACACCTCGTTGCGGTTTCTGTTGCACGATGAGGATGACATCATTTCCACGTCGCCGGAATCACTTCGAATCCGTGGCATTCCCGACAAGCCGCCTGTGATTGCCACGCGAGTCACCGGAGTCGATAACGCGATTACTCGTCGAGCCATCGTGCCTGTGACCGGCATCATTCAGGATGACTACGGCCTGGAGACGGCTCGTTTTGAATACATCGTCGACGACGAAACCACATGGCGGACCAGCAGCTTCAAATCACCGGTCTCACGCGGCACAACCGAACATGAATTGGGAAGTGCGGCCGACGGAACGTTGGAACGCTTCAACGTGTCACTGCTGGATTTAACGGAAGGGCAAACGCTGGCACTGGGCGTGGTTGCCACGGACCAATGCAGCATTCCTGATCCAAACTCAACACGGGCCGAGCCGATCGTGTTTCGGATCGTCAGCAATGAAGAACTGCTGTCGCTGCTGTATACCCGGGAACTTAACCTGCGACGGCGTTTTGAGGACGTCATTCAACAACTACAACTGGTGCGTGAAGATCTGGAATTTCATAAGGACGTCGCGGTACGGGTCGAAGCGGCAGGCGACGCCGAGGCCAATTCTGAAGACCGCATCGGCCTCACCACAGCGGCCACTCGCAGCGGCAATAACCTGCGCCGGCAGAACAATGAAATGGAATCGATCGTGGAAGCGTTCGACGAAATTGGACAACAACTGGTCAATAACGCGATTCCGCCACAGCAATTGGCGCAGGACATGAAAACCGACATCATCGATCCTCTGCAGAAGATCACGAAGACATTGATGATGGATGCAGACCGTTCTGTGAGTCGTTTTCGAGTCGCCGTAACGTCCGGAAAACCAGCGTCGCAACTGGCTGATCAGTCAGTAAAAGACGTTTCAAACGTCATTGCTGAGTTGAAACTGATTCTGGAGAAAGTCCGCGACATGGCCGAATTCCACGAAATCTACCAGGAGGGGAAGTACATTTTGGAGGATCTGCTGAAAAACTGGGAGGAAACCAGGGAACTGCAGAAGAAGAGAGCTATCGAAAAGCTCCAACTGCTTGAATAATTGGACGTCTGGCAGATCTACGGATAAGGGAACTCACATGAAACGCTCAGATCACATGCGCCAACACCAATACAGGACGAGACTGTGGTCGCTGCTGGCCGCGATTGTGGTTACCACTGTCGGCCTTGTTGCAACGCCATCATTCGCGACCGCCCAAACTGCTGCCAACGACAAAGCCGAGACGCTGAAGGACGACGCGCTGGCGATCAGCGGTCGTTATGCACGATTTGAACGGCTGCTGTCGCAAATGGCGGATCTGATGGCGATCGAGGACCCAGAACGAGCCGAACTGTTGCGCCGTGCGATCAGCCAAAGTCGCGAACAGGCGATTCGCATCAACATTGATGCCATCGCCGGACTACTGGCCGATGACAGCCTCGGCGATGCCATCGACAGACAGCAAACGTCAGCCGACGCGATTCGGGAACTACTGAAGCTATTGCAAAGCGAAGACCGCCGCAGTGCCGTCGAACGCGAACGCGAACGACTGAATGCGGTCCTCAAAGACGTCAAGAATCTGGAAGCTCAACAGCGAGCCGCTCGAGCGACTGCGCAGAATTCAACCGGTCCGTCCAACGCTGCACCGCAGCAGCAGAAAGCGGCAAACGACGCGGACAAAATCCTGGAGGGCATCAAAGAGCACGACAAGTCGCAGGTGAACGAATCAGAAGAAGCTGGCGACGGCAAGCAATCAGATTCCAAAGACGGTGAGCCGAAGGATTCAAAGTCGAAGAATGGCGAGCCAGGGGATTCGTCGAAAGGCGACGAGAAGTCTTCCGACAGCGAACAGAGCGGTGAGAAATCAGAAGGCGGGATGCCTGAGGACAAGGGCGACGGCGACAACAAAGACCCGAAAGACGGCGAGAAGTCCGACGGTGAAAAGCAGGACGGCGAAAAGCAGGACGGCGACGAGCCCAAAGAGGCGGGAGACAAGTCCGATAGCGAGAACAGCGACGGTAAGAAAAGTGACGGTAAGTCTTCGGAGAAGTCGGAGAACGAGTCTTCACCGAACGGCCAGCCTCAGGAATCTGAGCGGTCAAAGAAGTCTCAACAGGGGCGGCAATCTCAGCAGCAACAGCAGCCTTCGCAGGACCAGAACAAGCAGGACAACGATGAGCAGCAAGCAGAATCAACACCCGGTCGCGTGCAGATCGAGCAGGCTCGGCAGATGATGCAGGAAGCTTTGGAAGAGTTAAAAAAGCAGAACCGTGAAGGCGCTGTCGACAAACAGGACGATGCGATTGCCAAGTTGCAGGACGCGGTCAAAAAACTGGAAGAACTGCTGCGGCAGTTGCGAGAAGAAGAAAAGGAAATGATTCTGGCAGCGTTGGAAGCTCGTTTTCAGCGTCTGCTCATTCTGCAAACTCAAATTCACGAAACCACCGTCGACCTCGCCGCGACACCGCGTAAAGAATGGCTGGACACGGCCGTCAGCCAGTGCCGTGAACTGGCTCAACAACAGGTCGACCTGACTCAGGATTGCAGTCAGGTCACCGGGTTACTGCGGGAAGACGGGACATCTGTGTCCATTATTGTCGCGGTCGAAGACATCGAAACCGACATGGGCAGCATCGCGAATCGTCTGCAGGAAACGAAAGTCGGTTCCCTGACGCAGTCCATGCAAACCGATGTGCTGGAAGCGCTGAAGGAACTGATTGAAGCCACGCAGCGGGAAATGGAAGACATGAAGTCGGAAGACCGCAAGCAGCAGCAACAACAGCAACAGACCAGTCAGGAAAAACCGCCACTGGTCGAACTGATGGCCGAAATTCGCGTGCTGCGTTCACTGCAGTTACGAGTCAACCGGCGAACGAAGCAGATTCACGAACTGTCGCTGGAAAACGACACGACCGAAGCGGAAGACCTGCAGGAGCAACTCGCTGAGTTGGCTCGTCGACAGGATCGGCTGCGTGAATCGGCGGGCGAGTTGTCCGAACAGATGGAGCAAAAACGATGAGAACGGCATTCAACACATTGGCGTTGATCACAGCCATCTGCCTGACAGATTCAAAATCTTTAACAGCCCAGGACGCCGAGCAACCGACGCCTGCGACGGAAGATGTGGCCACAGATAAAAATGATGCGCCCCAAAAGGTTGAAGGCGTCACTTTTTCCGGATTGCCGGTCGAACAAATTCGCACGGCCTTATCAGAATGGCTGGCTGCGGCCGGCGTTGAGGAAGACGTTGTTCAGCAAGTCACTCGGCAGTGGTCCGATGAGCAGTCTCTTGCTGGTTCATCGCGTGAAGAATTGCTTGACCAGCTTGTGATGACGTTCGCAAAAGTCGATCCGGCAACACGGCGATTGGTGCAGGACAGCTACGGACCGGGACCGCTGCAAAGTGTGATCCTCGACGGCATCCGGGAGGCGCCGATCTATCGAAATCAAGTAAAGCAGTTTCAGGCTCGCTGGCTGGTGCAGCATCGCTATTACGACGAAGCACTGCCGCTGCTAACGGAACTCACACCAGACGATCAGGTTGATCCGGCGGGCCTGCTTTTCTACCGCGCCATCTGCCAGGCTGAACTACTGAATCGTCGCGAAGCGTTGGACAGTATTTCGCTGTTGCTGAACAATACGCTCGACGTGCCGGACCGGTTTCGAGTCGTCGCGGAAATGTTGCAGAAGCAACTTTCCGGCCAAAAAGACGAGGGCATGGACAAAGTCGCCCAGTTGATGAAAGACGTCGAACGCCGCCTCGACCTCGGTCGGCCCGGCGAAAAAACTCAGGAGCAGGAAGACGCGGTCATCGCTGCCTTTGACAAGCTACTGGAAGAACTCGATCAACAAAAACAACAGCAACAACAAAATGGCGGAGGCGGTGGTGGCTCTCAGAACAACCAGTCAGGCGCTCAGGGAGCGAACGCGAGCCGCATCAAGGGTTCAACGGCCGATGGCGAAGCCGATCGAAAGGAACTGACTGAGGAAGGCAAGTGGGGCATGGTCGACAAAAAGGCCGAAGCGAAGGCTCGCGAGCTGATTCGCAGCAAGTTCCCGCCGAACTTCCTGGACCAAATTGGCCGTTACACGAAAAAACTGGCAGAACAAAAGAAGTAGAAAAGGACCAACGGAGTATGTCAGTTTTGACCGCGATTAAGTTACTCATAGCCTCACTGGCCCTGGCCGATGTGCGAGTTTCTACGCTGGACGAGAAAACGATCACGGGACCTCTGGTAAGCATCGACGGTACGCAGGTTGTTGTGAAAAGTGATGCGGAGAACGATTCGTCGGTCGCTTTGGCCGACGTAATGGAAGTCAGTTTTGCCGCCGTCAACGATGAGCAGCAACCGGCTGCAGACGTTGAGCAACTTATCCAGTTGGTTGACGGGTCGACTGTCCAATCGGACAGCATCGAAGCGACCGCAGACGCTGTCACCGCAACGGCATTGGGTGAACAGCAACTCAAGCTACCGCGTGCGACGGTGCGAGCCGTTCGGTTGCAGAAGCTTGACGACGACTGGACGCCGCAGTGGGACGCATTCCTGCAGCGAAAGAACAACAAGGATCTACTGATTGTCGCCAAACGCGATGGCAGCGGACTCGATTTTCTGGCCGGAGTGGTCAGTTCCATCGGCGCAGAAGAAGTCCGTTTTCTGCTGGACGGCGACGAGATCCCTGTCCCGCGAGCACGCGTGTTTGGCATTGTCTTCGCCGAGAAGGACCGCAAAGAATCCGGACTGTCGGGCAACGTCTCCGTGAAACTGCGGAACGGTTCTGTACTGGTCGCTCGCACAGTTTCGCTGGACAACGATCAACTAACTGCGGAATCTTCCTGGGGGCAGATGCTGAAGCTTCCCGTGAACGGTGTTGAGGCGATTGATTTCAGCAGCGGACGAATTCACTTTCTTTCAGATCTGGAACCGCTGTCCGAACAGTACTTCGGTCTGGATCCGCCCGGACGCGAATGGGGACCGCTTTTTCAAGCAGACAGCGACACTCGTACCGGCCTTTCGCGACAGTGGAAGATGTCGCGCGATGCGTTTCCGAACAGCGGCCGACCGCCGATTACTCTACGCGGCAAAAAGTACCGCAAAGGAGTGTGCATCTTTCCCAGTGCCAAAGTGGAATACGCTTTGGACGGTCGCTATTCCAGTTTGCAGGCCGTCGTGGGTGTCGACGATGAAGTGGCATTCAACCAGTTGCCCGGCAAGCCACCGACGGTGGTGGAACTGCGAGTGGAATCAGACGGAGAAGAAGTCTACAAAAAACTAGTGACCGCGCCGGAAGACCCTGTTGAGCTAAAGTTGAACCTGAAGGGTGTCACTACGCTGGCGATCATTGTGGACTTTGGCGACGGATCAAGCACCTGCGATTACCTTGACATCGCTAACGCCCGACTGTTTGTCGACACCTCGGCTGAATGAACATCATGAGACTTCACAAACAATCCAGGGCTAACCGCGGCATTTACAATTCGCGCAGGCCAAACCTGCAGTCGACCATCGCCGGCCATTGTCCGAATGTTGACGACAACAAGTGGTCGCTGTGCCGAGCGCTGGTAACCGGCCTTCTTGTGCTGCTCGTATTCAACAGCACTCCGCACGCGGCCCACGCCGATGAAAGCAGCATCGTTAATCGCCAGCAGCGGCGTATCGAAGTCATCGAACGAATTTCGCCGTCGGTGGTGTGCGTGATGCCTCCGGGCGGGCAGGGCGGTGGCTCAGGTGTGCTGATTTCTGCCGACGGCTACGCGATCAGCAACTATCATGTGACGTCCGGTTCCGGCGACTTCATGAAGTGCGGTCTGAATGACGGCAAGGTCTACGACGCAGTTATTGTCGGCATCGATCCCACCGGGGACGTCGCGCTGATTAAATTGCTGGGGCGAGACGACTTTCCCTTCTGCACGCCGGGCGACAGCGACCTGGTAAAAACGGGCGACGAAGTTGTGGCCCTGGGGAATCCGTTTCTGCTGGCATCCGATTTCACGCCGACGGTCACATACGGCATCGTCAGCGGAGTACGCCGCTACCAGTATCCGGCCGGAACGATTCTGGAATATACCGACTGCATACAGATTGACGCGTCTATCAATCCCGGCAATTCCGGTGGCCCGTTGTTTGACATCGACGGCAAGTGGATCGGAACCAATGGGCGAGCGTCGTTCGAAAAGCGAGGCCGCATCAACACGGGAGCCGCGTACGCGATTTCGGTCCGCCAGATTCTGCTGTTTATCGAACACCTGAAAAGCGGCCGCATCGTGGATCATGGGCGAGTCGAATTTACAGTTCGAACGTCCCCCGAGGGTGTGGTGGAAGTCGATGAAGTGTCTCAGCTGTCCGATGCATGGCGGCGTGGAATGCGTTCAGGAGACGAATTGCTTTCGTTTGGTGACCGAGCTCTTCGCAGTGCCAACGACTTCAAGAACATACTCGGCATTTTCCCGGACAGCGTTCGCGTTCCAATTTCTTACCGTAACTCGGACGGCGTGCAGACGGCTACGGTACGACTGCTGCCACTGCACGGCTTCGACAAGGCACCAAAGCTTCCGGAAGAAAGACGTCCCGAACCAGACCCTAAAAAAGGCGAACCTGACGACCATCCGGACGACCACGAAGGGGCTCACGACGCCCCGGATGAGCCCAAAGTCCCGGAACAGTACGCTCACCTGTTCCAACAGAAGGACGGTTTCGCGAACTACTACTTCAATCAACAGCATCAAGACCGCTTGATCGGATCCCTTGAGAAAAGTCTGGCGGGCAATTCGACGCGAGCCGATCGAACGTGGGAACTATCCGTTGCCACAACGATTGACGGCCAGAAACGAACCGGTCAGCTTGGCGTCGGACCGCAAGCGGCGTGGCTCGAACTGTCCGGACTGCGTTCAGCCCTGCAGCCACGATCCGAATATACCGAACAAAACGAACCTCAGCTGTTTCGTGGCTTGCTGGCCGCAACGCTGCAGTGGCATCGGCTGTTTCAGGATCGAAAGGCCTTTTCCGAAATCACGTACATCGGTTCTGAACACTTGCTACCGTCAGGCCGAATCGTGCGGACATTGACGACTCAGGACGGCACCATTCAATCCCGCTGGTACTTCCAGGAAGGCAGCCCACTGCCGATCGGCGCCGACGTGCAGATGAGCGTCGGTGTGGACGAAGCTCGACTACGGTTTGAGCAGTGGAAGATGGACGGTCCCGTTCCTTTCCCCGCCCGCGTGGGAATCGTTGATAACGACACGGAAACCGTTCGCTGGCTGGATGTGGATTCGCTGAAGGTCGGCGGAACTCAGGATAACAAGTCGGCCAGCGTGGAAGTGAAAACTGAGGTGGCATCATGAATATTGTTCGCTGCCTGACACTGCTGCTTGCTTGCATCCTTGCGAAACCGGCGGCCGCGATACCGCCTTCGCTGCACGAAGTTGTGGAAACCAAACGCAACGTCGTGGTCAAACTTTTTGGCGCGGGTGTGGGGACGCTTGATTCCTACGGATCGGGAGTTCTGATTTCGGAAGAAGGCCATGTGGCGACGGTCTGGAATCACCTGGTGAACGTCGGTTTTCTGACGGCCGTCCTGCACGACGGGCGCCGCTACACCGTCGATGTTGTCGGCACCAGTCTCGAACACGATCTGGCCGTGTTGAAACTGAATTCGGATGATGACGAAGTGTTTCCGTTTCTGGATTGGCGTACATCAGGCAAAGCGGCGCCCGGCAACGCGGTGTTGTCGTTCAGCAATATCTACCGTGTTGCCACCGGCAACGAACCCGTCTCTGTGGTGCATGGCGTCGTTGCCGCCGAAACCGTTCTGGATGCCGGGCTGGGACGTTGGGAATTTCCGGTGAAGGCGCCGGTCTACATTATCGACGCGATCACCAACAATTCCGGATCAGCCGGTGGGCTGCTGGCCGCGGCCGATGGAACGACTCTGGGATTGATGGGCCGTGAAATTCGCCATCGCGACACCGATATGTGGGTCAACTACGCGGTGCCGTGGAGTATCCTGAAATCGCCCATCAGCACAATATTGGAAGGCCGCACTGTGCGGACCACGTCGTCTGGCGAAGAAGATCGCAAGCTGATTTCAGACCGGCGACTCACCTCCGAATTCGGGTTCACTCTGCTGCCCCACGTTCTGGACAAGACGCCCGCGTACATCGATCGCGTTGTCCCGGATTCTGTTGCTGCGACGGCAAAACTGCGTCGAGGTGACCTGGTGCTGATGGTGGACGAAACAGTCATTCAGTCTGCCAACGATCTGCGAGCCGCTTTAGCGACATACCGTAAGGGGCAGCGAGTCAGCCTGACGGTCAATCGCGATGCTGCTTTGCAGGTGCTGCAGCTTCGCGTGCCCTGACATTTGCAATTCCCACCTACTTCCAGCGGCTCCCAATGAAGAACATAACCGTTTTCGCGATCTGTATTCTCGCATTGCTGCCGGCCAATGCGAATTCCGCGCCACCTCGCTTACTCTCTGATGGTTCTGCAGCCTCAGTCGATGTCGATGCCGACAGACTCGCAACGGCGGCCGCAGTTGTTAAACGAGCCGTCCAGCGCGACGAACTTCGCGGAGCTGTGGTGCTTGTGGCTCGACGCGGAAAAATCGTGCTTCACGAAGCCTACGGCTGGCGCGATGCCGAATCAAAACATCCCATGCAGAAGGATTCTTTGTTCCGCATGGCCAGCAACAGTAAGGCAGTGACGGCTGCCGGAGTCTTGCTGCTGGTGCAGGATGGAACGTTGAAACTGGACGATCCGGTTTACAAACACATCCCGGAATTCGACACCGACAAAGGTCGCTTAATCACGATCCGTCAAATGCTGACTCACACCAGCGGCATGCGAATCAAATCGTTATTTCTGTCGCCATTAATGAAGCCGTCGGACGATAATCCAACCGCTCCGAACCTGCTGCAGGAAGTCGGTCGGTTTGGCAGCATCGGTGCCGAAGTGCCTCCGGGCACAAGCTACTCCTACAACAATGCGGCGTACAACACTCTGGCTGGCATCATTGAAAAGTACACCGGATCGTACAAGCAATTCCTGAGCGATCGAATTTACGAACGGTTGGGGATGACCGACAGCTGCAATCACGAATCCGATGCGGATCGCGAGCGCATGTCGACCGTCTTTCGTCGGCAGGACGACGGCAAATGGCAGGTCCGGTGGAAACCCGATGATGCCCCTGACTTTCCGTTCCCACGAGGTTCTGGTGGCATGGTTTCCACCGCTCGTGACTATGCCGTGTTCTGTCAGATGATGCTGAACGGTGGACTCTACGACGGCAAGAGGATTCTTAAGTCGGAATACGTTGACGCCGCCGTCAATCCGCAGACGGAATTCATCCCAGCCGCGGCCAATTACGGACTTGGCTGGAAGACCAACGCCGACGACAACACGTTTTCTCATTCCGGCTCGGACGGCACATGGGTCTGGGTCGATCCTCAACGAGAAATCATCGGCATGGTGCTAACCCAAACCCAGCGCAGCACAAATCCGCGTAAGGTGTTTCGGGAACTGGTCAACCGTGCGTGTCTGGACTTCAAATCAACACCGGACGCAGAAACTAAAACGGCCGCCCGCAGCAAGTTGCCGCCAGAAGGATTCTACAAGGATCTGTTCATGAGCAGCGGCGTCAAATTAACGAATCGCACAACTCTGCACGCCGCAGACTCGCTGGGCCTCACCTACGAATACTACTCCGGAACAAACAAGGCTCGACAGAACGACCTGATTGTTGGGACCGAAGACGATGCCAACGGCGTGTTGCTGTACCCCGACGGCGCGCCGCGTTTCCGCATGATCTACGTCAATGGCGGAGCCGCCACGAGCCATGGTAAGTCGATCACAAAGGCCGGGCGGATCAACCTGCGGACTTTCAACTCAAACGGAGGGGCCTATTGCGGCTCGTGTGCTGGTTCATTTCTTAGCGGTCGCAATGTCGACAACACAACGCCGCGGCGACTGGGCTACCTGCACATTTTCCCCTTCAACACGTTGAACACGGGCCTAAAGAAGGTTCGTCTCGATCATCACATTCCGTCAGATTCACCGTTGCTGACCTATCGATCATTCGGTGACGACAGCGTGATCGAACACATCTATCACAACAACGGAAACTGGCTGAAGACCGGCGAAGGTGACCACGTTGCGTCCACAGAAGTGCTGGCAACATACATCAATCCTGATCACAAAACGGACGGCGGAACGGCGATCTGGGCTTACAGAAAGAACGACCACACCGGGCGTGTCGTCAACATTGGATCGCACCCGGAAGGAATCGCCAGCGGCGAGCCACTGGCACTTACTGAAGCTTGTTTTCTGTACACGCTCGATGGAGTCGGCGCGCCGTCAGTTAAAAGCGAACTTCAACCTGGCCAGACGCGTCATATGAAAGCGTCGTCGGCAGACGGGACTCCGGAATTCGCGGCAATCGGCGACGGGCAGTATCATCATTTCACGTTCAACGTCGAACCCGGCGTAACCGATGTACAAATCGAAGTGCATTCAGATTCCCGCGCCGATTTAAACATTTACCTGCATCCGAAATCACCAGCCTTCCGCAGCAACAGCCGAGTCAAAAACACGTCACCGGGGGCCAGTAAGCAACTGCGTCATAACCTGAAGCCAGGGCGGTGGTATGTCAGTGTCGAATGTGCAACACGAGTCGATGCCGTCGAGGACCTGGATTCCGGCTTTTACCGTTACACCGACCGTCGGCACCTGCTGAACGGCGTGCCTTATTCCATTTCGACGACAGCCCGGAAGTCTGCAAATGCGCCCACGGAGTCATTGCCGCCGGACCACTCTTCGTGAAGACCATCGAAATCGATGTCTGTCCACTTTCCTGCACGACCGAGGGTGGTAGCTGAACACATGGGAATGGGCCGGTCGTTCATTCCGACGATCGAGTCAGCAGTTTCGGAAGGGGTTTATCACCCGGAGAATTCTGCGGCGGTGCAGCGTAATTGCGTTGGCCACTGCTGAGAGGCAGGACCGCGTTCAAAAGCGATGATTTTGCTCGGACCGAATCGAATTTCGGTTACTGTCCTCAAATCTTAGCCGCCAACGCACAGCGGTTCTGTTCAGTATTCCCATAGCCCGCAAAAAATGCGACGCTGTAGCACGATTGCAGTTTAGCTCGGCGATGCATTTCGCCTCCCTCCCGTATGAAACAGAATCCCTTTCGACCGCCGGAATCCCAGTGGCTGAGAAACATGGTGGAACTGTCCGTCCTGTTTATCATGGCGGTCATTGTCCTGCGCGGGTTTCTGCTGGAAGGGTACCTGATCTCCACCGGATCGATGGCTCCGGGGTTGCGAGGTCTGCATAAGCATGTGGCGTGCCCTTCCTGCGGCGTTGAATTTGCCTTTGGTGTGACCTTTGACGAATCGGTTAATGGGCAGGCAAACTCAGGCGACGAACCAAGTTATTCGCAGACTCACGCCGTCTGCCCCAACTGCGGGCAGGTTGATATCGACGTCGCGAACGTGCCAGTCAGCCATGGCGATCAGTTGCTGGTTCACAAAAACGTGTTCGACTTTCGACGTCCACGACGCTGGGAGTGCGTCGTGTTTCGCAACCCTGCCAGCCCGGGCGAAGCGTATGTGAAACGCATCGTCGGCCTTCCCGGTGAAACTCTGCAGGACATTGACGGCGACCTCTTTATTGAAGGCACCATTGCTCGGAAAGATTTTGAAACTCAGCTTGATATTCGCATCCCGGTTTTCGACCTCGCCAAACCGGCCAAATCTGACGAATGGCAAATGCCGTGGCAGGTGAAAGGGCCATGGGCGATGGAAAACGGACGGCTGATCGGGCGCAGCGATGGCGTAAAACCTTCCGAAGTTGACGGCGAAACGAAAGCCATCTCCGGCGACACGTCTGACTGGCTGCAACTTCGCCATTGGCGCTGGACCGGGGGAACTCAGTTTGTAGAGGTGCCTCTGCAAAGCGACGAAGCGGCGGCGGATTGGGAACGCTGTCTGATTCAGATGCAGAAAGGCCCGGCCACATGGATGACTCGCATTCAGTTCGATCGCGATAATCGTGTGCTGCGGCTGCAGGGCGTGATGCCCTGGCAGTTGCAGCAAAATCTGGTGTCGTGGGCCGAAACGGAAGAATTTCGATCCGCCGTGTTTCGCCTGGGAGCTCTTTCGCACCTGACGCCGGTGACGGATGAATACGGATACAATTCGTCCGTTGCGTCGCCCGAATTTCCCGTGAATGACCTGATGGTGGATGCCAAACTCAACTGGACGGACGCTCCGGAATGCGTGTCTGTGCGGATTCCGATCGATCACCATCTGTTCCGAGTCGATCTGCTGTTGCGAGCAGGCAAACTGGAACTGGTGTCTGAAGACACCGGGCAGACGGTTCGGTCAGCAGAACTAAAAACGCCGGAACGCACGGAAGGGCAGATGTCGACGCTAAACGTAATCGTGTCCAATTTCGATCATCGGATCATCGTCGCAATCGACGGCATTCCGGCTTTCACGGAACTCGACATTCCGTTGACAGCAACCATCAACAATCCTGCCGTAACGGACGCCTCATTTCGCTCGCCAAACGATCAGGCAGCGGAAACCGCTCGGATCGTCCATCAGCAGAGTCGTTTGGGACTAGGTCTGCGCGGCGGGTCTGTGTTGGTGTCGGAACTTCGGTTGTACCGAGACGTTTATTACACGCCGGGACGCCGGAAAAATGGCGTCGAACGGCCGTATGTTCTGGGAAAAGACTGCTATTTCATGCAGGGGGACAACAGCCCGGTTTCCTCAGACAGCCGAAACTGGGAAGATCCGTGCGTTCCGCATAGACTTCTGGTCGGCAAGCCTTTTGTCGTTCATCTGCCTTCCCGGCCCGGCCGCCTGTCGTTTGCCGGTTTTGAACTGCCAATCCGTATACCGGATTTTGAACGAATTCGCTACATTCACTGACAGCGGCGGTTATTCGGACAAGCTGCCAAAATTGGCGGTAGAATGCTGCTGCCAAAGAAAATGCCAGGGATTTCATGCGGGAAGCGAATCCCCCTTGGCTTCGATAACGCACTCACGAACTCATTTCGGCATCACGATGTCTGCAAAGAAACCATCAGCTCCCGCCACCAATCCGGACAAAACCGGTACGGACACCTCATCGTCGAAATCGCCTGAGAAGAAGAAATCGACCACTGCGACGGCCGCCGGAACGGGACAACGAAAAAAAAACGCGAAGCGTCGTCAGGGCGATGGTATGCGGGAAACCGTCGAATCCATTGCCATCGCGTTTGTGCTGGCGTTTATGTTTAAAACGTTTCAGGCCGAAGCCTACGTGATTCCTACCGGATCGATGGCTCCGACGCTGTATGGCCGCCACAAAGACGTGACTTGCAGCGAATGCGGGTTCCATTTTGCTTTGGGAGCCAGCACGGAACTGGACCAGGAATCCGGCAGACTCATGGGCCGAATTGAATACGCGGTCTGTTCAAACTGTGGCACACTGCAGGACGTGAAAGATGCTCCTGTGTTCAACGGCGACCGGATTTTGGTTAACAAACAAGTGCCGGGCTTCGACCGTTTTGATGTGGTCGTGTTTAAAAATCCCGAACAGGGGCATGTGAATTACATCAAGCGACTGGTCGGTTTACCGAACGAGACGCTGCGAATTCGCAAAGGTGATTTGTGGGTCAAAAAGGCTGACGATGACGTCTACAGCATTCAACGGAAGCCACCGTCTGTGCAGAAAGACATTCAGCTGACGGTGTACGACGACCACCATCCGGCGCAGCGGTTAATTGCGGCTGGCTGGCCGGAACGCTGGGAACCGTCTGAACGATCAACCGAGAACGATGGGGCCGCCGGCTGGGTTCCGGGTGCCGCCGCGTGGACAACGGACCGAGACGCTCGCACATATTCGTGCAGCAGCGACGTGACTGACGATCAATGGTTGAGGTACCGTCACTTCATGCCTGTAAGCAGTCCGGTTGATGCATCGGGCTCGATATTACAGACACCGCCAACCATCCAGCCAATGTTGGTCGCTGACTTCTGCAGCTTCAACGCCGTCATGCCGATATCGCGGGAGAATATGCCACGTGATTCGGTTGCTTTTCAGGGAGCTCCATTTTGGGTTGGTGACCTGACAATCAATGCAACTGTCGAAGTCACCGAAGCAAACGATCAAGCCGCCATGGTGTTTGAGTTAGTCGAAGGACCAAGCACCTTTCAATGTCGCATCGACCTGACAACAGGCACGGCCGAATTGACTGATCAGTCAACTGCGGATCCAGCTGTCATCACAACAATGGCAACGGCTGAGACGCAGCTGCAGGGAACCGGCGAATGGGACGTTACGTTCGCAAACGTCGACGATCGCCTGTGCCTGTGGGTTGATGGGGCACTGATCAACTTCGACAACAGCACAGAATACGATGGTTCTGAGATTCCACAGCCGACCCAGAAAGACCTGGCCCCCTGTGGGATTGCCTTCACAAATGCTGCCGCAACAGTATCCAACCTGGTGCTTGAACGGGACATTTACTACCGCAACGACATCATGCAGTTCGACCAGACGAACGAAGACGGCAGCTTTGGCACAGACGTTCAACCGCACAACGAAGTCAGGCAGAAGGACGGCCTGCAGGCCATGCTGCACGATCCCGAAGCCTGGGCGATTAAGTATCAGGAAGAATCGGCCGACCTTCTGGAAGGGTACGGGACGTACGGCGAATATCAGCTTGACGCCGATGAGTACCTGATGTTTGGCGACAATTCTTCGATGAGTAAAGACAGTCGGCTGTTTGACTATCTGTCACGACCGTTGAACGGCGTCTTCAGTCACCGTTACGCGGTTCGCGAACAGGATTTGATTGGCAGAGCGCTGTATATCTTCTGGCCTCACGGCATACCGTTTTTAAACGATGGCAAAGGTATCGCTGTGCGATACCACAAAGAACCGCCGAAGCAGCAAGGCTGGGCTCCCAGCAATCTGGACGCGGACGAATACCCATCTGTACGTGTACCGTTTTACCCAAACGTCGGTCGCATGAAGAAGATCCGGTAGCAGTCGGAGCATGACGTCGGACGGGCACAAAAAAGCATCGGAAAGGATTCTCTGATGGCGCTGTTGCAGTGTAAAGGACTGGTCAAAGACTATCCCGGCAAACGAGCTGTGGATGGAGTCGACTTTAACGTCAACAAGGGAGAAATTGTGGGCCTGCTGGGGCCCAATGGTGCCGGCAAAAGCACCACGTTTCGCATGGCCTGCGGCTTGGCGGCGCCGACAAAAGGGCGAGTCTTCCTGCGAGGGCAGGATGTGACTGACTGGCCGATGTATCAGCGAGCCAAGCAGGGACTCGGTTACCTGCCTCAGGATTCCAGCATTTTTGCCAAGCTGTCAGTAGAAGAAAACATTCTGGCCATTCTGGAATTTCTTAACGTCGGTCGGAAGGCATCGAAAGCGCGCATCGAACAGTTGCTTAGCGAATTCGGCCTGCTGGACAAACGAGCTCAACGATCCGGTTCGTTGTCGGGGGGAGAACGCCGCCGCCTGGAAATCGCTCGATCGCTGGCCAGCGACCCTCAGATCCTGCTACTGGATGAACCCTTCACAGGGATCGACCCGGTCACAATTCATAGCATTCAGGACATTATTCATGGCCTCAGAGACAAAGGCATTGCCATCCTGCTGACAGACCACCGCGAACGTGAAACGCTCACGATCACCGATCGCAGTTACATCATCTGTGCCGGGCAGGTGCTGGTGTCCGGCAGTGCAGAAACGGTATTAAACGACGAACGAGCGATCGAAAGCTACTTTGGCAGACGGTTCGATGCCGGCTCGATTATTGACGGCCGAGACACGTTCCGTAAGTCAGCTTAAAGCAATACACGTTTTGGTGTGGACGGTTCTGGCTCGTGGGAACCGGCCCACGCAGGACCAAAACCGATTTCCGCGGCCACAAGTCAGCGTGAAACGCTGTAGAACCAAACGAAAGACGTAACTGATGAGCTCCTCCTTCGGCGACGATGAAGCTGTCGATTCCATGACTTCGCGCGGTCGGGACTGGCCGTGTCTGCAGCAGTTTGTCGTGTTCCTCGAAAACAAAGTGGGATCGCTGCACGAATTGTTGAGGCGTGTTGAACACGATGATCTGAAGATCATGGCACTGACGATTCTCGATTCGGCCGACAGCGCTATTGCGCGTTTGATTACCAACAACTATGAACGCACACTGGAGACTCTTCAGCTTTCCGGCCTGGCCTTCTGCGAAACAGAAGTGATTGGCGTGATGCTGCCAGATCGTGAACAGCCTCATACAAGCGTGTGTGGTAGCTTGATGGCCGCCGAATTAAACGTTCACTATGTGTACCCGCTGATGTATCGCCGCAATGGCCGTGGAGCCGTGGCCGTCTATGTGGATAATGTGGACGAAGCGTTGCGAGTCCTGAAGGAACGTAAACACGAATTTGTGACCGAAGACGACTTGATGGAATACGACGATTTGTATGGGTAGCCATCAACAGTATCGACATCCGTTGAGTGACTCGACGGCGCACGGCGCTGGGAGACGATTCGCAGTCACTGCGTTTCGCCTGCTGACTCTGTCGTTGATCGCCTGGCTTGCAGGCGACGCCGTCGCAAAGGACACACCGGACGTCCGCCACCCGCACGGCCCCACTGAGTTTCTGGGACAGAGCCTTGTTCAGTCTCAGCAGGACGCTCGGCTGCTGGCAGCTGCCACCGCTCGGTTAGCCGAGAATGACCGCCCCGCTGCGTTTGCAGCGTTGCTGCAGATTTTCGCTCAGCCGCACGATAACTTTCTGCCCGTGCACCCTGATCGCCCATTGGCTGCGACCTGGTCATCAGCCTTCGAACTACTGCGTAAAGCCGACTACGCAACGCGCGCGGAATGGACAAAAACCGCAGAATCACTCGCCCGCCCCGCATTGGACGCTGCCGTGGCAAGTGGCGAAATGTCTCAACTTCGCTCGGTGGCACTCAGCTTTCCATTCACGCAATCCGCGTTTACGGCCGACGTAACTCGCGCAACGTTAGCCGCCAGCAACGGGCAACGAGATCTGGCGGCAGCACGCCTGGCGGCGCTTAACGAAAGCTACGGCCAAACTCGCGTCAGTTTTCCGACAGCAGAAACACTGACGACGTTGGCGCTTCAGGTCGATCGGCTGGGGAACGCGAACACCGCCGCCGCGTCGAGGATGGCAGGTGAATCGGGCGAGACGTCACCTGGCCTGGCCCAGCCCTGGCCGGAATCCTTGTGGACGTGGCGCGAGTCCGTATGGAATTATCCTGAACTGGCCGCTGTCGTGGCTGGCAGCGATCTTCCGGAAAACTATGACAAGCTGGCAAGCAATTCATGGCAGCCGACGTTGCTGAACGACACATTGTACGTACGCACACCTTTTCGTGTCGCCGCATTTGATAAGCTGGCCGGGACGCTGAAGTGGTCTGTGCAGACAGACATGGCGGAAGTCGCGGATCCGTTAAGCCGCAACTTCAACTACCCAGGGGCGATGCAACGTACGTCGGCCGCCAGCCTGCTGAAGATGAGTGACCTCGGCACACTGGCCGTCGACGACGACTACGTATTCTTCGTCGACCGCTTTCGCAATCTTGTTCCGCCGGCCGACCCACGAAATCTGAACCCCGCCGAATGGAATCGCGATGGTGGCACGCGGTTGGTGGCGATTAGATTCTCGCCGTCGCCGCACGTGGCATGGACGGCGGGTGACGCGCCGCATTTTGAATATCAACTGACGCCCGCTCAATCGGAAACCAGTTCACCCGATCATAAGGCGGACGCCGCCCGCGTCGCCGAGTCACAGGACGCGGAATTGCCATTTCGCAATCAGTCATTTTCAGGCATCCCGCTGATTCACGAAGGACGCCTGTTTGTGCTCTCCGCCGATTCCGAAGTCATCTGGTTAAGCTGCCTCACAAGGTCGACCGGACGCATCGAATGGCAACGGCCATTGTTATACCAGCATGGTTCAGACCTCGGACGAAGCGGTCGCTTCATATTTCAACAACAAACGCCTGTCGGAGCGTCCGTCTGCGGCATCGACGGAACCACGATAATTTCTGCGTTAAAAAACGGCGTCGTCGTGGGCACGAATGTTCTGGATGGACGCCTTCTTTGGGCGACTAACCTGCGTGATGCCCCAGCCACCCCACACGACCGCCGCCGGATGCTGATCATAGCCTTCAGAAAACGAAACGAGGGTGTGAATTCCCAACCGTTGCTCGCCAATGGTCGTCTGTATTGCGCCACCAGTGGAAGCGATCTCGTACATTGCCTGAATTCACAAACCGGACAGATTGTCTGGCAGGTCGACCGGACAACAACAGGGTTTGGCGCGGAAGAAGGTAGTCAGGATTCTTACCCGGTTGCCGCTACTGACCAGCATCTGGTCATGATCGGAGAACGTCATATTCGCGCCCTGGATGTTGCCGATGGACAGCAGATCTGGACTCAACCGATTCAACCGCAAACGGGGCGAGCAACCTGTGATGGCACGGTGTGCCTGGTCCCGCAACGTGACGGCACAATCGCGGGATTCGACGTTGCGACGGGACGCCGCCGAATGTCACATCGTGAAATTTTCGGGCAGGATCAGCCAGCGTCGCTGGGCGCCCTCGTCTCCGATGCGGACGTAATCTGTGCCATCACGCCAACATCCGTCAGAGTGATGCCGACGGTACAATTTCGGCGGCGTCAGAGTTCCATGCAGGGATCCGATGGCAGAACCTTCACAGATGCACAGTTGGATTTGCTCGATTCACACACGCAGCTTGGAATCGAAAAGCTACAGGCTCTTCTTCAATACGCTACGAATTCCGCAATTAACTCGGACGCCAATCGCCAGGCGGCCGACCTGCTGGCAGAAACGTTGTTGGGACTGATCGCCCGCCAGCAATTCCTTCCAGCGGTCTCTGAAGGCGTTGCCGTTCCGACGGATGCAATGGATCAACTGAATCGTCTGCCACTGACAACGAACCAGGCTCTGCGGTTCAAAATCCTGGCTCCTGAAGCCGCCCATCCGGTCAGCACGGATGCTGTCGACCGTTTGCCCCTGCTAAAAATGTTACCAGACTGGAGTGCGCGAGCCGACGTGCTGACGTGGATGAACCTTGCACCGGACCAGGCCAAAAAAACGGCACCTGTGAAAGTTACAGGGCAGGGCGATTTTCAGCGCATCGAACAGGCGATTTTGTTTCCGAAGCAAGCCGGATCGACACAGCAGCAGATTGAGTTCGCAAAATCGTTGCGAGATACGGAACAAACTTCGGCCGCCGAACTGGTATTGCTGGCGGCGTTTGGGCATGCCAGCACATCAGATCGTTTGCTGCTAATGAAAGAGCTGCAGAGCCTGAGACATGTTGCGGCAATATCCGGCTCACCCAAAAGCGACTTATCGAAACCTGAAGTCCAGAAAAGTACAGAAAATGAGTCCGCACGGACGAGCAGTGACGCATTTTCAGATCTCAGTGCCGAACGCAATTTCAAAATCGAAGAACGACTATCGCTCACCGCACGTGCGACCGGCTTGACTCAGCAGGACGCACTTTCCGTGATCGGAAACCGGGCCATAGGGTCCGTCGTCGCGACAGCCAATTCTGCGGTGGACACTCCTGCCTGGTATCCGCAGCGACTGTTTCTATCGGGGCAGCGGTTGTTTCGTGTCGATATGGCAACCGGAGCCGTCGCACCGCCCCAAAAACTTCCTGAGTTCACCAAGGCAGTGCAAATCGAAGACGGCGATGCCATGCCTGGCCTGATTCCACTGGTGGCGCCAGAGTCGGCACATCAGTCGGACACTATCGGCGTGTTGTCACTTTTAGAACATGGTGGCCCAGGAGTAATCTGGTCGAAAACGATTCAGCGAGCTTTGTCGGATCGGTCCGAACTGCAGGTGGGTCCGCTCGGCCCTGGCTATTTGATTGTGGCGACAGCCGACACACTGCAGTGCCTGCACCCTTTTACCGGTAACGTGCTGTGGACACGCCGCATCACTCAATCGCCGAGTGAACCGAGTCACTTTAGATCAGCCATTCGAATCGTTGGCGACGACGAAGTGATCGCGGTCATCGGTGAGTCGCACCAAACGTGCCAGCGTTTTCGCACCCTCGACGGTCGCGAACTTGAACCGCTGACAGTTGCCATCCCGCAAGATCAAACCCCGCTGGTTTCGGGGCGACGCCTGCTATTCACGCAGGATGAAGCTCTGGTTTTGCTGGACCTGCTGTCCGGACGTAACGTGCTGGCCGACAAACCCGACGTGAAAGTGCGACCGTCCAGCGGTGCTCGACTGCTGCGTGACCGTCGAGTCGTGGTGTTGACGCCTGACCTCAAGGTCGTGATGTTCAACATCGAATCAGCGAGCGTCGAGTGGCAGTGCGAAGTGCCCGATTTCCCACCAAATTTGGAACCGAAGGGGAGTTTAAGTGCCTTCGAGCGAGACGGTCGGCTGTTTGTAGAAATCCCACACGAAGGCCACAGATCCGGTTCGTCTTTGTCTATGTCCCGGATGGGCGAACCGCGGACGAGCGGCGGCACGCTGCTTTGTCTCAATTCGCAGACTGGAGCACTGCTCTGGTCGATGCCGTCTGAGGATGCAGTGGTGCCAGCCATCTACGGCGATACAACCAGCTTGATGATTATGTGGAGCTTTAAAGATCCAGCGGAGCGCGGGTGGGAACGCGACTTCCGACAACTTCGAAACCCGAACGGCGACCCCCAAACAGCGGGCTCGAAAGGGTCCATGACGTTGCGTGTCATCGATGGCAGAACGGGCCAGCAGGTCGCCAAACAGGAACACCTCACGCGGTCAGAACCCTTGCGGTGCGTACATGATGCCGACAGCCAGACGATTAAAATCGAAACGGCGATGTCTGAGATCACTGTTCAGTACGACGAATGACCGACGTCACGGCGGCCGATAGAACAAATGACCGGCTAATTGGCAGAATGCGATGGCGTCATCCGTTGACCGCGTGACCGCATAGCTTACACTCGCTGAATGAAGCGAAAAAAGCTCAATCAGCAGTTCGAAAACGTCCTGAAGTCGGCCCGACGACTCGCAGACCTGGAGTCTGCTACCGCGATTATTGTGCTGGCCGATGTTGCGTTTAACTTCAAGACGATGAAGAAGATGCTCAGGGGCATCCGACTGATCGTTGCCGCCGAAGAGCCTCATGTGCAGGAAGCTGTCAAGGCCGACGAAATCTCTCTCATCTCACTGGAACACGAACCTCAGACAAGGGGAACTCAGGTTTCCCAGATGCTTTTGGAAGCCATCGCGGACGAGTTACTGCAGTCGGGCGATGTCGTCGTCGCGGTGTATTCGTCGTACGAAAAAGATAGCTGCGACACGATCAGTGTGATTCGCCTGGCCGAGCAACTTGCCAAACTCACGTCACGCGACCTGCAGCGTCTGGAAACTCAGGTGCCGTTGGAAACATTGCGAATCGTGGTCGACCTGGCCTGTGAAATCGGGCGCGAAGGGCGTGAAGGCAAGTCCGTCGGCACACTGTTTGTCGTGGGCAACCATCGCAAGGTCATGAGCCTGTCACAGGAACAAGTGCACGATCCATTTCGAGGATACGCACGATCCGAACGGCTGATCCGCAGCCCGCGAGTTCGCGAGAGCATTAAGGAACTGGCTCAGATTGACGGAGCCTTCATCATTTCGGCGGATGGCGTCGTCCAGGCCGCCGGCCGACACTTGCGAGCGTCTGCTGATGACATCGTTCTGTCAAAGGGGCTCGGCTCCCGGCATTGGGCCTCCGCAGAAATCAGCAAGGCGACCGACGCAATCGCTGTGGCCGTATCAGAATCTACCGGAACGGTGCGAGTCTTCCAGGATGGGAAGGTCGTTCTCCGTATTGAACCGATGAATTCCAATATGAAGTGGACCGACTTCGAAACTGAGCCGCCAGAAACGTAAGAGTCCCGACAATTTCCGCCTCAATTGGCACGGCCAGGCGACTGCGCGGCCACTCGTTCGGGGCGGAATGGGATTTCGTCAATAACCTGTGCGAGCAAGTGGCGAATGGGGCGCTGTTCCGATATCCTCAGGCAGTACTTCAGGCGGTTCCAATAACCCTCTGATTGTTTTTTGAAGTTTGCAGATGTGGTTCCATTGAGCCACTGAAACAGGGACCGCATCCGTTTGGTTGATGCGGCCAAACAGGATCTCGGACGATGCCCACCGACGAACAGCAACAGCCACCACACGACGCGACTACAAAACCTCAAGGCGATACGCCGACGGGAGGCCCGGACAACGCTCCGGGTGCACAGGAAGTGCGGCCGATAGAAGCTCCAGCGGCAGGCACAGAACCGCAGCCAGTGTCGCCGCAACCCGCAACGCCGCCGCCAACCGCCCCCGTTGCCCCTGCCGCGACGGCCGAAACTTCACCAACACCTTCCGTTGCCGAAACACTGGCCGCCGCCGGTATGGCACCTGCGGAAGCAGCGCCTGCTCAGCCGGTCGCCCCAACGGAAGAAACACCGACCGATAGCCAGCCCGTGGCAGAACCTGGTGCCAGCGCCCCGGCGGCCACAACCGCTCCGGCCGATTCCGCACCGGAAGCCCCCGCGGAACAAGCCAGCACGGAACAATCGACCAAGACACTTCGCGAAAAACTTGCGTCGCGCAATTCAGAGAAACCAGTCGGCAACGTCGACCTGCAGACTCAACGTCCGGAAATCCCCACCAACATCCAGCCCGTAGATCTGCCGGAGAACGATGACCTGGATGCCGCTCTGGAAGCAGAAATCGCATCCGCTCTGGGTGACGACGAAGCGGCATCAACGGCACCGCCAGCCGCCGCTGTGGTACCAGCGGAAACGGCCGACGGCGAAGCGGTCGCAGCACCCGCGAAAGCTGAGGCTGAAGAAGAAGTCGGACTGGGATCAAAGATCACGGGCCCGGTTCAGCACATTCATGGCGACGACATCTTCATCAACGCCGGACTACGGTCTGATGTTGTCGTGTCTTCCAAGCAGTTCGCGCCGGATAAGCAGCCAAAGGTCGGCGATTCGCTAACCGTCATCGTTGACGACATTGACGACGACGGATTGTTTCGAGCTCGTCTGCCGACGGCGAAGAGCAAAACCGGGGGCAACTGGGACGGCTTAGCCGTGGGCCAGGTGGTTGACTGCATGGTGACCGCAACCAACAAAGGCGGTCTGCAGGTGACCGTCAGCAACCTGAAGGGCTTCCTGCCCGCCAGCCAGGTTGATCTTGGTTACGTTGCCAGCCTTGACCAGTACGTCGGTCAAAAACTGACCGTGCAGATCACAGAAGTTAAGCCGAAGAAACGGAATCTGGTCGTCAGCCGGCGAGCCATTCTGGAAGCGGAACGTAAAGAGCAGCAAGCCGGATTCTGGGAAACGCTTGAAGTTGGCCAGGACTACGAAGGCACCGTCAAGACGCTGAAAAATTACGGAGCGTTCGTCAACCTTGGACCGATCGATGGCTTCCTGCATGTCGGTGAGATCTCATGGTCGCGAATCAACCATCCCAACGAAGTGCTGAAAGAAGGTCAGCAGATTCAGGTGCGAGTACTGAAAGTCGACAAAGAAAAAAGCCGCATCAGTCTCGGGATGAAACAACTCGTGCAGAACCCGTGGATGGGCCTGAACGAAAAGTATCCATCGGAACGAGTTGTGCCCGGAAAAGTCACTCGCATCACCGATTTCGGTGCGTTTGTTGAACTGGAACCCGGTGTCGAAGGCCTTGTTCACATCAGCGAACTGGCTTGGCGCCGCGTTGGTAGTGTCGGCGAAGTGCTGAAGGTCGGTGATGAGAAGGAATTCAAGGTTCTGGAAGTCGACCCCAAACGCAAGCGAGTGAGCCTCTCTTTGAAAGCTCTGGAACAGAAGCCGGAGTCGATCCGCAAGGCCGAAGCCGAAGAAGAAGTTCGCCCCGTCCGCAAACCGAATCCGGATCTTCGCGGTGGTATGGGCGGCTCAAAAGACGGCGGTGGCATGTTCGGCAATCCGTCGGACTTCACCTAGACGCTCCCTCACGAACCCCGCACGTTTGAGGAACAACAATGGCAGCCAGCCACACGATTGATGGTTATGAGCTGCTGGCTGAAGACGACCACACAGATGCGTTCGTTGCCTATCGCGCTCAGCGTAAAGGCAACGAAACGCACGTGCGGCTTATCCTGTTTGACGAAGACGTCTCTGACTCACCCCAGTTTCGCGCGGCCTTCCGGAAAGACCAGCCCAGTCTTAAAACAATGCACCACCCGCACTTGCTAAGCCCAATCTCATGGGGTGAAGAAGGTGGTTTGCTGTACTACGTTGCCGAATACCCACCCGGCTGTTCGCTCGCAGATCGCCTAGCAGTCAATGCGACGATCACATGGGACGAATTTATTGATCTCGGCTGGCAGATCGCATCCGCTCTTCAGCATGCTCACAACGTCGGCATCACTCATGGTCACCTGACGACTTCTCTGGTCTCAGTGTCCGACGAAATTCGTAGCAAGGTCATGGGGTTCGGTTTGCATCGCTGGATCGCTGCGGCAAATTCGGAGGATCCTGTTGAACCTTCGTTCGCGGAAAGAGCAATCCACGACTTAACAGACTTCGGCCATATCCTCGAAGCCGTGTTTCATTCCCTGTCTCCCGAGACCATGCAGAACGTGGAACCAGATCAGGTGACGGCGATGACGGCCCTGATCAAGGATTTGCAACACCCGGCGGCCGACCTGCTGGCTCGCGATATCCAAGGCCGCCTGGGAGACATGTTGCTGCAGGTATCGGGCGAAAAGATTGAGATGGTGGACCACCGCGAAGGCCAACATCTGAACCATCGCTCACTTGTAGATGAGTTGTTTGATGAACCAACAACCAATGAAACCAGCCACGCCGCGCCGACGGAACCTCAACCGGCCACATCGTCGACAAGGACGATCGCGATCGTTATAGCCATTGCCCTGGCTGCGATTTTGGCTCTTGTTGCGTTTCTGAACCGCTGACGCACATCGCAATCATTTGCGGCCGCAGCTACCCGCAGCCGCCAGACCCACAGCCTCCCGAACCGCAACCACCTCCACCAGTCGCCTGAATCACGCCTTCGGCCGCGACCGGTTGCACATGAATAATGCCCAATCCCGCTGCCGCTGCCAGAAGTGCCAGTCGAGTCGTTTCTGCGTCCTGACCGTTCAGAACGTAGAGGATGATTTGCTGCTGATCCAGAGTCCATTCAAGATCGATAAGTTGCAACTGCAGTTGCCAGTCAGCCAGCCGCTGTTGCCAGTCGAAGAATTCAACATCGGCCTTCTGACGGTTTTCACGATGACCCTTCCGGTCGTCGTCGGACGCCAGTCGCAGCATCTGGCCGGTGACAGGCTTCTCTTCCGCGATCACTTCCTGCCGCACGATCTCCAGCAGCGTGATCAACTCCGGACCGCGGTCAGTTTCGGCAACGAATTCAACGCCACGAACCAGCTTGCCGCGAACATCTGCATGCAGCAACTCAGAAACTCCGAACCGAGCAACCTGTGGTGCAGCTCCGTAGCGGCCAAGGACCGTGCAGAAGGGCGGATCATCGATGGCCGATTCCTCAGGTGAAGCAGTCTCTGAAGGCGTTTGGCTAATCATACTGCAACCTCAAACTTACCGATAAATCACCACCAGAAAAATGATCGCTTCGCTGCGTCCCATGTTCCGAAGCACATGAGGTACGTCCGCGCGATAGCTTCCAGAATCGCCTTTTTGCAGATCCGACGATTCTTCTGCCGATGTTACCTGCACATTTCCCTTCTGCACAGTCAGGAACTCGCGCGTTCCTTCGAAATGAGCGGCAGACTTTAGCTCGCCGCCGACAGCGAGACGCACTTCGTAAAATTCCACGTCCTTTTCCAGATTTAGCGGCGACAACGTCCTGATCGAACAATCATCGTCTTCGCGAAACATGTGCGTGCGATCGTCGGCCCGGATCACTCGAATATTGGGTACCGTGTGACTTTGCTCCACAAGATCACCGACCGACATCCCGAACGCCGACGCGATCTTCACCGTCACTGCCAGCGTCGGATTCGCCTGCTCGCGCTCAATCTGACTCAACATCGAACGACTCACACCAGACGCCTGAGACAATACGTCAAGGGACCAGCCGGAATCCTGCCGCAGCTGACGAATCCGCTGACAAACGTTCCGGCTCACGTCTTCCGCAGATACGTCCGGCGCACTAGGCTTTGCTTTCGACATTGGAAAAATCCATCATTATGCACAATTCATCTTGTATAACAGAAAACACAAATTTACTATAACGGACACAACGTTCACTATCCAGCACGAAGCAGCGGAGATTCCTATTCAGATCACCCGGCTTAGTGCGGCTTGTTCCTCAACCAAACAAGACTTCTGATTCGGCGCACGAACACCACAGGAATTATCCATGAAGGCATTAGTCAAACGAAAATCAGAACAGGGGCTGTGGCTGGAAGACGTGCCTGAGCCCATCTGCGGTGTCAATGATGTGCTGATCAAAGTCGATCGCACTGGGATCTGCGGGACAGACGTGCATATCTATGAATGGGACGACTGGGCGAAGAAAACCATTCCCGTGCCGATGGTCGTCGGACACGAATTCGTAGGCGAAGTCGTGTCCGTAGGTTCCAACGTACTGGATTTTCATCCGGGTGAAGTCGTCAGCGGCGAAGGCCACGTCGTGTGCGGACGATGCCGTAACTGCCTGGCGGGGCGGCGTCATCTGTGTGCGAAGACGGAAGGGATCGGCGTCAACAGGCCGGGTGCCTTTGCGGAATTCATCGCTCTACCGATGACCAACGTATGGCATCATGCGGACGACATCGACCGCGACACAGCTTCAATCTTCGATCCATTTGGCAACGCGGTTCACACGGCGCTGTCGTTTCCAGTACTCGGAGAAGACGTCTTAATCACGGGGGCGGGGCCGATTGGTTTAATGGCAGCCGCCGTGGTGCGTCATGCGGGAGCTCGGCATGTGGTGATCACGGACGTGAATCCATGGCGGCTAAAGCTGGCCGAAAAGCTGGGTGTGTCGCGGACGGTAGACGTGCGAAAAGAGAAACTGGAAGACGTGCAGAAAGAGCTGAACATGTCGGAAGGCTTTGATGTGGGACTGGAAATGTCGGGCAACCCGTCGGCCTTCCGCGACATGCTGGCCAACATGTGCCACGGTGGGAAGATCGCCATGCTGGGTATTCCGTCCAGCGATATGGCCATCGACTGGAACACAGTGGTCTTTAACATGCTGACCATTAAGGGCATCTATGGCCGCGAAATGTACGAAACGTGGTACAAAATGACGGTGATGCTGCAGGGCGGCCTGGACATCAGCCCGGTGATCACGCATCGCATGGACTACACCGATTTTGAAGACGGTTTTCAGGCAATGCGTTCCGGTGAGTCCGGCAAGGTTGTTCTGAAATGGTAGAGATCTGATTCTCTTACGCTCTGATTTGCCCAGCAGTTCCGCTACCCTACGGGCTATTCGATTTTCGACACACCTGCCGTGGAACCGCGATGGAACTCTCAAACGTCTCCCGTGTTTTTAATTCCGCTATTGAGCAAATCGGAAAAGTCGTTGTCGGGCAAATGGAACTCGTCGAAGGCGTGCTGGTCGCCCTGTTTTCTGAAGGCAGCGTTTTAATCGAAGGCCCGCCGGGTCTCGGGAAAACGCTGTTGGTGAACGTGCTGTCGAAAACAGTGAACTGCAATTTCAACCGAGTTCAGTTTACGCCCGACTTGATGCCGTCGGATCTGACAGGCCACAGCATTTATGACATGAAGGAACAGCAGTTTCGGTTCAACAAAGGACCGGTCTTCACCAACATTCTACTCACCGATGAAATCAACCGCTCGCCGCCGAAGACTCAGGCGTCGCTGTTGGAAGTGATGCAGGAACGGCAGGTCACCGTAGATGGCACCACGCACGTGCTGGACCGACCGTTTCTGGTCATCGCAACTCAGAACCCAATTGAACACGAAGGAACGTATCCACTTCCGGAAGCTCAGGTCGACCGGTTCATGTTCAAACTGCTGGTCGACTATCCGTCGACGGCGGATGAGGTCGATATTCTGCGGCATTATTCCGGTGGAAAAGATCCGCGACATCTGGCCGACTTCGGCCTCGAATCGATTCTTCACGCCGAAGATGTGATCGCGATTCAGGAAGCGGTGAAGCAGGTCATTGTTGAAGAAAAAATCCTCACCTACATCGTCGACATCGTCAGTACGGCCCGCGATTGGGGGTCGGTCACGGTTGGACCCAGCCCGCGAGCCGGCGTGAACCTGCTGATTGCGGCTCGCACGCTGGCGGCCTGCCGAGGTCGTGACTTTGTCACACCGGACGACATCAAAGAACTGGCTCCGTGGGTGCTGCGGCATCGCTTGCGATTGCGGCCGGAAGCCGAAATTGAAGGCAGTACGGCGGACGAAACCATTCGGCAGATCATGGACAGCGTTGAGGCGCCAAAGTCATGATTCCGTCGCGGCTGCTGATCCTGTTGGCTCTTCTGCTGACGACGCCGCTGCTATTGGGGGGCGTGGAAGACGTCTTCTCCGATCGCCTGCCGGGGCTCGGCGCACTGGATCTGTCCGGCCGAACGGTCGCGGACATTGCGCTGCTGCTAAACGTCGTGCTCGTCATCGTGGCCGGAGTCGACGTGCTGATCAGTGGTTCACCGGACGACATCGAAGTCGATCGCGAGATCTCAGAGGTGCTGAGTGTCGGCACGCCGAATCCTTCAAAGATCCTGCTTCGCAACAAATCACGTCGACCGTTGAAAGTGCTTGTGCACGACGATCCAGGCCCGTTGATCGAAACGGAACGGATGCCGCAGGAAGTTGACCTTCAACCATGGAAGGAAGCGGAAGTCACTTACACCGTGGCACCACTCAAACGAGGCGCAGCCAAACTGCAGGCGGTGCACCTCCGTTTTCCAACCGTGCTGGGCCTGTGGACGCGGCATCAGATACGGCCGCTGGAAACCGCCGTTCGCATCTATCCTGATATTCGAGCCGTGTACCGGTACGAACTGATGGCCAGTCGCAACCGTCTGGCCGAAATCGGTGTTCGAGTCATGCGAATGCCGGGGCAGGGCCGTGAATTCGAACGCCTTCGCGAATACCGCTACGGCGACGAGATCCGGCAGATCGACTGGAAGGCCACGTCTCGACAACGACAACTCATCACGCGTGAATTCAATGTAGAACGCAATCAGAACATCGTCCTGATGGTCGACTGCGGCCGCTTCATGCGAAACGAAACGGACGGCATCTCGTACCTGGATCGAGCCCTCAACTCGGCCATCATGCTGTCATACATCGCACTCGGCCAGGGCGACAACGTTTCACTGATGGCGTTTTCCAACCGCATCGAACGTTTCATCAGGCCGGTTCGCGGCAAGCCGGGCATCCAAACTATTCTGCGGTCCACCTATGACATTCAAGCCAGCACCAAAACGGCCGACTACAGCCTGGCCCTCGAATATCTTTCCAAGGTGCAGCGCAAGCGAGCCCTCGTGATCCTGATCACGTTTGTCACGGACGAACTTCAGCTACGTGTCATTGGCGAAAGCCTGCAACTTCGTTCACTGCCATACCTGCCCATGTGCGTCCTGTTGCAGGACGTGGGATTGAAAGAAATGGCCGACCGAATCCCCGATTCTGATGTTGAAGCGTTCCACACATCGGCCGCCGCCCAAATTCTGACCGGGCAGGCTCAAGAGGTCGCCACGATGCGCGAGAACGGCGTGCTGATGGTCGACACACCCCCCGATCTCCTCACCGAACGACTCATCAACGAATACCTCACCATCAAAATGCGCAACCTCATGTAAGGCCGGTACGCACCGGCAGGCGATTGGCGTGGTCAGTGGGTGACGATGTGACGGCTGAATCGCCGGCGTTGATTCGGGTGAGCGCCGGCGAGCAATGGAGTTTGGACTTGTGAGCGGAGCGACTGTCATTAGCGACCAACGAGACCAGTACCTGTCGTGTAACAAGCACCCGAATTGGTAGTCGTCCGGGTCCGACGCTCTCACCCGAACGTGGACCTGGCACATGCTCCCGCTTATGTAATATGAGCACCGCGGATATTGGTGTAGACGGCGTACAACGATGTGCTGCCAGTCATGAAGAGGCGATTTCGTTTTGAGCCGCCGAAGCAGACGTTGCTGCAGATTTCCGGAAGCAGGATCTGACCAATGCGCTGACCGTCCTCATGACCGAACACGTGAACGCCATCATAGCCCTGGCCCACCCAACCGGCACTCGACCAGACATTGCCGTCAATGTCGCAACGAATCCCGTCCGCCATACCAGCGACGGTTTCGCCGTTGAGTTCCAAATCCATGGAGGCGAACGTTCGGCCGTTGGCCAGCGACTTTTCGTTCACGATGTCCCAGACCTTGATCTCCTTCTTTGCATCCTTGTAGTGAGACGCGCCGGTATCAGCGACATACAACTTCTTATAGTCAGGCGAAAAGCACAGCCCGTTCGGCTTGAAGATGTCGGTGGTGACCTGAGTCAGCTTCCCGGTCGACGATTCAATGCGGTAAACCGCTTCCTTTTGATACGGCTGGACGGAGCCGTTGTTGGCGTTGCGGCCTTCATAGTCCATTAAGCCACCATAACCTGGATCCGTAAACCAGATATCGCCGTTCGGATGCACTACGGCATCGTTGGGGGCGTTTAGCGACTTGCCGTTGAATTCGCTGGCCAGCACGTTGCGAGTTCCATCATGTTCGTAGCGGACAACGCTGCGAGTCAGGTGTTCGCAGGAAATCTGGCGACCATGAAAGTCGAACGTGTTGCCATTGCTGTTGTAGGACGGATTCCGAACCGTGCTGACGTGCCCGTCTTCCTCCAGCCACCGGTGCTGCACGTTGTTAGGAATATCACTCCACACCAGATACCGGCCCGAACCGTTCCACGCGGGGCCTTCTGCCCATAGCATTTCTTTGCTGTGATACAGCCGCTGGATCGGCGTATTGCCAAGCTTCAGCTTATTAAAGCGTTCGTCAAGAGTGACCAATCGATGATCGGGATAGCGAACTGGCGGAGCGGTGTCGCTATAGTCATCGTCAGCCTGCAACCTTGAGGCCGCGAACGCAGCAGCCGCGGCGGTGGCGGCGAGGAAGGTTCTTCGATTTGTACCAGTCCGTGAATTGTCGTCGGTCGAGGTCATAAAATGCTCCGGTGGCTACTCGTGGCAAACCGCATTGGTGCGAGATTGATGTCGGCAAATACGATAGCAAAAGACCGGTCAGGAAAAAGCGTGGACGGCAGCGAGTTTGCCAGCCATCGTGGTATGTTGGTTGAATAGCTGACGAAGACACGTTTCCCGCAGGTTATTGCGGAAGGGGCAATCGAGCGAAGCAAGATCAAGTAAGGGCCGCCCACACAGGCTAACGGGAGCTTCCTTATGTCCGCCTACGACTCGGAGATTCGCGCCACACTTTTTGGCCGCAGCTTGTGACGCGGCAATTTTCTGATCAGGAAAGTCGTCCGTAATTCAGTCCACGTGCCTCGCCGGCGAATTGGTGATTGATGAGACACCTCAGCACCGCTGCCTGATACAGCGCCATGACCAAAATTCAAACTTTTTTGATCCGATTGCGGAATTCCTGCGTTTCGCGATACTGTGCCTAAGACCCCAGTCCAAAGCGACACCCCCGTTGTTACTAAGTGAGGAGTTCGACAGATGTCAGGTGGACGTCCAACAGCCGCGTTTTATCTAGCAGTTTTAGCTGTGGTTGGCGGTTTAGTTTACTTTGCTGGCAATCGAGCCGGTTTCTTCGGCGACAATGCCAAGCCCGACGTTGTAGACGGCGACGGTGACGAGCTGACGCTCGACCCGGACAAGCTGAACGTCGGCGATACCGCGGCCGAAGCATCCAGCGACGACATTGTCACCACTGTTCAGGAATACAGCTACGTTCCGGCCGAACGCCTTCCTGCCGTCAAGGGCACAGCCGCCTACAAGCCACTGGAAGACAACACGGTTAGCTTCGCGCTCAATATCTGGGCCGGCTGGGCTCCGATCATTCACGCGAATGAAGGCTTTGCAGCCAAAAAAATCTGGAAGACGCCGGATGGCAAAGAGTTCAAGGTGCAGCTTATCCTGGCCGACAATCCGGTTGACATGCGAGACGCGTACGCGGCCGGTGATTACCACATCGGCTGGGCCACCGTCGACATGCTGCCGCTGTTCATGGAAGGCTTTGTCGACAAGTCAGGCAAGCCGCGCGACAGTCGCGTCATGCCGCGGATTTTTCAGCAGGTGGACTGGTCAAACGGCGGCGACGGTATCGTTGTTCGAGACAACATCAAAACCGTTAAAGATCTGCGCGGCAAGAAGATCGCTCTGGCCCAGAATTCGCCTTCGCAATATTTCGGACTCAGCATGCTTGTCGCTGGCGGTCTGCAGCCGACAGACGTTGAATTCGTCTATCTAAACGATGCCTTTGAAGCCGCCGCTGCCTTCAACGCCAATAAAGACATCGCCGCCTGCGTGTCCTGGGCTCCGGACATCTACACGCTGTCCGAACAAAAGGGCAACCGCATGCTGGTCAACACGCAGACAGCCAACAAACTGATCGCCGACGTGTGGTATGCTCGAGCCGACTTTGCCAGCGAACACCCGGACCTTGTTGAAGGTATCGTTCGCGGCATCTTCGATTCGATGGAGTCACTAAAGGACCAAAGCGAAAAGCAAAAAGTGTCGGAGTGGATGGCTCAGGGTTACGCCATTCCCAAGGATGAATGCCTGGGAATGCTGGGCGACGCTCACTGGACCAACTTCGCAGAGAATCGTGACTTCTTCATGAACCAGAACAACCCGGCTCGTTTTGAATCGGTCTGGAACCAGGCGTACTACATCTATCGCCGCATTCGTTCCGTGCAACACCAGCCCGTTTCGTTCGACAAGGTCGTCGACTTCAGCATCCTGCAAAAGCTGGCCAAGGAAGAAAAATATGCGTCGCAGAAAAACGAGTACCGCGTCGCATTCGCGCCGAAAGCCACCAGTGAGATCGTTGCTGAATCTGACGAAGTATTAAGCAACACCGTCATCATCCACTTTGCTCCTAACCGCCACGATCTCAAGCACAAAGTGATTCGCAAAAAGGACGACGGCACGGAAGTGGAAGAACTGTATGACCCGAATGTGGACTTCGTGCTGGAAGAAATTTCCAATCTCGTAGCTGGCTTCGGGGCCGCCCGAGTCCTCATCGAAGGACACACTGATGCATCGATGAAGCCGCTACTGCCCGACGATGAACTGGTGAAACAGCTGTCTGCAAATCGAGCGAATGCTGTGAAGGAAGCCTTAGTCGAGAAATATCAGCTCGACCCAAATCAGTTTAATGCGTCCGGAGTCGGCTGGGACCGTCCGGCTGATCCCAACGACCCCGGCAACAACGCCAAAAACCGTCGCGTCGAAATTCGCGTCTTTACGGCAGAATCGGAATAACGCATTCCGATCCGCAGCGGCTCGCCCGAGTTGCGTTCTTCAGACGTCGATCGCACGGCGCTGAAACACGAGCACCCCGGGCGATCCCGACTGCAGGTCAATATCATCTCCTCACTCCCGAGCACCAAAGTGGCAACAACTCGGTGACGTGTCTGTCCGGCCGACCTCAGCGACATTAAGCATGCTGCCCCACTATGCCTGACAAATCCCCAAACCAACCTGATGACGCAACAGACGCTACCCCAGCGTCTGGGGCCAAGCCGTTGGAAAGCCGCCCATCGTCCCCCGGTCCCAGTCAGCCGGCGTTGACGATCGCCGAACAAACTCCGGTTCCAACGTCGCTGGTGGGTCTCCGCAAAGAACCACCTCGCTGGCTGGCACTCGCCGCCGGGGCATTTTGCCTGTTCATTTGCGTCATCCTGTGGGGCTTCACCACAAGTGGTTCAGGCGAAGAACGCCTGCTGGGACACAATCAATTACCGTCGATCCCCGAAACGTGGGAACGACTGCCGGAAGTCCTGGATTCGAAGAGCCCGGAAAGGCACATCTGGGACAACACCGCCGTGTCACTGAAGCGAGTCATCGTGGGGTTCGCGCTGGCCGTCGTCATTGGCATCCCGATCGGTGTGGCGGCCGGTTGCTTTCCGATTGCACGTAACTTCTTCGCGCCGCTGGTTCTGTTTGGCCGCAACATTCCGATCGCCGCTCTAATCCCGCTGGCATTGGCACTGTTTGGGACCGGCGAAACTCAGAAATACATGTTTATCTTCATCGCCTGCGTGGCGTTCATCATCGCCGACACCATCGACGCCGTCAGTGAGGTGGCTCAGCGATACGTCGAAACGGCGCTCACGCTGGGTGCGTCGTCGATGCAAATTGTCTTCAAAGTGCTGGTGCCGCTGGCGATGCCGATGGTGTTTAATTCGCTGCGAGTCCTGTTTGGGCTGGCGTTCGGGTACATCATGCTGGTCGAATTCATGCACGAAGGCGACGGAGCAGGCGGACTCGGATTTTTGCTGAACATTGCTCGCCGGCGCAGTGTCACAGAATACACGATGATCATCATTCTCACGATCCCGCTCGTCGCGTGGATAATTGATCAACTGCTGTACGTGATTCAATGCTGGCTATTCCGCTGGAAGTACGGGAAGGAAGCAGAACGCAGTTCAGCATTCCGGCTGTCTCGCTGGTTGCTGCGACTGTTCTGGAACCCCACGTCCGCCCCGGCGACTCCCACCGCGGGTTCGTAGACCAGCCTGGTCCTTCCGACCTTCGATTCTGCCGAATTCAGTGAAGTCGCGAGGTAATATCGGCCGAAATTCTCTCAATCGGAAGGTGAGACGTTCCCGCTGATCAGATCCTGTCGATTCAGGCTTGAACTGATCGGCCCGTCGCGATAACTTCCCGATGCTTGAAGGCGTTCACCAGATTGGGGGACGGTTCTTCAAAAAACAACATTCCCCTGTAGCTCAGTTGGTAGAGCGAGCGGCTGTTAACCGCTAGGTCCTTGGTTCGAGTCCAAGTGGGGGAGCTAGACGTGAAATCACAGGGAATCTGTCACCCTCAGGGCGGCGGATTTCCTGTTTTTTATGCGCCAAAAGTGGCGTAGATGCCTGGGGATTTGCACAGATGTTACCGCCGATTGCTTTCTCCCAGTGATCCGGCGTTACCTGCAGGTAATGCTTCTCGGCGATGCGACTGCTATGGCCCAGCCACGAGTTCACAACGTGGTCCGGAAACTCCTCCTGCAGCTCGGTTCGTCGGGACGCTCGAAGGTTCACGAACAGCTTTGGCCATGCTTCGAGGCCAGCGTCTTCAATGATTCGCCGCATGCGGGTACGGAGGTTCTTTTCGGAACTGCGGTACTCATTCACAACCCACCGTGAATGCCCGCCGTTGGCTTTCCACGCAGCTTTTAGCAGCGGCAGCAACTCAGGAAACAGGGGACACGTGCGGAACCCCGTCTTGGGCGAATCAATCCGCAGCCGCAACTGCTTCCAGTCAACATCCTCCCACGCCAAATTGAGAACCTCACTCGGCGTTCGCATTCCACCGAATCTTGCGAGTGCAAATATCACCCGCCAGTTGTCATCGGGACAGGCTTTCATGACTGCCGCTGCAAGCGGTCGCGAAATGTAGGCATCGCGGTCGCGGTTTACCGTTGAGCCAATCTTCAGGTCTGCGAACGGGTTCTCTTCGAGTAGACGGTCCCGCACGGCGTGGCGGAACATCGTCTTGGCTCGCTTGAGGATCTTTTCCGCCGTGCTGGCAGCCAACCTGTCACCGTCAGTCAGAAACCGCTGCAGCCGATCGCAATCCGCCGGCGTCACATCGATCAGCAGCTTGTCCTTGCCGAAGAACTGCACGAGCCATCGCTTGGCGTGCTTGTAGTTCGTGATGGTTGACGGCTTGGCGTCCGTCCGTTCCTCAATGTACCGATCGATGAAGGGACCAAGAAGTCGGCACTGTTCCTGCTTACGGTGGGTGTCCTCAGAATGAACAAGTCCGCATGCAGCAAGCCGAGACCTCAGCCGACCATCCAATGATTGAGCCCACTTCACAGAGTCGGCTTCCGGTCGAACACCGGCCTTGAGGGCGTGCACCAACTCCGAGACATGCCTCAGAATCGTATCCGCTGATCGTCTCGACATTTTTCCGAGCCACACGGACCGTTGCCTCTGTTCGTGATCACGAAACCGAAGGCGGTAACCTTCACGCCCACGGTCGGTTTCTTTGTACAGACTTGCCACTTCAGGACTCCAAGAAAAAACTCAGGCTGCAGACTTCGCCTTCAGGGCTTCAAAGACCTCGGAGGGCAAGAACGCTCGGCGACTGTTGATGAGCATCGATGGAATTACTCCTTGACTGACCAGACGGTCAATTGTTGCTATGCCGACACCCAATGTTTCCGCCATCTGGCGACGATCGACCGCTCGCTCTTCACTGCTGCTCGCAAGCAATCGTTCAACACCCTTCAGAATGTCCGACGCTAATTCGTCCTTCAATTGCTGCAACTGCTTTTCTGACATAATAACGGCATTAGTCATTTGCCACCTCCATCGGAGCGAATGCTCAAATCGTGACGCGTAAAGCCATGGTCGCGTCCGACAAGAATCATTGCGTCCTCTAACCGGCGCAGAATTTGGTCTTTTGTTGCGTCGCATTCCTGGCAAAGCCCAATGCATTCCAGTGACTCGCGGAAGGCAGCCAATATATCCGGTAGGCAGTTTTTCATCACGCCGCCCCCTTTCCGGGGAATCCAAACATGTCCTGCCATGTCCCCGATGCTTTTGCCTTCTTCATGAAGCTGTCCAGAATCGCAGAATCTTCGATTCGATGATGCTCCATAGTCTCCGAGACTACTCGGAGGATATCGCCTTTCGTCTCGCAGAATGTTTGTCGTCGATCTGCAATGGAGGTGACGTAGCCGATTATCTGAGCGATGGCACGGGTTTCGTCAATCTTGGTTCGATCCAGTCGTTTCAGTGGTTCATTGCCCCTGCCAATCTTTGTTCGCCCGATTTCAATCACGCGTTCCCAGAGCGGATGAGTAGCTGCCCGAGACTGGTGTTTGTTCTCCTTGTCCGGCTTGGTGGCCGTCAGGCGAAACGCTCCACCGGGGTCTGCTGTTAACTTGTCGAACAAATCAGGCATCCGTTTCATGGTTTCCTGAGCCGTGTCCAACCCAAACTGCTTCAGGTAGGGCCGCCCCATTTGCCACTCAACGCGAGTTGCACAGCTTGGAAGTCCACCCCAGCGGCGTTGCATCATGGCAGAAAGGTAAACGGGATCCTGTTTGTGAAGGGCCTCAAACAGCTTGTCGTAAATTGAGACTCGCAGGCGATTGGACTTACCCACCGAGTACCCGGTTGAGTTGTCCCCTTCCAGACTCAACTTTGTGCTGCGACAACGCGTGTTCACGTGTCCGTCACGTAGCAGCGGATAAACGACGTCCGGGAAACTCAGCTCAGGAAGGTCGACGCACACATCCAGCCTTCGAAGCCATTCATCGCTGATCTTTCCACCGAGAGTTCGAACAAGTCGCACGAAGAAATCCCAAGCCACTCCGGCTCCGGTCACAAGACATGGCGAACCACTGACTTGCAGGCTGCCATTGCTGAACTGTCGCGTCGCCCCGTTCCTCTCAGAAAGCCCAACCCGAACGTCATTCCACGTCAGTTGGATTTCCTTGTAGGCATCCCGTCCACCACCGATTCCGCCAGTTGCTACGGCCACCATATCGGTACCGATCGTGAGTGTCGCGGGTCGACGGTGTTCTTGAGCGACTTCACGGACCTCGAGTAACCGTTTGAACCACGGCCCCGCCTTACTTTCGTCCCATTGGATACACGCTGCCAACTCGAACCAGTCGATTGCAGCCTTACCTTTTAACGCAGTCCATTCATTGTCCTTGATTTCCATCTGGCTACTTATTGGTAGCGTGAAACTTATTGGTAGCGTGAAACTTATTGGTAGCGTGAAACTTATTGGTAGCGTGAAACTAGAGCACGCTACCTCGCGTTGCGAAGCCGTCTGGCTCCGCGGCTCCGGCCGCCGCGTCGCAGCCGCCTTCGCGTCGCTCGTACCTGGATCTTGATTCTTATCGTTTTGCTGAGTCACGTCGCCTCCAAAGTCGCGATATTCCAGCACGGGATTCGCCGCTTTGAAAGCAGCGCACAGTGTTGAAAGCCACGGCCAAGAATTGCCTTGACGGTCCCCTTCGGAGCCAAACATTTAGGTCGGGGCCGAGGGCGTCGTCGAAAAGTCCAAGCCTGAAAACGGTTTTCAGGTTGAAGAGAAGGAACCAGGAAGCGAGCCGGCGTTCTTCTTTTTTCGAGCTTTTGGCTTTGGAGATGCGTCGATTTTCGCGTGTGGGCTTATTGAATCATGCCGTCGAATTGGATTCCGGCGTTATTGATTCCCACGGTTTCTGCGTGACGCGGTGTAGAGTTCTTTTTCGCTCTTGCAATTTGGTATTGCTCTCTCTTTGAGTATTCGGTTCCCACGGCCACCCCTCTGTAGCTGTTTTTGAATTTCCTCGATCAAAACCTAGCGGTGCGACATCTCCGAAGCGGCCAATGCTGCCTTACACTATGTCAAGTGCAAGCAATGCGTAGACAATCATCATCGTTTCAATGCTGACCGTGACGACTCAAATGTGAAGTTCCAGAAAGTAAGCAGCATTTATTTATGGTTTCGCTGGCCCAGCGGTTGGCGTCGTCGACGATGCCCCACTTGCTTTCGTGTCTGCAGTGACGGCTTGGCGCTCCAAGCAACGTTCGACGGCGGAATGCTGCAGGCGAGGCATTGCTGGCTGCAACTGCGCATCGGTGTTTGTATATTGGGCCAGCAAGCACCAGTTTCGCGGAACGTTTGACATGCCGACAGCTCCTGAATCATTCCAATACGATGCGTTTCTGAGTTACAGCTCAGAAGACAGTGCCATAGTGCATCCGCTAGCGGAGAAATTGCGTCACGCTGGGCTTAAGGTTTGGCTGGATGCGACAGAGATTCCTGCGGGCGGCGATATTTTCGCAGCGATCGAAATCGGCCTGCAGCAGTCGCGAGTGTGTGTAGCCTGCATGTCGCCCGCGTACTTCGCGTCACAGTGGACTCAACTGGAACGAAACACATCCACGTTTCGGGACCCAATGAACGTGCAGCGCCGCTTTGTACCTCTATTGCTTAAGGAATGCGACATTCCTGATACCGTCAGGCGGCTGAAATATCTTGATTTCCGCCAACAGACTGAAGAAGCATTCGAGCAAATCATGGCCGACTTCACTCAGCCAGAAGCTCCACCCCAAGATGAACTCGCATTGTTTGAATCGAAGGCGCTGTCACTCGGACATACCGAACCTGTGACGAGTGTGGCGATCAGTAATGATGGAAGCCGCGCCGTGTCCGGCTCAGGGGACCTGACGGTTCGGGTTTGGAACCTGAACTCCGGACATTGCACGGCAACACTAGAAGGTCACTCCGGATATGTGACGAGTGTGGCGATCAGTAACGATGGAAGCCGCGCGCTGTCCGGATCAGAGGACGCGTCTGTTCGGATTTGGGATCTGCACTCCGGCCATTGCACGGCAACACTGAAAGGCCACTCCGAAGCTGTCCGGAGTGTTGCGACCAGCCACGATGGAAGCCGCGCGTTGTCTGGATCTGATGACAAAACGGTTCGTGTGTGGGACCTGAACTCTGCACAATGCACGGCAACACTGGAAGGTCACTCCGAAGCTGTCCGGAGTGTTGCGATCAACCACGATGGAAGCCGCGCTCTGTCCGGATCAGATGACAAAACGATTCGGGTTTGGGACCTGAAATCCGGACAAGCTATGGCAACACTGAAAGGCCATTCCGAAGTTGTCCGGAGTGTTGCGATCAGCCGAGATGGAAGCCGCGCGTTGTCCGGATCAGATGACAAGACGATTCGCGTTTGGGATCTGAATTCTGGACACCGCACGACAACACTTGAAGGGCATTCTGGTAGACTCCGGAGCGTGGCGATCAGCAGCGATGGATGCCATGCCCTGTCCGGATCATCTGACAATGCAGTTCGCGTTTGGGATCTAAAGTCCGGACAATGCACAGCAGCACTTGAAGGCCACTCCGATTTTGTCATGAGCGTGGCCATCAGCAACGATGGAAGCCGCGCAATATCTGGATCGACTGACACAACCGTTCGTGTGTGGGACCTGCACTCCGGCCAGTGCGAGGAAATACTGAAAGGCCACTCACGTTATGTCAGGAGTATGGTGATCAGCCACGATGGAAGTCGAGCGCTGTCCGGATCGGAGGACAACACCGTTCGGATTTGGGACCTGAACTCCGGCCATTGCACGGCAACGTTGGAGGGACAGGCCGATACGGTCTGGAGCGTTGCGATCAGCCGTGATGGAAGTCGCGCGCTGTCCGGCTCCGAGGACAGAACGGTTCGCGTGTGGGATCTGAACTCTGGTCGATGCACAGCAAAACTGGAAGGCCACTCACGTTTTGTCCGGAGCGTTGCGATCAGCAGCGATGGAAGCCGCGCGATATCGGCGTCAGGGGACAATACTGTTCGTGTGTGGGACCTGAACACCGGGCAGAACATGGCAACGCTGGAAGGCCACTCCGATGTTGTCTGGAGTGTAGCAATCAGTAGCGATGGAAGTCGCGCGATATCAGCGTCAGGGGAACGCGTTCGAGTTTGGGACCTGAACTCCAGCCAATGCAAGGCAACACTGGAAGCACATTCAGATTTGGTCACGAGCGTGGCCATCAGCAACGATGGAAGCCTCGCGCTGTCCGGATCACTGGACAAGACCGTGTGTGTGTGGGATCTGAACGCTGGTCAACGCACGGCGACATTCGAAGGACATTCTGACGCTGTCAGGAGCGTGGCGATCAGCAACGATGGAAGCCGCGGACTGTCCGGATCACAGGACAAAACGATTCGAGTTTGGGACCTAAACTCCGGCCAATGCAAGGCAACACTGGCAGGACACTCCGGACCTGTCTGGAGTGTGGCGATGAGCAGCGATGGAAATGTGCTGTACTCGGTCGCAACCAACGGTGTTCTGAGAATATGGAGTCCCGATACCGATTATCCAAAGCAGATTGTGGAGCCAGGCCGCAAATACACGAATGCCAAAGTGGTACTTGTTGGTGACAGTGGCGTCGGAAAATCCGGGCTGGCTCATCGCCTGATTGAAGACAAATTTGTGGAGACACACTCCACTCATGGGATGCATGTCTGGCGAATCGACCTGCCCGTACCAGACGACGACGACACAGAACGGGAAGCCTTGTTATGGGATCTGGCTGGACAGCCGGATTACCGGTTGATTCATCAGCTATTTCTGGACGAAACGACACTGGCACTAATCTTGATTGACCCGCAACAAGACGACCCATTTGCTCCAGCCATCGACTGGTGTCGCGTACTGGAAAACTGTGTGAAGTCAAAGTGCGTTCGCCTGCTGATTGCCGCTCGCATTGATGTCGGAACGACGAAAGTCGGTCAGGCAAAGATCAATCGATTTCTGCAGGATTTCCACGTCGCCGAGTATCTGGGTACCAGTGCGAGACGCGGAGACAACTGTTCTGATCGTCAGGCCGAGGGACCTTCGTCGCTGAAGCAACGGATTGCACATCATATTCCTTGGTCGTCCATGCCATACACATCGACGCCGAAACAACTGGCGGTGCTGAAGAACGCCGTGCTGGACATGACGGAACTCGACGACGTGCGACTGCTCAGGTTCAACGAGCTGTACCAGCGCCTGCAGCAACAAAAGCCGAAAGTCCGACTTGATCCGCAGTTGGTGCGCGATGCTGCCAGCCTCCTATCTAACCACGGTTTGGTTATGCCGTTGGCCTTCGGCGATCTTGTATTGTTGAGACCAAATCTGTTGAATGGTTACTGCAGCAGCGTGATCAATGCGGCTCGAGCCAACAAGGACGAAATCGGCAGCGTCGTTGAGGATGAGATCTACGGCGGCTGCATTGATTTCAGCCAGGTGGATCGGCTTGAGGACAAGGATGAACAACTGCTGTTGCGAGCGATGGTGCAGACTTTGTTGGAAAAGAGCCTGTGCCTGAAGGAACAGATTGACGGTCGCCCGCACCTGATCTTTCCGTCTCAATACCGCCGAGAACGAACCTACCCCACAGACCCGCAGGTCTTTGTGTCATACACGTTCACTGGAGAACTGCAGTCCATCTACACCACGCTGGTTGTACGATTGTGGTACAGCCGGGAATTCGACAACCAGGAACTGTGGAAAGATGCCGCCGAGTTTCGCACTCATGACGGCGGGTTGGCTGGATTCCTGATGAACCGACTGGGCGACGGAGCGGCGACCTTGTGTGTGTTCTTTGATGACAACGTCACCGAACAACAGAAAGCCATTTTTCTAGAGTTCATTCATCAGCACCTGAAGAAGTACTCCAGCGACCTGCAGCGTGATCGTCGCTACGTCTGTCTGGAATGCGGTGAACCGGTCGCAAACGCAAAAGCTGTGAGGATTCGGCTTGCCAAAGGGCTTGATCAGATCGGCTGTCAGTTTTGTGACGAATCTGTGCCATTGGTCGATAGTATCGAGGCAACACTGGCGTCAGACCCGGTCGCTCGCAAAGTGCTGGAGATGGACGAAACGGCCGGCATTGAGCTCAGTAACCAAGCTCTGGAGCAGATTCTGATTGGGCACATGCTGACCATCTGTGGCAACGCCAACCAAATCTTTCGTCCGACGGTGATGGCTGACTATGGCATCGATGGAGAAGTCGAGTTCCGCGACACTCAGGGGAACGCCAGTGGCCGCAAAATTTATGTGCAGTTGAAATGCGGCGGCTCACACTTGCGGCATCGAAAACACGACGACAACGAAGTCTTCGACGCCGAAACGCGGCACCTTGAATACTGGGTTAATCAACCGGTCGATGTCTACTTGGTGATTCGAGACGCCGAAAAGAAGATCCGTTGGATGAATGTCAGCCAGTATTTGAGGGACCGAGAGGATAAGAAGAGTCGACAGATCATCTTTGGCGGCAACCAACTGGATACGGAAGAACTCTGGCTCGCACGTGATCGCCATTTGTGACATTCCTAGCTCTAAGTACCGCCCCTTAGCTCAAGCTCGACAAACGGGGCCGCCCCATCCACCTTCGCTGTCACCTCAACCTCAGCAACAGGTGAAGGCCGAGGCGACAGCGAAGGCGGACGGGGCTAGCGGCAAGCACATCGGTGGACAGGCACTCAGTAGCCTCAGTCTACGTCACGGGCACCGTGGATGACTCGCACGATTTCGATGCCGTCGGGAATTGCTCGATAATAGACGACATACAGGCCAACCGAAAAGCACCGAACGCCCCGCCCTAATTCGCGCCGCTGTTCACCGAGTTCCGGCTGGTGAGCGTACGACAAACAATGATCGTTGATCTTGTCCAAGGTGCGGTTGGCCGCGATTGGATTGTCGTCGGCAATGTAGGCCCAGATTCCGACGAGGTCTTCCGTGGCCTGCGTGGATGTCTCGACGATTGGCATCAACGGGTTTCCTGTCGAGCCTGAAGCACCGCCCGACCGCGTGCTTTAATGGCCGCAATGTCCAGAGGCGACTTCTCGCCAGCATCCAGTTGATCAATGCCAACCTGCAGGTCCGCCCGCAGTGCCTCGAGCTTCTCTTCGCGTTGACGCAAGAGGCTCAGACCTTCCCGGACGGCTTCGTCCTCAGAACGAAAGCGACCACTCGCCACACCACGAGAAACGAACGTCTGGAGTTCATCAGGAATCGTAATTGCCATGCTGCCACCTTGTTAAATCGAAGGCGTCCATTCTACCGGTCGAATCGCCCAGAATCCATCGCATCCACTGCCGTTAATCCGCCCGCCGCTGGAGTGCCTTACAGAGCCCACTGATACGCCCATACAATGCGGCCCATTCCGCCAGCTGCGTGCGTTCATCGTCCGAGATGTTACCGCCCGCGTTACCGCCGCCATCGGGTTTCAGCGTTTTCTCAAGGGTTTGGACCACATCTTCGAGTCCAAGTGGTGGAGCTAAACAGGGAATGTGTCCGCACTTGGCGGACACATTCCCTGTTTTGTTTTGCTCCAAAACTGACGTAGATGCCTGAGCGATCTTTATAGTGACTACCGCCGTCGACTTTGGCGCGGCACCGGCCTGCTTCGCAGCTGCAAACGCAGCCTCGCAATAGAAACGGCCCGCTGAGGTCAGTCAGCGGGCCGGGTGGCTCATCCATGATGAGCCCAGCTTGAAAACTAACGGTCGAAGGTGTTAGCGGTGATCATACGCGACAGCCTTTGTTTCCGTTCGCACTGTTCGGTCAAGGTCGAAGCGATCGAGATTCATCACCTTGTTCCAGGCGGCAACGAAGTCATGGACAAATTTCTGCTTTGAATCGTCAGAGGCGTAGACTTCGGCGATGGCTCTGAGTTGTGAGTTCGACCCAAAGACGAGATCGACGCGCGTCGCTGTCCACTTCACTTTACCGGTCTCACGGTCGCGGCCTTCGAAGAAGTGTTCACACACCGGTGATTTTTTCCACTCGGTGCTCATGTCCAGCAGGTTCACAAAGAAATCGTTGGATAACGTCTCGGGGCGTTCCGTCAACACGCCAAGTTGTTCCAGCGGCCCACCACCGGAGTTGGTGCTAAGAACTCGCATACCACCGATCAGGGCGGTCATCTCAGGCGCTGTCAGTGTCAGTAACTGTGCGCGATCGATCAGGAGTTCCTCAGCCGGTCGATCGATTTCTCGAGCGACATAGTTGCGGAAGCCGTCCGACTTTGGTTCAAGAACGGCGAACGCTTCGACGTCGGTCATCTCCTGCGTCGCGTCGGTACGTCCTGGCACAAACGGTACCTGCACGTCATGCCCCGCGTTCTTTGCTGCCTGCTCAATGGCCGCACAGCCACCCAGCACAATCAAATCGGCCAGGGACACCTTCTTGCCGCTGGTCTGAGATTCGTTGAAGTTCTGCTGAATCTTCTCGAGCGTTGGCAGCAACCTTGCCAATTCGGCAGGCTGATTGACCGCCCAATCTTTCTGCGGGGCAAGGCGAAGGCGTGCTCCGTTGGCTCCGCCCCGTTTGTCGCTGCCGCGAAAGGTTGACGCGGAGGCCCAGGCAGTCGAGACAAGTTCGGAAACCGACAGGCCTGAATTTAACATCTGTGTTTTCAGATTGGCGATGTCTGTCGCGTCGATCAGCTTGTGATCGATCTCCGGTACAGGGTCCTGCCACAATTGGGGTTTGGCAACTTCAGGACCAAGAAGCCGTGTGACCGGTCCCATGTCGCGGTGCGTCAGTTTGTACCAGGCTTTGGCGAAGGCTTGCTGAAACTCCTCAGGATTTTCGTGGAACCGCTTCGAGATTTTTCCATAGACCGGATCCATTCGCAGCGCCAGGTCTGTCGTAAACATCATTGGGGGATGTGACTTCGAACGATCATGGGCATCCGGAACAATATCCTGTGCGTCGGGATCAGTCGGCTTCCATTGCCACGCAACCGCAGGACTTTTGACAAGATCCCAGTCGTAGCCAAACAGGTTGTCGAAGTAGCCGTTGGACCACTGTGTTGGGGTCGTTGTCCAGGCTCCTTCCAAACCGCTGGTGATAGTGTCGCCCCCGTTGCCTGTCCCGGATTTATTCTTCCAACCCAGACCTTGTTCTTCGATGGCGGCTGCTTCGGGAGCAGCACCGACATTGTCGGCACTGGCAGCTCCGTGAGCCTTTCCGAAAGTATGGCCTCCCGCGATTAGAGCCACTGTTTCCTCATCGTTCATCGCCATCCGCGCAAACGTTTCTCGAATATCCCGAGCCGCTTTCAGCGCACTGGGTTCGCCATTGGGACCTTCCGGGTTGACATAGATCAGCCCCATTTGAACTGCCGCCAGCGGGTTTTCAAGCGCTCGATCGCCGCTATAGCGTTTGTCTCCCAACCATTCACTCTCGGGGCCCCAATAGATGTCTTCCTGCGGTTCCCACACGTCTTCGCGTCCGCCGGCAAATCCAAATGTCTCAAATCCCATCGATTCCAAAGCCACGTTCCCGGTCAGAACCATCAGGTCTGCCCACGAAATTTTGTTGCCATATTTTTGTTTGATCGGCCAGAGCAGCCGGCGAGCCTTGTCCAGGTTCGCGTTGTCCGGCCAGCTGTTCAACGGAGCAAACCTTTGTGTGCCATAGCCTGCGCCGCCTCGGCCGTCGCTCACGCGATAGGTACCAGCGCTGTGCCACGCCATCCGAATAAACAGCGGGCCGTAGTGTCCATAATCGGCGGGCCACCAATCCTGTGAGGCCGTCATCAATTCCCGCAGATCTTTCTTCAGCGCGTTGAGATCAAGCTTTTTGAATTCTTCGGCATAGTCGAAGTCTTCGCCAAGCGGATTGCCTTTCGGTGAATTCTGATGAAGGATGTTGAGATTCAACTGATTCGGCCACCAGTCCCGATTCGACATCGCACCGGCCGCTGTGTGTCGCCCCGTGGCAGGCCTGCCGTCCGCCATGACCGGGCACTTGCTACCCACTTCCATTGATTTTTCTTTCGCGTTCCTTGTTTCTGAGTCCTGGGCAAAAATTGACGGTGCGATACAAAGCACCGCAAAGCTCGTAATTACGCGAGCAGCAAAGGGGTTCATGATCATGACTTTCTCCGGGCTTTTTGGCGGTAAACTTCCACGTTTGCGAACGACGGGCTCGTCAGTGTCGTTAGAGTATTCGCAACTCCGATGATTAATCCAATGCATTTTGAAACTATCACCCATGCATTGAATGCATCGCTGAATTTGGAGGCTGTTTCGTGGAACTCGATCAATTGCGATACTTTCTGCAGGTTGCGGAGCGGGGTAACTTTACGCGAGCGGCCGAGGACCTGGCGATTTCTCAGCCTGCGCTGAGCCGGTCGATTCAAAAGCTGGAAGAAGAACTTGGCCAGCCGGTCTTCGAACGGAAGGCTCGGTCCGTCTCACTGACAGACGCCGGCACACTGTTGCAGGCACGAGCTCAGCAGGTGCTGACGATTCTTGAGGACACGAAGGCCGAGATCACTGACGACGGCGAGAGCGGTCGCGTTCGTGTCGGAGCGATTCCCACCATCGCTCCGTACTTTCTTCCGGATGTGCTGCGACAGTTCTCAGAAGAGTTTCCAAAAGCGACTCTTATCGTGCAGGAAAACACAACCGACCATCTGATCAAGAGCTGCACGCAGGGGGAAATCGATCTGGCAATTCTGGCATTGCCGATCCCGGCCAAATATCTGGAAGTTGAAGAATTGTTCGACGAGGAACTGTTCCTTGTCCTTCCTCCCGACCACCCGCTGGCCGAAAAAACGTCGATTCGACTAAGTGACGTAGAACCACTTCCATTCGTTCTACTGGACGAAGCTCACTGCTTATCCGACAACATCGTTTCCTTCTGTCGCCAGCGTTCGTTCCAGCCGGTGTCTGTAGAAAAAACAAGTCAGTTGGCGATGGTGCAGGAGCTTGTTTCTTTGTCACACGGAGTTTCGATGATCCCGGCGATGGCAAAGAACATCGACCAGTGCGACCGCCGCGTTTATCGCTCATTCACCGGCCGAAGGCCAAGCCGCACAATAGCCGTCGCCTGGAACCCCTATCGTTTTCAGAGCCGTCTGATCAACGCTTTCCGCCAACAACTGCGGCGAACAAAGCAACCATAACCAGAGCCACACCTAAGCAGAATTCTATCTCGCGCCACTAACTGCACTCTTGGCTAAGAACCCCTAACCAAACCTGTGTGGCCGCGTTGTGACGACAGTGGTCGAGATGCAAGGAAAAGTGACGAGGCGACAGATGTCGTCGAGGAGCGCTGACGCCGCAGATCGGCTGCTGTCGTCGCAACCCTCCGGGACGCTTGTGGTTCACTCAGGTTTTGTTAGGGGTTCTAAGACTCAAATGTCCGTGGCCTCTTACGTTTGCTCTCAAGCTGCAGCGACCGTACCGTTTGGTCCATCCGGGTTCTTTGTGGGTGAGGCGTTAATTCGTTAGTTTTCGTGGGATGCAGGGAACAGACTTTTACGAACAGATTTTGGGACTGACGGGGCCGTGGTTTGTGGCGGACGTTCAGCTGGATATGGAAGCTCAACAGGTCGACGTTTTCGTCGAACATGGCGAGGGCGAAACTTTTTGCTGTCCGGATTGCGACAGGCAGCTGCCGTGCTATGACCACACGAAGTCTCGCAAATGGCGGCATCTGGACACGATGCAATTTGCGACCATCCTTCATGCCCGCACGCCTCGCGTGAAGTGTCCCGACCACGGAACCAAACAGATCAGGCTTCCCTGGGCGGAAAAGAACAGCCGCTTCTCATTGTTCTTTGAACGCTTCGCCATCGACGTTCTTCTGGCCACACAAACCGTGAAAGGGGCGTGCAGCATTCTGGGGATCTCATGGGATGAATCGTGGCACATTCTGCAGAAGGCGGTGGCTCGCGGGAAGGATCGCAAACAATCGAAGAACCTCCCTCGAATCGGCATCGACGAGAAAGCCTTTCGAAAAGGACACAACTACATCACGCTGATCTACGATCTGGACAAGAGCACTGTCGAAGCGATTTCCGATGGTCATGACACGGCAGCCGCTGATGCCTGTTTCGATCAGCTTTCAGACAGTGAAAAGCAGTCTGTGGAGGCGGTTGCGATGGACATGAGTGCCGCATACGTCAAGAGCACCAAAGGCAACATTGCATTGGCCGAACAGAAGATTGTGCACGACCGCTTTCACATCATGAAGCTGGCGACCGAAGCCGTCGACAAGGTCCGTCGGTCGGAGCAGAAGAAGCTTCGCGCCGAAGGCGATGATCGATTGACGGGAACTCGGTATCTGTGGCTTTCAGGCCAGGAGAATCTTACCGAGAAACAGCAGGAACGCTTTGATGCCGCATGGAAGGCGGAGTTACTCACGGGCAAAGCGTGGGCCTACAAGGAAATGCTGCGAGACCTCTGGGTTCATGACACTCCGGCAGAGGCCACGATGTTCTTCAATGACTGGTACAAGCGAGTCATCCACACAAAACTGGAGCCAATGAAGAAAGTCGCTCGCACGATCAAAGAACGCTTAGCCAATGTGGTGAGCTACTGCACTCACGGAATCACAAACGCCGTCGCCGAAGGAATGAACAGCAAAATCATGGCCATCAAACGAAGAGTCGGCGGATACCGAAACCGCAACAACTTCAAAACCGCCATCCTCTTCTACTGCGGAGGACTCGACCTCTACCCACAATAATCCCGGATGGACCTACCGTTTGCGTTTCGCCGGTAACGCAGCAAAGCATTTTCTTCATCACACCAAGCGGACTTCCTTCGGAGCATTACCATTATGTTATTGAGGTTCACCACAATAATTCTGATCTTCACCTGCGGTCGTCTGCATGCGGCTGAAGACTTGCTGATCGAAGACTTTGAAGGCGATTCCTACGGAAAGTGGACTATCACCGGGGATGCATTCGGCACCGCTCCGGCGAAAGGCGCACATCCCAATCAAATGGCCGTATCGGGTTATCGTGGTGAAGGGTTGGTCAACACGTTCCGGGGTGGTGACAAGTCGACGGGGACCGCAATCAGTCCCGAGTTCACGATCGAACGACGCCATATCGCCTTCCTGATTGGCGGCGGGCCACACACGGACTCGCTTGGTTTTCAATTATTGTCAGGCGATGAACCGGTACGCACGGCAACCGGTTCAGCATCAGAGCATTTGTTGTGGGAGTCCTGGGATGTTGGCGAGCTCAAGGGGCGAACGGTTCGGCTCCGCATCTTTGACAACGCCACCGGGGGGTGGGGGCATCTGAATGTCGACCACATCATTCAGACCGACTCTCCACCGCAACCATTTGACCTGACGCGAGACCTCGACCACTATCGCCGCAGTCCGGACTACATGAATGAACCGCTACGTCCGCAGTTTCACTTCAGTCCCGAAATCAATTGGATGAATGACCCCAACGGGCTCGTTTTTCACAATGGCGAATACCATCTGTTTCATCAATACAACCCAGCCGGAAATTCATGGGGACACATGAGCTGGGGGCATGCGGTGAGTACAGATCTGATGCACTGGAAACATCTGCCGATTGCGCTTCCCGAAGCAAACGGTATCATGGCATTCAGCGGCAGCTGTGTGGTTGACCACAGAAACACTTCTGGTTTTGGCGATGGGAAGAGCCCGCCGATGGTCGCAGTATACACGGGGCATGGGCACGGCAAGCAGGTTCAGAACCTCGCGTACAGCAACGACAACGGACGCACCTGGACGCAGTACGAAAAGAACCCGGTCCTCGATCTGAACAAGGCCGACTTTCGCGACCCTAAAGTCTTCTGGCACGAATCCACAAAACGCTGGATCATGGTCGTTTCACTGGCTGCGGAAAAGGTGATCGTGTTCTATGCTTCGGACGATTTAAAAAGATGGACGGAACTCAGCCGTTTTGGTCCGGCAGGCACGATCGACAAACCGAACTGGGAATGCCCGGATCTTTTTGAACTGCCCGTTGAAGCAGAACCTGGCAAAAAGCTGTGGGTGCTGGAAGTCGACATGGGCAGCGGGTCTGTTGCCGGTGGCAGCGGCGGAGAATACTTCGTCGGCACATTCGAAGACGGTCGCTTCAAAGCAACGCAGCATGCCCAGTGGGTCGATTATGGCCGCGACTTCTACGCGCCCATCAGCTGGGACAACATGCCAGATACCGACGGGCGCCGTATCTGGATCGGTTGGTTCAACAATTGGGAGACATGCCTCGTTCCAACGTCGCCATGGCGAAGTTGCATGAGTATTCCCCGCAGCCTGAGTTTAAAGAAAGTGGCTTTCAATAAGGAAGAGCCGGCGATTTATGTCCTGAACCAAAGGCCGGTCGAGGAACTCAAAGAACTAAGAGTCAGCACACGAACGATCGACGCGACGAAGGCTGCCTGGCCCCCAACGGCCGTCACTCAGAAAGATGAACTGAATGACATGACGTTCGAACTGGAGGCAACCATCACGCCGGGAACGGCTCGATCAGTGGGATTCCGCATCCGCACCGCAGACGACGAATTCACGGAAGTCGCTTACGATCGACACTATTCTGGCGTTTACATAGACAGATCGAAATCTGGAAACGTAGGCTTTCACGATGCCTTTGCGGGACGGCACACTGCTCCAGCTCGAACGATCAATGGTGAAGTCACGCTTCGTATCTTTGTCGATCGATCGACTATCGAAGTTTTCATCAACGGTGGAGAAGCAGTCATCAGCGACCGCATCTTCCCGACGAGCAAGTCTCCATCAATCGAGGTCTTCGCCGGAAACAATTCAGCGAAGATCACATCGGTGCAGCTGCACAAGCTCAGGTCGACATGGCGCCGCTCGCAGAAAACCGAGTAACACCGATGCCCCGTGAGTTTGCGCAGGCCACGATAACAGACCAGCTAACGCGCCGAACTGCGGCCGCCGCAGAGAACCGACGTGAAACTTCAGAGTATCGCTACTCGTCAGGGAAACGTTTCAATATGGCGGATTCGCAGTAAGGAATTGCGCCTGATCGCGTCCAAGGGCAAGTGGAGCGTGGCTCGCTATTTCATTTCAATTTAGACCAAGTGTTCCAATCGCAGAAAGAGAAGCATGACTGATTTCAACGTCCACACAGTGGAATCCGCCCCCGCCGATAGTCAGCCACAGTTGGAAGGCAGCAAGAAGGCGTATGGTTTTGTTCCGAATCTGCACGCCGTGATGGCCGAATCGCCCGCACTGCTGGAAGCGTACAAGACTGTCGCCGATATCTTCGACAGCAAAACCAACCTTTCGACCACGGAGCGGCAGATTATCGCGATGACCAACAACCGGCTGAACGGTTGCACCTACTGCATGGCGGCTCATACGTCGATCATGCAGGCCGGACAGGTTCCGGAAGACGTCATCACAGCCCTGCGAAATGGAACGCCGATCGCCGACCCAAAACTTGAGGCATTGCGAGTCTTCGCGGAAAAGGTGAATAAAAAGCGAGGCTGGCTCGACGATGGCGACATCGACGAACTGTTAGCCGCCGGCTACACGAAGCAGACGGTCTTCGATGTGATCGTGGGCACCGCGTACAAGGTTCTGTCGAACTACACGAACCACATCGCCCAAACACCGCTCGACGACGGCTTTGCCGCGAATGAATGGAGTGCAGACGGGTAACCGTTATCTGGATTCTTCAGCAGCGTAAACGGCGGTGGGAAAGTGTGGCGCTTGGCGGATTGTTCCAGCGACGCATACAACTCAAGTTCTGTCTCATAGGCCTGCACCGTATCGTGCGAAGTAACTGTCGAAACGGTTGCCTGAGGTTCCTGCGCAGAAACGAGCACGTTGAGCAATATGGTTGCTGCCACAAAGCAAGCAGTTGATGTCACACGGTTCATCGTTGACCTTTAACTTTCGTATTACAGGCTCACAGCCCGGATTCGCTTCAGTTCGAGATGACGACTTTGCCCATCGCTTTTCCGCTTTCCAGGCGTGCGTGTGCATCACCAGCTTCTTCGAGCGAGAATTGCTTTTCATCGAGCACGGGCTTCAGACTGCCTGATTCGGCGATCGTTGCCAATTCACGCAGGATCCTGGCATGGTCTTCTCGCCGGTGGCTGTGCAGCATGGGAATGAGCATGAACACAACGTGTAATGACAGACCTTTAAAATGGGCTGGCGTCAGATCCAGTTCACACAACGAAACGGTCGTCGCAACCTGGCCGCTGAGTGCTGCCGCTTCAAACGAGTTCGTGAGGTTCTCACCACCGACCGAATCTAACACAATGTCGAAACCAGCCCCATCGGTGTGTTTCGCAACGTACTGCTCAACCGATTCTGTTTTGTAATTGATGCCGGTTGCGCCAAGCTTTTCGATCAGCGCCAGTTGCTTGTCGCCGCCTCCGGTGGAATACACGTCCGCGCGAAAATGTTTGGCAAGCTGTACCGCCACATGGCCGACGCCGCCGGATCCACCGTGCACCAGAACTTTTTGACCTTGCTTGATGCCAGCGCGAGTCAGCCCTTCGTACGCTGTGATTGCGACCAGCGGCAAAGCGGCCGCTTCACGCATGGAAAGGTTGCCTGGCTTTTTCGCGATCAAATCGACGTCGGCAACGATGTATTCGGCCAGCGTGCCCGGCAAGTCGGCTAAGCCGCCAGCGCAGCCGTAAACTTCATCGCCGACTGAAAAGTCGTTCACGCCATCGCCAACAGCTTCAACTGTTCCCGCGAAGTCCACCCCGAGGATGGCGGGTGTGTCGGGAGATAGCGGCAGATCCTTACCCATCTTGCGGATCATGGTGTCCACGGTGTTCACGCTGGACGCCGCGATCTTCACCAAGACGTGTCCGGGGGTGACGGCTGGCTTCTGAACTTCGCCGGCTTCAAAAACGGCGTCTTCGCCATAAGCTGTGATGAGCATTGATTTCATCGGTTCACTTTCTCTGAGATTGAATGGTTTACGTATTGGAATTTTGGGGCGGCAATCGCTGCGGAAAGGATCTCAGCTGTCGCTGGTCGATTTCCTTCGCTGTGTTGCCACGGCTCGAACACGCCAACATAATAGACGTACCTCTCAACAGAACAAGAACGCACATTTCGGACACGTAGGCACAAAATGGATACCGACATCAAAAACCGGCACTCAAACTATGTACTGCCCGCATGCCCTGTTGAGGCGACACTGGAGTTGATCGGTGGAAAGTGGAAAGGCATTGTGCTTTTCTACCTACTCGATGGTCGGCTGCGTTTCAGTGAACTCAAACGCAAAATCGGATGCGTCACACAGCGGATGCTGACGAAACAACTTCGCGAACTTGAGGCCAGTGGTCTGGTGAACCGAATCGTTTACGCAGAAGTGCCGCCGCGAGTCGAATACGAGTTAACCGAAGAAGGTGAGTCTCTCAAACCTGTGTTGGCTGCGTTGAAGTCATGGGGAGAAATTCACGCTTTGAAACTGCTCGAGATCAGGGCTGCTGCTGCTCGGAACAGCGCATAGTGGCCCAGACAAAAGAATTGGCGAGGGCTGGGATTCAGTCTTCATCCACAAGTACCCCTTCAAGAAAAAACGAAAATGCGAAAACGCTTTGTAATGGCGATGATGGTCGGACTTTTGGCCTTCAGCGGACTGACCGCGTCGGCCGCAGATGTCGAAGACGGATTTACTTCCTTGTTTAACGGCCGTGATCTGACCGGCTGGAAAAAACGAGGTGGATCAGCGGAATACGAGGTCAGGGATGGTTCGATTGTTGGCAAGTGCATTCCGGATACACCAGGCAATACGTTCCTGTGCTCAGAAAAACCGTTTGGCAACTTTGTTCTGAAGCTCCAATACAAATTCCTTGAAGCCGGCAACTCCGGCGTCCAGTTCCGCTCCGCCGCCCGTCCGGAAGGTGATGGCGAACGAGTGTACGGCTATCAGTATGAAATAAGTCCGGTCGGGGATGTGACCGGTCGCATCTACGATGAAGGACGTCGCGGCCACAAATTCGGCATCATCTGGCTCGACGCCCACACACCACAGGAACGACTCGATGCCGCTCAGGCCAGCACAAAGGAAGGTGAATGGAACGACGTCGAAATTCAGTGCGTCGGACCGTCCATCAAAACATGGCTAAACGGTAAGCTGGTCGTCGACATGTTCGACAGCGTCGCGATGAAGGGCTTTATCGGGCTGCAGATTCACTCCGGAAAATCCGGTTCCGTCGCCTGGAAAAACATTCGCATTAAAGATCTGGGCGAAAGCAAATGGGAGCCGTTCTTCGTCAAAGGTGATGACGGCAACTACAAACTCGCCGACGCCAAATTCGTACTTCCGGAAGAATGGTCATTCAACAAAGACGGTGTATTGCACGGCGTCCACACCAAGAGTCAGGGCAAGGATGGTCTGGTCATTTCCAACAGGAACTACGACAACTTCATTGCTCGCGTCACGTATCGCATGCACGGCGGCAACAGCGCCTTGTATTTTCGCGCGGAAGAAACGAGCGCCCCGTGGGTCCTGCGAGGCTTCCAAAACGAAATTGCCAACAACGGCAAAGACTCCGCCCTCTGGCACACCGCTGGCATCGTTGACGGAAAAACGATTCCCGGTCGCGGCTGGGTGGTCACGAACGATGAGTTCATTGAAAAGGTCCGCAACAAAGATGATCAGTGGAACACCACCTGCACCACCGCGTATGGCGACCGGCTGGTCCAAACGCTCAACGGATTCTGCACGTCAGATTTCGTTGACGAAGCGTGCGAAAAAACGGGCAAGCTGGGCCTGCAAATGCATGGCGGCACCGACTGCGAAATGTTCTTCAAAGACTTCGAAGTCATGCCCATCACCGACGACATGAGGAAACTCATCGATCGAAAATGAGTCGCGACCTGAATCGACATGTGAACGGTGGCTCGCCTGCATCAAAAAAGCCGTGCCAATGACACGAACGTTCCGACATCGTTGCAACTGATTCCAAAGCGTTCGCTGGGTGAGCTGTCACTTGCGAAGGGCGGGAACGCGGGACATGCGCGCTCGCTTCCCGTAATCCCCGCCCGCAGCGACTCCCGGGCTGCCGCGGCTCCCCGGCTACAGACTGAACAGTGAACGACCATCTGAACTAATGTTAAGTATTATCTTGACTAATCAGTCAAAACCACATAGAGTGGGCTAAGCAAGGCACAAATGCAGTGAGATAAACTAATGCCGTGGGAAAAATCATTCGAAGAATCGGACGTCATCGAGCAGGCGATGGAGGTCTTCTGGGAGAAGGGCTACGCCGCGACATCGATCTCTGACATTACGGATGCTACAGGCATCAAGCGAGGCAGCCTCTATAACGCGTTTGACGGGAAGCATGACCTCTTCGTGCGTGCACTGTCGAAATACGGCGGTGATCGAAGGACAAGTAAACTGCAAATGCTGGAGACCGTCGAAGATCCGCGTGAAGCGATCACCATGCTCTTCGACTCATTGGTAAAGGCCACGCTGGACGATCCCAACAAAAAGGGCTGCCTGCTGTTCAATACCGCTCTCGAATATTCGTCTCATGACGATGACGTCAAACAGCTCGTCTCTGAGGGGATTAAGGAAGTCGTCACTTTTTTTGAGGGACGAATTAAGCGAGGCAAGGAACTTGGCAGCATTCCAGACTCGGTCGACACGCGCCCAACGGCGAATGCTCTGGTTGCCCTGCTGGTTGGAATTCGCGTGCTGGGTCGCGGGGCGTTCGGAAAAACGGCTTTGCGACAAGTGGCCCAGCAGGCGATCGGTCTGATTTCGTAGACATACAGTAAACCCCCAAAAAGCTGGGATACGTAGTAAGGAATGGCGTTAGGAACCGTCAGATGGTCCAGAGGATTAAACCTCCTCTTTTTTTTGCCCTCAATTTGACCAATTGGTCAAAACAATAAATAGCGACATAACCGACTGAGACGTGTGGGCTGCTGCGTAGCCGAATAAATCTGGAAGCCCAAACGCCAGGAACTTCGGCAAGTGTACCAGGACAACACCTCTCCATTTTTTGATCACTTAGGGACAGACAGATGACATTCGACGTAAAAAACAAAACAGTGTTGGTGACCGGGGCGAACCGCGGCATCGGGAAAGCGATTCTTGAAGAGGCGTTTCAGCGAGGCGCGAAGAAGGTTTACGCCGCCGTCAGAAAGACAGAGTCCGCTGAGCCACTCGTTAAGAAGCATGGTGACCGCGTCGTACCGATCCGCCTTGACCTCAACGACCCCGCTTCTATCGTTGCGGCAGCGAAAACGGCAACCGACGTCGATGTTGTTATCAACAACGCTGGCGTCATGAAGATCAGCACCGCGTTAGACGAAGGCGCGATCGAAGCTTTGCAGTTCGAAATCAACGCAAACGTATACGGCCTCATGCGGGTCGCTCAGGCGTTTGCTCCCGTACTGAAAGCGAACGGTGGCGGCGTCATCGCTCAGCTAAACAGTATCGCTTCGGTCAAGACATTCGCAGACAAGACCACTTACTGCGCATCCAAGGCAGCAAGTTACTCAATCACGCAAGGACTACGAGATTCACTGCGAGAGCAGGGCACACTCGTCGTCAGTGTGCACCCCGGCCCCATTCAAACAGACATGGGCCAGGAAGCCGGCTTTGGTGACAACGCCTCGCCGCCGTCGATGGTGGCAGATGCCGTCTTCGACGCGATTGCCGATGGGCGATTCCATGCGTGGCCCGATCCGGTGGCCCAACAAGTTGGTGACGCCTATCGAAGCTTCGCCGAAAACATCGTCGAAGCCGAACTGCAGAAAAACGTTGATTGAGCCCTATCTGAAATCACCAGAAGCCTGACAACCGCGACAGCCCCTGAGGCAGTCAGCGTCACTAAATCCAATCGCCCTTTGTCCGCTACCCTCACGAAAGAATTCCACGATGAAGCCGCTACTGACCTTGCTGAATTCCATCTCAGGTCTTGTCCTTGTCCGGTTTACCATTTCAAAGTTTGCAGCTTGGCCCGTCTCAGTCGCAGCGTTTGTCGATATGGCAAAACCTATTGGAATTGATCCAACCTTCTTCAGGATCACAACAGGTTTTATCATCGGCTACGCCTCAATTTCGTTGTTTACGAATGCGTTAATCCTGCTGTTGAAAAAGGATGGAAACGAAAAATCCAGACTCCTGTATACATTCAACAGCCTCTACGCGGCGGGTGCGATGATTGGTGCTTTGTTCTCGGAATTTCTTCTGCGAACAAACCCCAAATGGCCGCTCGTTTACATCGCGGCCGGGATCGTGGTCATCGCTGTGGTAAACCTGTTTTCTCGCTACAGCAAATTCCCTCAGATCCTACGCAGCAAGGAAAATCCCGTGGCCTTGAAGGCTCAAAGTTCTGCCTAACACCTGTACTTCAACAGCGTGAAGGTCATCGATGAATGTGATCCGATGTAAACCCAACCCCCAAACCTCAAAACGAAGAAAAGATATGAACACCAGAACAATTCCATTTGCCTTCACCATTTTCGTCGTGGTAGTCAGCGGATGCTCAGAAAGTGCGAGTCCTGAAGGCGAACATTCCGACACAACACAAACAGAAGAGACACCAATGCTTTCCGAACAGCTCGAAGAAAAAGCCGCCGCCAGCGTAACGCGAATTCCGGCAGACGTACGTCAGACATATGCAGAAGCGGTCGAAACTGTCCGAGGGACCGGCATCGAAAAATCTGCCAAACAAGTGGGGGATGCGGCGATTGACGCGGAACTGTCTGGCTGGGACGGAAGCAGCGTTAAACTCAGCGAACTTTGGCAGGAGGGTCCCATCGTGCTGATGTGGTATCGAGGCGGTTGGTGCCCGTACTGCAACATTCAACTTCGCGCGATGCAGCAGAGTATGGACAAGATCGAGGATGCCGGAGCAAAGCTGGTTGTGCTCACGCCAGAGCTGCCGGAAAAAGCCAAAGAAACGGCTGACACCAACGACCTGGATATCGTCGCACTACACGACAAAGGCAGCGCCGTGGCGAAAGACTATGGTCTCGTTTTCCAACTGCCGGAACCGATCATTCCAGCCTATCGCGACAAACTGAAACTGCCTGAATACAACGGCGACGACGCAATGGAGTTGCCGCTGGCAGCGACCTATGTCATCGATCAGTCCGGGAAAATCACCTACGCGTTTCTTGACGCCGACTACAAGAAGCGAGCCGAACCGGCCGACGTTATCGAAGCCGTGAAAGCAGCTGTTCAATAACGGCCAACCAGGTCCCAATAATCTTCAATACTGCGGGGCATGGACGCTCCAAAGAAATTTCCATTCGCGACCATCGCCTCAACCCATGAACTGCGGTATGGCAGGCAGGCCAACGGCAGATCGTCTGCAGCTTTCTCCCCCCACGGCACGCGATCGTCTACACCAGCGCACGGAGCTGGATGCGACGGACCAGCGACCGAACCCGATGAACAAGCGACGTTATTGACACTGCACCTCAGCGATTCTACACTTAGATGGCGATCTGTATGTAGATATCTCGAAATGAATGTGGCCGCGCGATGGCAATGTCCATTCGCAGCTCAGAGGTCTTGCTTCAATGACGACGACGATTACCGGACCTGTCGAGGCGAAAATCGACGGTGATCTTCCATCTTCCGCTGCGGCGAAGACGATGGCAGTCATCGAGGCGGTCGGGCGAATGGCGACCGGGCTCACTCAGGCAGAAGTCGTTCAGCAGACGGGCTGTTCAGCGAACCTGGCGTTTCGAGTGCTGAGTACGCTGGTGTCGCTGGGGTACATGGTTCGCGGCGAAGAAGACCGGCGATATAAGCTGACCAGTCGATTGATCGAAAGCTGCCAGCCGCGTTCCTTCGATAAAAGCCTCGTCCTGTGCGCGCACGCCGCCATGCAGTGGTTGCGTGATCAGTCTCGCGAAACGGTGCAGCTGATGATTCGCGCCGGCAACAAGGGGATGGTGCTGGAGCAGGTTTCAGGGTTGGAAGCCGTTCAGGTGATGGGCAGAGTCGCTATGCGCATTCCGCTTTATTCGTGCGCGCCCGGCAAAGCGATTCTGGCGGCATCGTCAGAATCAGAACTGGACGATTGGCTTGCCGACACATCGTTGAAGAAGTTTACGAAGAACACGAAGGCGACTCGCAACGCACTGCTAAACGATCTGCAGCGAATTCGCGAACGAGGTTACGCGGAAGACTGGGAGGAGGGCATCGAGGGGATTCGCTGCGTCGCGGCGCCCATACTCGATGCGTACCAACGTCCGGTCGGAGCGATCACGGTAATGTCGCCGACAAAGCGCCTGCCACAAAAACGCTTTGCGGAACTCGGCCAATGGTGCATTGAAGCGGCAGCACGTACACGCAGGGAACTCTTGTCATGACACGACAACGTTGGACGCACTTTGGGTTGGCTGCGGCGACCATCATAACCTTCATGGCCAGCGGCGGTGTTTCGCTGTTGCAGGCTCAGGAAATCGACTTCGATAAGCAGGTTGCACCAATTCTGGTGTCGCATTGCCTTGAATGCCATCGCGGATCCGAACCGGAAGGCGGGTTGAACCTGACAGAACTCGCGCGGGCAACGCAAGGTGGCGACAGCGGCGCGGCGATTGTTCCGGGAAAAGCGCTGAAGAGTTTGTTGTGGGAACGAGTCAACTCGGATGAAATGCCGCCCAAACATCCGCTGAGTCTCACGCAAAAAGCGACGCTGAAACAGTGGATCAACGAAGGAGCCAAGTGGAGCGGTGGTGCGCTCGATCTGTTCTCAATCACGACCGACTCCCGAGCCGGGCGTGACTGGTGGTCACTGCAACCGCTTCGCAACGTGTCACCCCCGAAGCCAGACGGAGGCTGGGGACGCAACGGGATCGATGCGTTCGTATTGCAAAAACTGCAGGCACAGGGCTTGAAGCCGTCACCAGAAGCGAGCCCGCGCCACCTGATTCGCCGACTGTATTTCGATTTGATTGGCCTGCCGCCCTCGCCAGAACAAGTCGCTGCATTTGTCGCCGATCCGTCCGATGCAGCTTATCAGAACGTTGTCGACGAATTGTTGAGCTCGCGGCATTACGGTGAGCGATGGGGGCGGCATTGGCTGGATGTGGTTCGCTTTGGTGAAAGCAACGGCTTCGAACGTAACTTCCAACGCGAGAATGCGTGGCCGTACCGTGACTGGGTGATTGACTCACTGAATGCCGACATGCCCTACAACGAATTTGCACGCATGCAATTGATCGGCGATCAACTTGCCGGCGGAACCGAAGGCGCGGCGGCAACCGGTTTCTGGGTCGCTGGCGTGCACAACACAACGGTCGGTGGCAGCGAACGGATGAAACAACTGGCAAGGCAGGATGAGATCGAAGAAGTACTGGCCACACTCGGGCAAACGTTTGTTGGCCTGACGTTCAATTGCGCCCGCTGCCACGATCACAAATTCGACCCGATCACTCAGGCAGAATACTATCAGCTCGCCTCGTCCATCTCGGGGCTCGATCACGGTGAAAAGAAAATCCCACAGCCGGACGAGCAAGCCAGGTTGCAAGTCCTGGACGAACAACTGAAAAAACATCGTGCTCAACTAGCGGGCATCGATCAGGCGGCCCGTCAACGTATCATTGCCAACCGCAAATCAGGTGAAGAATTTTCTTCCGAACCTCCAGCGGCGTTCGCCCGATGGGAGTTCGATAGCGATCTGAGTGATTCCATTGGAACCCTGCACGGAAAAGCTCAGGGCACGGCCCGCATCGAAAACGGTGCTTTGATTTTGGACGGGGCCAGCTTCGTCGAAACCGCGGCGATACCAGCGGACATCGTTGAGAAAACTCTGGAAGCATGGGTGCAACTGGACAACCTTGATCAACGCGGCGGGGCCGCCATTTCCATTGCCAGCCTGCAAGGCGGTCTGTTCGATGCCGTCGTGTTTGGCGAACGCGACCCCAAACAGTGGATGCCCGGCAGCAACAACTTCAAGCGGACCGATACATTGAATGGCAGTGATGAACTGGAGGCTATTAATCGACCGGTCCACGTCGCGCTGGTGTATCAAAAAGATGGAACGATCATCGGCTATCGAGACGGATTGGCTTACGGCACATCGATTCGTAAGTCGGACCTACAACCATTCAAGGCGAACGAGACGGAGATTCTGTTCGGCCTGCGACACAAGCCGAATGGCGGAAATCGAAACTTGAAAGGCCGAATTCACGCCGCTGGATTTTACAACCGCGCTTTAACACCGGATGAAGTCGCAGCGTCATCTGGCAATGCAGCCGAGTATGTTCCTGAAGAGCAGCTCGTCGCGTCGCTGCACGAGGCCACTCGCAAACAACGCGAGGATCTAAAAGCTGCCACCGCACATTTGCAGGCGTCACGCGATCTGCAGGCCGCGAAGGTCAATCGCACCGTTTATACGCTTACCGCTCGCAAAGCTGCAGTGACAAATGTGCTGCTGCGAGGCGATCCGGACAATGTCGGCGACGTCGTTGCTCCTGCAGCGATCGATGCAATCGAGGGGCTTTCGGCTGATTTCGGCCTGGCACCTGACGCCGCAGAAGCAGAGCGTCGCCGGAAGTTGGCAGAGTGGATCACGAGCGAGAACAATCCTCTCTTCGCTCGCGTGATCGTCAACCGTGTCTGGCATTACCACTTCGGCGCAGGCATCGTCGATACCCCCAACGACTTCGGATTCAACGGCGGACGCCCAAGTCACCCTGAGCTATTAGATTATCTGGCGTTACAATTTCAGGACAACGGCTATCGGCTGAAGTCACTCCACCGGCAAATCGTCATGGCAAGTACCTACAGACAGGCGACTCACGGCCACTCGGCAGCCGACACGAAGAAGGCTGCGGCTAAGGATGCAACCAACCGATTATTGTGGAGAGCCAATGTTCGCCGACTGGAGGCGGAATCGTTGCGAGACGCAATGCTGACGACTGTCGGCAAGCTGAACGATGCTGCTGGTGGACCAAGCTTCAAAGACGTGTCGGTCACATTGCACAAAGGCACGACGTACTACGAACCGATCGATGTCGACCATCCCGATTTCTTTCGACGGACCGTTTATCGCTTCAATCCGCGCGGCGGACGCAGCGCGTTGCTGGATTCGTTCGACTGTCCCGATCCCGCCGCGACGGCTCCGCGACGTTCGGTGACAACGACGCCACTGCAATCGTTAAGCCTGATGAACAACGTGCTGGTGCTCCGGATGTCGGATTACTTTGCTGAACGAGTTCGCAGCGAAGCGGGCGACGATCACGCGGCTCAAATTACACGAGCGTGGCAGTTGGCAATCGCGCGCGATCCCAACGAATCAGAACGAGTGCTCTCGGACAAACTGGTTGCCGAGCACGGCTTATCGGCATTGTGCCGAGGCCTCTTCAATGTGAACGAGTTTGTCGTCATCGAATAGCAAGCGGACAGAACACGCGGAGCAACTTATGAACGATAACCAGGCCCTTGATCGTCGCGATCTATTTCACTGGGGCATCAACGGACTCGGCGCAACGGCACTCGCCTCGCTGCTGGCTGCTGAAACGGCATCTGCCTCCGACGGTTTCGGTTCTCGTCCCGTGAAAGCGAAGCGGGCGATTCACATTTGCCTTGTTGGCGGTTTAAGCCACATCGATTCGTTCGACTATAAGCCCGAATTGACCAGGCTTCACGGTAAGTCGCTGCAGACTGACGAAACTCCAGACCTCTTCTTCGGACAGATGGGGTTGCTGCGACGAGAAGACTGGAAGTTCACGCCGCGCGGCGAAAGCGGATTGATGATCTCCGACATGTTTCCTCACATCGCAGAACTTGCCGACGACCTGACCATTCTGCGCAGTATGGAATCCAAATCGGCTAACCACACGCCGGCACTGTTTCTGGCTAACAACGGCTTTGAGTTCAACGGCTTTCCTTCAATGGGAAGCTGGATTTCCTACGGCATGGGTGTCGAAAACGAATCGCTTCCTGCCTACGTCGTATTGAACGACGAACGAGGTGCCCCGAATACGGGAGCCTCAACGTGGAGCAGCGCTTTTCTACCGTCGAATCATCAGGGAGTCGTGTTGCGTGGCGGTAAGCAACCGGTTCGCGATTTGTTTCCCAGCAACCTGGTGGGCGGCGACAAGCTGAGCGCGGAAAATGACGCGGCGACTCGTCAGTTTGTGCAAGCCGTCAACCAACAGCATGTGGATCGTCAGGGAGGCGACGCCACACTGATGGCTCGGCTGAAGAGCTACGAGTTAGCAGCGAAGATGCAGACGTCCATTCCTCAAGTCAGCAGCTTTGCGGAAGAGTCTGTCACTACTCAGGAATCTTATGGCATCAACAATCAGCAAACTGCCGACATGGGTCGACGCTGTCTGCTGGGCCGGCGGCTGCTGGAACAAGGTGTGCGATTTGTGCAGTTGTTCTCCGGCGGTCCAATTGCAGGAAACCCGCGAGCCAGCTGGGACGCTCATGAAAATGTGAAAGAGAACCACACGATCGAAGCCGGTCGCATCGACCAACCCGTCGCTGCTTTGCTGAAGGACTTGAAGCAACGCGGCATGCTGCACGACACACTGGTGCTGTTCACGACGGAATTCGGTCGCACACCGTTTGCCCAGTCGGCGGCCGATCAGGTTGGGCCAGGGCGAGACCACAATCGCTACGGCTTCAGTTGTTGGATGGCCGGTGCGGGCCTCAAGCCTGGATTCGCATTCGGCAACACCGATGATCTTGGCTGGAAAGCGGTTGAACGGCCCATTCCATGGCACGACTTTCATGCCACCATCCTGCATCTATTCGGCATTGACCACGAAAAACTTACGTTCTACCACAACGGTATCCAACGTCGCCTGACGAACGTGCACGGCGAAGTTGTGGAAGAAATCCTGGCGTAGCGTGACGGCACGTACGGATGCCTGGCAACTTTGGTCCCACCAAACAGCATCACCGCTTCGGCTAACGCTTGCTCTCGTCGATTCGGTGGGTGCGCCCGAATCCTATAAAGCCGCTGCCGTAATACCTTGACTCCGTCGCTGTCAATTCGCTTGTGTGCAGCGGTTTCGGGCAGTAATGAACAGATGTTCCGTAGTCTGGTCGAACCGCGATTCAGACCGAAGTTCTCAGCTGCTGTGGACATCGTCGAAGTTGCATGCAGGTCGCTTGACGCTTGCCTGACGTGATGCCCCCTTGAATAATTAGAGCAGTCTCCCCTAATTGTGAACGGTTCGGGCCCGTGGGAAACAGCGTTCATCGTCTGAAATGCCTGTTCCGTGAGCACAAGTCAGCGAAATTCGCTGTAACGTTCAAGACCTGCTGTTGCGATGGTGCACAGTGCCGGAATAGCATTGCAAAGCTCGGTCATCCGAATTTGACCGGGCACGGGTGCGATTCACCTTACTTGTAAGCGGCTTCCCCATGAAGCAGGAAATTCGTACACCCAACTGCCTCTATTGGCGAATATATATGGAGTTCATTCCATTGACTCTTCCGTTAAATCGCAGCTCATCATTCTTCGCAATCTGCCTTGCCGTGCTGAATAGTGTCGCCGTTGCGCAGAACACTGAAGCACTGGCCAAAGCGAATGCCGCCGCGCCGGTAACTGCGGCGCCGTCAGAGCCGGTTGACTTTGTTCGTGATATTCAACCGATCCTGCGAGACAACTGTTACGAGTGCCATGCGGGAACGACGGAGGAGGGCGGCCTGAACCTGGGCGTGAAAGCCAAAGCGTTAAAGGGCGGCGACAGCGATGCTCCGATCGTTGCGGGCAACAGTAAAAAGAGTTTGCTGATTGAACTGGTCTCCGGCGCCGATGAAGATCGCGTGATGCCGCCGGAAGGAAATAAGCCGCTGACCGAAAAACAGATCGACCTCCTTCGCAAATGGATCGATCAGGGCGCGAAGTGGCCGGACGGCGCGGACATTGCTGATCCTAAAATGGATCGAGCCCAAACGCACTGGGCTTTTCAAAGACTCCAGCAAATTGAGGTACCGACGCGGCACTCCAATGACAACTGGTCCAAAAGCCCGATCGATCATTTCATACTACGGCAGCTTAGGAACGCAGGGCTCCGACCATCGACACCTGCCACCGCAAGAACACTGGTGCGGCGATTGTATTTTGATCTGATCGGGCTACCGCCAACTCCAACACAAACGGCTCAGTTCATTGACGCTCATTCGAAAGATCCCAATACGGCCGTTCAAAGTCTTGTCGACGAATTGTTGGATTCGCCCCGTCATGGTGAGCGATGGGGAAGGCACTGGCTGGATGTGGCTCGCTATGCAGACAGCGATGGGCAGGAATCCGACAGAGACCGTCCGCACGCTTACACCTATCGCGATTTTGTGATCGAGGCACTCAATGACGACATGCCGTACGACCAGTTTGTCCGCTGGCAAATCGCCGGTGACGAGTTCGAACCGAAGAATGATGCTGCGGTTTCGGCCACCGGATTCTTGACTGCTGGCACAGCCTTCAAGCTGCCCGATTCGTTCCTCGAAAGTGAGCGACTGATGAATCGGTACAACGAATTGGACGACGTGATCTCCACAGTGGGATCCGGCCTGCTGGGAATCACGGTCGCCTGTGCTCGCTGTCACGACCACAAGTACGACGCGTTTTCGGCGAAAGATTACTATCAATTACTGGGCGTCTTCCACAGCGGTGACCGAGTGACGGCCAAGCTACCCAGCGGGAAAGAAGGCTTCTTCTTCAAAGACTTTGACGCCAAGCGTCGGACCACATGGCTATTTCGTCGCAGCGATTTCTACGACCGTGAAATTGAACTCGACCTCGGTTTTCCCGCGATGCTGTCGGCCGGTGTGGACGCCGATCAATACTGGCAAAAGGCCAGAGAAGCCTACAGCGAATTCGGCGAACCTCAAAGTACATTGCAGCGCCGGGCTCTTGCCAACTGGATCACAGACACGAAACATGGCGGCGGCGCGTTGCTGGCGCGAGTTATCGTCAACCGCGTTTGGCATCATCATTTCGGAAAGGGAATCGTCGGCACCACAGGCGATTTTGGCGTTCGTGGTGACGAGCCATCGCACCCTGAATTGCTCGAATACCTGACCAACGATTTCGTCGAGAACGGCTGGAAAATGAAAACGCTGCACCGAAACATTCTAACCAGTGCCGTTTGGCAACAGGCCAGCACGCGCGACGCTTCGGACGAACGCGGATCGGAGATCGACCCAGCCAATAGTCTGCTGTGGCGAATGGCGCCGTTACGCCTTGAGGTTGAAATCATGCGTGACGCAATGCTCGCGGTCACGAACACTCTTAACCTTGAAGCTGGCGGCCCGGGATTCAAACCATACATCGCTCCCGAGGCCAACCTGGCCAGAAATATCCAGGGCGAGGGCTATCCCAAAGATGCACCGGACGACGCGACTACTCGGCGGCGAAGCGTCTATATGTTCCACAAGCGACTGATTCCTTATCCGATGTTTCAGGCGTTTGATCGCCCGGACTTAATGACCAGTTGTGCTCGCCGACAAAACACGACCGTCGCACCGCAAGCGATGGTGATCCTGAACGATCGCTTTGTTCGCACCGTGTCTCGTGACTTTGCAAACCTGCTGGTGCAAAGCCAAACCGATAAAACAGTTCCCGCAGAATCCGCGCTACAACCGATCATCGAGAAGGCATTCGAAGCCGCTTTCTCGCGATTGCCAACGGAAAGTGAAACGGAAACTTCAATCCAATTCATCGAAGCACAAGCCAAGGTCCGAGCGGGCCGCGAGGAACAGGATCCGCGCATCGAAGCGCTGACGGACTTTTGCCAGTCGCTGTTTGGGCTGAATGAATTTATCTACGTCGATTGAGTCACAGAAACAACCAACCAGCCGACGGGCGCTAGCTGTAGCTAGTAGAAACATCCGGCCCGACCACTGAATGAACCGGGGCGAACGCCCTGCGACTGATTGAACAGTGGGCACTACGAATCAGAAAGACGGAATGACATGTCGCACAATTCTCAATTGTTTCCCTGCGGTCGCGTCGCAAACATACTCAGCCGCCGTGAGTGGCTTTGTCGAGCGGGCGCTGGGGCTGGAATGATCGGTCTGGCCAGCTTATTGGCCGAAGAAAATCTTCTGGCCGCACCAGAACCAGCTAGCCCTTCCGCTCCGGTGACTTCATTTGTTCCGCGGCAAGGCCACTTCCCCGCCAAAGCCAAGTCAATCATTTGGCTGTTCATGGAAGGTGCTCCCAGTGCTGTGGACATGTTCGACCACAAACCTGAGCTGGACAAACAAGATGGTGCCACCACGGATATCCAGGCATTCTTCGGCAACCCGGGACCGTTGATGAAGTCTCCGTTTTCGTTCAGGCAATATGGCGAATGCGGACAGAAGGTTTGCGACCAGTACACCAATGTCGCCAAACATGTCGACAAAATGGCGTTCATCAAATCGTGTTACAGCGAATCGAATGACCACGTCCCGGCGATCTATCAAATTAACAGCGGCCTGCCTCGTCCAGGCTTTCCCACCGCCGGAGCATGGGCGACCTATGGCCTGGGAAGTGAGAACCAGGATCTGCCCGGCTATGTTGTGATGGGCAACACTCAGGGCGCCAAAGGCGGTCCGCACAACTGGGGTGCTGGCTTTCTGCCTTCGACATTCCAGGGAACACTTTTCCGTTCTCAGGGCACGCCGGTGCTAAACCTTAACCGACAGCCACAGATCACGAAGCAGGACCAGCGTGCACAACTGGACTTGATGGCGAAGTTAAACGACGAACACATGCAGCGACACACGCGTGACGCTGAGTTTGCTAACCGGATGCAGTCGTTCGAACTGGCATTTCGCATGCAGAAAGAAGCCACCGAAGTTGTGGACCTTTCGCGAGAAACACAGGACATGCACAAGCTTTACGGGATCGACAAACCACGGTCCAAGTCGTTTGGATCCAAATGCCTGATGGCAAGAAGGCTGGTAGAAAGCGGCGTACGGTTTGTGCAGGTTTACAGCGACGGCGAATGGGACGCCCACGACAACCTGGAAGAAAATCACAAGCACCATTGTGCGGCGACAGACGTTCCCGTGGCTGGCCTTCTCTCCGACCTGGAAGAACGCGGACTACTCGATTCCACGCTCGTGATTTGGGGTGGCGAGTTTGGTCGCATGCCGATTTCCCAAAACGGCAAGGGGCGCGACCACAACCCCAAGGGCTTCATGCAGTGGATGGCCGGTGCGGGAATCAAAGGCGGCGTCAGCTATGGCGAGACTGACGAGATCGGGTACGAAGCCGTTGAAAACCCCGTCAGCGTTAATGACCTGCACGCCACCATGCTCCACCTGCTCGGTTTGGACCATGAGCGGCTGACATACTCTCACAACGGTCGCAGCTACCGACTCACCGATGTTGCCGGCAAGGTGATCGAGGAGATACTCGCCTGAGGCTAAGTAGCGCCGCAGAACCTGGCAAGCCGCTCACGCGCCGTTTAACAGAGATTGCAACATCAATCGGCCCGAGCACGCACTGCGCCGAAGCCGGTCGGCCAGATCTTCGCTGGCACTCGATATCAAACGAAGCGCGATTAGAACCACACTTCACTCAACTGGCCGGACTCAAGCTCATTGGCATAACTCAGATAGTAGTTGCGATTGGGCGCGTTGTATTCCCGTGCCGCCAGGCCTCGCAGTGCCTGAATCTTCACCTTGCGAGCCAGTTGTTTGTCTGCATCATCGAGCCATTTCAAATGGTCCGAAAGCTCAAGCGCCCACTGGTAGTCTTCTTCTGCCAGAGCGGCTTCCATCTGTTCGGTTAGTTTTTGAGTGCCGCCGGCCAGCTTGGAAATTTTGATGGCTTTGGTACGAGGGGCTAGCCGATTCAGTGTTGTTGGATTCCCGTCATACCACCCCAGCAACCCTGAGTTGATGGCTCGGACCGCATGAGGCACCGATCCATAGAATTCGATGAGGTACGGTTTGTTTTCCAAGTGCTCGGGCAACTTCACTTCGTGTGCGAGCTGATCGGGGCCTTTGCCAGCGTTCATACCTGCGACCGTTTGGTCATACACGCTGCGGATCGATTCGCTGTAGTCCTTCAACATCGCGGTCGCCGTTTCCTGTCCCTGCGTGGGCATCGTGTGTCCAGGAACAAGGACGTGCGGCTGGAACTCCGCCATCTTCGCGACGCTTTCGGACCACTTCAGCACGTCTCGATACGCCGTACCGCGAATCGCGTACAGATTCGGAAACGAGCTGTAGAAATTGTCACCGGCAAACAACACCTTCTCTTCGGGAAGCCAGATGAACATTGCGTCGTCGGTTTCGCCTGGGCCAATGTGGAATTCCAGGTCGACACCTGCAATCGTCGTCTTAAGCCCCTCCTTCGGAATCAGCATGTTCGGCGGCAGGAACCCTTTTCCACCATCGCCGTCGGCAGTCTGTGCCGGGGCAACTCCGCGATTGGTCCTTTCAACGGCAGAAAGGTCTCGCCCAAACTGCCGCACATTTCGCTTCATCTTGACCGGGTTCACGACCTTATTCACACCTTCTGCAGATCCAAAAGTCTCCGTGGCGTAGATATCCGGCCTGTTCGCTCCTGCAAATGCCGTGGCTCCACCGATGTGGTCACCGTGGCTGTGAGTGTAAATGATCGCCTTCACCGGCTTGTCGCTGTACTCACGAAAAGCTTCGAGGGCTTTCGCCGCACTCGACGGTCCTCGAAGCGTGTCAACGATGATGATGCCGTCGGTGCCGACAATCATCGACGTGTTCGCTCCGTGGAAACCGACGGCAGTGAAGACATTGTCAGCGACTTTCACAACCTGCCGCTCGAATTGCTGCTGTTGTGAATTAAGCATCTTCAAGGCGACATCAGGATCGACCTGAGTTTGCCCGTTCGCAACTGCGGCGGTTAGCGTCAGACATAAAAGCAGACAGGCGGTTTTTGAAGGGACGTGCATCTTCTGATTCCTTTGGGAAAAACGTTGACTGTCGACGGATATCGCAGACGAAACTTGTCTCGCCATGCAATTGAGTGTACACTACACCCATATTGAAGTCAACGCAAAACGGAACAGAAAGTACTCCCATGAAGCAGTCGGAACGCCCCGGTTTTCTGATCAGTCGCCTGGCCTATCTTTTTCGGTTGCGCGTCGAAGACCTGCTGGCGAATAACGATTCGGAGCTTTCGGCGGAGGAGTCCGCCTTATTAATGGTGCTGGTCGAATCCGGCCAGCCGCTACGGCGTGGCGAGTTCGCCGAAATCATGATGCGCGACAAGACGACGATTACACGTCAGATCGACGGACTGGAAGCGAAGGGCCTTGTACGGCGAAAACGTGACCCAAGCGACGGCCGCGCATTTTTGATCTCACCCACCCCCAAGGGGACTCGCCAGGTCAGCAAGATACTGCCCGATGCAGAGGCCCTGCGACAACGCCTCAAGCAAGGCCTCACGCCGGAAGAATGGGCGATCGGCATGAAGGCCATGAGCCAGATGAAAGACAACCTAATGGCGTCGGAGTCAAACGAGTGACTCCCGCTGAACAACGACTTTCACCATAAGCAGCCCCCATCAACAACACATAAAACTGGAAGACACCATGAGCGAACTCAGCACACGCACAAAACACGTTCGATATCCGAAACTTGCCACACCGGCGAGATTCCTGTTCGCCTTGTTTCTTGTGGCGACTGGCCTGATGACGATGATGTTTGGCGTTCAGGGCTACCCGCTGCCAGAGGAGCCATCAGCATTTCGCGACTTCATGAAAGCACTGGACGACACCGGCTACATCATCTTCTGGGTGGGATTGGTGAAGTTCGTTGCGGGCAGTCTGTTGTTCGTCCGCCGAACAACGCCGTTAGCATTACTAATCGCCCTGCCATACACCGCCAACATTCTGCTTTACTGCATCTTCATCGCCAACCAATACCTGCTTCTGGGCATCCCTGACTTCCTGTGCAACGTGTTCCTCATCTACGCATGGTTCGACTGGTACAAAGGCTGCTTCGAAGATTGACGGCAAGGACTTCCACCTGCCATGCCAAAACGCCTGACATCACCTCGCCGCTTGCACGTAAAATTACGCTCCGCGAACAACAGTCAACCGGACGCAGTAGTGGTCGACGCAGTACCGCGACTGAAGTCCGGTCGGTGCGTTCTTTTTAGGGCGACCGCATCACGCAGCACCCCGGCGAAAGGCTCGACTCACTGAAGTGTTGAACTATGGCGTTGCCGTTCGCAGGTCGGCAATCATTTTCTCTGTGGCTGCTGCGACGGCTTCGCGCCAATTGGCTTCGCCAAACTGATCTGCGAACTCGCCATTGCGGTACGCGAAGTTGATGGCTCGAGAACTGTTGATCAGTCCACCCAGTCCCTTGCTGTCGAATGCCCCGGCGACGTCAGCCGCCGTTCCGCCCTGACTGCCGTAGCCAGGCACCAACAACGGCGCCGACGGCATGCGCTGACGCAATTCTGACAATTCCTGAGGCCATGTCGCGCCGACCACGGCACCAAGTCCGCCGTATTGGGATTGTGGCCAGTGCTGTTCGTTTAACGATTGCACGACGTCGGCAACGGCTTCGAACAGTTTCACGCCGGCTTCCTTACGATCCTGCAACACGGCGGCTCCTGGATTGCTGGTTCTGACCAGGACATACAAACCTGCATTCCGTTCGACTGCCGCATCGATGAAGGGCTGCAACGTGTCCACGCCGAGATAAGCGTTGATCGTGAGTGCGTCGGCGGGGTAGGGGGCAGCGGAAGAGTCTTCGCCGGCCAGCCATGCGTCGGCATACGCGGTTGCAGTCGAACCGATGTCGCCACGTTTGGCGTCGGCGATGACGATCAGTCCCGCTTCCCGAGCGTGCTGCATGACGCTGAGTAGTGCTGTCATGCCGGGTGGTCCGAGTTGTTCGAAGAACGCCACCTGCGGTTTCACGGCCGGCACTTTTCCAGCGACGACATCAATGATCTCCCGACAGAACCGCTCGAACGCGCGAGCCTGAATCTCGGACTTTGATCCGCCCTGAGAATTGGCGGCGTCCTGAATCTCCGCGGGCAGCAGGTCCCAGCGAGGATCCAGGCCCACGAGCGCGGGAGTGGACAGTTGTTCGATTTTGGCGTGGAGCCGTTCTGAATAACCAGGCATCGGTTTTGGATTCTAAGACAATGAAATCTAAATATGAGCAACGAGCCGCAACCAACTTTTCATCGCGAAGTCGGTGTCTGGACAGCGATCCCGGCCGACGATCGTACGTCCCCTGCGAAATTGCGGGTAAATACTTATGCGGGCTGTTGTTGCAGTCGGGTTTCCTGGTAACGGGGTGACCACCGCTGCAGAAAAGCGAGCTGTTCGTAACTGTATGCTGATTTCGATGTGGCTACAAATGTTCAGTCACACGACGGTTCGCACGAACACAACGATTGGGACGCCCGTCTGGTTCGATATTGATGGACAAACAGGCAAGGAAAGTTGCCTCGACGTCGACGCGACCTAAAGTTGCCTATTGATGGACACCTTTTGGACGACCACAACAATGTCATTCCGACGCTCAATCAAAAAATTTATTCGCGAGTCAGACGCCGCGACCGCGACGGAATACGCCGTGATGCTGGGCTTGATTTTGGCCGTGCTGATTGTCGGCCTCAGCTCTGCAGGAAGTGGCGTAAGCGGCTGGTGGACGAAAATCGATACTGATCTCAACAGCCACGGCTTCTAAATCAGCTTCCTTTATGTCGTGGACGGTTTGGGCACGTGGGAAACAGCCCTCGTAGTCCGAAGAGCTTGTTCTGCGGCCACAAGTCACCGAAGTCGCTGTAAATCGCCGATTCTGCTTCGTGGATCGACCACCGCCAACACTCGCAACGCAACCAATCTCGTTGCCGAAGCATGACGCTCAGTCCATCCGTCTGCCAATAGTCGCCAAACGCCGCCAAGCTTGCCATAATCGTCGAACCGCGAATTGAATTGGTAAGCACTGCTGCAAGAAGGAATTCGAAGTTTGGCTTTGACTGCGATCGCTTTGGGCGGAAACGTTGGCGACACAGCAGAACGATTTGAGGCAGCATTCGCTCAAATCGAATCGCTCGGCAACACAGTCGCAAAACGCAGCACGTTCGTTGGCACGCCGCCGATGGGCGAATCGGCCGGAGATCCGTTCCTGAATGCTGCAGCACTTGTTGAAACAGCGCTGCCGCCGCAGCAATTTCTGCAACAACTTCACCAGGTCGAAGCAAACTTGGGCCGAGAGCGTTCTGTCCACTGGGGGCCTCGGACACTGGACCTGGATCTGCTGTTGTACGATCAGCAAGTCATCGATTCGGATGCAGCGGTGGTCCCGCACCCCGCGTTATGGCAGCGACGTTTTGTATTGGAACCGTTACGCGAAATCGCGAGTGATTGGGTACATCCCGTTCTGCAGGAAACGATCGACCAGCTTTTTTGCCGCATCGACCAGCGACCATTACGATTCGAAATCGACGGAGCAAATGTAGACCCAACGCGGCTCGACGACCTCTGTCATTGGTGCGGGCAGGAATTCGATCGAGGTGACGTCTCCCTCACGATCGCGAAGGCGGCCGTTCCGCCGGACAACTTGTTCGCGCGGATCATCGTCCGAGATAGCGGCGTGGTTGAGCCCAACAGGACACAACCACGTCCGCATGACTCGCGGACGATCGAAATTGCAGCGGCGCATGCTGCCGACGCGACGAAATTACGGACCGCGTTGAACGACATCATTACGGCAGCTTTAGGGTGACGCCCCGTCAAGCACGCTACTCAACTTTCGCTTCCGGCAGGCGATCGACGCGAGCGGTGAGAACCTTCAAGCCCGCAGCGGCAGCAGGATCAGAGGCCGTTACCTTTTCGGTGAGCAGTTTCTTTGCACGCTGTTGAGCAACTTCGACAACGGCTCCAATCGAAACGGCGTTGGCTAACTGACTATCGTTAATTCCCAGGCCTTGAAACAGAGTTGCGGCCTGGCGGACGCGATCATCCTGCAGAATCCGTTGTTGCTGCTGTTGCGAGATGTCGCCACGGTTGGCGGTCGCAGACACGGCGGCAACCTGTTGCCAGTCTCGTTGCGGCGGCATTCGGTAGTAAACAGCAACTGCCACGATGGCTCGACCGGCCCCGGAATTAAGTTGCATTGACGTGACCTCAACAACGTCAGCCTGTTCGCGATCCGCAATGTCAGACGCGGCAGACGGTAGAATATTGGGGGCTGCGACATTCGGGTTCGGCTTCTTCAAAGCCTGTACGCTGTTGGCGGACAGTAATTCCTGCAGCTGATTTTGAACCTGCCCGGACAGCATTTCAGTGGCCAGCGCCATGGGATCAGCATTCGCTGCGGATTCGGAAATGTACCGGTCACCGTGTCGAATCAGTCGGCAGGTCTTACCCAGCAAGCGATCAGCGTTGACCAGAATACGCTGAAACGCTGCCTCAACGTCGGCGTCAGCTCGCTTGTACGACGGAAGATCTTTGATCACCGACGACGGATCCAATTGGAGAAGTTCGGCTTCGACGTCTCTCGCCTGTCCGCTTTCGACGATTTCCACGCCATTCAGAATGCCGAGACCTGCAATCTGCCGCAGTGGTCCTTTCTTCGTGAGCTTCTGCTTCACCAGGCGTTCCGGCAACTCCAGCACGACAACGTCAGGCTGAGCGTCGTTGGCGGCGTCATCCGGTAGCAAACCCTGCAGGCGTTCTTTCAGGTATCCGATTCGCTCAAGATGGGGCTGCGGACCGTTTTCCAGTTGTTCAATATGGTCGCGGAGAAGTTCAACAATTGGATCCGCCTTGTCAGGTTCAACGGCCGACTGCCGGGCGACATCGTACAACTCCGGAGCGTGATCCTTCAGCCATTCAGCGCGTAGTAATATTCGGAGATGTTCCTGCGGCGGATTCGATTCGCGTTGTGTGTCGAGCGATACGCCCAGAAGACGCGTGCCATCTTCGAGTACAAACACTTCGACAGCTCGCCGGCGCATCGATGCGTCGGCGAGCGCGACGTTCACGCTACCGTGCACGACCAATATGGCGACAAGAAAGTGTTTCATAGGTTGTCCTATTCCGTACACCGAACCAAACCCGCATGAGCCACGACGACAGCAACCAAGCTACCTCTGCCGGCCACTCGACTACTTTCGACGCAATACGGGCACTCCGTTTTCCCGGCATTATTAGTGCTTAACGGAGAGAACGGTTGACGATCCGCAAAAATCGGCCATTGGACGAATTATGCTTCTTTTTTGTTGTGATCACCCAACGGCAAACGCATTCTGTGAGGAAATGCGGGCATGCCAGACCATTCATCGCACAGAGACTTTTCTCTGCGGGGCGCGATTTGTGTGTCTGCACGTCGGCGCGCCACCTCGACTCAACTTCTCCCGGAACGCAGAACTATGGAACCACGCCGCAAAGCGGGACCGCGCCCCCCCGCATGGCTCCGATGGTTAAGCAACGACGCTGCTCGCGGAATCGTTGCTGATGAGTTTCACGCTCCGATTGGTTGCCACTTCTACCAAAATCCGGACAACGACGAGTGGGAAGTGTCCATTTTTGTCTCGGCCACAGAAATCGTCGGCGGGCCGCTGGATGGCAAAAATGTTCCTCTGCAGGTGCAACTGGACATCGTCCATGTCATGAACCTGTTCGATGAAACCCCCACCGTTCACTGGCAGTCGGACGCGGTGGCTGAAGATGACGAACTGGCTCAGCATCTTTCATTTGAAGGCACGGCTCGCGGACACCGAATCTGGTTGAGAATTCTGAAAGAACCGCCAGAAGGGATGGGGCCGGGCCGGTTGCTGCATGCCGGAAGCGGTGAAGTGGAAACGCTTTGGTAGCCGTCAGCGCTGGCATTTCGAGCAGTAAAAAGTGGCACGCTGAGTCTGCACAATCCGCTTTATCGTACCCTTGTCGCAAGTGGGACATGGCTGATCTGCTTTTTGGTAGACGCGGTGTTCGTTTTGGTAACCGCCGTCCTTGTTGAGTGCGTTACGATAGGTTCCATCGCTGAGTGTCGAACCTTCATACCGTATCGCTTCGTTCAGAATGTGATGTGTCGCATCCGCGATTCGCTCCCACATCGGGCCCGTAACGCGAGCGGCCGAACGCTTCGGTGAAACACCCGCCTTGTGCAGAATTTCGCTGGCATAAAGATTGCCGATTCCTGCCACCAGCTTCTGCTCCAGCATGGCAACTTTAATTGGCCGGGCCGTCCGGCTTAGCTGCTTTTTCCAATCGGCAGCGGTCATCGTAAGTGCATCTGGCCCCAGCTTTTGACGCAGTTCCAGCATCGCGGCAGCATCCAACAGCCGCACTGTCCCCAGGCCGCGTCGGTCCCAAAATTCAAACGACGACACTCGGCCACGCTTTGGCTTCAGGTGCCAGCAAACACGTCGATGGTCGACTGTGGGTGGATCTGACACCAGCATTAGGCCTGTCATACGAGGTTCGATAACGACGAAATCATCGCCATCCAGTTCGATGACAATCCGTTTGGCCAGGCGACTTACCCGGCGCACGACACGTTCTTTTTGAAGTCGGCGAAAATTGGCCGGAGAGGGCGATATCTGAATCGGCCTCCGCGTGCAGTGGCACAGCTCAACTTCCAGGATACAGCGGCCGGTTATTTCGGTTTTAATGCCACGGACCATCGTTTCAACTTCGGGCAGTTCGGGCATGTTCGTGTTGTTCCGTTTTTGAGGGATCCGGAGACTGGGTCTTCGGTGCGGCGGCCGGTATGTCGGAGTGTAATCTGATTCATTCGAGCGACCAGCAAAAGCGCCAGACTCGTGTACCCGGATGACCTACGGAAGGGCGGGAAATGCCGGAATATTCTTGACGCAAACGATTTGCGCGACGATGCTAGACAACAGGGAACTCCCGTGCTGTTTCGCATGACGTCTGCGTCGCGATCGGCCCACCTCGTCAGAGTTCCACATTGTTGTTTCGAATGATCTTCTTGGTTGAGCAAAAGGCACCAATCCATGCTCCGAAAGTCTTTTCTGCTGCTTACCTTCGCATCGGTAGCACTTTGCCTGACCACTGTTTCTCGTGCCGCTGACAAATCTGCGGCTTCGGCAGTCAACGCCTCGGACCTGCTTAGCGCTCAAAAGCTAAAATTGCAGGCTCGCGTCGCTGCAGAGCAGGGCGACTTCACGACAGCCGCAAAACTGATCGCCGACGCGGCCGATTTGACGGGCGATGTTCGGACAGCCCGGACGGCCCGCCATGCATCCAGCCCTCAGCCAGCGGGTGGAAATCAGTTCGCCAACTTTCAGGAACTGATTCAGCTGATCGTCGACCAGACAATGAACGCCGACCAGGACAACTGGGGAGCGACAGTCGGTGGACAGGGCCTGCCAGGCGGATCGATCTCAGTAGCATCCAACGGTGTGTTTTTCGCCGTCAACGCTTTGGCCAATGTGGTTGCGACGGGACAATCGAAATCCAACATGATGCAGGCGGCTGAGTTTGCGAAAACGGCCAATCATAATCTGGATGTCCGATCGAATTCTGAACTCAGAATGGTTTCTTTGCCTCGCCTTGAAAAGCTGGTCCAGCGTTTGGTGCAGGAAGGTCGCCCGATTCCTGAGGACGTTCGAACTATCGCGGGCATCAGCCGTATTGAGTACCTGTTTGTCTTCCCGGAAACTCAGGACGTTGTCATCGCTGGCCCAGCCGGTGACTGGCATATGGCGGCCAACGGGCGAGCCATCAGTTCTGCAAACGGTCGCCCCACACTAAATCTGGACGACGTGGTCACACTCACGCAGACGTTCTCACAGAACGGTGCTCAATTCTTTATGTGCACGATCAATCCAAAACAGGAACAGGTTGCTGCTGTTCAGGATTACGTCACAAAGAATCGTCGCGGTTTGAACCCTCGCACAGCCGACGCTTTCACAAACGACGTCGAACAGAAACTGGGCCTGCAGAATGTGATCACTCAAGGCATCCCACACAACTCTCGAGTTGCCTCCGTGATCGTCGATGCTGACTACCGCATGAAGGAAATCGGCATCGGTAAGCGACAGGGTCCGAACGGCATGAAGAGCTACTTCGATCTGCTGTCTCGCTCAGAACAACGCGGTACCGGATCAATGGACGCTCTGCGATGGTGGATGGCTGTCGGATATGACGCGATCAACATGTCACCCGATGGTCAGGTATTTGAATTCTCTGGCAACTCAGTTCGCTGCCTTTCTGAAAACCAGATCGTCGACAACAACGGTACTCGTCAAAGCACGGGGAAAGCAGATCGAGCCAACGCAAAATTCGCGGAGCTATTCACGAAACACCTGCCAGAACTGGCAGCTCAGGATCCGGTTTTCGCAGACCTTGAAAACGTGTTCGACCTGGCGATGGTTTCAGCTTTGATTCACGGGCAGGGCATTGCTCAGCAGGTTGGCTGGCATCCAGTCGCCTTCAGCCGAAACGGTAGCTTCCAAACTCAGCCCGTCGAAGTGCCCAACGAGCTCATGACGGCTGCCGCTCATCGCATCTACGACGGTCGTAACATCGTCATTCAGGTTGCGGGTGGTGTTCGAGTTGACGTTGCCGAACTGGTTAGCGACAAGAACCGCATCAAGAACGTTCCGGAACTGGCAGATCGCACGAACCAGGCGACTCCAATCGGTCAGCAGAACGCTCGCTGGTGGTGGGACGCTTCTCAGCGATAGTGCGATGTCGGCGTGATGGCCGACAGACACCGAACAAAATGCTATCTTCTGAAGCCCGGCTTTTTCGAAAAGCCGGGCTTCTTTGCGTCCTGCCCATCCGTGTGAGCGAACCTCAAACCCAAACTTCACACCTGTGGCTGCTCCACTACACCAATTCGAAGTCGACGCCGCTCGCGAAATCGTACGTGAGGCGAAAGCGGTGTGGACTGCTGCGGCTTCCGCGCCTGAGTCGCTTTTGAATGACGTTAACGCATTGCATCAAAACGACGAATCAAATCCGATTGTCACTCTGTCTTTTCCCGGTATCCCCGTCGCTACCTTCGTCAACTGGCTTGGTCCGCGACTTATCTACTGGCCAGACGGCGTTACCAATCGACACCGAATTTCGATCGTGTCGTCGCGAATCGGCAAACGCAAAGACCTGAAGCGGGACTGGTTTGATGCGTTGCGAACGGCCGCCATGCGGTGCGATGTCGAATCAGAATGCCTCTGCTGTGTAGACAGCACCAGCACTGCACCGGCTGTGATCCGAGCCAGTGAATTGTTCGGAATCAAACGGCTTCGCCTTTGTGCACCAGACGACGAAGCAGTGGACGAAGACGGACTTGCGGTGTGGTTATCGACCATCAGTGGCCACGGCACTGCGGCTGTCTCTGAACTGGAACGAACCGCCTTTGTGTCGCCGCCGCTGCCAACGTCGGCCGATGCGGACATCTTCAAGCAGCGTGACAATATCCTACCGATCGTCGATACGTTGCTGACCTTCGCCGGACAGCGAATCATCGTATTGTCGCGCAGGCGTGGCGGCAATGTGGACAGATTACTTGACCAACACTTAAGCGATTCACGACTGCGGCGCACAGTCCTTCTGGCCAGCTTTCCTGAAAGCCCGCCTGATCCCACGGCGGATGCGTTGATTGATAAGGGAGCCGTGCGCTGGATTCTGGATCGCCACGGCAAAGAAGACGCTCTGGTCACCGACGACTCGGATCAGACAAGCGATCAGCCGCAAGCACAGTTTATGCACGCGAATGATGGGCCACTCGTGCGGCCAGATGAATGGCTGTGCCATTGGACTCGTCCTCGCTATGGACCGTGGTCGGGGCAGGACGACGCCGACTTTTGGGATGAATTGATTCTTGGTTGTCAGACCGCCGACCGGTCGGCCTTCGCCGCGTTGCTGAGAATCGTTCAGCAGCAGACAATCCTCGCCGCCAAGCCGACTCAAAATGCCCGGCCCACGGTGTCATTCACGGCAGTCCCACTCCGCGAATTCCGGCGACGTCGCGTTTTCCGCAAACACAAGCAGCGGCATGATTTTGAACCGTGGGGCATTGCACTCCACAAGTCGTTCGTCGAATCGCTCGGCGGAAAGCCGGTGACTTATGTCGACGAAATCCCCAAGGATGCCTCGCAGGAAATTGCAACGTTCCTTCAACCGATTGGCAACACCGCAGGCACAATCGACTGGCGAGAAGAACGTGAATGGCGAGTTCCCGAACGCGTGAACCTGCAGGCTGCCCCGGCGGGAAGTGTGGTCGTCTTCGTCGACACTTGTTTGGAGCAACAACGAATGCAACGCGTGTCGTCATGGCCAGTCATCACAACGCCGCGCCCGGACATGGGGAATCAAACGTGAATGCAGAACACCGCGCATGCAAAAACGGACGGCCACTCCGGATGATTGGCCGTCCGTCTGAATCTGACAGTTCGCACCTGCAATCTCGCTACTGAACTCGCCGGTCTTCGAATTTCGAAGCGGCTTCTGATGTTCGGTTGCCAGCAGTTGGATTCGGAACGCTGTCGCCTTTGCCCCTGGCAATTTTCGGCTGTGGCGTTGAAGACTTCGGAGCCCAGTTGGCGACGGACCATGTCGGATATTCATCCGCCACGCTGATCGCCAGGTCCTGCAAAGCTTCCATCAGCAGCTTGGTGCTCATCTGCTGATTCTTCACAACTCGCTGCAGCACAAAACGCTTGTTGTTAGGGATGTAGGCGAAGAACTTTCCGTTGCCCATCCGGTCATTGGCGGCCAACAGTTTTAGCAGGGCCAGTTGAGGCACCTGGCTGGACTGACTGGGAACTTCGTCCAGCCATGCCATTACCCAGATCGATTCTGAATTGCGGCTAAGCACAGCCGACATGCTGAACTTCCATTCTTCACCGCGCACGCTGGTTTTGAAGGCGAAGTCGTAGCGTTTGTCGGTCTTCACTGGCTTCAGGCCAATAGCCGTCAATACCTGGCCGAGTGATTCTTCGTTTAGTGTTCCGGTCGGCGGAGGCGGACTGGCCTCCTGTCCCACCACACTGCTCGAAAGCAGCACCAACGGCAGCAACATTGCAGCAATTGATTTCATGACATGCACTCCTTTGCGTCTGTCTTAGTTCCGGCGACAAGTCTTCCGACCCGGAGTGCCCTGGTTGCGTTTCAGCGGCGTGAACGGCTGATTTCGCCGGTTTATCACATCTTAGGTCTGAAACAGCGCCTTGAGGCAAATCTGTGACCAGGTCTCAAACTCGTCCAGTTCGCGCAGTAGCTCTTCCGGAGGCGCGAACCCTGCATCTAACATCGACTTTTCACGTGGCGTAACTTGTGCGGAGTCCAGGGAAAAAATGTGAACAATTCCCAAATGAACCTTACCGACGTCTGATTCGTCATCGTTGATCAGACCGACGCATCGCTCTGTCCACCCTGATGCCAGGTTGACTTCTTCCTCGATTTCCCGCTTCATGCCTTCAGAATAGGGCGAACCTTCGCGATCCAGATCCAGCGTGGAAACGTGTCCGCCCACGCCAACAGAACGCTTAGCATGCAGCCGAGCTTCTCCCTGATCCGTGCCGCGGCGATACGAAAACAGCTGGCCGTCATGTTCAAACACGCAGTAGGGAATCAGCTGCTTAAATGACGGATCCTGCTCCATCTCGTTCCGCGGTCGGTAGCTGGCGTGGATGGGATCCAGCACGACGTCCAGATATCGCTGCGAATCGCCACAGAAGCCCTGAAAGTGACCGAGTTCGTGAAACACGGCCGTCGGGATGACAAGAACATGCTCGACGGGTGCCTCAACAGCGTTACCGGTTCCGGGATCAGTCATGAATTCTATTCCTTAAGGGATCAGTCAGAAAAGTTATCAACCGGGGCTGCCTGAAGTATGTCGGTGGTGGACGCCGCAACTGTCGGAAAACCAGGCACGGTTTCATGCGACTGAAGCGGTGCGATGTGCATTCACCCCTGCATCAGCGATGTCACGGCTGCTGCAATGTCCGGCTGCCGCATGAGCGATTCGCCGACTAGTACGCCGCCCACGCCAGCTTCGTTTAGCCGCACGATATCGGCGTGGGTACGGATCCCGCTTTCACTCACCAGCAGCACGTCGTCCGGAACATGCTTCTTCAATTCAAACGTGTGTTCCAGCGATGTGACGAAGGTTCGCAGATCACGATTATTGATGCCAACAAGCCTCGCCCCCGTTTTTAGCACTCGCGGCAGATTCGCCGGTTCGTACAATTCAATTAGCGTGTGCATTCCTAGCTCGTGAGCGTAATCATGCAGCTCCTGCAGTTGAACGTCGTCCAGGCATTCGGCGATCAGGAGCACACAATCGGCACCCGCCGTCCGAGCTTCCAGAATCTGGTAGCGGTCGATGATGAATTCCTTGCGCATCACCGGAATTTTCACTTCCGCACGCACTTGACGCTGAAAGTCGAGATGCCCCTGGAAGTACTTTTCGTCGGTCAAAACGCTTAGACAATTGGCCCCGGCAGACTCGTAGGTTCGAGCGATTTCAGCCGGCGAAAAGTGTTCACGAATAATTCCGGCCGACGGAGACGCCTTTTTCACTTCCGCGATCAACGCGGGGGCTGGCCCGCTGCTCAAAGCCGCCAAAAAGTCGCGTATTTCAGGAGCGTTCGCAAGATCTCGCTCCAGATCCGCAAACGAACGCTTCGCAATCGCGTCAGAAATTTCTCGCCGCTTATGTGCTACGATCTCATCAAGAACGGTCGACAATGCCTATGCTCCGACGTAGCTTGACTCTCCAGAGTCGGGCCGGTTTGGGGATCGGGCCGGAACACGCTCGACTCTGGAGAGTCAAGCTACGATTCCATACTGCCTGCGATGATAACTCGGCGACCTTTGAAGGCAACTTTGCCGCCCGCCCCCTCTTCAATACGTAGAGAATTCTGACAATTGAACATCGTGTTTTTTCGCTTACCAATGCTGCTCGCCCAACTTGACGCGGATGCGCAACTAGCGGACGTCAAGCCCGCTCAAGTGCTGGCCGGAATGCTCGTGCTAAGCGTCATGGTCGGCAGCGTGGCGATTATCGTGCTCTGGATCAAGAGGCTGCAGCAGGGCCAGTCGATTTTTCCCGCTGCCAATCGTAAGCCACTGATTGTGCCGTTGCCGCTGATGGTCTGCGGTGTTGCACTTGCGTCGCTGCTGGCGTTAAGTGCCGTACAACAGTCGCTGGAAGGTGCTTCCCCGATTGCCCCCGTTCCGCCGCCTGTCGTCACTGACATCACGGACGACGTTGCCGATGAAGAACAGGACGGCGCTGACCAGAAGGCCACATCGGAATTGGAAAGCGGTGAAGCGGTCGAAATCGACAATCCTGCCCCGGCCCGTCCTACGGAAGCACAGGTCATCACGGGAATGCTCGGCAACCTGGCTGTCCAGTTGGCAATTTTTCTGATCTTCGGAGCGCCGCTACTGTTGGCTCAGCAATTGCGCGAGCAAACCGTTGTGGACGAACCGACACCCCCGTTTGATACGCCGGATGCCTCTTTCGCCGCGATGGCGGACGTGAATCCATATGCGTCAACGAGTTACGACGCATTGCCAGAGCACCGCGATTCGCACATTCCGCCCAATCCCTTCATTGACGGTGCGGATTCGCAGGTGCTCGCAGAACCAGAAGGATGGCGTTTCACAACAGAGCTGCGTTTCGCGGTTGAGACGTGTCTGGCCGCCTACCTGCCGCTGGCCTTGATCCGCCTGGCCATTCTGTCGCTGCAGCCCGAAGCCCCGTCTCATCCACTGATTGAAATGATGGGCGAAGGGGTCAGCTTCCGAGTCATGGCCCTAATTGCTTTGCTGGCGATCGTCGTGGCTCCTGTGGTAGAAGAGTTGCTGTACCGTGTCACCGTTTTAGGCGGATTTATGAAGCAGCAATCGTTGGCTGCTGGCTGGATCGTTTCGTCGGTGCTGTTCAGCTTTGCTCACGGCTTTCCAGACAGTCTGGCTTTGCTACCGTTGGCGTTTGCACTCGGCTATGCCTACATGAAACGCCGCAGCTACCGCACGGTCGTGCTGGTGCACTTCATCTTCAACGCGTTCAACATGGCGGTGGCAGGGTTGTCGTTGCTGTAGCCGACGACCGCGGTATCTGAATGCTCAAACACAGCGGTGGAAGCACGTCCGCCTGCCTGATAACCTTCGCCGCACCAGCGTTCTTAGCGAGCGTCGAATCTGTAACCCGAAGCCTGAGTACCCCAACGTTGACGACTTCATTTCTTCCCGTAGACCAGCAGCTTGAAATCCTTTTGCGAGGCGTCGAAAAGGTCGTTCCCGAAGACGAGCTCGCCAAAAAGCTGCAACACAGCCGCGACACCAGCACGCCACTGCGCATTAAATACGGTATCGATCCCACCGGCATCGACGTGCATTTGGGACACACTGTTCCGCTGCGAAAAATTCGACAGTTTCAGGAACTCGGGCACCAGGCAGTCATCATCATTGGCAATGCCACCGCGATGGTCGGCGATCCCAGTGGGCGTGACGAAGCTCGCAGCAAACGTCTGACAGAAGAACAGGTCGAGGCGAATGCCAAAGACTATCTGGCTCAGGTTGGCAAAGTTGTCGACATGGACAAAGCCGAAGTGCATCGCAACGGCGATTGGTTCGGCAAGATGGGGCTGACGGAGATCCTGGCGCTGTGTGGCCGAGTCACCGTGGCTCAGTTGCTGACTCGTGACGATTTCGCCAAACGCTACCGCGAAGAGAAACCCATCTTCCTGCACGAGTGCCTGTATCCGGTCATGCAGGCGTGGGACAGCGTGGAAATTAAGTCCGACGTCGAACTCGGCGGCACCGAACAGCTCTATAGCTTCATGCTGGCTCGCGACTTACAGGCTCAGGAAGGCCTCCACCAACAGATCGGCATGATGTCGCCAATTCTGGTGGGCCTCGATGGCGTCAAACGCATGGGCAAAAGTCTCGGCAACTACATCGGCATCAGCGAACTGCCGTATGAGATGATGAAGAAGTTCATGCAGTTGCCGGACGACGTCATGAAAATGTACTTCGAACTGCTGACCGACGTGCCTCTTGAGGAAGTCGAACAGCTGCTGACCGGCCATCCCAAAGAAGCCAAAGTGAAGCTTGCGTGCACTGTCATCGATCAATATCACGGAGCAGGGCAGGGCGAACAGGCGGCAGCTCGCTGGCAAACAGAAATCGGCGGCGGAGGATTGCCGGCTGAAATCCCCGAAGTGTCGTTGGCCGCAAGCGACCTGGACGACGGCGCGCTGCCTGCGTACCTGCTGCTGGTGAAGCTCGGCCTGCAATCATCCAACGGAGAATCGCGCCGCCTGATCAAGCAGGGCGGTGCGAAACTTGGCAAAGACAAGACTGTGATCGCCGATGCCAACGATGCTGTCCCGGTCGCAGACGGGTTGTTGGTCTGGGCAGGCAAAAAGAAATTCTGCCGAGTGAAGTTAGCGTAATCGCCGAGTGCGGTTCGTGACGTGGCTGGAGACTTTTCGCTCCGCGCAAAACAACAGGGGCCGAAGCCCCTGTTGTAACGCTTGCTTAACGATTCTCTTAGCCAAGCTCAGCCGCAACGTCCTCGACGAATCCGTGCAGCATTTTCAGCGAATGTTCGGCTTGTTCATCCGTCATGCACATTGGAGGTGCAATTCGGATAACGCAGCCAGCCAGCGGGCCCAGCAGGTGAATGCCGTCGTTGTCGTCGTTGCCTCGGTAGCACCGCTCGATAACCGCATTGGCCACGTCGCCGGGTTGAGTTGATCCGACCTGACCGCATTCGATGCCGAACACCATCCCTTCGCCACGCACCTTCGCCACCACGCCAGTCTGCTTCAGCCGACACAGCGCGTCGGTGAAGATCTGACTTAGGTGCCGCGTGCGATCCATGATGTCGCTGTTTTCGAAGTCGTCCAATGTTGCCAAAACGGCAGCGCTGGAAAGTGGATTAGCGCTCCACGTGTCGGACGTTTCGCCGTAAGACATCAGTTCGCAGATGTCTCGACGCCCGACGGCAGCAGCCACGGGAACACCGTTGCCCAGTCCTTTGCCAAGACACACGAAGTCCGGTTCGATGCCGTACGTTTCGAATGCATAGACGTTGCCGGTGCGACCGAAGTTTGCCTGCACTTCATCCAGAATGAACAGGATGTCTCGTTCACGACAGAATTCCTGCAGCAACTGCAGGTACTCTTTCGGCGGATGATAGCTGCCGCCGCCGCCAAGATACGGTTCGGTAATCAGGCAGCCAATCGGATGTTCTGCGGCGTCGCAAACCTGCTCCAGTTCCTGCCGATACCATGCTGCATCGAATTCCTTTTCTGGATTTTCGATGTCCGCACATTCTTCGCGTGGGAAGCTGATAAAATTAACGCGAGGGTCTCGTTCGGAATCCGTTTCGCTGCCTGTGACGGCACCGGAAAGGCCTTTTTTGCCGTGAAAACCGTAGCGAGTCGCAAGGACGCCAGACCGCTGAGGATCGCGTCGCATGCAGGCCCACAGTGCTTTCTGTACGGCTTCCGATCCCGATGCCGCCCACATCACGGTGTCCAACCGACTTCCGCCCGTCGCGTTTTGCAGGTTGACGACAAGGCGTCGGCTGGCTTCGGCTTCCAGTTCTGTGATGGCGTTATAAGCCGTCATGGAAACGGCCTGAAAGAACCCGTCCTCCGGCCCGTTAAGTGCTTCTTCGGTCCAGCCCAGGTATTTGCGAAACCGCTTCATCCAGGCAACCGGATTGTGCCCCAAATTGGCCACCAACACGCCGGCTGCGTAGTCGTACAGACGACGACCTTCCGGCGTCCAGTGGAACACGCCCGCCGACTTTGCCAACACGGCCTGGCTGGGGGTGTAGGTCCTTAGCGAATGAGGTTCCGCCTGGCCGATGGTTTGGCGAATACTGTTGGATTTATCTTCGCCGGGGAATTCGATGACAAAGGATTCTTGAACCTGACTCATTGAGCAAAGCTTTCGGGGAGGAAAATACGTAACTGACTTTTTAACTGATTTGAACTTCGGCGGCAGCGATGACATCGGCAGATTCGCCTTCGCCCGACCACTTGGGAACCTCGCATTTGTTAGCCACCCAGCCATGATGCACTAACTGACCGGAAACAGCTCCGGAAGTTTGAGCCACCTGGCCTGTCAGCCGATACGCTCCAGACGCCGGGTCGCTGACTTCCACCGTCGCACCCTCCGGCTGATCGACAATCGGGGTGGGAGCGAACATGCGAGTCAGCACATCGTGGCAGCCGCGATGAATCTCACGCACGGCAGCGCCCACCTGAGCGTCGTTGTAGCCGTCGATGGGCTCCTGAATAAAGTCGACAAATCGAGCTTCTCGCTGCAACGCGGACAGCAGTGTAATGGCTTCGCTGCGCGTGGGTTTCGGCGGCGGTTGAGGTTTCGGTTTAGCGGCGGGTTCCGGCAGCCCTGCCGGCGCGTTCGTGAGCGCATCGCTTACCTTCTTCGCGGTCTCTCCGCTGAACAATATTTTGAAGGCCAGGCCAAGGCGTCCCATATTTGTTGGTGATTCTGTCTAAGGTTCCAGGTTCAGACTTCCAGATCCAGTCCGGATTCTTTCCATTCGCGGAAGCCACCATCCATAGAGATGGCATTTGTGTAGCCCATTTGCTGCAAATTTAAAGCCGACAAAGCGGAACGGTACCCGCCGCCGCAGTACAAAACAATTGCGGCGTCAGTGTCGGGAATGGTCTTCTCAATATCGCGCTCAATCACGCCCTTTCCCAGATGGATGGCCCCTGGAATACGACTGGCCGCGAATTCGCTTTCCTCACGGACGTCGATCAGGTGAAATGGTTCGCGCGTTTCTCGGCGAGCGACCACGTCCTGAACGCTGCATTCCGTGATTTGCGATCGAGCCGCGTTGACGAGTTCCAAAAATCGCGGTGCGTGGGCTTTTGCCATGGTATTTATGTTCCTTTTAGTTTCTGGACGAAGTACCGGAACTCGCTGAATTTTAGGCCGACTTATCGGCTACAACGACCGTCGCTGACTTGTGGCTGCGAGGCAGTGCCTTCGATAGCCAATAGCCTGGTCGGCAAGTCAGAAGCGCCTCGATTTCATTAGCGAACGGCTCCGAGCCTGCAATCTATGTGATTCTGTACGTGACTACAAAGTTGGAAACGTACGTATTCCGCCGCACCTAAGGCAATACCCATTGCTATCTCCGAGGCGTCAGTGCCCAGCCCAATCGGGGAAGGATGCGCAAGATGCGGCGGATGACAAGAATTCTACGTTCTGTTCCGATTATTCGACCTAAAACGAACGTTCTGGCAGACATCGTGGATGGACGCCCCAGTAGAGGCGTCGATAGGTCCGACTGACAAGCGCGCTGGCTGATCGGTGCACCGCCTGAGGATTCTTGATTCGGAACGTACGAGAATGCAGAGACGACGCCTTAAAATTGCCGTGATGACTTCCGCCATCGCGCTGATGATTTTGCAACCGTCAGCTGGGGAAGCAGGATCACCGTGGGTCAGTCGATTCACGGGAAAACATGTCTTTGGCGAGGGTGTGGGGCACGACGAAGGGTTCACTTCTCTTGAGTGGTTCCTGCCACTGGAACAGGATTCAGAATCGGAAATGTGGTTTGGTGACGTCCGTGGCATCATGTTTGACGATGCTGAGTTCGGCGCCAATGTAGGAACGGGATATCGGTGGCACAATCCTGAGCAGGATCGCATCTACGGGTTCAATGGATACTGGGACTTTCGCAACGACAGACACCTATTATTTAACCAAGCCGGGATCGGCATTGAGTCGTTGGGACAGATCTTCGATTTTCGAGCCAACGGCTACACTCCCACGGTAAACGACGCGGATCAGCGACTGCCGTTCTCGTTCGTTGGAAACAACCTTCAGCTACGGGAACTTCGCGCACTCTCCGGCGTGGACTATGAAATGGCGGCCAATCTGCCCGATTTTTACGAGTTTCAATGTCGAGTTGCAGGTGGGGGCTACTACTTCGACTCTTCGAAGACAGAGGCCGCCAATGGCTGGCGTGCCAGAATCGAAATGGCTTTTCGAGACACCGTTGCGGCATCAGTCGCCGTTCAGGATGACGACGTCTACGGACAGACAGTGAACTTCACAATCGAATACCGCTACAAGGCTGAGCATCTCGACGCCCTCTCACGGCAGTCTATGTATCACAAATTCCGAAACGAATCCGGATCGGGCGATGGCCGCACGATTCGACATCGGCTCGCCGATCCTGTCTACCGACAGCAGAACATCGTGCTGCTGCAGGAAAATTCGTTGGTCACTGATGGTGGTGGCACACCACTGACATTCCTGCATGTTGTCGAAGGTGGGACGGGCGGTGGAAGTTTCGAAATGCCATACGGAACGCTCAGTGATGCCATGGCTGACCCGCTCGCACCGACGAGCGTTGTATACACGCCGCAGGGAGGAACGTTTACCGAGAACGTCACACTCGTCGATGCAACTCGCCTGTTGTCGAATGGACCACAGCAATTTGTCGAAAGTTCCATCGGCAGTGTTCAATTGCCGTATTCCGGAGCGGGCTCGAATCTCGCATCGTTGCCGTCCACCATCGTTGGAGACGTGACTGTTGCGAGTAACACGGAGGTCTCTGGATTCAATATTTCTAACGGCGGATTGGTGGGCTCCGGCGTATCCAATGTTAATGTCAATCAGTCAGCCTTTACCATGTCCCCGGCCGACGCAATAACCTTCACCACGTCTGATGCGATTACCCTGGAGACACTGTCGATCGATTCGCCAGTCGGACGAGGGATACTCCTCGACGACACCGCAGCAACTGTCTCGAACGTGGACATCACAAGCCCCGGCGATGATGGCCTGCAAATAGATTCGACCGGTACCGACAGAGTCGTCTCATTGACAAACCTGGACATCACGGACGCTGGCAACGAAGGGATCGACGTGAATGTTGCCGGTCCAGGCGGGCTAACATTGAACTCCACAATGACCTCAGTGACAGCGACCAATGATGCGATTGATATTACGACGGGCCCGGGCATCGCGGTAATTTCGTTGTCTGACACAACACTGGAATCAACAGCCGGTGCCGGGTTAAACGCCGATGGTTCTGGAGTGGTTGACTCACTCGTCATCAATACTCTGAGTAACACGACGGTCACGGACGCTGCGACCGGTGGCCTGTTGTTCAATACAGTGACATTCGACGCTGATCCGTTACCGTCGGTTGAATCAGGAACAACAACAATCGGTTCTTCAGGCAACCGTGTCACCGGCCGTGGAGTATCGCTCACCGATGTCACCGGCGAATGGGACGCCGGCACGCTGACGATCTTCAATCAGAACGACACGGGACTGTTTGCCAATAACTCGGCACCGCCTCCATTGTTCAAAATTAGCAGTGGTGCTGGCAGTACGCTGGATACATTAACGGGACCCGCCCTGGAGCTTGACACGATGGCTTCCAGCCTCGTTTTGGACGCCATCACGTCGGCCGACAGCGGAACACGAGGTATCGGGTTAACCACCGTGACTGGTAGCGTTACCAGCGGTACGACGATCTTGTCAGACTCGGTCCAGCCTTCGATTCGCTATGAAAACATTGCATTGGCCGCCGGTACGTTCGAATCGAACCTGGGCGCAATCACGATCGACAGCACCATTGACGACGTCGAAGCAAATAACATTGAAAAGGTTGGTACCATCGACGGCCTAAGGGAGACGTATACGCCGCTGATTATCAACGGGCCGTAGCCCACGCTGTCAGCTACGCGGCAGAATCTCGCGACGACCAGGCTGCTGGCAAAGGTGACGCTCCTGATTCGGTCCGGCAACCAATTCTGACACTCGCCGCAGTTGTTGAGCATCGGCCACGCCTCCTCGCCGCAAAGAGTCGAGGCCGTAAAGACAAACCTGGTGCGTCCCAAAGCATCGGGTAAGATGATATTGATGCTCGCAGAATTTCACCAACGCTTTTCACGCTCAATCTTTGTCATCGTCGTCGCCTGCGGCCTCGCCGTGTGGCTCAGAATGCCATCGTTGACGGAATCCGAACCAGACGACCGTCAAGCCGCACAAACGGCGGACATGCTTCGAGCAGCGTCGGTGGCCGAGGATCGTGGTGATTGGGCTGGCGCGATTGAGTCACTCGGAAAGCTCCCTGCTGACTTCGCCGATCGTCGAGTCTACCGTGGCTGGCTGAAAAAAGCGGAACTGCAGCGACGCACCGCGCACCTTTCAGACGCCAGACGCACGCTGGAAACCATTGTCGAAAACGTCGATGGGGAAGTCACAGCTCGCCGCCGACTGGCAGAATTGCTCGCCGGATGCGGCTACGCATTCGAAGCGTTAACTCCATTGCGACAACTGCTAGACGCAGGCGAAGTCGATGAATACGACCTTTTCCGTCTGGCGGTTAACGGCCACGACTTGTACGGAAAACAAACGCTGGAACGAAATTACGCGCTCAACCCGCAAGCCCCAATGGCCATCGCCGGGCTGCTGCGGATGGCGGAAAGCGAACGTGATGGAGCTCGCATCGATGCATTACTGGCCATGCCGCTGCCGGATGACGGAATTCTGAAACGAATTGCTTTGAAGCGGCGGCTGAACCATTCGCTTCTTGTCGACGATGCGAATGAGCTCTTGAACGTCGCGGAACAGCATCCGGAATCCTGGCTGATCGCGGCGGGAGCGAGCCATCAGACTGGCGATCACGAAACAGCACTGAAATGTGCCGTCCAGGCGGTGAGGCTCGATCCGTGGAACCAACCCGCGCTACACCGAATCGCCAACCTGCTGCGAGGTCGGCAGCCTGAGCTTGAAGACCGACTCCAGCAGTTGGCAACAACCCTGGGTAAGATCGAGCGTCTGGCGCGCCAGATTCGTCAGCGACGCCGCGAAGATAACAGCTACCAAACGCTTGGGACGTTGCTGTTTAAAATCGGTCGCGTGCGCGAAGGCAAAGGGTGGGCTCGCGTGGCAGTGCAATCCGAAAGTGAATTGGAATGGGCTGCGGAAACATTATGCCTGAACGACAATCAGACCGAATTCGTCCATCCGGTGCTGGCCGAATACGGAACGACGCTCAATGGCAACTCGAGCACGATCCGCTTGATACGCCCTCACGAAGAATCTGCGGCTGATGAACGCGAGGACGCTTTTGCCTTCGACAACGTGGCAAGCGACGTTGGAATCGGATTCCGCTACGACAACGGCCGCCGACCGGAACAGCAGGGACTGTTCATGCATCAATGGACGGGCGGCGGAGTTGGCGTGGTGGATATCGACGGCGACACGTGGCCGGACCTGCTGTTCACTCAGGGCGGAACTCTGCCTGGCGACCAGGAATCGCAACCGTTCGGCGACGTGATCTACCGCAACCAGCGCGGACAAAATTTTGCGGATGTCACGCCGCGTGCAGCGGTCGATGCTCCCGGTGGCTTTGGGCAGGGGACCGCTGTGGGCGACGTGAACAACGATGGATTTGATGATGTGTATATCGGGCGAGTCGGCCGGAATCTGCTGCTGATCAATCAGGGCGATGGCACGTTTTTGCCAGGCGAACAGCCGTCGACGTCGCCAGCATGGACGACCAGCGTGGCGATCGCCGATCACAATAGCGATGGTAATCCAGACATCTACGATGTGAACTATCTAAGCGGCGAGGACGTCTTCACGACGACGTGCGATCATGCTGGATTGCAGCGCATTTGCGGGCCGACGGACTATCCTGCGGCGCCCGATGTTGTGGCTTGGGCGAACGGCGACGGTACGTTTCGCAGCGAAGACTCATTCAACACCGCGGCCCCTCAACCAGGCATGGGATTGGCAGTCGGCAGATTTGTTGAAGGCACCGGGGTTCAGGCTTACATCGCCAACGACGAAGGTGCGAATCAGTTGCTGAGTTTCAGTACTGAACTTGGCGTCCATGACAGTGCCTCTCGCGCCGGGCTGGCATTTGGGCAGGACGGCACGGCCCTGGGCAGTATGGGAATTGCGATCGCCGACGTGGCGGGCGACGGCACCGCCGATCTGTTCGTGACGAATTACTATTCTGAGCCGAACAATTTGTACGCTCAAATTCAGCCAACCGTTTTCATGGATGCGACGTCGTATTCCGGTTTATCAGCGGCCGGTTATTCGATGCTCGGCTTCGGCTGCCAGTTTGCCGACTTCGATGCCGACGGCGATCAGGACCTGATTGTCAGCAACGGACACCTCGACGACTTCACTCACCTGAATCGCCCCTATCGCATGGCAGCTCAATTGTTCGCCAATCGTGGAGACGGAAGCTTCCGCGCAAATCAACCGACTGGAAATTACTTCGATAAGGACTGGCTGGGGCGAGCCGTCGCATTGCTGGACTGGAACGGCGACGGTCGCACAGACTTCGCAGTCACTCATCTGGACGACGGCGTCGGTCTGGTCGAAAACCTCAGCCCGCAAGCGGCCGATTCGTTGGCAATTGGCGCTCGCGGAACTCGCGTGGCGCGAGATGCAGTTGGAGCGATTTTGCAGCTCAACCTGGCGCCAACGCTGCAAACGCAGTGGATCACGGCAGGCGACGGCTACCAGTGCAGCAATCAGAAAGTCGGCCGGTTCGCAAATCTGCAAGGCGCTAATCGCGGCGAACTGTCCATTCAATGGCCGGGCAACAGTGAGCCCCCGATCCGCGTGCCAATCGCCAACGCTGGATTGCAAATGGTCATCGAAGGCCGCGAGCTGTCCTACTCCGTGCCCCGCTGACGAGCGTGGGAGGCGCGCAAAAAAGGAGCGAAACGCTACCTCCGCTCACACCTGAGAACCAAAACCGCAGGGCTGCTTCGTTTCCGACCTGACCCGGTTTGGCAGGCCTCACCGCAATTGGAGGCAGCGTTTCGCTCCTGAAAGCGTCGCGCTGAACGGAAGATTATTAGGGACTGCCGCAGCAAAGCAAGGGGAACACCCGGCAATCTTCAATTGCGCCAAAAGTGGCTTCCGGTACCGAGAAAGAGGGAGGTATTTCACAAAATCGCGGCATTTTCGAAGTGCCGCGATTCTCGAAACGCCAAGCCGCCTGTTTACGACACAACCGCGTCGAACACACGAACCTGCTCCCAATTCTCTTTACCTTCCTCAATAAACGCCAGGTGGCTTTCTGCCACCTGGTAGGCGTCGTGCGATTCTTTGCTGTCGAACACGACGTTTAATGCCACCTGGAATGCATGATCATTGACCGGGCGATCGTATTCCGGAGCTAATCTGCCAGCCGCGAAGAACGTAATGCCGTCGTGTTTTGACAGATACTTATGACAAGCGTCCACCAATTTCTGACAGGCGGCGTCCGATGAATCCTTCAGCGTGAAAAAAACAGTGTGAGACAGCATATGTAGATTTCAGATTAAGTTGGGGTGAAAGAAAAAGATTGCGGCTCCACCGACTGTGTGCCAATGGGCGCAGAAGAATACCGCGTTCGCGCGGAGTATGACGGGATTCCCGCTGAGACTCAAATCAACATTCGCGCCGCTCCGGCACGATCCAACGCGGCTTGCGGTTTTCCGGATTGCGGGCGAGCGGAAGATTGAGAATTGTCGGCGGCGGTGATATGACGACTCATTGTGAAACCACTGCGACGAGCAACCGTCTCTGCACCCCGGAAATCGTTTTCACCACGGAAACCGCATTCGATGGAATATCAAACCTTGCACTGGAAAGGCGACGCAACCGGGTCGCTGTGCATGATCGACCAGACACTGTTGCCGACGGAATTCAAGGAAATCGATTGCTGGACCGTCGAAGGCGTGTGGGAAGCGATCAAAATGCTGCGCGTGCGGGGAGCTCCTGCAATCGGAGTAGCGGCGGCTTACGGAGTTGTCGTGGGGACTCGGGAACTCCGCGAGGCCAGTCGTCAGGACTTCAACAAAAAGCTGACTGAGGTTGTAAAATACCTGGCCAGCAGCCGGCCAACCGCCGTGAACCTGTTCTGGGCCCTGGACCGCATGTCGGCTTTGGCGCTGAAGGAATCTTCGCTGGCATCGCTGGCCATGCACGACCGACTGCTGGAAGAAGCTCGCCGCATCCACGTTCAGGATCGCGAGATGTGTGCGGCGATCGGGCGACATGGTAGCGAACTTCTGAAGTCCGGCACGGGCGTGCTGACTCATTGCAACGCCGGCGGACTAGCCACCGGAGGCGACGGAACCGCGTTGTCTGTGATGTTTGCTGCCGCGGCGGCCGGTAAATCCATCCGCGTCTATGCCGACGAAACTCGTCCGCTACTACAGGGAGCTCGGTTGACCGCGTGGGAACTGCAACAACGCGGGATTCCCGTCACCGTCATCTGCGACAACATGGCCGCTCAGGTGATGAAAGAAGACCGCATCCACGCGGTGGTGACGGGCGCGGATCGCATCGCGGCCAATGGTGACGCCGCCAATAAGATCGGCACCTACGGCGTGGCGTTGCTGGCGAAGGCGCACGGCATTCCTTTCTACGTCGCGGCTCCGTCCAGTACGTTTGACCTAAGCCTGAGTACGGGCGACAAAATCCCGATCGAACAACGCAGTCGCGAAGAGGTCGCTGAAGGATTCGGCCGACAGACGGTGCCCGAAGGCGTGGACGTCTACAATCCCGCGTTCGATGTGACTCCGGCAGATCTGATCACCGCAATCATCACGGAACGCGGCGTCGTGCAACGCCCGAATCGCGAACTGATTGCGGCACACCTTGCAGAAGACGCGATCGCCTGAAGTTGGCATCGAAGTCATCAACATTCACGCATACCACAACTTTCGCCGTCATCCGCGGCCACCGATCGCGCCACACTGTTGCAAAAGAGAAACACCGAAATACGCGCGCATGCCAGCGTTTTCTACCTTTTGATATCCTGATGGCTTAGTATTCAGGTTGTCGCCTGGCCTCGTTTTATGGGGCAGGCACCGAGGTGCGGAACAGCAGGATAGGCGAATGGCAAATTTCAATAATGCAGTTATGCACGTCGGCCGGTTGACGCTGCTGACCGTATTGATGACGGCCATTGCTGTCGCCACAGACCCCGATGCCGAAGAGCTGACGGCGTTCCGTTCCGATCTGTGGAACATGGAATACCGCACCGACAAGAACAAGGACGACGGCGAAAAAGAGCAAGAGGACGACGTCCCAACAACGGATGAGCCCGCGGTCGCTGCTGAATCGCCCGACACAGAAAAACTTCTTCCAGTTAACGACTCGACAGACGACGAAGTTCCTCCCCCGGGCGAAATCGCCTTGCCGGATCTGGAAAAAGAAACGCCACTGGCCGAGTGGCAGGTTGAAACAGGCACGGCACCACGAGTCGTCAGGTTTCAGGCGGTCCCCAGTGCGTGGGAACTAAGCCAGGCCGGCAAGTTTTCACGAAACGCGGCCACCGAATCTTCCAATGGCCCTTCGGCGACGACTTTCGCTGTGGCAATCGTCGCGTGCATCGTGGTTACGGGCGCTCTGTTTTCCGGCCGCGATTAATTGGGCTTGCCCGCCTGACGACCGGACGATCAACGCCGGCAGATCCCCGACCTTGGTGAGAGTGGCGAGCTGCCTCTGGCGACACAATGCCTCTTTTCGGCTCAGTGAAACTCCTCTATGATTGGCCGTTCGCCCCGCTGGCGGAGACTGTTCAGGTTTTCCGGTTTCCTAAAGATTCCATCATGACGTCGCCCAAAGGATGGAGACGATTTATGCCGATTGCTGTGCTGGCCGTCGCCGTGACAATCGCCGCGTCCGTGTTTCTATCTTCAGATTCGTCGGCCGCCGCGCCTGTGCAGCGTGTTCGCGTCGTGAATGAGTTCCCTCACGATCCGTCATCGTTCTGCCAGGGCCTGGTCGTTCACAAGGGAAACCTTATTGAAGGTACCGGGCACTACAACCAGTCGCGATTGATGCAGGTCGATCTGGAAACCGGCAAACCGTCCGTCAACGTGCCATTGCCCGGCGAAATTTTTGGCGAAGGTGTGACCGTCTGGAAGGACACGATCATTCAACTTACGTGGCGCAACGGCTACCTAATCACTTACAACGCAGACACGTTCGAACGTACGGGAACTGTTCGTCTGCGAAGTATCGATTCCAGCCTGCGTGAAGGCTGGGGGATCACTCACGACGGAACTCATCTGATCATCAGCGACGGTTCACCGATCCTGCGCTTCGTTAACCCCGAAACGTTTCAAGCGGTGCGGCGTCTGCGAGTGACCGATGGTCGACGAGCTGTTTCGAAACTGAATGAGCTGGAATTCGTGAACGGTGAGATCTTTGCCAATGTGTGGTACAGCGATCGAATCGCCCGCATCGATCCCGAAACCGGTCGCGTGATCGGTTGGCTGGAATTAAAGCCTCTTCGCCCGCGAGGTCTGTCGCGTGAAGCGGCCTTAAATGGCATTGCGTGGGACGCTGCCAGTAAGCGACTGTTTGTCACAGGCAAAAACTGGCCGACGCTGTACGAAATCGAATTTTGATCCGGCGAGCCCCGGCGGCGGATGTCGCGGGTCACTGAAAGAACGCTTTGCTTGTCGGGATCAAGGTTCGCTCGTCGCGACCGCGATTACCTCACTACGAACCATTCCGTCCGGCAGGCGAGTTTCGAGTTCGGTTCCCTCAGCCACATCCGCAACTGAACGAATCAGTATGCCATCGGCTTTTGTCGTCAGCGAATAGCCGCGAGCCAGCACTTTGATTGGACTAAGTGCGTCCAGCGCGGCGGCCGTTGTGGCCAGCTGCTGATTCAACCGCTCAACCTTCAATCGCATCGCTCGCTCAGCGGATGCACCAAGGTCATCGCAGCGTTGCCGACGTTCGTCGATCAAAGTTGTGGGGCGTTGGAAAATGCTGCGAGATTCGATCGCCTGCAGCGTCAGCCGCAGACGTTCGACGCGCCCCGTGAGTACTCGGTAAATGCGAGACGCCGTGTTGCGCAGATCCTGGCGAAATTCATCGGCGGACGGCACCACCAATTCGCCCGCTTCACTGGGCGTGAGTGCTCGACGATCCGCCACGAGGTCTGCAATCGACACGTCGATCTCATGCCCGACAGCACTGACCACCGGAATTGGACTCGCCGCAATCGCCCGAGCCACACCTTCTTCGTTAAACGGCCACAGGTCTTCCAAACTTCCGCCCCCACGACCGGTGATGATCACATCCACATCCGGAATTTTCGCAGCCGCCCGTAGCCCGGCAGCAATCCGCGGCGCGGCCTGATCGCCCTGAACAGGAACCGGCACAATGATCAGATTGACCGACGGCCAGCGCCGTGTCATCACCTGGATCATGTCCTTCACCGCCGCCGACGTGGGGCTTGTCACCAGTGCGATGCGTCTGGGAAAGCGAGGCAAAGATCGCTTTCGTTCCGGCGCGAACAAGCCTTCTAATTCCAGTTTTTCTTTCAGCTGACGTAACGCCAACTCCAGTTCGCCGACTCCCTGCGGCTGCAGCTTTGTAATGATGAACTGGCAGGTGCCACGAGCGACATACACCTGCAGCGAACCGGTCGCCAATACCTGCAGGCCGTCTTTCGGACGAAACTTTAGCCGCTCAGCAGTTGACCGCCAGATGACGGCTCCGATTTCGGAGTTCTCATCCTTTAGCGTCAGATAGACGTGACCTGCCGCTGAACGTTTGCAATTAGAAATTTCGGCTTCTACACAAACCGGCGGCAGCGTGCTTTCGACAATTTCCTTAAACGCGGTGACCAGCTCCGTCACCGATATTGTGGGCATGCCGCTCATGAGTTCTCTGCGGACGGAATGTCAGAAGAAATGGAGGCCGCCTGTTCGGTGTTCGGGGGACCACTGTCACTTTTCGAACGCAGACGAATATTCAGCGCTTCGACCATCAGTGAAAACGCCATCGCAAAATAGATGTAGCCTTTGTTCACGTGAGTCCCCGCTGCTTCTGCCACGAGCATCACTCCAATCAGAATCAGAAAACTAAGAGCCAGCATCTTAAGAGTCGGATGCTTCTTAACGAAGCGGCTGATCCGGCCTGCAAACGCCATCATGACGATCACGGAAAGCACCACGGCAGTAATCATCACGGTCAGATTTTCTGTCATCCCGACGGCAGTAATGACGGAATCGAGCGAGAAGATGATGTCCATCACGGTGATGTTGATCAGCACGCTGGCGAAGGTACGGCCGGCGGCCAGTTGAGCGTCGTGCTCGGGATCACCTTCGAGCTGTTCGTGAATTTCCTTCACGCTGTGCCGGATCAGAAACAGCCCGCCCAGCAACAGAATGATGTCGCGACCGGAAATTTCATTGACCACGGTCCAGTCTTCACCCGCCAGCGCCTGCAACCAGCCGCTCGGGATACCAAGGGCCGTCAGAGTGATCAGGCCCGACTTCAACCGGATGACGTAGCTGATCACAGACAGCAAGGCGATGCGGGAAAGCATCGCCAGCCCCAGCCCCAGTCGTCGAGCCAAAGGCTGCTGATCTTCCGGCAGGCGGTCGGTCAGGATCGTAATGAAGATAATGTTGTCGATGCCCAGCACGATCTCCATCAGAGTCAGTGCGAGCAGCGCGATAACAGCTTCCATGTTGCTTACCGAATATCAATGACAGTGTTCATCGGCCGGAAATTCGCCACTTTGTACTTCCCCGATGTACTGGCGGACAGCGGCCAGAGCGTCCTGTCGCAAATTCGCGTAATGTTTCAGAAATCGCGGTTTGAAGTCCGGTGTCAGCCCCAGCATGTCCGGCCCTACCAGAACCTGGCCGCTGCAATGCGGGCCGGCTCCAATACCGATGGTCGGTATGGACACGGCCTTGGTAATTCTGCCAGCAATGTCGGCGGGAACCAGTTCCAGCACAATGGAGAACGCGCCGGCGGCTTCTGCGGCTTGAGCGTCTTCCAGAAGCTGCTGTTCGTCGCGTTGGACTTTCCCCATGCCTCCCAATTGTCGAACGGCCTGAGGTCTCATGCCGACATGAGCCATCACAGGAATTTCGGCACGCATGATGGCCTGGATGGTGTCAAACTGAATCGCGCCGCCTTCCAGCTTGACCGCGTCAGCCCCGGTTTCCTTCATGATGCGACCAGCGTTGCGAACGGCTTCTTCCGTGCTGACCTGATACGACATAAACGGCATGTCGACGACCACCAAGGCTCGCCGAACTGCCCGCATGACGATTCGACCGTGATAGATCATTTCGTCCAGAGTCACCGGCAGCGTGCTGTTGTGCCCCTGCACCACCATGCTCAGACTGTCGCCAACCAGAATGCTGTCGACGCCTGCCTCGTCCATGATTCCGGCCCACATATGGTCGTAGGCCGTCACCATCGACAGGCGCTCACCCTTTTCGGCCGCCTGCAGGAACCTGGGAACCGTGACTTTGCGAACTGGTTTGTCACTCACGAATACACTTTCCAAAACCGTTGACGGTGCGATGCGGGAACCAGCCCCCGCAATTTCTCACTCGTCTGCCGCGTCACTGTCTGTTGACGCATCGGCTTTCGGCTTTGCGGGTGCTGAATCCGGTTTCGTACCAAGCTGGTAGCATTTCGCAATGGCTTGCCGGCTATAGTCGATCGATTCGGCCAGAATACGTGCAGATTCCTGACTGGCGTGAAATCCTTTACTGTTTTCGCTGGCGATATAGTCGAGTCTCCACATCGCTTTGCGCTGCAGGTCTCGAATCGGTTGCAGCTCGTCTTCGGTGGCACCGTTTTTCTGAACGGCCATGATTGCGTCGAACATCTCCGTCACGCCGGCGGCCGATCGGTCAATCAGCGATCGCGTTCGGTTTTGAATCACGTCCACTCGTTCCTTCAGTTCCTGTTCGGGAACGTTGTGACACGTCTGGCACGCTTTGTTGATGTTCAACATGGGGCTGCGAACCCAGTGGCTACTCGTCTTAGTAGCCCCGGTTTTCTCGTACGGCATGTGGCAGTCAGCACAACTCACACCTGCACTCGCGTGAATACCCTGACTCCACAACTCAAATTCCGGATGTTGGGCTTTATAAACTTTGGTGCCGGTTTCCTTATGCACATAGTCATAGAATTTCCCGCCTGCAGTGCCTTCTTCGTCGGCGGGGAATTCAGTGTTGTCCCATTCGGCTTCCAGATCTTCGACTTTCAGCCCGTTACTCCACGGAAACGTCAAAGTCATTTTGTTCGCACAGTAGTATTCGACGTGACACTGACCACACACGAATGATCGCAGTTCCTGGCGGGTGGCATGAAGGTTCGGGTCGTACATGCCCTTAGCTCCTTCATCACGCCATTTCTTGATGCTGGGCAGGTGCGGTACTGGATCGTCACTGTGGGCCAGCTTGTTGATGCCCAGAATGAAACCTGGCCGAGTCACGCGGATGGCCATCGTATCCGGATCGTGACAGTCGATGCAGGAAACCGGATGCGCGCTTCCCATGTGAGCGTGCGGATCATCCGACTCGCCGCTTTGGAAATGGTCCGGCGTCTTTTCAAGCTCCGCGTGGACTTCTTCGTACGTCCGTTGGCTGACGGCCTTAAACCCAGCCATGACAGCGTCATGATTATACGATTCGCCAAGCGTCTTCGCGGTGACATCCTGCCCGAGTTGCTCCATGCCAATGCGTCGATAGGTGGGGATGATCGATGCATGACAATGCAGACACGCGCCAGCCTGTTGTACGTCGGTGACTCGTTTTGTGACCTCCTGATCGGCCAGCATGTGAGCATGCCCGCGGGCCTCACGGTAATCAATGCTGAACGCGTAACCGGCGAATAACCGCTTTAGCCACGGGTGCTCTTCCAGCTTGCTGGGTGGAAGAGCATGGTTGCCGCCGAAGTCGGTGTAGTCGTCGTCGACCGTCTTGAGATAGTCCTCATACTGCTGCGGAAAATTCAGGCCCCAGGGCTTGGGGTCGGTGCTGATTTCATTAACCACAACAACCTTCGCAAACGGCGTTCGCGCTTCCTGTTTTCTTTCGAAGATGTTGATCAGCAATGCGACGATCCCAATCGTCGTGGCGGCCACGAGTCCCGTGAGTAATGCCAGCCAGCCAAAACTGCGTTTGTTGCTTGAAGTTGTCATGTGTTGGTACTGCTGAAACTTAGCGAGGTAAACGAAAACCGAGGGTCGTCGTCGTCAGTTAGCGACCGGCGTGACCGACATCCGTGTGGCAATGCACACACTTGAGCATATCCTGACCGTTCACGGCGGGAAGCAATGGATGCACCAGGTCTCCGTGACAGGAGATGCACGTACCTTGCGTGACCCGTCGATTGCGAGGCTTAATCTGAATCGGGTCTTTGTATCCACCAAACGTGAACGCCAGCGAATGAAAGAAGCCGTTGTCCGCCTTCGTCACCCACTTGCCCACAAAGTCGTGCGGCAGGTGACAATCATTGCAAACAGCGACGTGATGATGGCTGCTTTGCTGCCACGAATCCATGTGATCCTGCATCGCATGACAGTTCACACACGACTGCGGATTGTTACTCAAGTAACTGGCCCCTTTGCCGTAGCCGAACGTAAAGGTCCCAAGCCCGGAAAGGATTCCCAGGAACACGGCGAACACAATCGCACCATTCCCAAATCGAGAAGATCGCTTTTCTGTGGGTGCCGGTTGGCTGTCACTGGATGGCAATTCAGTGCCGGCATCATGCGCTGGCATTGCGGGCCCCCGTAGAAATGTAAAGAGTGAGAACGAAAGCTCGACGGCTGTTCGGAGCATAGCACAAGTCACGAAACCGTCCGTAGATATCGGCGCAGTTTCACCGTTACTTACGGTTTTTAACAAAGCGATTCTCATTCGAGTCGCTATCGTCCGAATCAGTTCGTCGCATGCGAGTCGGACAACGGTGCCTTGTTTTGATCGCCACCGCGTCGATGTTATAACTCATCTTGTAACGGAAGCAGCCAGGACTGCCGAACTGAATCATCGTGGGCCAACAAAGACGATGGATTGCAAACATTGCGGACGCAGTAATTTCTTTCGAAAGAGTAAGTCGGGACATCGCTGGTATCATTGGTTCCTGCTGAGAAAGTGTCTGGTGTGCGATTTCTGCTACTACCGCACACTTGCCTGGTGCTGGACGCGAACTAAACCGAAGCAAGACGATCGCGAGTAGCGACTCAAGTCGCGCAAGCCAGGAAGCGTGTCGCCATTCCTGCATTGCCGCACTGCGATATCGGGTTCTGCAGTGCAGCCAGTTGTGCTTTGGATTGCGATCCGAAACAATTGGCCAACCACACCCTCCTGACTTACTTGCCATTGGAGTCTCCGCGCAATGCCTGCCTTGTCTAAAGCTCACGACCTGTTTCCCAACCCCGACGTTCCGCGGCGCACGACACCGGCGTTCCGACGCAGCCGGCTCACTTGGCTATGTGTGACACTGTGTCTCACCTGTGCGATCTCCAGTGCACAGCCGGCAAACGGTCAGGACGAACTCGACCTGCCGGGCGTAAGCGAAAAGCATCAAATGATTCCGATGCGCGATGGCAAGTCGCTGTCTGCGTATTTGTATTTTCCCGTCGGTGATGGTCCGTGGCCGGTAGTTTTCGAACAACGCTACGCCAGCGTTCGAGGCAAGTCGACTCGCCTGGCCGCAGCAAAGCTGGCGCGAGCGGGCTACGTTGTGGCGTTGGTCAACTTTCGCGGCACGCAGCTTTCGGAAGGTCACTATGTGGGCTATCGAGCTCTGCAATGGGGCGAACTGCAGGATGGCTACGACACGTGCGAATGGCTGGGAACACAAAAGTGGAGCACCGGCAAAGTGGGAACCTTTGGCAGTTCTCAGGGCGGCTACGCTCAGAACTACCTGGCGGTCACTCAGCCGCCTCACCTTGTTTGCCAGCACATGACGGACACTGGCCTGAGTCTTTTTCAGGAAGGCTATCGAATTGGCGGGACAACTCGCCCCGAACGCTTCAAGGGGATGGATGGCGTCTGCCGTGATCCGGCCGACAATCGCCGGCTGATGGCCGAATGGTTCAAACATCCAAACTACGATGAGTACTGGCAGGCAGAAGACTGCACACTGCACTTCGACAAAATGAACGTGCCTTGCTTCACCACGGGAAGCTGGTACGACTTCATGAACCAGGGCTCCATCGCCAGCTTTCAGGGTCGTCAACATCGCGGCGGTCAGGATTCGCGCGGCAAGCAGCAACTGGTGATCGGTCCGTGGCTGCACGGTCGGCTAAACAAGGGCCACAAAGTCGGAGAACTCACTTACCCCGAAAACGCGGCGTGGCCTGCCGAAGACTATATGGTGAAGTGGTTCGATCACTTTATGAAGGGCAAAGACAACGGCGTCGACACCGAGCCAAACGTTCGATACTACGTGATGGGTGCCGTCGGTGAACCGGGTTCGCCGGGTAACGAATGGAGAGCGGCAGACGACTTTCCTCCCGCCGCCGATGAGGTATCGTTTTATCTGCAGCAAGATGGAGAGCTAAAAACTGAGACACCGGCTTCGACCAACAGTTCTACCAGTTACGAAAGTGATCCACTCAATCCAATGCAGATACCTGGCCGAGCGTTTCCCGGTGCAAGAGACGCTCGTCCGTTTGAACAGCAATCTCAGGTCCTCACGTTCACAAGTGAGCCGCTAACACACCCCATTGAATGGACCGGTCGTGCGCAGGCAGAACTGTTCGTTTCTTCAACGGCGCGGGACACCGACTTCATCGTCCGCATCAGCGATGTGTATCCCGATGGTCGGTCGATCCTGATCGTCGGCTATCCGTTGCGAGCTCGTTACCGTGAAGGTTTCGATCACGAAGCGTTGCTGAAGCCGGGTGAAGTATACAAGCTGGCGTTTCCTGTGGGATGGTTGAGCCAGATCTTCAACAAAGGGCATCGCATTCGAGTCACCGTCGCCAGCACGGGGGCACCTTTCTATGAACCAAACCCGCAAACCGGCAAACCGTTGACGATCGAATTCCCGGACGATGCCGTCAAAGCAACCAACACGCTCCACCACAGTGCGACGCACGCCTCAAGAATCATCGCCACGGTTGTGAAGTCAGTCCCATGACGGACTCGCCATCGCTGCCGATGGATGTGGACGAACTCCGCATCCGCCGCCTCAAGGCAGACGACGCGGCCGATCTACTGGAACTGTATTCGCTCCCTTCCGTTTCCGAATTCGAAATTTGGGGTCCGTGGAATAGCGACTTCGTCGAAGCCACGCTCTGTTCACAAGCAGAAATTCAGCCAGGCGATCCGGGCGTGGCGTTGATGCTGGCTGTGGAACTTGTTCCCGAACAAAAATTAATTGGCGAAGTTCAACTAACGATACACAGCATCGAAAACGGGCAGGGTGAGATCGGCTTTTCCTTCCACCCCGATTATTGCCGACGCGGGTTTGCCACGAAGGTTGTGAACGCTGTGCTGCAGTATGGTTTTAAGACGCTTGATCTGCACCGCATCATTGCCAACGTAGACGTTCGCAACGAACGATCCATTCGCCTACTGGAACGCATCGGAATGCGTCGAGAAGCTCACTTTGTGCACGTCATGCGACACGAAGAAAAGTGGATCGATGACTACGTCTATGCGTTGCTGCAGCACGAATGGAAAGCCGTATCGTAACTGCGAGGCGGTTTCCGATTGCCAGTTAGAGGTCACTCTGGCGGTTTGCTGACAACCCACGCTGGCACCGGAATCGCTGCACTGCGGGCAACCAGCATCAGGACGCCAGCGGCGATCACAAGAATAGGCACTTCCACGTCGACCGCCAGGCGACCGGTCTGCCGAAGCACGGACAGGCATGCCGCCAGAATGAAGAACGGCCCGATTACCACCGTTGCTTTGTCGATTCCACCGAGCACAAAAGTGACAAAACCGACTGCAGCAAGTCCTAGCGTCCAGACCCAATTGACGGTTGGGATGACACCCAATGTCGACAGCAGCCAGCCAACACCGACGGTGATCAACGCGATGGGAAGCAGCAGGCTGCGTTTGGAAGGGTACATATTTGCACCGAATCGATTGCGAGGTGGGTTGTTGCGCGACTGAAAAGCATACACATTTCATGCACCGCATCAATTCGCGGCTTAGGTCGTGCAAGCAGAACGGACGGAAGCTGCGGCGTCGCCGCAACATTTGTTGCCAAACGACAACGCAAAGAGTGAGCGCCAAAACTACAAACGGCAGCCTTTCAAGCGGTTTGTACAAAAATTCATCAACCGGCATCGCGTTTGTAAAGGTATTCCTGCACTCACGTTGAAGACTGGTTTAGGTGCCATGATGGATTCTGTTGATTTACTTGTTCTGTGCAGCAGTCAGCCCGACCTGCTGCGCAACATAGGCACGCGGCTGGCCAGCCGCTTTCGCCTGCTGGAAAGTTATTCCCTGGCAGAAGCCAGCCAAATGGTGCAATTGCACCGTCCCGCTCTTGCTCTACTGGACCTGCGTCACGCGAACGCTCAGCGCTTCAACCGAGCGTGGGCGCTGGGGCAAAATGTTGAGACGACAAAGCTGATCGTGCTCACGGCGCCGGGCGAATTGACAGAAGATCGCATCCCCGTCGAACTGCAGGGGCGTGTCGCTCTGGTTGAATGCAAGCTACCCGGCGAAAACGGCTCCGCCATATTGAAGTGTGCCGAAAGTCTGTTGACGGGCTTCACATCGGTTCATGCGAAGGAAGCCAATGGCGTGCGGAACGATCAGATCGAGCAACCTTCGATCGCCGAAAAATGTCGCACGCGCACGCCGGCGCTTCAACAGATTCTCAAACGACTGGAAGTCGCCGCTCGACATGACGTGACGATTCTGCTGATCGGCGAGACCGGTTCCGGCAAGACGCATCTTGCACGCATGATCCATGAAAGCTCGTCGCGCCGCGACGAACCACTTCTCACCGTGGCCTGCGGAGCTCTGCCCGGCGAACTGATCGAAAGCGAATTGTTCGGCCACGTGAAGGGCGCATTCACGAGTGCTCATGCAGACAAAGAAGGCAAATTTCTGGCGGCAGGACGAGGAACCATTCTGCTGGACGAAATCGACGTCCTCACACCCGAACAGCAAGTCAAGCTCCTGCGCGTGATTGAAGACGGCCTGTTTGAACCAGTCGGCTCAAACGCAACGAACAAAGTGGCCGCTCGAATCATCGCCGCAAGCAATGTTGAGCTGCAGCCGTTAGTGAACAGTGGCCGTTTCCGAGCTGACCTGTACTACCGCCTGAACACGCTATCGTTCGTAATTCCGCCGTTGCGCAGTCGGTTGCCGGATATTGAGCCACTGGCCCGCCATTTCGTAAATCTGCATGCGGCCAGTCACAGCATTACGATCAACAAAATTGATGACGCGTTCATCGCCGCTTTAGTGAGATACCCGTGGCCGGGAAACGTACGAGAAATGGAAAATGCAATTCGCAGCGCCGTCATTTATTCTCAGCAGGGCATCCTGACTGCCGACACTCTCCCCCCGAACGTGCTGGCAGGTCATGTTGATGAGACGAACGCAGGCGGTTCATCTGAGGAATCCGAAATCGCAGCATTGGCCAGCCAGCTTCCCAGCGAATCGCTTGGCAATCGCATGGAACTTACAGAGAAGCAGATGATCGAACAGGCATTGCTGAACAACCGCTTCAGCCGCACAAAAACTGCGGAGCAATTGGGCATCAGCCGAGTGACGCTGTACAACAAAATGAAGAAGTACGGCATGATGCAAATGTCGAAGTGAGGCAGTCTGTCCCTCCGCAATTCAGTGCGGGAGACGTCGCTCGAACACAGCAAAATCACGGCGAGCATTAGGCGCTGCAACTCGCCTACAACAGCGATCTCGCAGCCGCCAGGTCTTCCGGCGTGTTAATGTTTTTCAGGAACAACAGGTCCGGATCCAGTGCAGCCAACTCACTAACCGGCACCTCAACAACGTTCAGCCCCTGCAGTAGTTTCTGCAAAGAACGTTCACCGCGTTCAAACGATGCCGCAGCCTGTGTTGCAATGCTTCGTCGATAGATAGCGTGCAGAGGCTGGCGACGGCTTTCGTGAACCACCACCAGCGCATCGACGGACGGCTCGAGAGTGAGAAATCGCCGCTGCATTTCAGCAATCACATTGGCGTTTACCAACGGCGTGTCGCAACCGCTCAGAAAGACGCCACAGGTTTCCGCGGCCTCGAGCTTGCGTTGGTCATTCAGGAAGGTCAGCCCCGTCAGCAATCCGCCCAACGGCCCTTCGTTCGGAAATTTGTCCAGCACGACAGTGATCTGAGCGGGCAGCGTCGGCAGGGCCTGCGTTGGATTGGCGATCACGATCACCGGTGCAGCGACATCGTCGATCACGCGGCAGGTGCGGTGAAGAAATGTTTCGTCGCCGAGTCGGATCGACGCCTTGTCGGTTCCCATCCGCTGCGAACGACCGCCACACAACACGATGGCCGCAAATTTGCCCCGTGGAACTGCGTCGGTCGGTTCAATGTTGTCGTAAAAGCGGGTCGACACGCTACACTCCGCTGTCCTGAATTCGTTCCCTGCGCCCTGACGCCCGCTGCGGCCGCCGTTTCGCCGCGCTTCATAGAGAAAATCTGATGACAGAACAATCGTCCGAAACGGCTGAGCCGTGGTACCAGGACGGCCTCAACTTCACCTGCACGCAATGCGGCAAGTGCTGCACGGGAGCCCCCGGTGTGGTTTGGGTGTCTGAGCCTGAAATTAAGGAAATTGCCGATTATCTGGATAAACCGGTCGGCGAAATTCGACTTTTTCACACGCGGATGTTGCGTGGTCGCGTGTCGCTGACGGAGTACCAAAACGGCGATTGCACGTTCTTCGACGCGGAAAAACGTCACTGCAAAGTGTACCCCGTGCGTCCCATGCAATGCCGCACATGGCCGTTCTGGACGTCGAATCTCGAATCGCGTGAGAAGTGGGACGAAGTCTGCGAAGAATGCCCCGGAGCCGGACAAGGCGCATTTTTCAGCATCGAAGAGGTGGAAGAACGGGCTGCGAAAGTCAAAATCTGATTGATACGCAAAAAACCCTTACCCGGATTCGCCTGGCCTTTGAATATCCTTGATTTTAGCCGGGCCGGACGGACGATGGAGCATACATAGCGAACCGTGTTTTCAGACCTGTTGCAAGCAACAACAGAAATCACGGCGTCGCTGCTTCAAAGATTGCCACCGTCAGGATGGCCGTCTGGATTTGTGTTCCGGGAACTAGTGAGTTCGCCAGTCGCGATCCGGCAGAATTTGCCGCCGCCTGCTGACGTCTCGTTCTGAGGTTTGCTTCAATGGCCGTCAAGATGTCATTTTCACAACTGAGCTGTACCGTCGCGATGACCGTCAGCGTGCTGGCCACATCGCAACTGGCTCAGGGACAGCTGATTCGAGCTCCGCTGGACACCGGATTTGTGCGAACGTCGTCAATCTCAATGACGGTCGACGAGCTGCTGGGTTCTCAAAAAACGCGGGCCGAAGGCGAGCCACTATTGGGACCGGGATACCCGGATCTGCGGATCGCGGAAGTCCAATTCAAGCCCGTACGTTATCGTCGTATGGACGTCACCAACCCTCAAACCGGCGAACGCAGCAAAGAGCTCGTGTGGTACATGGTGTACCGAGTGATCCCGCGTGACCCGACCGAACTGGCTGGCGACAGTCGTGACGACCTTGTCAAGAAACTGAGCGACCCGAATTTATTGCCACAAAATCAGCTCGAACCACCAACGCGTGCCCCGTTGCTGCTTCCGCGTTTCATCCTTCGCACGGACGATGCCGGAAACCAGCAAACCTACGTCGATGAAGTGAACCTCGAAATCCAGCGCAATGTCCTGGCTCGTGAATTCCGCAATCGAGCTGAGAATTTGCAGCTAATGAACAGCGTGCAGGCGATTACCGAAGTCACCGAAACAGTGTCGGACTCTGATCCGGACGAATTAAGCAAGGCGTTGTACGGCGTCGCAGTGTGGAGAAATGTTGACCCGACCACTGACTACTTCACCGTCATGATGACAGGCTTTTCAAACGCCTATCGCGTCTTGCAAAACGCGGATGGGAGCACGGTTGTGGAGCACAAAGTCATCGTGCAGAAGTTTGGACGGCCCGGCGATGAGTTCAATCAGCAGGAAAATGAATTCCGCCTGATCGACAAAGCTCGGCTGAAAACAAACGGCGACATCGTCGTCGATACGGACTCCGGCGCGTCGACCTATCCGGCAAATCGACCAGCCCCCGCATTTGTCAATCGCCTGCGAGCCCAGTTTCAGGAAATGGAGGCGGCTGGTGAGCTGCCTGAGCTTTCCTGGCCGATGTGGGAATACCAGCCACGCCCGAAAGCCAACATTACGGTTCCTGAGTACGACAGTATTCTCAGGAATGCAAAGAACAAAGTGGCCACTCAGCCGGCTGCTCAGTAGACAAATTTGGGTTCGAAGGCTGAGAACGCTTCGCAAAAGCGACGGAACCCCCTTGATTTATCAAGGATATCCGTCAGAATTCGCCGCTTCCGGCTTTGGTCGGACGGCCGTCAATTTTCAATGCATTCAGATATCAGAAATAATTGGAGCTTGCAGTAATGGCTCATAAGAAGGGACAGGGTTCCAGCCGCAACGGACGCGATTCCAACGCGCAGCGGCGAGGCATCAAGAAATTTGGCGGGGAATCCGTCCTTGCAGGCAACATTTTGGCTCGCCAATGTGGCACCAAATGGCATGCCGGCCGCAACGTCGGGACTGGTCGTGACTACACGCTGTTCGCTCTGTGCGACGGCGAAGTTGCGTTCGACCAAAAAGGTCGACGCATCAATATCGTCCCGGTTGAGAGCAACTGATTCGGCTTGCCGAACCAACGAAACATCCAGAAGCCCGGCATTTTGACAATGCCGGGCTTTTTTCATTCGATCGGTGCGACGTCCACGCTGACGCTTAGCACAGGATCTCCGCCGCCGAGAAACACGCCCTTGATCGGCACGACGTCGCTGTAATCACGGCCGACGGCGATCGGAATATGGTCGATGCCGCACAAACAGTCGTTGGTCGGGTCAAAATCGACCCAGCCAAGGTCACTGCCGCAGTAGACCGAAAACCAGGCATGCGACTGGTCGGCACCGACGAGACGTTCTTTGCCTTCCGGCGGATGCGTGCGAAGGTAGCCGCTTACGTAGCGGGCTGGCAGGTTCAACGACCGCAGACACGCCACGCCGACGTGAGCGAAGTCCTGACAAACGCCGTGACGCCCGTCAAAAGCCGTCTTCGTAGGAGTATCGACTTTGGTTGCGTTTTTGTCGTACTTGAAGTCGGTGTAGATCTGATGGTTCAGACTGGTCATGGCCGCCAGAATTGGCCGTTGAGGTTCAACCAAAGTTGCCGCATAGCCTGCGAATTCTGAGGTCCGCTGAATTCGCGGCGAATCGTACAGAAACGGGACGACGGATAGCCAGTTCGGGTCCGTGCGGTCGTTAACGGCGGCCTGCACCTGACCACAGGTTTGCGACGCTTCAAGGGCGGGAAGTTGCCGAGGCAACACGGTGACTCGACTGGTGGCGGTGATCGACAGTTGCGAATGACTTTGCTCAAGAGCAAATCGCGTCGCCGTGTTGCCGAACATATCAACGCGATCAGTGGTCTCACCCGGCGATGGGACAATATTCAGCCGATGACTCTGCACCTGCAAATACTGCGTCGGCTGCGGCGTGAGCATGACGACGTTGTGGCAGATACTGACCGGGCTGGAATAGCGATAGCTGGTTGTGTGAGTAATTTTGTATTGCATTCGGAACTTCAGATTTCGCATCACCGGGTGCGTCACTGAATGTGACGACCGTAGCTTTCTTCCGACGAACCAAAATGGCGCGGCAGGCCAGCATGGATCAAAAACCGACCGCTAAGAGCATCGGAGAGTTTAGGAAGCTGCTCATCAAGCCGCTTCAGCAGCTTCTTAAGCGCCGTCCGGCTGTTGGCGCGGTCCATTTGACTGATTTCGTAGACGTCCGCAAGTCGCACACTGTTTGCCATCGACATTCCCAGCTTTTGCTCGGTTGTCGGCAGGGCTCGCGTATCATTCCCGGGCATCGCTTCCAGATGCTCGTTGATACGGTTCAACTGGTAAATGATCGAACGCGGGTTCGACGTATCGGTGATCAGAAGATCCAGCACCACAGGGATCTGAAACGTCGACAGATATCGACTGCGATAAGTCATCAGGCTGCCGGTCACTGTGAGCAAAGCTTCCAGCGTTTCTGCATCGTCGCTGCGATGGTCACCAAAGAAACTCTTCAACATCGACGCGGTTTGCCAACTTCGTTCGATGCGGCGACCCAAATCCAGAAATCTCCAGCCCAGCGTCCGCGTCATTCCCTCGTCGACCAGGCCTGCGAAACTGGATAGCGATGCGAGCGTGTTCTCCAACAGTTCGGATTCATCCACAAACCGTATCTCACCCCGAGATGCGTGCAGAAATTCACTGTTCAGTCGGTCCACCGCTCGCCACATGTCGATCGAAATCCGGTCGCGCACTCGCCTGGTGGTACGCACGGCGTTGTTCACAGACGAACGCAGTGACATCGAACGTTTTCCATCAAGCATCGCTTCCGGCAGTGCCTGCATCACGTCCGAGAACGCGACGTCGCCACTTGGATCGGCCAGCACCGGGTCGATCTGTCGCTGGCTGGCCAGAACCCTCAGCAGCGGCGTGTTTTCCGGCCCGTTGGTGTCTTCCGATTCCAGACTGTCAAAGAGCGTCTGAAGTAGGCGAGCCGTTTGCTCCGCTCGTTCCGCATGCCGCCCTAACCAGAAAAAGTTGTCAGCCACTCGGCTGGGAAGTTCAGCTCCACTGCGCCTTGGTTCTACCTGAGTTGTCGAGGGTTCCAGAAGCGAGGTGGTATCGACTTCTTTGTCTGACAGCACCCAAACGTCCTGGCTGCGTTCGCCGGCGGTCATTGTGAAGTTCAGGCTGTCCGAATCTGCGGACACTCGTGCCAGCCCCCCCGGCAACGCCTGATAGCCGTCCTTTCGAGCGACAACGTAGGTTCGCAAACCCACGTACCATGGCGCGACACCGTCGTCTGTCAGCACCGGCGTGGTCGAACGCGCGACAGTTTCCTGACCGACGTAGTGCTGCGGATTGGCGTTAATCTTCGCAATAACGTCCTGCCGCTGCTTCTCTGACAGCGAGTGCCCCACGATCGGCGGATCGTCCGTCATGCGAAACGCGGCTCGAATCTGCATGCGAGGCAGATTGTCAATCACATAGCTGCGTGCCTTCGCTTCAGCACACCACCATGTAGCAACGGAAGGCATCTGCAGCTCTTCGCCCAACAACCGCTTGGCGATGGCTGGAAGGAAGGGCAGAAATACGGGCGATTCGGCCAGACGACTGCCCATCGCATTCGCCACGGCAACTCGCCCCATCCGCACCACGTCCAGCATCGACGATATGCCACTGGTTGAATTGGGATTCAGTTCGACCGAATCACAATCGTCGTCGTCCAGCCGGCGCAGCAACACTTCGACGGGGAGCAGCCCTCCCAGCGTTAGCAACTGCACACGATTGTCCCGCACAGCAAGGTCGTCGCCTTCCGCCAGCGTGTAACCCAGGTAGCGAGCCAGATAGGAATCTTCGAAGTACGATTTACTCTGCGGCCCCTTGGTCCACATCACAATCCGCGGATTGTCCTTAAACCGAGGAGCCAGCTGCCGCAGCTGATCCTTCAAAGTCGCGTAGAATCCGGCAAGACGCTGAACGGGCAGTTGACGAAACACGTTCGACAGCATTCGTGACGTGATGACCCGATTCTCCAGCAGATAGCCGAGACCAAAAGGCGAACGAGTACGATCTCCGGTCGCCCACCAGACACCGTCGGGAGCTCGAGCCAGATCTGTCACGCAGTACGTCAGGTATCGCTGATCAGCGTTGTACAGGTTTTGATAAGCGGGGTACCAGCCCGGGTGACCGAACAGCAGACTCGGCGGAAGAATTTTTTCCTTCAGCAAAACCTGCTCGCCGAAGAGGTCAGCCAGCAGTGCTTCCAGCACGCGAGCGCGCTGACTTAACCGCTCTGTCAGCGCTGTCCATTCGACATCGGACAACACCATGGGAATCGCGTCCAGAGTCCATGGCCGCGACACCAGTCCATCTTTGTCGTGTGGGTTGAACGTAATGCCGTCGCGTTGAATGTGCGACTGAGCCTGCTGCCATCGCTTCCGCAAATCGGCCTCGCCCATCGACTCGATGTGCGCGATCGCGGCTTTCCATTCGGGACGTGGCTGCCCCACGCCGACCACGGCTTCATCATAAACTCCAGCCGGCGGCGCATAGTTGGCAAATAGCTTCTGCGGCGACGCTTGCGTCTGAGTTTGTGACATTGAAAGTGAGTGACCGGTTTTTGTCAGCAGAGTCCAGCGTAATTAGATGGTATCGATCCACGATCGAAATTCGCCCCACACGTCGGATGCGAGATCGTCGGAACTTCCAGCATCAGGGGTCGCAATAGCAGTTGCTGTCGCAGCAGATGACGAATCATCGAAAAGATCGTCCTGTTCTGACTGAGCCGACGAAGACACCCCGAAACTCGCCCGTACAGCCGCAACTCGTGATGAGGAACCTGATGCGGAGTTGCCCAGACTGTCGACGTTGGCTCGAATCTGAGCGGCCGTCAAAGCACTGCTGCCTTTGGACTGGTCAATCTGAGTGTTGGTACCGGAAAGCTTGACCAACTGAATCAGAAACGAATCGCTGGCGTTGAAGGCACCATTGCCGTCGACATCTGCCGCCAGTCCGAGTTGATCAATATTGGCGCGGATCTGAGCGGCCGTCAGAGGGCTGCTTCCCTTGCTTTGATCAATCTGCGTATTCGTGCCGGAGAGCTTCACAAGATGAATCATGAATGCGTCGCTGGCGTCAAAGTCGCTGTCGCCGTCAACATTCCCGTTGCCCTGATTGCCGCCACCGTCGTTATCGTTGATCGTACCAGTAGCTGTTGCTGTGCCGATCACTGCTCCACCGGCCCCGGACAGCACTACCGAAAACGTTTCGTTCGATTCAGGAAGCGTGTCGTCTACGGTGGTGATCGTGATGGTCTTTGAGGTTTCACCTGGCGTAAACGTTAGCTGTGTATTTGTGTGGCCCGAAAAATCGGCCCCCGCAACTGCCCCTGTAGGTCCTGCGCCGTTGGCGGTGGAATAGCGTACGGTCACATCGCTGGCAGCCGCTTCACTAAGCGTGACAGTGAAGACGGCATCGGATCCTTCGGCGACCGCCGCAGCATCGGAGATCGACAGAGAAGGCAAAGCGGCATCGTTGTCGTTAATTGTGCCAATTGCGGCCGGTGTAGCGATCGTTGCACCAACAGAATCGAAGAACTGCAACTCGAATGTTTCGGCCGGTTCCGGATTGTCGTCGTCCAATGTTGTCACAGTCACCGTCTTTTCGGTCTCACCCGCCGCAAAAGTCAGTGTTTGATTGGAAATCGCTGTCAGGTCCACCCCATCAGTCGCGCCTGAAGGCCCATTGCCGTCCGCTGTTCGGTATTTCACGGTCACCGCACTATCTGCGGCAACGTTTAACCTCACTGTGAATGTCGCGACTTCGCCCTCGGTCACGGGCAAGGCGTTGATGGCGGAAATACGAGGCAGTGGATCATCGTTGTCAGTGATCGTGCCTTGCGCCGTGGCATTGCCAATCGATACGCCACTGGCATTCGACAACGTCACGTCAAATGTTTCGGTTGCTTCCACCAAAGCGTCGTCCGTGGTCGCAATCGTGATCTGTTTCTGTGTTTCGCCCGGAGCAAACGTGAGTGTCTGGTCGGTTTTAGCGGTGTAGTCCTCACCGGCTAAAGCACCGGTGGGGCCGTCTCCGTCAACTGTCGAATAATTGACTGTGACTGCGGTGGCCATCGCGGCACTAAGCGTGACATTGAAGACGGCGTTGCCACCTTCACTAACTGCGCTGGCATTTGAAATGGAGATTGTCGGGCCCGATGGAGCCTGTAAAATCAGCGATGCGGCCGAAAAGTCGAATGTGCCGGACTGACCAGTGATGGCCCCGGTTTCGTTGTCCGTAAAGTTAATTGAGGTTCCTGAGAAACCTGCCTTCGCAGTAAAGCGGGCGACATACAAAGTGCGGCCGTTGTTTCCGTGACTGTTGGGCCAACCAGCGTCCTGAGCCGCGTCCGTGTCGGTGTACCGAGCCTTCAGAACAGTGTCTGTGGCCGCGTCGTTGTCTGATTTTGACTCAGTAAGCGTCTGAATTGAACCGCCTTGCAGACCTTCCTGGAAGACGTTGATGACCTCAACGAAGGTCAACGCGTCGGCATCAAAGTGAAGGTTGAAATCGATCAGACTGGCTCTTAATGCGACGCCTGCGCCATTGTCGTCGGTGGTCTGATAGACGATTGGAATATCTACAGTCTCACCAGCCGCAACCTGTTTGACCGGCGCATCGGACAGGATGTTCTGTGCTGCCAGCAGAGCGCGGTCTTCCAGTCGCTCACAGGCGGCATTTTCGAAGCCGTCTGCAGCCGTCTTGTAACCGCTTCGCCGACGCCGTAAAGAACCTTGTCCTGTAAGCTGTAAACCGTTGGACATAAACGACTTCAGAATATCGCGCATTTGATTCCTTCCTGACTCGGCCAACCACAGTCGCATTTATACTTCCGGCGATTGACTACCGAAAAGCGGACACGGGCACCGCTGGAAATTTGAATGAAGAACCTTCGGAACGTAGCAATGTCGACGTATCAAAGTAAACAATCTAACTACCGGCTAGCCTAATTTCTCCCAAGGCTTACCGCTTCCGAATCTGGCTCAATCGTTGAATCCACGTTGTAGTGGAAATACGCGGTTGCGTCGCGCGCAGAAGCGCGTTTTGCCGGTACTTTTGCTGTAATTTCCACGAGTTGCCAGCTTCAGGCAACTCGCAGCGTTCGACGAGCGAATTCGATCGCCTCAACCAACGCCGTTACATCAGCTGCTGTGTTGTACGCCGCGAAGCTCGCACGAGTCGTCGCACTAACACCCAGCAGGTCGTGCAGCGGCATTGTGCAGTGATGACCGTGGCGAGTCATCACGCCGCGACGGTCCAATATCGCCGCCAGGTCTTCAGGATGCACGTCCGCCATACGGAAACTTAGAATGGCGCCGCGGTGCGAAACATCGGGGCCGTAAATCGTCATTCCCGGAATCTGACTCAATTGCGAGTATGCCGATTCCAACAACAACTGCTCGTGCTGATGAATGGCCGCCACACCCAGCCCCTGAACCCATTCCACGGCCGTCCCCACAGCGATCGCCTGAACAATTGGAAGCGTACCAGCTTCGAACTTCGCAGGTGCCGCCGCAAACGTCGAATGATCTTTGTAGACGCGGTCAATCATGTGACCGCCGAACAGAATGGGGTCCATTTCATCCAGCCGTTCGGCCTTTCCGTACAGCACACCAACGCCGGTCGGACCGTAGATTTTGTGGCCGGAAAAAACCAGGAAGTCGATATCGTCGCTCTGAACATCTGTCGCCATGTGCGGCACGCTTTGAGCCGCATCGATGCAGATGATCGCTCCGACATCATGAGCGCGAGCTGCCAGTTCAGCAATCGGAGTGACCGTCCCCAGAACGTTCGACATCGCGGTCACAGCCAGCACTTTCGTCTTTGCTGTCAGCACCTCATCCAGGCGATCCATGTCCAAACGACCGTCGGGCGTTAGCGGTATGTAACGCAGTGTCGCGCGAGTTCGGATTGCCAGCTGCTGCCATGGCACGATGTTGGCATGATGTTCCATTTCGGTGATAAGGATTTCATCACCCGACTTTAGAAACCGGCCTCCCCAGCCTGCGGCAATCATGTTCAACGTGGCGGTCGTCCCTGCCGTGAAGGCCACCTGAGCCGACGTTTCCGAATTAATGAAGCCAGCAATGCGATCGCGGGCGGCGTCCAGTTCTTCATCAACGCGAGCCCCAAAACTGTAGCGTCCTCGATGAGCGTTCGCGTAGTATTGTTCCTCGACTTCGCGTTCTTTGTCGATGACCAGCTGCGGTTTCTGAGCACTCGCGCCGCTGTCCAGAAAAACAGGCTGCATGCCGCCGTCGAGCGTTTGATTTAGCGTCGGGAATTCCGACCGCACGGATTCGACATTGAACGCTCGCGACGGCTTGACCGCGCCTTCGCCGCCTGCGCTGTTGGGCTCCTGGGACCCCATAACCACCGTCGGCGACTGCGACGAGCCCGCTGGGGCATGACTGGCGGCGATGCCCCTGATCCGATCGACCATCCCCTGCAGTCCATTATGCCGCTGCGGAGAAATGTACTGCTTGAGGTGCAGCCGGTCGAACACTTCCGTGATCGGAAAAGAGAGAATTTCGCTGGCCGTTTTTTCGTCGTAGGCCGCCAGCAGAATTGCAATCAGGCCACGCACGATTTCCGCATCACTGTCGGCGTGCAACATGACCTTGGGGTCATCGCCACTGCCCGTTTCTGCCGTCAGCCACACCTGGCTTTGGCAGCCGTGCACCAGGTCGCAGTCTCGCTTTTGTCCCGGTGCGAAGCGCGGAAGGTCGTAACCCAGCTCCAGAAGATATTGCGACTGATCTCGCGGATCAAGGTCCTCGAATTCCTCGTAGATTTCTTCAAGCGTGACAAACATGGCCTACAAAATTTCCAGTGTCGGTGCCGCTGGTGTTTCGATCAGATTTCTAGCCACCTGCATGGCGACGTTCTGGCAGACGGCTCGCAGTGAATCCCGGGCCGAATTCTCTTCCTGCAGCAATGCCATCATTTTACCCGCATCGCCATATTCACGAATACAGGCGTCAATCGGCACTTCGCCGAGGAACGGCAGCTTCAATTCTTCGGCAACTTTCTTCGCGCCGCCGCGGCCGAAGATATCGCCCGTCATGTTTTCAACGAAGCCCAGGACCGGCACATTGACTTTCTGATACATATCGACCGCTTTGATGGCGTCCAGCAACGCAACCTGCTGCGGAGTGCAGACGATGACAGCTCCGGCAAGTCCCACCTGCTGCGACAGCGTGAGTGAAACATCGCCCGTGCCTGGCGGTAGGTCAATGATTAAATAATCCAGTTCGCCCCACTGCGTGTCCTTCAGGAACTGAGTCAACGCTTTGTGCAGCATCGGACCGCGCCAGACAACGGACTGTCCCTGTTCGATAAAGAACCCCATCGACATCAGCTTCATACCGTCGACATCAATTGGCTCCATCCGCATGACTTTTTGGCCTTCGCCGCCCTGCTGTTCGGTGGCGCCGGGCTGACCGCCGGCGCCCAGCATATGCGGGATGCTGGGACCGTAGACGTCAGCATCCATCAGACCGACTTTACAGCCAAACGAATGCAGACCGCACGCAAGGGCGGCCGCGACCGTGCTTTTGCCGACGCCGCCTTTGCCGCTGCCCACAGCGATAATGTTGTGGATTTTCAGGCCGATGCGTCCGCCGGCATCTTTCCCGCGGACACGAGAAGTCAGCTTTGTGGTGACGGTCTGACCATCAGCCAGAGCCGCAGCGACCTGATCTTCGATCAGCGTTTTCAGGCGGTCAGGATTCGGATAGGCGGGCGTTGGCAATTCCACGACAACTTCGACGTTCGGCCCTTCGGCACTCACATCGCCGATCATCCTAAGATCCGACAAAGATTTGCCGATCTCCGGGTCAATCGCCTGTCCTGCCAGATTTCTGATTTCGTCGACCGATGCCATGCTCGCTGTTCCCGTTGTGGCAGACGGCCTGTCTGCTGGATGCCTGCGGAATATTGAGGGTTTTGAAGTCCTCGCCGCATCGTACGCGGGGCAGCCGCCAGTTCAACGCCACCATTTCGGGAACTAAGCCAATTCGTCCATCCGGGAGAAACTGCCGCACGATCTTCTTCAGCCTGATAAACCCGCAGAAGCGGCCAACTAAGCGGACACCGGTTCCTGACTCGGAACTTCCTCATCCACCTCAAACCCAACGGGCGACATATCGTTCTCATCACCGTTGTAGTTGATGGTAATTTCTTCCCCAGGCAGAATGTCTCGCAGCGCGGTATACACCTTCGTTTGCCGACCGACGTCGTCGTAACGAGCGTTCGCAGAGTACGAGTGGTTATACATCGAACCAAACCCAAGCGCCATTGCGACCGTGCCACGGCCCCATTCGAACACGTAGTTGGCCAACACGGATCCCTCCGGCCCCAACACTTCAGCGTCGGGCATGACGATCACAGGCACGCGTTCGAACTCAGTGCCTTCAGGAATGAAGGACCGTGCAAAGACGCCTCGACCTTTGCCCTTTGTTTGTTTCACTTCAATGTGAGGAGACGTGTAAATCGGCATAAGAGTTTCTGAGCTCCCTGAACAGGAATAGGACAACGTAACGAGGGCGTTCCAACGTCATTGGTGCCGCAAGCGAAGAAGCGAGGCGATTCATAAAGCCTGGCTTGTGGCCCGAACGCTTCTTATTGCTCCGCAGCGCTTCGCGGAACGTTGCGAACCGAATGCCCGCAAGGGAACAATAATAAAAACGACGGCGTCAGTCGACCATCACCACAACGCCGGTGATATTGTCGCGTGAACCGCCTTCCTGAGCTGCCTTGACCAGCGACTCCGCGACCTGTTGAGGATCGTCGGATGCGGAAAGCAGTTTCTGAATGGTGTCGTCATCAATGCCATCTGTGATTCCATCCGAACACAGAAAGTAACGATCACCAGCGGTTGGCCGAACTTCGACTGCTTCTGTGCCGGACGCGCCGTCCTTCGTGCCAAGGTAGCGATACAGCACGTTGCGATAACGATGCGTCTTCGCTTCTTCCTCGTTAATCGTGCCGGCTTCCAGCAGTGCCTGGGTTAACGAATGATCTTTGGTCAGCTGTTCCATCTTCGACTTGCGAAGCTGATACACACGGCTGTCGCCAACTCCCCCGATGTAGAAATTGTTTCCAGCGCGAACAAGCAGCACTACGGTAGTGCCCATGTTTCTGACGGAGGGATCAACTTCGCTAAGCGCCATGATTTCTGAGTTGGCTTGCTCGACCGCGCGGTCAATTGCCTCCACGGTGGCCGCTTTCGGTCCGCCAGAGAAATCCAAAAGCTGCTGCAATTCGCGAGGAATCACCTCAACGGCAATTGCACTCGCTTTCTCGCCGGCATTCTGACCGCCCATGCCGTCAGCGACGATAAAGAACCGCTGGTCATTGTCGATGTAGTAATTGTCTTCGTTGTTTTCACGGAAGTTCCCCGTGATGCTGACGTGGCCTGTACGAATCGAGAGCATGAAATGGTCCGCTGATGCCTGCCGGAGAGCATCTGTTGTCTGATTGAAGGTCGGTAGGTGACTGAAGAATTGTTACGGCTTGTGAGGCTGCAATCCGCAAATTGTGTCAAACACGTTGCGAATTCCCAGCGTCGTGGCAGAAATCAGCATCTCTCCGGCGGAAAAACCAGCCGTGGTCCCTAACAGACGGTTCTGACTTTCCACCAACTGAAACACGCGCTGCTTTTCCGGTGGAAACTGAGTTCGATAGGCTCGAATCGATTCCAGTTTCACGTCCAGCGTCTCGGAAATGTCGGACACAAATCGCCCGCCACCTTCGGGAAGGCTAAGGTTCTGCAGGCCCAGAGGATACCAAATCTGCTTTTCAATACGATGAACGGGCAGGTTTTCGAAGTGCTCGTCCCATTTTGTCAGCCGCGAATAAAAAATGGCGGCGTCTGTGATCTGCATGGCCTGCCAGTGGTCAGGCGACGCCATGGGCGTTTTTTCTGCAATGCCCATGACCAGGCGAGGTCGATAGCGGCGAAACACTTTCGCAAGGGCCACGCGTTCGTCGAATCCGTCAAACAACCGACGATTGGGAAGTGTGAGTGTTTCCCGAACCTGCACCCCCAACACCTCAGCCGCGCGACGAGCTTCTTCCAGTCGCACTTCCGGACCGGGGCTTAGCGGAGTTGGTTCGCCGTCTGTCAGGTCGACAATTCCAACTCGCAGCCCGTCACGCACCATGTTTGCCAGCGTACCGCCACAGGCGATTTCAACATCGTCGGGATGAGCACCGACGGCAATCACGTCAAGCCGTTCGGGAAGATCAGAAAAATCGGTTTGCGACACAACAAGGCCTTTTCGATAACAGAAAACCACGCGACGGAGATCATGCCGTCATGCGTTGCGTAGTCTGTCGGCCAAACGCGTCGACTGCAAGGAACGCTAATTCAGTGAGCGTACCGGATCCCAGGCAGCCATGTTTGTGGACGCGGGAACGATGTACAGCTCGACTCGCCGATTACGCTGCCGTGACGTTTCGTCCGTGCTGGATTCCAGCGGCTGAAACTTGCTGTAACCCATCGCGGCCATGCGTTCCGGTGTGATTCCCAGCTTTTGCAGTTCCAGAATCACCTGATCGGCGCGGTCCGTGGAAAGATGCCAGTTTGTCGGGTGCTTCTGATAGGTTGAGCCCCTGGCGATCGGCTGATCATCGGTGTGGCCCACAATCAGTACGCGCTGACCATCGGCGGCACCGGACGTGACTTGCTGAGCAAAGTTTTTCAGCACGTTGAACGCTTCTGGACGAATCTCGGCACTCCCCAAATCGAACAACACGTCTTCCGGAAACTTACTGAGTCCGGTTAACGGGTCGAATTCAAAGCCGGGAACTTCTGCCATCGGCAGCCCGGTGGTGAGGCCGTCGGATGTGGTATCGCTCAGCACCTGAGCGTAGCGTTCTTTGAGTTCGCCGCGTTCCGCCAGCAGGTTGTCGATGCGCGTATTGGCTGTGCTTAACTGATGCTCGACCTGACCCAGATGCTGAGCCACCATTTGGCGTTCCTGCTCAAGGCCGGCAATCATCTGCTGCTGTTGCGTCTGCGCCATCAGAAGCTGTTCGTTCTCTGCGAACAGTTCCTGCGATCGAAGCTGGCTGGCCGAAAGGTGCTCATTCACTGAATTCCGGCCAGGAAAGCAGCAACCAGTGATTGCCGTTGAAAGCAATGTCATCGCGATGAGTTTTTGAGATGTCGTCAGCATGTCGGGATGCTCTTGCGATTCCAGTGGAGGCGCTTCAGCCTGACGTGTCGACAGGAGGAAGCGATGCGTTTCCGTCGTCTAATGAAGAACTCAACTGAGCACCAATCACAGACGACAGAACAGGAGGGACACGTTTTGTACGTTTCCCGCGACCGACGACCTACACTCGTTTTAGCAAAATACGCGGCATGAACGCCGAATGCTGATAAGAGCATCTCGCGCTTTCGATTCGACTGCAGTTCCTGCCGAATGCCCCCGCCTCGGCTGCAGGTCTGGCTCGACCGAGTCGTCGAATAATCGGCAATTCATGCCGGACCCGCCGGCCGACAACTGACAGACCGCCGCAGAAGCTTCGAACTCTCGTGACTGCGTTACGCACCTTCAGCTGGTGCAGAAGTCTTCAGTTCTGCTGTGGGCGCGGCCGTGTCTGAGCCCGGTGCCGGTTCAATCAGCACTCGATCCCGCAGATTGTCGCCTAGTTTCAGCTTCCAGATCCCGGCGGCATCTTTTAGCAGCACATGCCGGGATTCGATTTCGACGATTTCCGCATCAATCTCGGCCGCCGTAAGACGATCGCCAACTTTCAGCTCCGGAAGTGCCTTTGTGGCCAGATTCCGAAACCATGCCACCTGTTCTCCATCCAAAGCCACTGCTCCGGTAAACAAAGTGAGCGCGGCGTAATCGTCGGTGACCGTCAGAGTCGTGCCTGCCGTCGCACTTTTGGCCGGGCTGCCGCCGTCAGTCACTTTCACCGTGACCGGGTAGTCGCCGGGGCTGAACGTTTTAGGCGGACTCCAGGAAAGCTGTCCGGTCGTTTCGTCAATCTTCAGCCCCTCAGGCACGTCGCCTTCGAAAGAAAACTTCAACGCAGCCGACTCGCCATCATCTTTCGCTTCGACATCCAAGGTGAAGTCGCGTCCGAGCACGACGACCGCTTTCTCAGGCACGGTGACTTCGGGGTCTCCGTTTGGCAACTGAACAGTGATCGCGACCTTTTTCTCGACCTTCAAATCCGGGTTATTCTTTTGAGTCAGGATGAAGGTGGTTTCGTATTTTTTTGGTTCGACATCATTGGGAATCTCCCACTTGAACTCGCCGGTCTCCGGATCCAGTGTCATGCCGTCGACGTTGTCCGCCAACTCAAACATTGCCGTGCCGACGTCGGGATTAATATCTTCCGCCTTGGCCGTCATTTCGACGACGTCACCAGGTGCCACTGTTTTGTCCGACACTGACGCCAGTCGCGGCTTGTAAACTTTGGGAACCGCGGGTTTGGTGAATGGCGATGAATTAAGCAGTGATTCGTAGTCGGCGAACGCCACGTCCTGCTTCGCTGGCGATACCGGAAACATCTGCACAACATCATTGGCCGCATGTGCCACGGCTTGAGTTCCGTCGAGCCCTCGTTCAACCGTCCACTTGTTGTCTTTCGGATCGATGGCCGTCACGTTGACCATTTCGCGGCCCAATTGAACTCGAAACGGAGCTGCCTTGGGAAAGTCGGCTGCTTCGGCAACAGTGACTTCCGTAGCTTCTGCCGAGATGGCCTCCGGCAACCTTGTGCGAGCGAACACATCAGACTTCTGCGGGCTGCCATCAACGCTAAGCCCTTCCGCTGTGAATTTGACTTCGATGCGAGGGTTGCCGCTGGAACCCGTGCTTGTGATTTCCAACGCTGAAACTCGGTGCATCAGATCGGCCTGATCGAACAAATGCAGAAACCGGCTGAGCCCATCCAGATCGGTTTCGGCTTCGACCAGCACGTCAACCGTGGAATACTGCCCCTTCAGTGGCCGCGTGCCGCCGGGAGCGATCTGTTGGATGGAGAACTTGCACTGTTCAGCCAGGTTCGTAATCCACGTCTGATACAGTCGTTGAGCGTCAGAAACGCGCGGCGGCAGGCTGCTTTTTCGCCCCTGTTCAATACGATTCCGCGCAACCATCAGCTCCATCTGTTTGGCTTCTTCGCGTTCGTACGTACCTGCTGCGTTGCTGTAGCTGCGTTCAGCTTCGCGCACCGGTTCCATCAGCCGTTGGTCGGGGCGTACCAAACCAAAGCCCAGCACAACTGCCAGAACACCGCCGAGTACTTTTGTTCGTTTCTTTTCGTCCATTATCTCTAACACCGATTCTCGGTTTATGTTTTTGCTTTTGCTTTACGTTTTCGCTTGCTGTGATTTCTGCCCGGCCGGCTGTGGCTTTGTCTCCGGAATACTCACTTCCAGATTCAACTCCATCGCGTAATTCGGATCTCGCAGGCTGGGAGTAATCTCGCTGGGAGCAACCTCGTAACCGGCTTCTGTAAGAACCCTCTGAAGATCTTCGATGTCACGACGCGACTTCGCAAAACCTTCCGCTTCAATCGAAGCCACGTAGTCACCCTTGCGGACGCCAAACTTAAACTGCTTGATGTAGACGCGGTCCGTCCCGCCCATCAGGTCCTTAAGTTTCTGCATCTCATCCAACCAGTTAATATCGCGATCCGTCCATTCCGTCAGATTGCGATCTAACATCAGTTCATTTTTTGCCAGCTTGTAGGCTTCCTGCATCTCACTGGATTCGTCTTTCAGAGCTTCCGTCGCTTCATTGATGGCGTTCACTTTGTCTGTGCGCCATTTCCAGCCGCCAACCAATGCTAATGCCGTAACGCCGACAATAGTCAGATTCCGCAGACGGCTATAGTCCTTTTTCTCAGGTGCCTTCCGCGGATTAACAAGGTCCACCGACTCCACAGACGACGTCTCGAAGTTCGCAATGACTCCGGCAATGGCAAGCATGTCCGAAGAAATCAAACCTTCGGGCACTGTGCAGGTCAGCAGCGTGCCTTGAGGATCGATTCGCACGACTTCGGCATCGTTCAACCGCTTCGAAATGGAATCCGGTACGGCGGCCGTAAGTTCCGGACTGCCAATCAGCATCAGTCGCTGAACTTTGTAGTCGCCCATGTCTTCAGACGCGGCCAGACGAGCTCGCGAGATTTCGGCTCGCACCGCCTGTTCGACTCCGTCCAACGATGTCCACGAAGCACCGCTGTGTGAAAACGCGACACTGTGGCCGGTCATCATGATCAGTTCGATCGAATCCGACCCCATCGCCACAATCGCTTCGACGGAACTGCTGGCGGCCGTCTTCGAAACAACTCCGGCATGCACAACCGACGCAGCCACGCCGAACGAACTGATTCGTACACCAACCAGTTGAAGGTCGCACACAGCCAGACATTCACGAACTTCGCTGATGTGCTTTTTCGGGACCGTGACCAAAAGGACTTCACGAGTCTCCGCGCCGGGCGTGATCGGCAGCGGTGAGAAGTCCAGGCACACACTGTCGACAGGCACGGTCAACCGCGTGGCCGCCTGCAGAGCGACAATGTCTGGGATTTCCGCGTCGCTTAAGTTCGGCAGCTCAACACGATTAAACGTCACCAGCTCGCGAGGCAGAACCACAATCGCTTCTGTGGCTGCGATGCCTTCGGCCGAAAGAGCCTTTCGTAGTTCTTCACCGATCTCAGCAGGCAGCAACTGGCCGTTTTGACGGTCGACCGTAACGGCCGACTTGAGTTTGACCGTCGAACTGCCGGCCGATCCCGTTGCGGCGATCAGCTGATCGCGGTCCCATTCGATGACAAGTGTATCTGGCATAGCGGGCTTGGCTTTTGCTTGCTGAAGTCTGTTTGGTCAGGAGGCGTTTTGGCAGCTCGGCCTTTTCAGGCCATCGCCGAAAAGACTGGGCGGCCCCGCAGCCCATCGTACGCCTGGATGTTGAAGTGTGGCTGGCGACCGGACAGTTGTGAAGGTTCGATCTGTATTTGATTAAACCCCGCAACCGGCATGGTGGTGCCGCAAGAACCCAAATGCAACGATGGAAGCGACTTATGCCGAATTGTCTGGGTTGGTTAAGACGATTCTGAGGCGACGGTGAGGCTGATTCCTTCGTCAAAACAGGCCTTCACTCCCTTCGATTCCGCTTTGCATCGGGCTAAACTCGAGCCACCATCGCCGCTCTTTTGCCCCCGATTGCGAGAAGCCCCGCGTGACGAATTCGCTTATCACCGACGATCACCGCCAGCAATACCAGCGGGAGGGCTATTTTATTCTGGAAAACGCGATCGGCGAGGAGCATCTGAAGATTCTGCGTGATTCGTGTGATCATCTGATCGAACTGATGCACCAGGAAATGGATCGACTGGGCACTGACCACATCCACATCAGCCATCGCGGCAAGCGGTATCACATTGCCAAAAAGTATGATCAGGCACCTCGACTTTCCGAATACGTGTTCAGCGATCTGATGGCCGGAGTGTGCAAAGCGACGATTGGCGATACGGCCTTTCTGTTCTACGACCAATACGTCGCGAAGGCGGCGGAGCAGGGCATTAGCTTTTCGTGGCACCAGGACAGCGGATATCTGGACTTCAACCACAAGCCATACGTAACCGTATGGGCCGCCGTCGACGACATGACCGTTGAAAACGGAACCGCGTACGTGCTGCCGTGGTCGAAGTGCGGGATCCGGTCGCGCGTGGAACACATTCAAGATCCGCAGACAGGGGACAAGGTTGGCTATTTCGGGACAGAAGAAGGCATCCCGGCGATCGTTCCGGCGGGAAGCCTGGTGGTCTTCAGTTCCCTCACCTTTCACCGCAGCGGCGCCAACACCACAGACAAGATGCGCCGAGCCTACGTGACTCAGTATTCGAGCGAACCCATTTTGAATCCGGACACGAATACACTTCTGCATCTGGGCGTCCCCTTTTTGAAGTGAGTCGTTCTTCACAGAATTACCGCATCGCCAACCAACGCCCATTTCTATCATTTTTCAAAGGTGACCGATTGTGCCGCGATATTCTTTGTTGCCGTTTCTATTTGCAGTTCTCGTCGTGCACATCGGCAATGGTGCTCGGATCCACGCAGCCACAGAACCGCCAACGCGGCCGAACATTCTGTGGATCGTCGGTGAAAACCTAAAGCTGGACCTGGGCTGCTACGGTGCCAAAAACGTGCGCACGCCCAACCTGGATGCGCTGGCCGCTGACGGCGTCAGGTTCACTCGAGTGTTTTCCACGTCACCGGTTTGCGCACCCAGCCGATCCGCCTTTATGACGGGGATGTATCAGACGACGACCGACATGCATCACATGAGGTCTCATCGCGACGACGACTATCGTCTACCGGAAGGTGTGCGACCTTTAACGCATCGCTTAAAGGATGCGGGCTATCTGACGGCCAACATCGTGGACATTGGCGACAGAGTCGTCGGCACCGGCAAGCTGGATCTGAACTTCGTCAATGAAGGCCCGGTCTACGACACGAACTCGTGGTCGCAACTGAAAGACAATCAACCGTTCTTCGCGCAGGTCAACACGCCGGAAATCGAATACGACATCTACGACCGTCGCACTGCCGAAAAACCTCGCGCTAAATGGGTCGGCGAAGAATGGCACCCAAAGATTGCCACTCCGGAAAACGTGACTCCGCCGCCATACTATCCCGACCACCCGATCGTCCGCGAAGAGTGGGCTCGCTATTTGAATTCAGTCTCGGGGATGGACGTTCGCATCGGCTGGATTTTAGAGCAGCTACAGAAAGACGGCACAGCCGATAACACGATTGTGATATTCTTTGGAGACAACGGCCGCCTGGAAGCTCGCGGCATTCACTGGTGCTGGGATACCGGCCTGCACGTGCCGATGATCATTCACTGGCCCAAAAACTTCCCCGCTCCACCGCAGTATCAGCCGGGCACGGTTAACGAAAATGTTATCAGCCTGCTTGATGTCACGGCGACCACGCTGAACTTTGCGGGCATTGAACGACCGGCGGCCATGCAAAGTCGCCGGTTCATGGGAACCACCGTCGACCCACCGCGAACGTACGCGTTTGGAGCTCGTGATCGTATCGACGAAACGGAAAACCGAATTCGGTCGGTTCGCGATAAGCGGTATCACTATCTTCGAAACTACCGCCCCAAGCCGGGGCAGCCGAACGCCGGGCAACCGAACCAGGGATTCTTGTCACTGAACCGCTACAAAGAAAAGTGCTTCGCCGTGAAGCCACTGATGCGAAAGCTGGTCGCAGAAGGCCGGCTGCAAGGAGCGGCCGCAGACCTGATGACGCCGTTACCCGACGAACAATTGTTCGACACGGAAAGCGATCCGCATGAAATCACGAACCTGACTGAGTCGGATGATCCGATCCATCAGGCAGCGCTGCTGCGTTTACGAGCGGCTCTGGACACGTGGATCGTAGAAACCGGTGACCGTGGCGAATTCCTCGAACCGCGCGAAGTGTTCGCTCCGTTCGAAAAGGAAATGCACGACTGGTTCGGCACACCGGACTGGTATCAGCCACCCGCCAGGTAGCGAGGTGATGCGTTCAAGGGAGCGGCACACCGCACGACTGCCAGCGTCGAAAAAAAGAAGGCTGCGTTTCCAGATCCGGAAACGCAGCCAACGTCAGATTCATTGTTGTTGCAGCAAGCCGTACGTTAGGCAGAGAAGCTGCTTCCGCAACCGCAGCTCTTCACGGCATTTGGGTTATTGAACGTGAAGCCACGTTTTTCCAGGCCGGTGTAGAAGTCGATTGTGGTGCCGTCGAGGAACAGGTCGCTCTTCTTGTCGACCACAACGCCGACGCCGTGCTGTTCAGTCACCATGTCGGCGGTTTCGTCGTACGCATTCGTGAAGTCGAACGAGTACTGAAAACCGCTGCAACCGCCGCCAACGACGCCTACGCGGACGTACTTGAGTTCAGGACGATTCTGCTCGTCCATGACACGTCGAATTTCACTTGCCGCCGCTTCTGTCAGATTAATACTCATTGTTTCAATAACTCCTGAACTCAATTTTGAGTCGAACCGTATATTCCCCAAGGCACCACCGCGCCATGGAACCAAGTGATTTTACTGCTGTGAAGAAAAACCCACCGTTGGTGAGCCGTTCGCGTGCCTATGAATAGTTTATTCGACTTGTAGTACGAACTGTCAAGTACGTCCTTTCACAAGAACCGGCGATTTTCCCGGATCTGAACGTTTTCCGGGAGTTTCTTCGCAGCTCTCAGCTTACACCAAGCATCTCTCACCGGCCAGCAGCAAGCAGCAGCCGCAACTCCGATTTCGAGAGTCGGCTCAGGCTGGTTGGCAGGCCGTCCTGCTTAGAAGTTCCAGTTGGTGTAGACCGCGGAGCGGAATGTTTGCCATTCGTCTCGGTAATCGTCGCCCTTGGGGCCGTCAACCATTTCGCAGACCCATGTGTCCATGCGGCGGAGGCGTTCGGCCAGAACGGCCGCGATATTGGCCGTGATGTTGCAGACGGCGTCGGGGAATTTCGCCTTCAACTCGCGAAAGTGAGCTCGGCTGTAACAGCAAACGGTGACGTCCGAGGTCGCTTTGATGGTCGCAGAATGCGGAGCCGTGCGGACGAAGGACATTTCTCCGAACACGTCGCCGGCATTCAGATTCGCGAGAATTCGCACGTCGTTCACACTGCACGATCGGCTCACGACACATTCGCCGGACAGAATAATCCACAGTGCTTGAGTGTCGTCGCCTTCCGTCAGGATCTCTTCCCCTGCCGAAAACGACATTTCCTCCAGTGCGTCGCAAATGGTGGTCGCTTCTTCCGGGGCGATCCCCTTGAAAATCTGAAGAGACGTAAGTTCATTCGTGGGCATGTTCATGGATGGTGCCTTTTCTTGATCTGCGAGCCGTCCTGGACATCGCCTGCGGCCGCCGTTTGTTCGTTGTGGACCATGCCAGAAATCCCTGCCGGGGAAATCCCTTAGCGGCACACGCGCCGCAAGGACTTCTGGCGATACCCACTACTTACATTATAAGTGATTGATCCTGCTGAGGCTGGATGTCCCAACCACGAAATTAAATCCCGGCCAACACAGTCGCGCGGCCGACACGTCCGATGCCCATCAGGTAGGCGGCAGACCTAAGTGGAATGTGCTTCTCCGTCGCGATGTCCCACATCTTTTCAAAGCTGCGAGTGAGTTTCTTCTTTAATTCAGTACGCGTGCGTTCCAGATCCCATCGGAAATATTGCTGATTCTGAACCCATTCAAAATAACTTACCGTCACGCCGCCGGCATTGGCCAGAATGTCGGGAAGGATGACAACTCCTCGGTCAGTCAGAATCTGGTCAGCATCCGGCGTCACCGGACCATTGGCGGCTTCGATCAGATATTTGGCTCGCACATCGCCGGCGTTTTCCTTTTTCAAAACACCGCCCAACGCAGCGGGAATCAGAACGTCGACATCCAGAGCCAGCAATTCGTCGTTGGAGATATCTTTTTCGGATTCAAACCCCTTTAGCGAACCATTCTGCCTGACGTGCTCGAGTGCCGCAGAAATGTTGATGCCTTTTGAATTGAAGCGGCCACCGCTGATATCCGAAATCGCGACGACCTTTCCTCCCTTTTCAGCAATGTAAGACGCGGCAAAAGAACCGACGTTGCCGAATCCCTGAATGGCGACGGTGGTGTCCTGAAGATTTCGCTTGTCCTTGGCCAGCAGCGCTTCGGTGAGAAGCCCGACGCCTCGCCCGGTGGCTTCTTCGCGACCGTCGGCGCCGTGTAATTCAATCGGCTTGCCCGTCACGCAAGCTGGGTTGAAACCGTGGTAGCGTTCGTACTGGTTGACGATCCATGCCATCACCTGTGAGTTCGTGCCCATGTCGGGAGCCGGGATATCCTTATCCGGGCCGATGACGTCCTGCAGCTCATCGACAAAGCGGCGAGTCATCAGTTCCAGTTCGTTGCTGCTAAGCGTCTTGGGCGAAACGGTGATCCCGCCTTTGGCTCCACCGTACGGAATATCAACCACGGCGGTCTTCCATGTCATCAGCGATGCCAGGGCCAGCACTTCATCGGAATCGACTTCGTGGTGAAACCGCAGCCCGCCCTTCATGGGTCCGCGAGCACTATTGTGTTGAATGCGATAGCCGACGAACGTGGCGATTTCGCCGTTGTCCATTTTCATCGCCACCTGCACTTTGACTTCGCGTTCCGGAGTACTCAACAACTTCTTCATGTTGGGCGACAGGTCCATCACGGACGCGGCGTTTTCGAAGTAGTGGCTGGCAGACTCGTAAGCGTTCATGTCAGGTACTTTTTGTTATTGCCGCACGGCGGGCTGAGCTGAAATCTGGTTCGAACTGGAAAACAGGCTGGCGAATTTCGGCGTTTGCAGAAGCATAGACGCAATCTCGCGAGCGTAAAGAGCATTCCCATAGGCCGACAGGGAAGTGGAATCGCTTTCGAACAGTTTCTCGGGCTGACTAAACGAACGAAACGCGGCAGTCGCGTCGCAGTACGGCACAGCAGACTGCTCGCATACCGCGCTGACGATCCGTTGAGGAAGATCGCCGTCAACCGGCCACGCCGACGCAGTACTCAATGCGCTGGCAATCGTGGGAAACTCGTCCGCTCCGGTCACCTGCCATGGCACCGGCGAGGTACTCACCAACAACAGAAACGGTTGTTGAGCGGCATAAGCGGCCAGCCGTTGCAGCGGATCCAATGCATGACGCACCTGAAGCCGAAGATCGGCCTGACCGGCAGTTGTCCATTCGTATTGTTGCTGCAGTGATACCACAGGCCCGCTTGTCGCATCGACCGTCAAACCCGCCTTCCCCTGCAACAAACGCAGTAGCGCTGATTGCTGTAAGCGACTTAAGGCAGCATTCGAAGAACTCGGCGACGGCGCCAGCATCGGGTTGAGGCAGATCTGGCGGCCTTCCGATTCCTTTAACCAGCGTCGGTAGATGGCATCGTCCGCCACGTCACTCATATCAAAATGCAGAATCACGACCTCAGCCGCCAGCTGATTCAATTCCTGCCGAAACTGAAGAAGCGACAACAACGGGCTGTAGCCTGGGACTCCCGCGTTCAACACTTCCACCTGTTGTCCGGTCTCCTTCGCCAGAAGATTCTGCAGCCGGTTGGGGATGGTGTTTTCCGGCTGCATGTCCGCACCCAGGATCGTCTCGTCGCCCAACAAAACAATCCGCAACACGCCTTCAGGTTTTGGCTGAATGGGCTCATCACCGCGAAGGCCAAAGCTGTTGGTCTGAAACGCGATGTCACCAGGTGACTGATATCGGCTGAGCCGTTTCATTTCATGATGCACGACGGCTGACGGAGCCAGCAGGTCGCGCAATGGCCCGCTGACCTGACTGGCAATTGTCGGCGTTGGCGGCGGAGACCGGAACTGCAGCACCACTTCCGCCAGCAATACGATCAGCAACAGCAGCCCTACGGCTGTTATTAGCTGTTTTATCGTTCTGAATGAGGCGCGAAGCATTGTGCGAGAAGTGTAGTTCAAAGGCCGTAAACGCAGGAAGGGCGAGTCCCCGTGGAGGAACTCGCCCTTTTGAATCCTGTTGTCTGCAAAACGCGTCCGGCTGCCTGATTCAAGTCGCTGTCAAAAACACTGACCTGCTTTGCCGCCTCTCTTCAAAACGACCAGCGGCAGCGTTTTCGAGCGAAAGCTCGAATCGAGCCGGGGACCAACATCCCCTTAAGCAGCTCGGCGTTCTGCAAACTGAATCTTCAGGTTCGATCCGGGACCCCCACGAGGCGGGTAGCCGTATTCTCTTAACTTCCCGGACAGCGTTCGCAGGCCAATTTTCAGGATCTGAGCCGTCCGTTCGCGGTTACCGTTACAGCGAGCGAATGTGGATTCGATCAGCTTGCGTTCCATTTCCCGCAGCGTCATGCCCACGCTTTCGACGCCCGTTTCTTCGGTCGTTTCATTCTTCAGCCAGGGTCGAATGCTGCCCGCGTCAATCACGCCGCCAACTTCGATCGTGCAGGCTCGCTCGACCACGTTCTGCAATTCGCGAATGTTGCCCGGCCAGCTGTGACCCTCAAGAACAGAAAGAGCTTCCGTGCTCACCTCACGAGGAGGTCGTCCTTCCTTGAGCGAAATTTCACCAATAAAGTGTTCCACAAGCAGTGGAATGTCGTTCTGTCGCACTCGCAGAGGTGGCGACTGCAAAGTAATACCGCTTAGGTGCTGCAGCAGATCGTCACGGAACCGACCTTCCATGGCCAGTCTGTTCAGATCCGAATGCGTCGCAGCAATAAAGCGGATGTTGGGCGAATCCTTCGTCCCGTTCAGTATGGAGGTCGCTCGACGTTCCAGCAGCTGAGCCAGCTTTTTCTGGAACGGCAAAGCAACGGTTTCCACGTTGTCCAGCAGAATAGAACCGCCGTCGGCCATCTTCAGATAGCCAGGGAAACCTTCCGGATGTTCATCACCAAACAATTGGTGCTCCAGCGTTTCAACCGAATGCAAACTGCAGTCGATCCGCAGGAATGGCTTTTCAGCTCGACGGCTGCAGCGGTGCAAACCTTCAGCAATCAGAGTCGTACCGCTGCCGGCTTCGCCACGAACAAGAACCGTTCGATCGTCATCGGCGGCGATGCGAATGCTTTCTCGCAAAGCCTGCATGGCGGGCGTGCTGCCGACCAGGTCCATCAGATTGCGGTTCAGCAACTGACGCTTCAGGTTTTCGTTCTCGCGGATCAGTTCGGTCTTCTGCATGGCCGTTTGCAGAGCCGCTCCGAAGCGAGTAGCGGAGAATGGTCGTTCGACAACGTCGCATTCGAAGCTGGGAACCGTTTCGCGTCCCCAACGAGAATCTTCAGAAACAATGCACAACACCTGAGCCGCCTTTGAGTGGCTGCGGATGGCGGCGTTGACTTCCTGAAGTCGTGATACGTTGTCCGCATCGTCGATGATGCAGATTTGGAATTCCTGACGGCTGAGATGAAACAGCATCGCGTCAGGGCTGTCTGTTTCGCAAACCGACATACCACGTTTGCGGACGTCATCGGCAAGAAGTTGTCGAGCTCCCGGGCGTGGCGAAAACACCAAAACCGATTGGGGAGGTGGCGCTGTTTCGACAGGAGTTTCGGTGGGAGTTTCAGGAGCCAGGCTTTGTCCGACCGGTGATGAGCCACCAGGGAATCGGAGAATTTGCGGCTCATGATGAGCGCCAGAAGGGAACTCGTTCATGATGTCCTCAACTTGTGAGCAGGGCGGAAGAGAGAGGAAAGTCTGAGAGAATTAGTCGAACAACTGTGACCGTTGCGAAGTTCTGAGAAGGAACAACACGAAGCCACGCGACTCCTTGAGGAGAGTCTTTTGTTCTGGGTTTCCCGGGCTGGGAATGAAGGGAAGAATGAGAGAGGAATGTTGAACTCAGAAGTGAGTTCGGCTTGAGAGGCCGAGTGATAGTTCGGATCGCATTTTTATGTCAACACGGTTTTCTTCAGATTTGAAAGAATTCAAGCCGCAACTTTGATTCATTCATGAATTTGGAGGGGGAATCCCGTGATTCGTCCCGTTGTGAGCCATCGGATCGGCAGTTTCTGCAGCTTTGCCGCTGCGATGACTTTCACTGCCGCAAGCGAACCTGGAAGAAGCGGAAGAGTTTGCTGCTGCGACAACAAGCTGCAAACCTTCGTTCCGCGCCGGCACGCCGTTGCGGTTCACGTAATCGACCGACAGAGAGATGCCGCTTTCCTGGGCAAAACGTCCCGTTAACTGCGCAGCAAGGTTGCGCTTCCACCAACGGCGAAGGCTTCGCCAACTTCGTAAAGCGGTGTTCCGGCGAAATCTGCCGGTGATTCGTTCGGCGGCCCCAAGTTGGCACGCAGACTGCTGCTGTTTAGCTTAAGGACTCGATTGCCGCCGCAGATTCGCAACGCCATTCGGACAATACGGGGACTGGGCGATGCGGAACGTTCCATTCATTTGACAGAAGGACACGCCGAAGAACATGCAGAACGCACCGAGTGGAATACCAGGGCTGGACGCGATGGATACACACCAGAAAGCACTGAGTGTGAATCTCGACCCACGACGGTACGGAACGTTCGCCGAAATTGGAGCGGGCCAGGAAGTCGTGCGGTGGTTCTTTCGTGTTGGAGCCGGAGCCGGGACAATCGCCAAAAGCATGTCCGCTTACGACATGCAGGTCAGCGACGCCATTTATGGCCGTGCCGGAAGGTACGTTTGTCGCGAACGCCTGGAAGCAATGCTCGATCAGGAACACCAACTTAACCTGGACCGACTTCGCGAAGCACGTGGTGAAACCAGCACCTTCTTTACTTTCGCGGACACCGTCGCCGCTCGTGGCTACAAGGGAGGCACAGAATGTCATGGGTGGATGGGCATTAAGTTTCAGGCTCACCCACGCGACGAAGACAGTCAGATCATTATTCACGTTCGAATGCTGGATCACGAGACCGCTCTGCAGCAGGAGGCACTCGGCATCGTCGGCGTCAACCTGGTGTACGGTGCCTTCGCCTTCAATCACGAACCCGAATTACTGGTCGATTCGCTGCTGGACGGACTGTCCACATCTCGCATCGAAATCGACATGATCGAATTCTCCGGCATTGCATTTCGCCGGGTCGACAACCGCCTGATGAGCCTGAAGTTGGTGGAACTCGGCGTAAGCGGTGCCGCCATGTTTGCCGCCAATGGAGACGTACTACAGCCTTCTGAATTTCTTTATCGCAAACCGATTCTGGTGGAACGCGGCAGCTTTCGCCCCGTCTGCAACGTGAATCTGGACATGCTGAGGTGTGCCCATGAAAAGTTTTCTGAGCTGCCCGACGTCAAGGGCAAAGAGGTCGCTCAAATCATGGAGATCACGATGCGAAACCTGAAAGCCGAAGGCGAAATCGACCGCCGCGACTTTTTGGCTCGAGCCGACGTGATGGCAGCATGCGGCATGAACGTCCTGATTTCCGACTACTTCGAATACTACCGCCTGGCCGCCTACCTGTCTCAGTGCACGCGCGAACGGATTGCGATCACGATGGGTGCAGCCAGCCTGCGAGATCTGTTCGACGAAAAGTATTACACGACGCTGGACGGAGGCATCCTGGAATCGTTTGGGCGTCTGTTTAAGAACGAGCTGAAAATTTATTGCTACCCGCTGCTCGATCAGGAAACGGGAGAACTGACAACCTGTGACAACCTGAAAGTCGAGCCAGGACTGGAGAAACTCTACGGCTACTTGCGTGACCACGGAGGAATCAACGATCTGGACAACTTCAGCCATGACTGTCTCAGCATCTTCTCCCGAGAAGTGCTGCAACTTATTGGCGAATGCGACAGCACATGGGAGCAAATGGTGCCCCAGTCCGTCGCAGAAGTCATCAAGCGGCGCAAGTTTTTCGACTACCAGTGTGATCCGAAAACTTCCTGCGTGGTTTCGAACTAAATAAAAATGGATGGGATCGATGGCAATTGAATACACCTTTATCCCCAAACGCTGGTCGACCGCCCGATGCAGTCTTCAATCAAGAAAGTCTTAATCGGAGCGATTGTCTTCGTCGTTTCGTGCGTAGTTGCGATTGTTGGTTATATGGTGGCCGGATGGACGGTTCTGGAAGCCGTTTACATGGTCACCATCACTATTTTCGGTGTTGGTTTTCGTGAGGTCAGGCCTATCGACGCCCCATCGCTGCGCGTGTTCACAATGATCGTCATTGTAGCTGGATGCACGTCTGCGATTTATGTAATGGGGGGCTTTGTGCAGATGATTGCGGAAGGGGAACTGAACCGATTTCTCGGGGCGAGGCGCATGACAAAGGGAATAGAAAAGCTATCGAATCACGTAATCGTCTGCGGCTTCGGAAGAGTCGGACGGATTCTGGCTGAGGAACTTTCCAAGTCCAGTCAGGACTTCCTGGTCATCGATACGAATCAGGAGCGACTGCAGGAAGCTGAAACCGCTGGCATGTCAGTTTTGATCGGCGACGCGACAGAAGAAAAAGTGCTGGAGTCGGCTGGCATCGCTCGAGCTCGCGTGCTGGCAACGGTACTCCCCGATGACGCCGCCAACGTGTTCATCACGCTGACCGCGCGGGAGTTGAATCATGATGTGGAGATCATTGCTCGCGGTGAGTATCCGTCGACCGAAAAGAAGCTGCTGAGGTCAGGTGCGACTCGGGTTGTGCTTCCCGCCGCCATCGGCGCATCAAGGATCGCCCGACTGATTACACGGCCGTCGGCGGAGGACCTTCTGTTCGGTTCTTTGGATCAAGATACTTTGTCTGAGGATCTTGAACAGATCGGACTGCACATCTCAGATTTGCGCGTGCCCGCGAACTCAGACTTGTGTGGCCAGGCTCTTGAGCACATTTCCTTTGGTACCGGCAATCGTTTTGTAGTACTGGCTGTGCGATCACGCGATGGCACCGTCAGTAGAGATCCACCAGCGGACTACCAGCTTTCGCCCGACGACACCTTGATCGTTCTGGCCCAGCAAGGAGTTGAAATGCGGCTAAGGCAAGTGGCAGAGGCTAAAGAAATCATTTACCGAGGCGTGAAAAGCTGACCTCTTTCAAACTGTTCCACTTTCCATAAAGCGGCGGTTGGCGTGCAGGTCTCAAAAGTTCAAGTTCCCTTTCGACACGACCACTCTTTTGCACGAAAGCCATTCCAAAATGAAGCATGGCAACATCATTGTGTTCTACGATGGCGATTCCTCGTTGTGGAGACGGCGCGTTCAGTTGCTAAGACGCCTTGATCGCAAGGACTGTGTGCACTTTGCGAACATCAAGTCGCGCAGCTTTGATGCTCGCGTCTTCGATAAGACGCAAAAAGAATTATCGGCCGTCACTCACTGCCTACTGGCCGACGGCACGTGGATCAAAGGCACGGATGTCCTGCGGCATGTGTACTCGTTGGTGGGCTTCGGCTTCGTCGCTCGATTGACCGAACTGCCGTTACTCAGACCCGCATCAGAAATCTGCTACCGACTCTTCTGTCGCCTGCGCCTCCAGGACCCGGCCATCTAAATCGATCCTTGCGGAATTGGCAGCAAGGTGTGTGGCCGACGTTGGAGCGAGCAACGAGTGAAACCCCGGCGCTTCGTTCAGCCCAACGCAGGCCCCTCGAAGAAACCGTGCGCAGGGTGGCCCGACCGCCGTTCATGGCGGCTGGGTGCCGCGGGCACAAGATGTCTCATCATCCGGCGTCCAATCAGTATGGAACTCCATGTTCGACGGAAGCCGACAAGCAGGCATCCTGTCGCTGCGCGACCCAACCGAACAAGTCGGTCGGGCCAACCCACGGTTCGTTACCTCCCCGCAGTCGCCCTCGTCTCCTACTTGATTCATGCAGCTCAATGGATGTACCATCAGTCCGCAAGACCTCCATTCTCGTACAGGGGACTTGCACCCCATAAAACACTCGCCATGCAAGGCGTACCGACAGCGTGAACGGGAGCGGCGATTTACGTCCAATTTCCAAACCCAAGTCAACCGTCGCCGCCTGGTTACGCTAATCGTTATGCCGCCATGAAGTACCTCACAGTCGTTAAATACGACCCAACCTGGCCAACGTTGTTTGAGCAACTCCGTGACCGCATCTCAAAGGCCACTGGAGACATAGCCGTTGCTATCGAACATGTTGGCAGTACCGCCGTCCCAGGCCTGTCAGCCAAACCGGTGATTGACATGGATGTCGTGGTCAAGGGCGCGCCGGGCGGCGCAACGGCAATTGAGCGGCTTGCGACATTGGGATACCGACACCGCGGTAACCTGGGAATAGAGGGGCGAGAAGCATTCGATAATCCACCGGATTCGCCAGCTCACCATTTGTACGTCTGCCCGCACGGGAATTTGGCATTGCGCAATCATCTGGCGATACGCGACCACCTGCGATCAGACCCGGAAGGTGCTAAATCCTATGGTGAACTCAAACAAACACTTGCTCGTGAGTACGTGAATGATATTGATGGATACATTGACGGGAAAACAGACTTCCTCGCGAACATTCTTTCCGTTTGCGGAATGACGGATACTGAACTTGAATCAATCGCGAGGGCGAACCGACGAGATTGAATGGCAGCGGTCAAATCCGCAGCGGCGACCTAACACCAGTGGATGAGAAACTCGCGTCGCCGAGTTCTCATCTTTTGTTCAAGGAGCCCGGAGCTGGTAAGCGGGTTGATTTGCCTCGAATCGTGTCATGAGCCGCAGGGTGGCCCGACCGCCGTTCATGACGGCTGGGTGCCGCAGGCACAAGATGTCTCATCATCCGGCGTCCAATCAGTATCGAACTCCATGTTCGACGGAAGCCGACAAGCAGGCATCCTGTCGCTGCGCGACCCAACCGAACAAGTCGGTCGGGCCAACCCACGGTTCGTTACCTACCCGCAGTTGCCCTCGTTTCCTACTTGATTCATGCAGCTCAATGGATGTACCATCAGTCCGCAAGACCACAATTTTCGTACAGGGCACTTGCACCCCATAAAACACACGCCATGCAAGGCGTACCCATTAAAATGCGCCAGAGTTGCCGCCGGTGCTGCATCCGAACTCAAAGTCCCCCACGGCAACTCGGGTGATTTTGCTCGTTCTTCGACAAGAGGCGAATAACAATCCTACTTGCTGGCACGGAATTCGAAAGGCGAATGCGCCGCAGTGGCGACGGATTCACAGATGCACTCTTTCGGCATCTTGTGTTCGCCTACTGCCAGCTCTATCAGGAGGCTTATTGGTTCGACCAACTGGAGAACGCCTTCACCTATCTTGAACTCGCCGAGAGTGATCCCGAAGCTTTTCGGACGGAGCTTGCTTCAGTGCGTTCCGAGGTTGAGGAAGCGATGGGCGAGTACTTTGAAAGCCTCAACGAAGTGGCAGCGGCGATACATAGGTTGCTCGACGATACGCCATTTACGATTGACGATACAATTGCTTGCATTGCTCACGTATGGAACGCTCATTCATGCAATGAAGATCCAACAGACTTCAATCCACGAGAGGATCGAATTTTGTGTGAACTGCTTGCAAATACTGCGACAGGGCTATGACGAACGCAACAACGAAGTCGAAGAACCCTGCCATACACAGGAGGGGCGGTGGCGAAAGTCTCATGAAATCAAAGCCGGTAGGGCAGGCTCCCTGTATAGACCGGAGGCATAGGCAATCATGAGCTCGAACCCATGTCGACCGCCCCGAACGCTACGGGATTCACGCACCTCGCTTCTTGCACCAATCCGCTCTCGCTGGGCCATCCTGTCGTTCGCCGTAGTCCTCGGCCTCCTGGTACCGGCGCTGCATCGATCGGCCATTTACGAATCCGGTCTCTCGCTTTGGCTTCTGCTGCCAGCAGGCTTCATCACCTGCGTTGCATTTGCACGGCCAATCTTTTCAGTCTTAGCATCTACAGTGCTTGTCGTTGTCTTTTCAAACCGTCTGTACTTTATTGATACCCCTTGGGTGTACATTGGGCCGCCGTTCGATCCGGACACCGTGTATATCAACGCCACTGTCGCTACGACGTGCTTCAGCATTTGCTTGAGCGCAGTTGTTGCAGACTTCTTCTGGCTGAATCTTCTGCGTCCGTAGAAAACAGGCATGAACTCAGCAACCAAATAGTTCGTGTATTGGCCGTCCCTTGCAGATTATCCTCTCCACATCACATCCACTGATACGCCTGATATCGTCCAGAAGCCCCTCCAGAGGCCATTCTCAGGTCGATTGCAGCGTTGTGGAAAATGTTTCATTTAGTGGCGGGATCATGGCACAAACCGCGATGTGACGATTTGCGTCTGCCGCGTTTCCAGAAGACCGGACAATTTGCTGCCTCAATCTAATAGAGAGTGATTTATGGCTAAGAAATACTATGACGGCGCTATTGCGGCAGGTAAAGATGGCCTTTCTTGTATTGTGCGTAAGGAGAACAATCCGCCACCGGTGGCGAGCTGGGGCACTGCTGACGACACGCTCGTCCGTCAGGGCGGACACGGGATCTGCAAAGGTCTCGCAACGGCGTGGGTAATTGCTTTGCTGAGCGGTCAAAAGGAGGCTCATGAGAAGGGAAGTTTCCGCAAGTACTTCACAGAAGTGCTGAAATTCCAGGGGACATACATCAAGGACTTTGGCCAACACATGGACGGCCATGTGAAGCAGCTCAAGAAAATGTCTGCGGATCCAGGAGTGCGGCTTCTCAAGAAGGTCACGCCAAAGACGCTCGAAATGAGCGACGTTCCGAGTGGAAACTGGGGCGCATACGTTTCCGTATGGAAACATGACGTTGCGTTTGGGAGTTACAACAACAAGTACTATGTGATGGACCCGAATTGTGGATTGATCGGTTTCAGCAACAAGTGGAAATTTGTCGCGGGAGCCCAAAGCCTGGTTGAAGGACGTCGGACACGGAAGAATAAGGGGCCAGACGACACCATTGGCATCTGGTTTTACGCCTGAGCCGGACGCTGTCCGGCAGCTTGAACTCGTTTCCCCTTGGCGATGGCCTCAGTCTTGCTTATCTTCAACGGGCACCGGATTGACTCGGTTGCGGAGGGCCTGGAAGTCGGCGCGTTTCCGCAGCGCCTTCAGGTCTACCTCGGTGTCCAGTTGTTCGACATCGGAGAAGCCCATGTCGACGGCTTTTGTCAGCAGGGTCATTGCGTGATTTGCAAATTCGTCGGCGCGCCGCGGAACCTTTTCGCTGGCGATGGCGTACAGCTTCGCAAAGTTGAACCAATGGGCCGGATTGTCATTCTCGATCTTCTCCAGTTCGCTGACGCGCGATATGGCCTCTTCCACGGATCCGGATCGCAACAAAGAATCGGCCTGCTGTGACTGCACAATGGGCCTTTGTTCCTCGCTGCACAATTCCAGAACTTTGGTCCAATCCTGCAGAGCATCCTTGTGGCGTTGCAGATGGTCCAGGGTTTCAGCGCGGTGTCGGTGAGCGGTACACAGCGAATTTCTGACCAATGTGTAGTTCGTATCCTGAACGTGTGTGGCTGTGAGAACCTGGATGGCCTTCTGATACCAGTCCAGTGCTTCGGCCGGTTCTTCGCCGTCACGCATCAGGTCGGCCTGCATTCGAAAAGTAATCCCTAACTCCGCATGATACGGCAGGACGGTCGCATGTTCGGCCGTCAGTCGTTGAGAGATCTGAACTGCCTTTTCGAACTGGCTTCCGGCCTCGGAAGACTTATCCAGAAACCCGAGGATCTGTCCGTAATCGCGGTGCGCCTGAGCCAGCTTTGCCTGAAAGCGTGGCATGGACGGAAACTGGTCGGCAATGTCCTGCAGAATGGGCAGTGCCATGGCCAGCTGTTCGGCACCGAGATCATCATGGCCGCTGTCCGACAGCATCACGCCGAATTCGCGTCGCAGCTGAGCGACCGTGTGGCGGTATTCCAGCGACTCGGGCGTCTCTGACGTGGCTTCGGCAAGGTCTTCGTAAACGGCGATCGCCTTCTGATAGTGTCCGGTGGATTCCGCTTTCCGGTCCTGTCGTTTGTTAAGAAACGCGAGGCCCCAATGACTGCGAGCGATCCCGATCTGAAAGTCTTTGGATTCGGGAAAGTCGCGGACCAGTCGTGACTGCAGGTCCAGCGCTTTTAAATAGTGCTGACGGCTGTTGTCCCAATTGCCAAAGTCACGTTCGACATTTCCCAGACTGATGTAGCTGTCGGCCAGTCGAACCTGAAAATCGGTTTCGTCCGGGAAATCGGTAGCGAGTGCTTCAAAGATGTCGGCCGCCTGTTGAAAGTGTCGTGAGGATTCCGTGCGTTGCCCGCGGCCTCGCAGTGACCCACCCAGATTCTGGTGGCTCATGGCTGTCAGCTTGCGATACCTAACGTTGTCCGGAAATTCCGTCGCCAGAGTTTCTCGAATGTTCAACGCTTTGCGGTCGTTGGCTTCTGCTTCTTTGTCCAGCCCCAGTCTGTATTGAATCAACGAAAGATTGGCGGCTCCGTTTGCCTGGATTTCCCGCGATTCCGCGGAAGTGCCTCGTGATTGGGCAAACACGTTCCACTGCTGCTGAGCGTTTTGTAGAACCCCGCGTTCGGTTTCGGTCAGCTGTGCCTTGCTGCCCAGCAGATTGACCATCAGGTCAGACGTAAAGGAATCCAGTGCGTCGAATGCCTGGCGACTGGCCAGCAGCGCCCGCTCTTTTTGTTGCTCTTCGCCCAAGCGAGCCGTCTCGGCTTCACGGGCCCGCAAGACTGCGATTCCGGTTTGTTGTTTTGCCTTCAACAGTCCCCAGGTTGTGCCGATGATTCCGGCGACCAGACAAATGAGTATCACACTGGACGCCAGAACCGTGCTGCGATGTCGTGAGACAAATTTCTGTAGTCGATAGCCGGTTGAGGGCGGTCGGGCCTGCACGGGTTCGTCGGACAGATAGCGCTGAATGTCCTGAGCCAGACCGCTGGCGGTTTCGTAGCGGCGTTCGCGACTTTTCTCCAGGCACTTCATGATGACCCAGTCCAGCTCGCCGCGAAGTTCGGCCATCAGTTTTTTGGGTTCGGTGTTTCGGACAGCGGCCAGCGACGGCAGTGATTCTTCGGCAGACAGCGCTGTGCTGGGGCGTGTTGGATCGTCTTCGCGGATAATGCGAATCATTTCTGACAACGCAGCCTTCCGTAGGCGGCGTCCGTCAAACGGTCGTAGTCCGGTCAATAGTTCGTACAGCACGACTCCCAGGGAATAAATGTCAGCGCGAGTATCAACGTCATCTCCGATTGTCCCCGCCTGTTCCGGCGCCATGTATTCGAGCGTGCCCACAACGGTTCCGAATCCGGTCACCATTGTTTCTTCAGTCAGCTTCCCGGCCGTCGCCTTGGCGACACCGAAGTCGATCACTTTGGGGACCGGCTGACCGTCCACGACCGTGACCAAAATGTTGGCCGGCTTCAGGTCGCGATGAACAATTCCTTTTTGATGAGCGTGCTGGACCGCCTGGCAGATGGAAACAAACAGCCCCAGCCGGTCCTTTGGCGACAGTCTTTCAGAATCGCAGAACTTCGTCAGCGGCGGCCCGTGAACCAATTCCATAGCGAAGAACGGTTGTCCGGTTGGTGTCGTACCCGCATCGAAGACTTTGGCAATGTTGGGATGATCCATCAGCGCCAGAGCCTGTCGTTCCTGTTCAAAGCGAACCAGCACCGCACGCGTATCCATGCCCGCCTTGATCAGTTTCAGAGCCACGCTGCGTCGGATCGGTTCCGACTGTTGAGCGATCCAGACTTCGCCCATGCCTCCTTCGCCGATTTTCTTTTGCAGAGTGTAACGGCCATCGAGAATTCCCGATGGGGCGGCCAGCGGATGTTCGATCGCGGTTGACGGCATTTCGCCGAAACGTGTTGCCCCCGATTCATCAACCTCACTCCACGAAGCCGGATCACTGTCGGACGAACCAATAAACGTGTCATCCGTCGCGTCGGACGCAGATTGCTCTTTTAGAAGACCTTCGATGTGTCGGCGAAGTTCGGCATCGGCGCCACATTCGCGATCAAGCACAGCAGATCGGCTGGCCAGTGGTTCTTCGATAATCGCTCGCAGGATGCGTGCGACATCTTCAGGGTCAATGGGCATTGTTGACGCTCGCGTTAGTTACGACACATCGCAGAAACACGCGCCCCTGCGTTTACTCAGGCGATCCCATGATCGCATCAAATCCAGTGACCGTGCCATGCAGATGGCTTCACAGCTTACCGTGAATAGCTCGCCGGCATTACTCAGGAAAGAGTTTCCGTTGAATTCCCTGTCAGGAGTTCAATGGGCGTTCAGACTGTTGGCGAATATCAAATCAGTGGCTGGGCACTGTCCGTCAACCGCTTATAGGTTCGTTCGACTTCCATTGTTTGTCGATAGCTGAATCCGGCGATCACTGAATCTGGTGAACGCTTATCCAGTGCGGGTTCAGGGAGCAGAAGCAGTCTTAAAACGATGGCTGCGGCATTGTGTTCAGGGAATCGGTACGAGACATGTCGTCCGACTTTGACCATCACGCGAAAATTTTTCATTGCCGCAGCCGTTAGCGTATGGCTGCATTAAACCCGCAGACATTTGTTAGGCTTGAAGCGACTGATGAGGACAAGCGACTTCGCGTCACATTGCAATCAGGCATCTGCTGAAGTTGCGGCACGCAAGACCCGTGACTCGTCATCTTCCGTAGAACTGTCGCGCAAACAGAAGTGCGTGGCCACCGACTGCCAATACAACTTGCGTTTGAGCACAGCTTGTGGCACCATATGGGTCACGCCAAGTCAGAGGCGGCCATCGCCTCGCTTCCTCATCCCTCCACAGAGCTTCGCTCCCCGCCGGACACAAGATCAATGGAACGACGCAAATTTCTCGTGGCTTCCGCGACAGGCCTCGCAGGGTTGAGTGCCACCGGTTCACCTTCCGCCCAGGCCGTCGATCAGCGGCGTGCCGGAAAAGCCAAGTCCACCATTCTGTTTTTCCTGTGTGGCGGCGCATCACACATTGATATGTGGGACATGAAACCAGACGCGCCGTCTGACTACCGCGGACCGTTTCAACCCATCGAAACCAGCGCTCCCGGTGTTCAGCTGTGTGAACACCTTCCAATGTTGGCCAAGCAGGCTCACCATCTTGCGGTGGTGAATTCCATCGACGGCACCGTCAATACTAACGACCACCACGCTGGTTATTACCACAATCTGACGGGGCATGTCCCCGATCAATCGTTCATCACGCTCGGTAACAATCGCACGCCACTTCCCGACGACTGGCCATTCATGGGCAGTGTCGTGGCATCCAAACGAACGCAAAACGAATTCCTGCCCAACGCCATCACGCTGCCTCACAAGCCAAGCCGGGCACCGTACACACGCCCCGGCCAGTTTGCGGCTCGCATCGGCGTGGAGCACGACCCGCTGTACATCAACGGTGATCGGGCGAAACCGTTAAGCTTCAGCGCACCGTCTCTGGCTTTGGAAGGCGACGTCACTGCCGACCGACTCACAGAACGCTACTCACTGCTGAAGGAAATCGACGTAGCTCGCCGACAGTTTGAGCGATCACAGGTCGCCGAAACATTTGACAAGCACCAAAAGCGAGCCGTGTCGCTGTTGATGTCGTCGCAGACAACCACCGCGTTTAATGTCGCTGATGAGTCGCCTGCCACCATTGAACGGTACGGCAAGACGGTCAACGGAATGAGCCTTCTGGTCGCGCGGCGTCTGGTCGAAGCGGAGGTTCCGTTTATCACCGTGTTCTGGAAAGGCGACCTTGGCAAGCTCGGGAAAAAATGTCGCAGCGCGGGTAGTTGGGATACGCATGGCAACAACTTCGGCTGCCTGAAGGATGACCTACTTCCGGAATTTGATCGCGGCTTTTCAGCTTTGGTAGAAGACCTGGCCCAGCGCAGCCTTCTGGACGAAACGTTGTTACTCGTCACCAGTGAAATGGGACGCAAGCCAAAAATCGGTGACATTCGTTCTGGTGGAGTTTCCGGAGCGGGCCGTGACCACTGGACGTATTGCCTGACCGACGTTCTCGCGGGCGGTGGAGTGCAGGGCGGCCAAACCTATGGAGCGAGTGACCGGTACGCTGAGCACCCGATCGAAAACAAAATCACGCCCGCTCATATCGCCAAGACTGTCTACCACGCGATGGGCGTTGACGATCTCAGTTTCGTCGACAGCCTCGGACGACCATACAGCCTTCTTGACGAAGGCGAGATCATTTCATCGCTATTTTAAACGACTGATCTCAACGACTGAGCTTCAGTTGCTCGAAGTTGGCGGGCTGTCCGGTTGTCGACTCGACAAGCCCACCGGGAGACTTCGTTTGGCATTGAATCTTCGGCTTTGAACCGCGCACAGAAAAGCCCGGCCTTTGTTGAAAAGGCCGGGCTTTGATCGTTTCAGTCGACTGCGGTCTGCTGATCAATATTGATCGGCGTATCGGCCTGGGTCGCGGGAGAACAGCTGTTGCGTTTCGCGCGACCGGAACATGTACAACCGGTCGTGGTACCACAGCGAGAAGTCCAGACCGCCGGTGACTTCTTCGCCCGTGTTGACCAGCAGTACCACATCGTTGCCGCTGGCGGCAGGTGCGTAGCGGGCCGGATTGGCTTCGAAGGCTGCCAGTGCCTCTGGTGAGCTGAAGTGGTACGTCGCCACGCCGAACTTGGCTGAGTACTCTTTCTTCGAATCCACCAGGTCGCGGCTATTGCGCAGTTCCACCGGGCAGAATCCCTTGAAACCCGTCTGGCTCGAACGCGACATAATGAGATACCGCTGGTGTTCTCGACGAGCGCGACTGACATAGACATTGCTGCCTGCGGCCGGAGCCGGATTTCTGGTCACGGCCGCCGACTTCGACTGCGATACCTGAAGTCCACGAGTCGACTTGCTGGACGAATCGGTACTCGGCAGAGCTGCGTCTTCGGCATGCTCCGACTGCTTGACATCGTCCAGCGACGGTACTTTTTCGAAGATCGGCTCAGCCTTCGCGGAATCATCCACCGTTTCAGTCACCGGCATCTGCATGGCCGGCTCTTTCAGGTCCTGCAAATCATCTGTGAGTGGCGGGACCGCATGAATCTCATCAGGCTCCTCAGAATTCGCCGGCTGGGTTGCGTTCCGGACCTGCTCTGCGGTCAACAACGCTTCGTCCGCGTCAATCGTGTGCCCGGTGAAAGGTTCTTCAGTTTTCGCTGCAGGCGCGGCAGCGGTTTCCTGCTGCACTTCGGCCTGACGCGACACATTTTCAGCCGTGCGAGCCTCGGGAACTTCCGCTGGAGTGCGTTGCACCTGACGAGGCGTGGTTTCTTTTTCCAGCAGCGAATCAAGATCCAGCAGCACATCGTCGGCGCCATTGACGGTGTCTGTGTCAGTAGTCTCGTCGTCTGGAACAGGTGGAGCGAGGAACGGGTCAACGAAGCTGTCATCGTTTGCCATTGGCACGCCGGCCAGCGCAGGTTGGTTTTGTTGGCGCGAGTTGGCCTGCGCGGCAGGCGTCGGCTTTTGAGCGACGCTGGCTGGCTGATCCTGCTGCCATGGAACGTCCACGCCCGGTACCATCGGCGGCGTACTCATTTTCTGATGCTTGAACGAAGCGGTTCGTGCAGGCACACCACTGTTGTTGCTCTTCGCGCCCCTGGCAGGACTGCCAGCATTGGTCTCATAGACGATAGCGGGCGGCTTCGGAATCTTTGGTGCCGGCTCGCCTGGCAGGATTTGCGAATCGTCCACTTCTTCTTCTGAGTCACCACCGAATCGACCAAACAGCCGCTTGAAGAAACTCGGTCGTTCTTCTTCCACTGACGCATTGGCGGCCATGTTCTGCGCGCCGCCTTGTGACGCAGCATTCTGAGCGCCGTTGGTGCCGCCGTTCTGAGCCGCTTGTTGAGCCTGCTGCTGTGCCATCATGCGACGCCATTCGCGGCGGCGCATAGGCGGCTGTGCCTGGGCGTACTGAGTCTGCACGAATTCCGGCATTCCGGTTTCTGCAGAATGCTGGAACGTGAACGAACCTTTGCCAGCACCATTGGCATGAAAAACGTTCTGAGGGTGGTAGCCCACAGTCGGAGATGCTTCTTCGTACTGCACCTGCACGATGCCGCTGGACGGCTTCTGGATATGCGGCACAGACTTCAGCCGAAATGTTTCCGCGACTGGCCGCAGCGATTCAGACTGTGTTGGAGAACCTGCTGTATCCGGCAAATCTGCGGCCACGGCTGCGAGGGGCAGTGCTGCGAACGTGGCAGACAGCAAGTGTTTACGAAAGCGGCTTTTCTTGTTCATGGTCGATCTCCCTGATTTGACCTCAGGTCATTGCGTCGGGGTTGAAAACACCGAACGGTTGCAGGCTCCGGCACGCCAAAGCCTTCCGTGAACATATCGACGTTCACCAACGCCCCATTTCTTCCGCACAATCAGATTCGTCGCTTGCATTAAGGATAGGACGTGCGCCAGCCAGACATTCAGCACTACCGCCAAACCCTCGCGAAATCGCCTGTCTTCACATTGCCGTCGATTTCGACCAGAATCCGGCAGATCCTGCCGGTGCGTTGCGGGCGGATCAAGCGACAGAATTTCACGGAACGAACTCAATGACTGACGAACAACGAATGTCCCCCGGCGAATCAAAAACGGTCACGGCCAATTCCGTCGTGATCAAAGTAGAAGCGGGCGATTCAACTCTGAAGTCTGCTGGCCGCCGAATTTTGGTGGCGATTCTGGCGGCTTCGATTCTGATGAACATCATGTTCATTCTTAGAACGGCAGCGGAATCGGCATCGGCGACTGCCACCGTGCAGCGGTCGCATCATTCGGGAAGCAGGCTGGCTTCGGACAAGCTGGCCGTGATCAACTTTTCCGGCACCATTATGCCGCCGTATACCGAAAGGTGGCTCGAACAAATCAAAGCAGCCATCGACGACGACAGCGTCAAGGGAGTCCTTCTGTCGATCGACAGCCCTGGCGGTTTGGTCGCGGACAGCCATCAGCTTTATCACGAGCTTCAGAAGCTGGCTGCGGCAAAGCCGGTGTACGTCGCCATGAAGCGTCTTGCAGCGTCGGGCGGTTACTACATTGCGATGGGCATCGGCGAAGAGGGCCGCATCTTTGTGGAACCGACCACGTGGACAGGGTCTATCGGCGTCATTATTCCACGCTATAACGCCACAGAACTGGCAGAGAAGATCGGCGTGAAAGTCGAACCGCTGGCCACAGGACCGTTAAAAGATTCGCTGAATCCGTTTCGAGACCTGTCTGAACAGGAACGTGAGGTCTGGGACGTCATCATCGCCGATTCCTTCGACCGCTTCGTGAACGTCATCGCGGACAATCGCAGCAAACTAAACGAACAACAGGTTCGCGATATCGCGACCGGCCAGATTTATACGGCAACGCAGGCTCTTGAAAACGGAATGGCCGATGAAGTTGGCTACGAAGAAGATGCGTTGAAGGCTCTTGCTGCCAAGGCCGGCGTTTCAGACTACGAAGCCGTGGAATACTCGTCGACGCCGACGCTGATGGACCTGTTTCTTTCGGGCAAAGCAGATCCTCCGAACGCCATGCTGGAAGGCCTGCTGGATGCCAGCGTCCCCAAGGCGATGTACTACTGTTCGTGGAACCCCTGGGTGCCGACAACGGGACGGTAATTTACCTCAGCCCCATCTGCCAGGTTTTGATCGCTTCGAGCGGCCAGAGCAACATCACGACGTTTAACGTCAGGCAATCGCGAATTGTGATTAGCAAAATCAGCTCGGTGGCCACAAACACCGCGACCGAAACGCGAGGACGAAAACGACAGGCGATCGCGAAACCGATGGCACAGGCGATCACGTCCATGATTGAATTCGCGATCGAGTCGCCGTAATAGTCCAGCGAAATCGTGACGCTGCGATATCGCTCAATCACCATGGGCGTGTTTTCCAGCATCTCCCAACTGGATTCCAGCAAAATGGCCACCGAAAAACGGTATTCAATACTCAAGGACTTCCACAGCCACCCCAGTAGTGCGTAGAAAAGGATGCCGTGCAGTACGTGAGTAAAAAAGTAGGGGTCTATCAGATGCTGTGAATTGTGTTGCGACCAGATGTCCCACGAGAACGGTTCCAACCCTCCACACTCGCACCAAAAGTGGCGGCCCATCGCCGCCAGAACCAGACTGGTCGCTGCCAGGATGACGATTCCAGTTGCACCGCACTGTCGCGTGGTCCGATTTAACAGGGACGGCTTAAGGGGAGTAGTCATTTGAATTCAGCCAGTGCGCGAAAAAAGTTTGCGGTTGAACTGTGACAATCGTGGTCGACAGTCGCAATCTTTTGAGCTGCGGCGGAGGATCATTCTGCGTTTTGCTGTCAATCGGTGACAATCCGCATTCGCCCTGTTTCACGTTTGAGCAATTCTTCCTAGAATCCCCGACTCGACAGCGTTTGGTGTTCGGCTTCGAACCGTTTTCCGTTTTTTCATCTCGTCTCCAGACTATCCAGAACCGCCGACACGGCGTGATTTCCGTTCATCCATGGCCAAACGCGTTCGTATTGAAGATCGAGTTGAACAGCGAACGCAGGAAATTGGCGAAGACCTGTTTGGTCGCCTGAATTCCCGTTCGTCGTCCATTTTCCACGGACGCTGGTGGGAAGATCGCCTGATGAACTGGGCGATGGAAGACGAAGCCGTCAAGGTGCAGATGTTTCGCTTTGTCGATGTGCTGCCGATGCTGCGGACACACACGTCGATTGCCGAACATCTCGACGAATACTTCGAAGACGTAAAGTCGCACCTGCCCTGGGCCGCTCGCATCGGCCTGGACCTGTCCACCAACAACAGCATTCTCAGCCGCGCGCTTGCCTACAACGCTCGCACCAATGCCGCTCGCATGGCGCGACGCTTTATCGCCGGCGAAAATGCGGGCGAAGTCCTGAAGTCGGTCCAACAGCTTCGCAAGAACGGGCTCGCCTTCACGCTGGATTTGCTGGGCGAAGCCATCATCAGCGACGTTGAAGCCGACCGCTACCAGCAGCAGTATCTGGACCTTATCGCAGGCATGTCCGAACAAGTGGACGGTTGGTCCGAAGTGGCGATCATCGACCACGACCACAACGGAGCCATCCCACGCCTTAACGTCAGCCTCAAACTTTCGGCGTTGGACAGCCAGTTTTCGCCCATCGACCACGCTGGCACACGCGACCGAGTGCTCCACAGGCTGCGGCCCATTTTGCGAGCCGCTCAGGAACACAGCGCATACGTCCACTTCGACATGGAACAGTATGACTATAAGGAGCTGACGCTCGATATTTTCCAGCATGTGCTGATGGAAGACGAATTCCGTGAATTTGCCGACGCCGGCATCGTGGTCCAGGCGTATCTTGAAGATGCGGGCGAAGACCTGAAACGACTGCTGGCCTGGACAAAAAAACGCGGCACCGCCATCACGATCAGACTGGTCAAAGGAGCATACTGGGACTACGAAACCATTCGGTCCGAATACCGCAACTGGCCATGTCCCGTGTTTCGCCGCAAGTGGCAGTCGGACGATAGCTTCGAACAGCACTGCCGCTTTTTGATGAAGAACTACGAATGGTTGCGACCGGCTTTGGCCAGTCACAACCTGCGAAGTCTGGCTCATGGGTTGGCATGGGCCGAAGAATACAAAGTGCCTCAGCGAGCCGTCGAAGTCCAGATGCTGTACGGCATGAGCGACCAACAGGCTCAGTTGTTCACCGAACGCGGGCATCGCGTCCGAGTTTACACGCCTTTTGGCGAACTCATTCCCGGCATGGCCTATCTTGTGCGACGGCTGCTGGAAAACACGTCCAACGATTCCTTTCTGCGACAGAGTTTCACCGAACACGTTGCCGTTGAGAAACTTCTTATGAAACCATCCGATCACGCTGTTGCCGAACCTCCGATCGAAGACGAGCCCGCCGCGGGCTTCCAGAATGAACCACTCACCGACTTCAGCATCGAAGCCAACCGAACGGCGATGCAGGAAGCTCTGGACTTCGTGCGCAGCGAATTCGGCCAGACGTATCCCCTGGTCATCGACGGCAAGTCCAGCGAAAGCCGCAGCACGCTCAGTTCTCGCAATCCTTCCGACATTTCCGACGTCATCGGTCATGTGGCGGCCGCCAGCGCCGATCAGGCGGCCGACGCCGTCGACGCTGCTCATCGAGCGTTCCCTCAGTGGGCGGCCATGGAAACCAGCAACCGCTGCGAATACCTGGAACTGATCGCCGCCGAAATGCGCGAACGACGCTTCGAACTCGCGGCGTGGATCTGCTTCGAAGTCGGCAAGCCATGGGCCGAAGCCGACGGTGACGTCGCCGAAGCGATCGACTTCTGCATGTATTACGCTCACGAAATGCGACGGTTGGACGAACCGCAGCAGTGCGACTTCAAGGGCGAAGAAAACAGCTACAGCTATCGCCCGCGCGGAGTCGCCGTCGTGATTGCTCCGTGGAATTTCCCGCTCGCGATTCTGACCGGAATGACAACCGCCGCCATCGTCACAGGTAACACGGTGGTGATGAAGCCGGCCGAACAATCGTCGGTAGTCGGTGCGAAATTGATGGAGATCATTCGCAACGCCGGCGTTCCGGACGGGGTCGTCAACTTCCTGCCGGGCATCGGCGAAGACGTGGGTCCGGAACTGATTGCCAGCCCGGATGTCGACATGGTGTGCTTCACCGGTTCGCAGACTGTCGGTCTGGAAATCAATCGAGTCGCTTCGGACACGGACGAGCGACAGACGAGCGTGCGACACGTCATCGCAGAAATGGGCGGCAAAAACGCAATCATCGTGGATGCCGACGCAGACCTTGACGAAGCAGTCGTTGGAGTCATGCACAGCGCGTTTGGATATGCGGGACAGAAGTGTTCTGCGTGTTCCCGAGTGATCGTGCTGGAAGGCGCATACGACCAATTTATTGAACGTCTGATCGAAGCCACCAAGAGTCTGAAAATTGGCGCTGCCGAAGATCCATCTACAAAAGTCGGTCCCGTGATCGACGATGACGCGAAGCAGCGAATCCTGGCCGCCATCAAAACGGTCGATGCCGAAGTAGGCGAAGAAGTCGCTTTGAGTATCGACACGAAAACTTTGGACAAACAGGGCACGTTTGTTGGCCCGCACATCATTACCGGCGTCGACCCGGATTCGAATTTGGCTCAGGACGAAATCTTCGGCCCCGTGCTTTCCGTCATGAAAGTGCGAAACCTGGACGAAGCTTTCACCGTCGCCAATAACACGCGTTACGCGCTAACCGGCGGAGTCTACAGCCGTAGCCCTTCAACGTTGAAACGAGCTCGCAACGAGTTTGAAGTCGGTAACTTGTACTTGAACCGTGAGATCACCGGAGCCATCGTGCAGCGACAACCGTTCGGTGGTTTTCGCATGAGCGGCATCGGTACAAAAGCCGGCGGCCCCGACTACCTGCTGCAATTCATGGTGCCGATCAACGTGACAGAAAACACGATGCGGCGAGGCTTTGCTCCGCCGCCAAATGACGACGCATAACGCCGTCTGGTTTTTGAGTCGGCCTATCCAATTGGTGCCAGTTGCTTGGCTTTCTTGCCAAGCAGCAACTGAAAGGCGACTCGGGTAGCGGACAGTTTTTCGGCTTGCGAAGCCGATTCTTCCAGCACCTTCAGCACCTTGTCCGACTTCAATGGCTTGCGACCTTCCGGCATAACGATAACGCCGCCGACCAGCGCGGAACTGGCGTCGCCGTCGATGAGATCGAGTCGTTCGTTGATCAGTCCCTGAATACGAGCCGCAATGCGGTTCAGGATGTCGTAACTTAGGCCCGGCAGAATCACGACGGCCGAGGTGTCACTCGCGCGGATCACGTTGTCCGTCGGGCGGACGGAGTTCGTGACAAGCTCCAGAATTTCTGAAGCTGCAACCGGCTGATTGGCGTCCTGCTGGCTTTGAATGTTTGCGTCTGCGAAATCGATCTTCAGCAGCCCTACGGTTTCGCCGATGCCGTGAGCCTTCGCCAACTCCTGCGGCAGTGCCTTGTCCAGAAACCGACGGTTGCAGTTCGCTCGATCGTCGTCCAAAAGCTCTTTCCATTCCGCTGGTTCGTTACCTTCTGTATCTTCCACCGCATCGGTTGAGCGATTGTTCTGGGACGTGGCGACGGGATCAACGCCCGAACAGGAAGCCAGCTTATTTTCCATCGCAATTCGTCGCAGCAGCGACTGCGCCTGAGCCAGAATGCGGTTTCGAGGCGGTGCGGAACCGATGTCGACGGAAAAACCGCTCGCCAATTCCACCGCACGTCTGTCCATCTCTGCCAACAGAACCTGCAATTCGTCCGGCAAACAGCCATAGCCTTCGATCAGATACTTTTCCACGTCTGATCGAGTCGATTCCAATCGCGTCCCCAGCGCATCCATGTATTCAGAACAGCTCGCAGCAGCCGCCACACCAACCTTCAATTCGCTACACGCCTTCGGATTAATGGTCCTCACTGGCTTGTGATGTGAGGTGACGGCGGCAACGATTTCCGGGTCCAAACCCCAGGCGGTACACAACCCGGCGCTCACATCGACGTGCGAAAATCCGAAGTGATTGATTTCCAATTGAAGGCGAGATTCGTCGGCGACGGGTTGCAGGACATGTTCATCATATTCTGCCATCGCGACATTCAGCATCGCGATCTGACCGATGTCCTGCAACAGACCAGCCAAAAACCATGTCGGAGCATCCGCGCCGGTGACTCGTTCTGCCAGCGCTTCGGCAGCCGAAGCCTGGAACAGCGATTCTCGCCAAAGTTGCCGAAAACGCGCCTTTAATGTGTCTGTGGAACGCGATTGCTGAGCCAGAGAAAAGCCAAGCGCCAGTGTCCGAACCAACGTCGTACCCAGCATTGGAACAGCTGCTTCGACCGACGTGGGCCGCTTGCGCAAACCGAACAGTGCCGAGTTGGCAAACTTTAGAATGCGACCGGCAATTGCGGGATCCAGGCGAACGGTTTTGATCAGCTCCTGAGTATCCGGTTCGGGCTGCTGCGAAATTTCGACAATTCGCAATGCCACTTCCGGCAGGCTGGGGACCTGCTTCGAGTGCAGGATTTCGTCCAGTGAGGTTTGTGTGGCTGCTGACATATCGACTGAGTCTCACGATCAATGTTCGTAATAGAAAGGCGCGCATCGCCGTTACGTGTGATCGAAAGAAATCGGTCAGACTTGCCTGGATTCCACCATTTGCCGACAGGGGGCACGTGGGAAAATCGTCCCAATCTGCAGAACTGCCCTCAACCCCACACAAGTGCTGTGGCGGGCATTCGCGCCGAGCGCGCAGCGAGTCACTACGTTGCAGCGAAACATTAAAGGCGCGGCGAAAGTCGCCGTCGCGTTACAGCTTCATTCGAAAAAGGCGATTGTGGCTGGTGTCCAGCACATACAGCCAGTCATCCTGCCAGCACACTCCATGCGGCTGTAGCAGTTGAATACGTTTATCGCCGTGACCTCGCCCAAGAACGGTTGAAACCGTTTTCGCCACGGGATCGAATTTCCGAATGGCTTTGTTAGCGTCGTCAGCAATATAGACATTGTCCTCGTCATCCACGCAGACGTGTTTCGGCGAACCGAACTGAGCCTGCAACGCCGGCCCGTCTTTGGGGCCGCGTGTCCCGTCGCCTGCAACGGTGTGAATGGTTCCGTCCGGTTTGACCACGCGCAGAGCGTTTCCGCTGCGTTCAAGAATGTAGACGTTGCCTTTCGAATCGGCCGTGACTGCTCGCGGATCTACCAATGGAGCTTCCGTTGCTTTTGCTCCGTCCGAAGGCACACCCTTTTCCCCGTTGCCCGCAATTGTCGTGACCACGCCTGATGTCAGGTCGACGGCACGAATGCGGCGGTTCTTGAGGTCGGCAACGTGCAGCACGTCATTCGCGGAGTTTAACGTGATGCACATGATGAAGTCGAACTGAGCAGCCAATGCAGGTCCACCATCGCCGCTGAAGCCCGGCTTGTCAGTACCGGCCATCGTCGTGATGACACCGGTCTTTGCGTCGACTCGGCGAATGCAGTGATTCCAGCTATCGGCAATGTACAGGTCGCCATTCGGCGTCACCGCGCAGTTGTGCATTCCGTTGTAGGTTGCGGCTGAAAACGGGCCTCCGTCACCTTTGTAGCTCTTCGATCCGTCACCGGAAACTTTCGTGAGCGTTCCGTCCGGGTCGAGGCGATGGATTCGGCCACCTTCCAGCTCCACAATGAACATCTGGCCCTGCCGATTGAAATCGATTCCGAAGGGGCGTTTAAAAGGGCTGTCATCTGGGCTCCACGTGCCGCCTTCCTCCTTCAACAGCCCGCCGATAACAACTTCGACGTCTGCCGCGATTGCGTTCGAAGTGTTGACGTGCTGGAAACAGGTTAGCAGGACGACTGTCAGGAAAGTGCGAAGTAGGATAAGAACGCTCCCGGTTGGTTTTCTGGTCACGCACAGGATAGCGGCGCGAGCTTCATGGCGACAGTGATGGCGGCCTGAGTTCATGAAGCAGTTTGGACGGCGCAGACGTCGATTGAATGGAGCGCCGTCGACCGGTACGCTTCCTCTCGTCCATGTTTCATTGCGCGATCGCTAAGACGTCCCATGCCTGCAGCTTCCCAAACCAGACCCTCCATCGCCTGGATTTCTCACGGCCGTCTGTACGTGAAGCGCGGGGACGCACCGGTGCAGGAAGTGGAAAGTGATTTTGCTCGCAATTCGCTGGAACGCGAGATGCGAAGTTCGCAGAACAATTCATGGAAAGGCCGCAGCGGTGTCTGGGGCAGCATGGGCATGGAACCGCCAGGAATGGCGCCGTGGGAGAATGCAGAAGCTCGCCGCAACATTCGTTTCACAACGATGGCGGCAGGCGATTCGCCTGAAGAGATCTACTACGTCCTGGACATGGGCGCGGTTGGCGGACTGTTTAAGCAGAATCTGAAACTGGATGAAGAAACGCGACTGATGCACCGCCAGGGATTTTCGGCACGTGATATTTCGCGGCACCCGGAAAACGGCGAACTGGCCGTGTCGCTCATGAGGGAAGACGGTACCGTCGGCCTTTCGATCACTCGACATGACGGCCTGTTTGGTCGCAACATTACCCTGTCCGATTCGATCGACGAAGCGCCTAGTTGGCTGCGCGACGGGACTCGGCGAATCGTTTTCCAATCGTCCGCCATCGGCCGGGATGAGCACGGGGCTGCGATCGGCAAGAGTACTTATCGAGTCGAACAGGTCGACCTGGAAACGGAGCAGATAGAAAACCTTCATGAAGAAGATGATTTCGATCTGCTTCAGCCGCGAGTGACGGACAACGGAACGACGTTGTTTATTCGCCGCCCGTACAAAGCAGATCACCGGAAATCACAAACACTGCTTGAGACAGCGCAGGACGTCATCTACTTTCCTTTTCGCCTGGCTCGCACGTTTGTTTACTTCTTCAACTTCATGTCGATGGCATTCACTGGCAAGCCACTGATGAATGCGGGTGGTCCGGCACCACAGCAAAACAAAAATCCGTACCTGATGCTGTATGGGCAGGCCGTGGACACTCGGCAAGCCATGACAAAGCAATCGGGCAAAGAAAATGTGAAGCCGCTGGTGCCGGAAGAATGGCAGCTGATCGAGCTGTCGGCCAGCGGAGAAACAAAGGCACTGGCGGAAAACGTTCTGTGCTTCGATTGCAGCCCGGCGGGTGACGTCGTCTTCACCGACGGGCGCCGAATTTATTCGTTAGGGCCAGATGGAAAGCCGCAGCAGATCGCCGAAGGTGACGTGATTGAAAAAGTGATCCTGCTCGCCGCCGAGGATTCCGCATGAAGCACCGTGTCGCCGAAGAGCTGAACTTTGTGCTGGTTTTCGTTGGCGCAATCTGGCTGGCATTCATTGCGAATGCGATACTGCCCGGCGACTTCAATCACTGGGGGCTGGCACCTCGTCACATCAGCGGCCTGGTCGGAATTGTGACCATGCCGTTCCTGCACGGCGGCTGGGCTCACCTGTTGGGAAACACGGTTCCTCTGGTGGTTTTGTTGTGTTTGCTGGCCGGTTCACGAGCCAACAGCGTCGGCATTGTGGCCGCCATTATTCTGTTGGGCGGCGCGTTACTGTGGCTGTTTGGCGGTTCAAAGACGATTCACGTCGGTGCCAGCGGGTTGGTCTACGGGCTGATTACGTTTCTGATCGTGGCCGGATTCCGGGAAGCTCGCTTCGTGGCGATTGTCATCGCGATTTTCGTCGGCGTCACCTACGGAGCAACTTTGTTTAGCGGCGTCCTGCCGTTCATGGTGGGGAAGAACGTTTCCTGGGACGGCCACCTGTTCGGCGCGATTGCGGGCGGGCTTGTGGCCGTAGCTGCCGTGAAGCCGAAACAGGAATCCGTCCTGGCTTAGTCATTGCTCTTCGGACAAGAATGAACACTAGCGTTCTGTCAAAGACAAAACCTCGGGTGTCGATAGTAGCCGCCGGGCGTTAGCCCCGGTAGTTTGCTTATCAACCGGGGCTAGCGCTGGGCTGTTATAAAACTGGTATTGCGTGGGTTATTGGTTTGCGCAACTTTTGTTCCGCCGGGCAGCGGATGTTTCACTGTGTTTTTCACCCGGAGGGCGGCAGCACGTAGCCTCGGGCGTCAGCCCGAGGTTGTCGCCCGACGTACAAACAAGCCCCGGAGGGGCGGCAGCGAAAGGAAGAACAGAACACCGCTGTCACCCCTTCGGGGCTTGCTCAAATTCATGGATCGTAACCTTGGGCTCACGCCCAAGGCTAAGTACTGCCGCCCTTCCGGGCTAAGCCCGAAACAAACACTCCAGACACCGTCCATCGAAAAACACCTGTCAACCCCGAATTTTTAACAGACCAGGCTAACGCCCGGCGGCTAATCCTGGAATCAGGCTTTGACGAAGCACTAATTGTCAATCAGAGGACTAGCGTGGGCTAGCGATCACTCGTCCTATTTTTCGCTCTTCTTGCGTTTGGCTTCTTCAAGCGCTTCGCGTTCCTTCACATCTTTCGGATGTTTCGAGAACGATTCGAAGACGTCGCCCACGACTTGATCGGCGAGACTGCCGAGTTCCGTGAGGATCATGACTTCGGCTTCCGGAACCAATCGCGACGCGTTCGGTTCATAGCCGCCAACTTTGTGAGAATCCGCCGTTGCGATGTATCCGAGGTTGCCGTTGGCGTACCCCACGATGATTGGGATGGCTCGATCCGCAATCGCTTTTTCCAGCTTGAAACCATATTCCACCATCGGTTCGCCGGGCATCGTCAGCAGCAAATACGGGCCAATCTTCATGGCGGAAAGTTCCGCATCGATTCGACCTTCTTTGCCTGGCAGCGACACGACCGAACTGGCCGTGCGAATTTGGTAGAAGGTAGACCGATCCTTCAACTTCTCACGCGTGACAGATTCTGCCAGCGATCGGACGACGGCACTTCCGAGGTCGCGACCGGCCCACTGAATGTCCGCTTCGTCCGCGCAGCGATACGGATAGCCGGGCAGGTTTGGACGAATGTCGCCCGCACAGCCCTGCAAAAACAGAGCATTCGTTTTTTGCCCGTAACTCAGTTCAACAAATGTCTGAGCCTCTCCCGGAAAGTCGGCACTCATTTTAGGGTAGCCATTTGGATATGGCTGAGTTCCCTTGTCGCCCCATGTAAAGAAACAGGGATGGCAAACCGCGTGCATCAGCACAGCCATCGGAGTCAGTGACTTGCCGTCGTCAAACCGCAGCACTTTCACTCGCGGATCGTTGGGGCCGTCCGGGTTGAGTCGCACGACGGCTCGTCCGTCGATCACTTTGCGTCTATTGATACCGAACCCAATTTTGTCTTCGGCGTAACCCATCGAAACGGGACTCATGGAATCAGCCGCTTTCTTAGCGGCAGTCCCCAGTTTGTCGATGAGGCTCGTTGCCCATTCCGGGTCCGCATCAAAGGCCGGGCCGGAATGGTTGTGCGACGCGGCCACCATGATGTTCGCTGACGGGATACCGGTTTCTTTTTCAATTCGCTCCCGCGCCTGGCTGACCAGTTCATTCCACGCAAAAAGCGTGTCCATCGTGACGATTGCGGCCTTCGTTTCGCCGTCGTCAAGCACAAGTACACCGGCGCGAAGAGGATCTCGAACGCCGTGCACCATGCGTCGATGCCCGGCCGCCATCACACCATCGTTGTTTTTCGGAGTGATATCGACTTTGGCGACTCCGGCCCGCAAGTTGGATTCCACAGGAAACGTGCCATCTGAGGCCAGTGCTGTGGCTGCGAAGCCGATGAAGAGGATGAAGTGGAGTGACGCGGATTTCATGGAGAGTATTTCCGGGGAAGTGAGCGGGAGGAGCCGTTTAATATGTGCTCGTAACAATTCGAGCCCGGCTGCTTCTGAGGTTGCTGAGGACTCGGGGCGTGTAGAACGTTTGCGGATTGATGGGATCGTCCGCCTGAAAATTCTTCAGGTCACGCGAATGTTCACTGAAGTCAGATGGCGAGAACGACCATCCTTCAATTTCTGCCCAACCAAACACAACCGTAATCTCAGAATCTTTCTTTTCGCAGGCCAGCCAGCGCGTGAACTCATCAGAAAAATCGAAGGGCAGATAAAAAATCACACCGTCAGAATTTTCGATAATGGTTTCGATCCAGCCGTTAATAAGTCGCTTCAGGCCAACGTCAGCCGGGCAGTTGTGATCTTTGTTGCGAGGATCGATGCCAAGATAGTAAAGATCACCGGACCGCACTTCGTCGCCGAAACGAACTCGAAATTGTTCGCCGTCGGTGATCTGAATTTCGGCACACTGATTGGATGTCGCCATGTCGGAATTTCTGGATTGTATGATTCGTGTTCGCTGTAGCCTGAAGCGAGTTGCGTTAAGCTGTGTGGTGATAGCATAACCACGCAAGCAACTCCAAAGAAACGAACGCATGTTGAAAGTTCTGTGCACAGCTCTTAGCGCTGAAAACGGTCCTCATTTCGAACTTCTGAAGTCCGCCGGTTTTGAATGTAATGTCGTACCGCGCGACGTCAATTTGTGGGTGGAAGAAGACCTCACAAGAGAGCTACAAGGCTATTGTGGCGTGCTGGCCGGTTCAGAACCGCTGACGGCGAACGTGCTGGCGAAGTGCCCGGAACTGCGAGTGATCTCACGCACCGGCGTTGGCTTTGACGCCGTGGATCTGGCTCAGGCAGACAAGCAGGGTATCGTCGTGGCGACGACTCCGGGCGTAAATCATCACGCAGTCGCCGAACACGCCATTTCACTGCTAATGGGACTGGCTCGCGGATTTCCGTCGGGCGACATGGGCGTGCGAAGCTGTCAGTGGGAACGCGAGGCTCGACCACGAGTCATGGGCAGCACGCTGGGCCTGATTGGACTGGGCCGAATCGGTCAAGCCACCGCCACGCGGGGGCTTGGCCTGGGGATGAAGGTCATCGCTCACGACCCGTACGCGCCACAGGAGTTCGTCAAACAACACGGCATCGAACTCGTTTCGCTGGACGAATTGTACGCTCGGTCAGACTACATTTCTTTGCATTCCCCGGTTACTGATGAGACCAAAGGGATGATCAACGCGGCCAGCATCGCGAAGATGAAGGACTCTGCAATCCTGATCAACACGGCACGCGGGCAGTTGGTCAATGAAGCCGACCTGTGCGAAGCACTCGCAAATGGCAAACTACGCGGAGCAGGGCTGGACGTGTATGAAGTGGAACCGCTGCCAGAAACGAGCCCGCTGCTGAAGATGCGAAACGTGCTGCTAAGCGGTCACGTGGCGGGTTTGGACAACGAGTCCCACGAAGACACCTTCGCCATGGCCGCCGATACCGTGATCGCATTACACAAAGGCGACTGGCCTGCGGAACGCATCCAGAATTTGAAGGGCGTTACAGATTGGTCGTGGGGTTGAGTGAAAAAATTCACTTCCCTCGGTGAAGTCACCGTAGGCCGGAAGAAGCGAATCGCTATTCCTGCACGCTTACCCGATTTAGCTTGCGCACCACAAAGCCGAAGCTCAGGCTACTTTTCAGGCACATAGGGGTCTGGGGTTCCGAGTCTGATTGGTGGTTCATCCAACAGGCTCTTTGAGTGTTCATTAACGAGCTTGCTGATCGGTGGCATCACCCAGAAGTTCTTTTCACCCCATTCACCTCCCTTTTCGATAAGGTCGTACTCCTCCCTTTGGATCGGTCAGTAGGTTGTAAAGCCTGGGCATTCCGGGCCGCTCTATGTTCGAACGCATTGTTTCCTGTGTCCTGAAGTGAAGCTTCCAGTTTCGCCACTTGTATGCCTGAAGAATATCGCCGTTGTAGACAGGGAAGCCCTCGCGCGGCGAGCGTTTGGCTTTGCCGCTCAGGAAATCAAATTGATTGAGGCCGTCAATGATTCGATCCGTTGGTATCTTCGCGCCTGCGATGTGTGCCAGGGTGGGATAGAGGTCGGTCACGTGCATGATCTCATTATGCACCGCGCCGGCCTCTATCTTTCCGGGCCAACGGACGAGAAAAGGCGCGCGAAGGGAACCTTCCAGAGCCGTGAAGTACGTGCCTCGCCAAGGACCTGCTGTTCCGTTGTGCGGAAAAATCTCTTCGGGCCCGTTCTCGCTCATCCAGATGACAAGCGTGTTCTCTCTGACGTTGAGATCGTCGATCGCGTCCAGCACTTGTCCCGCTCGATGGTCTAACTCCGCCAGGACGTCAGCCCATCGGCCGTTACCTGTCTTCCCATCAAAATCCGGGTGGGGTGAGGTGGTACAGGTTTCAGGGACAGGTCATTCTCTTATTTTGGGAGATTGATGATCTGTTCGAACTGAGCTGGCGACCTGTAATCGAGGCTGGAGTGTCTGCGTTCGTGAACGTAGTAGCGGACGTATTTTGACATCTCTCTTCTTGCCTCTGCCTTGCTTTGGTAATCGGTCATTTCGAGTTCGTTCTTGATCGTTCCGAAGCAGCTTTCCATGGATGCGTTGTCATAACAGTTGTCAGCACGGCTCATGCTTTGTGTGATTGCTGCCCGACGAAGAATTGATCGGTATTCATTGCCAGCGTACTGGCCGCCTCGATCCGTGTGGTGAATCAATCCAACGTCAGGCTGTCGTTCTTTGATGCTCGAACGCAGTGCTTTGAGGACCAGCTGTTCCGTCATGTTGTTATCCAGATGCCAACCAACGATCCGCCGGGAAAACAGATCCATCAGCATCGCCATGTAGCAAAACGTCCCGTCAGTCAGCGGGATGTAGGTAATGTCTCCAACCCAAATTTGATTGATCGTTGTTGGGGCGTCCGCATCGAGCAACAGGTTCGGCGAATAGCCCAGTCGATGACGGCTGTCTGTCGTTTTTGGAACGAACGACTTCGGCTGAATTGCCTTTAATTTAAGGGCTTTCATGACATTCGAGACCTTCCTGCGATCACAGGGAAGTCCCATTTCCTTGAGGTCTTCGGCAATGCGACGAGCCCCGTAGCGGCGGCGGTGACACTTAAAGATGACTCTTATCAACGGAGCCAGTTGAGCATCCTGTTCTTCAAAGATCGTGGGCTCAGCAGTCTGCCAGGCATAAAACGAAGTTCGGTTCACACCGAGATGACGACAGACTTCGGCCACGTTTCCATGACCTTCCTGAACAATCGCTTCAACGGCCGCATAGACGTCAGCTATTCGTTGCGGCCGAAAATAGCCAACGCTTTTTTTAGTATGTCCCTCTCACGTTCGACACGCCGCAGATCGGCTTCGAGGTCCTTGACCTTAGCCTCCAAAGAGCTTGCCACTGGACCACTTTGTTCCAGCTGCTCCTGTTTCCAGCGATACAAAACGTTGACGTTTGAAATGCCCAACCGGTCCACAACCTGAGGAGCCGTGTACCCATCCAGAAGCAGCTGCACGGCTTCTTCTTTGAACTCATCCGTGTACTGACGGCGAGACGATTTCTTGACTGATTTTTTTTCTTCCGAGACATCCTGAGGTCCTTTCTACGGACTCAGAATAAGAGATTCACGTGTCCCTGAAACCTGTACCACCTCAGCGAAGCGTCGGAAGGTGGACCAATGTAAAGGGCACGTAAGCGAAAAATGGTCTTTCGGCGGCGACACTACGTTTCATGAAGTCCACAGTTTTCCCGGCCAACTCGGCATCGATTCTCCGCCGCGCCTCTCGATCGTAAACTTTGACCTTCTCTGGATCCTGTCCTCGTTTACCTTGCATGATGTAAGGCGGATCCACAGCCTCGGGGTCAAACTGAAATCCGCCTGGATACAGAGATTCATCGGTGGTGTTGGGAATTCCGTACCACTCGTCAAAACCTTGATCGGTCGGAAAACGACCGTTTGTGTCACCCAGGTGCCACTTACCAAACATTGCGGTGGCATATCCTTGTTCGGACAGCAATTCAGCAATAGTCACTTCCCACTGAGTTAATCCGTACAGTTGGCCCCAAACAACCTTGGTGGTACCTGAGCGAACCGGGTGACGCCCCGTCATGAGTGCTGAGCGGCTAGGTGTGCACTGCGTCTCGACATTGAAGTTGAGGAAGCGCATCCCCTCACTTGCGAACTGGTCGAGGCGAGGCGTTTCAGCCCCACGAAGAATTCCACCACCGTAAACACCGATTTCTCCCCAACCGAGATTGTCCATCACCATAACGACGATGTTCGGCTGGTTCTGATGGGCGTGCGCTATTGCGGGAAAGGAAAGAGCAGCAGCGAGCACAGCTACCGTTAGCTGAGACTTTCTATTCATGTTGAACCTCGAGGACTTCTTTTTCACAGACAGCTAAAGACGACGGTCAGGGAATTGTGCCGGACGGCTTTGACTTAAAAATTGCGGTCGCCGGCGGGGTGGCACTGGCGACTGCTGTTGTGTAGAGCACATTGACATTTTGAATCAGATGAATGTGTGCCACTGGCTTTGCCAGTGTTTTCGAGTGGCACGGGTACTGGCAGAGCCAGTGGCACACACGGTCATGCCAACTGGGGACAGTGCCACCCCGCCGTTGTCGATGGTGCCACGGTGAGGATCGACTGTGGAGGATGTGTGGCACAAACACCTAACTTGCCGTTTGGCTGTAGAATTATGAATCTGAGGAATTGTCGAAAGGCAATTCAGTCGTAGGTCGCGCAGCGATTGACCAAAAACCGTATTGGCGAGCCCACGCGGCACCAATGAAAGCAAAGCCGACCAGCGTGTAGAGTGAAACACGAGAGTATAGAACTTTGCCTAATTCCTCTGGGGTAATGCCGTTCGGGTACCGGGCCGGGAGACTACGGAGCACGTCGTGCAGTACCGCCTGCGCGAAAAGGTTGTCGGTTGCGACATTGTCAACGACGATTCGTCTGCATTGCACGAAGAGAACGGCACAAGTGGCAACAATTGCGACGCCAACGAAGCAGAGTGAGGCATTGAAAGCTGAGCGAGCCATGCGGTGGGCCTATGCCTTGGCAAATAACGTTAGCGTTGACCGGGCCGCCGCCAATCAACATTGACTTCACGAGCGACGCGATCGGCGGCTCCGCGTCCAATGCATTGTTCGGCCATTCGCGGTTACCTGTAGTTCCACCACTGATTGTGGATAAACGCAAGCGAGGCGACAAGCTCACGAACCATTGTACCGGGCTTCAATAACACGCTCCATTGCATTTTAGACGGACCAACTAAGACCCAGATGCTTGGTCCCAAGTCCGTATCTCCCCAGAGTCGCAGCGTGAACAGTTGCCGTAGGTCAGGCTGTGCCTGACTCGCAGCAGGGCGTCAGGCACAGCCTGACCTACGGCTACTATTCCGGCTCGCGCTCATCCGTTTGTTCGTCGGCGTTTTGGACCCTCGGATGCAAACGGCTCATGGAATCGATCGTGACACCAATTGCGAATCCACTAACTGTTCCAACAACAATTGACACGATGGTCTCTTGCATCTGGGATTCGATTGTCCCGCCTTTGACTCGAGCGTCAAGCATGATCCCTGCGTAAGTTCCTGCGATTGCGAATGGGACGAACCATCCAACGCGCAGGAAGATCGATAGGAATGCCAAAGCTCCAAGTGCGGCGCCGAATTTCCATGCGCCAAATGGATATGTCACGAGTGCTACGTACGTGGAGAAGAACACGAGAGCGACGAGACATCCAATGTGCAGCGTTGGTTCTTGGTTGCGTGAAAGCATTGCCGCGTAAATAGCTCCGTTTGAATGATCCGTGCAGGTGATGCCGTTAGCGCTCGGCCGACGAACGCTGATGATCAGCCGGTTGCCGCGACTGATTTGCCATGTGGAAAACCGCCGGCGGCAACTCGGCTGCATCTTCTTGTTCGGCCGCATGTATTACGGTCGCAGAGGAATCTTCTCCAGCTCCCCGGCAGTCAAAGCCCGTCCGTAGATGAGGATCTCATCCACCAGACCGTGAAAGCAACGCCCGTGGCCATAATCCGTGAAAGACCACTCCTTCTTCGTGTCCTTCTGCATCAACATAGTTCTCAACTTAACGTCCCGCCCTTCGAGTTCCTTTGGGAGCCGGATACCCTTGGGAAGGTCGATGACCTTGAAGTCCATTGGCAGGCGGATGATACTGACCTGCTTGCCATTCACGGCCGCGATCACCGTCCGCGCGGGAATATCGACAGAGCAGGCAACCACGGTCCACTTGTGGTGCTCCAATGCGACCCCTTTGATTTCGTGCCGGAAGAGGCCATTATTCAGCATCACGACAAGATTGCCATTCTGCGACCGTTGTAGGCCGAACCACCGATAACTGCTTACCCCTCCCGTAAACAGGTTGCTGCGAAATGAACGAAATTCTTCGATCCTGTGAGGTTCGCTCTTGAACCGGAGGGCTACCGTATACCCTGCGATGTCCAGCCCGGAGGTTCTGCAGATGGCGCGGTAGCCTCCCTTTTCTACCGACAATTCGTAATGACCATTGAGATACAGGGCGTCGTCCTTGAACGCCGTGTTCTCGAGTTCAAAGTCGGCGTGGACCCCTTTCGCGTCCTTGGCATCGCCATTGAAACGGTAGTGCGCCAATGGTTCGGGTGCCGGCTCCTGCTCACCTCGGCAGACGCCTATAAGGCTGCACACGGCGAATAGTGCAATTACTGGCAGATAGCTTGTAGAGACCTTGGACATTGAAAGTGCCATTCCGGAGTGACGGGCGAACGAATTGCGTAACCGGGCGGCGACGTTACGCATTGAATTCAGATTCCGCCGAATTCGCCGCTCCGGTTGACGCATTTGTTATCGCCTAAGCTTTGTCTCGGCGTTCGATAGCGTCAACGGCATTCTTGGGGAGCGTCGAGTACAGCCCAGAAACTCGCTTTGGCATGGCAATCATGTATTCCACAATTACGTTAGTCAGTTCGAATAGCGATCCAACAACCTCTGGGTCATCGGTGTCAATTTGCCCAGGATGTACGGCTTCGTTACCGGTTACGCGAACAATATCTAGAGACTGCTGGACAACCTCAGGCAATCCCTTTCCGACCAGCGACGCGATGTCCGCGTTAATATTCTTCCCTGACTCGCCCAGCTCGGTGCAAAGCACCTGAATCGACAGCCGAAGAAGCGCGGCTGCGGCACGCGGCGAGCGTGTAAAGAGTGCGGCAGCTTCTTCATAAAGTTTGCGGACAGACGGTGGCATTTCAGTATTTGGGCGTGGGGCCGCTCCGCTGAAGGGGAGAAGCATCTCGTCTTCATGCCAAATGGTGTGGCCGCTGCAATGCGTGCATTTTCCAACACGTACAGGATGATCGTCGCGACTTTGGCTGACTATGCCCCCGCTCATTGCTTTCATCCACCATTCCTGTTGTGCGATTGCTCCACACAAGGGACAGGTAAAGGAGGCGGCAAACGGTGAAGGAGGTATGAAGGTCATGTTGTATTGCGATAACGACAGCCGTAACGGGGCGGCCGCGATAGACTTCGATTTCAGAAAACGCGTAGTCGGCCGCTCCCGTTCACGGCATGGTTAGGGCACTTTCAAAGTCAGCGTGTGATGTTCCACAGGCGAATTGTTTTGTCGTCGCTGCCAGAAGCCAGCATCTCTCCATCAGGCAGGGCCAGCGCATACTAAGTTGTTTTGCCGGTAAGGATTTGCATCAAATAGTCAATGTTCCATCCGGCCATTCTTCTTTTCATGACGTTGCTTTGTTTGCCAGGATGTTTCTTGATGAGGCTGAGTGTGATTCGTCTGAGCCATGACAAATTGTTCGCGAAGATTCGGTTTCGGACTCGACTCTCATCCTCGCGGTAGGTCATGTCGAGACTCCAGTGCAGCGTGTTTTCTATGGCCCAGTGACCACGAACCGTTGTTGCGAACAGCTCGCCTTTGCGACGCAGACTGCTGATGTAGTAGCGAACGTCAGAATGATGAATGCCGTCCTGCTCGTACATTCGGATCGCCGTTCCGATGGTCTTGAGTCCGGCCCATTTGTGGCCCACGTCAAAATCGACAGGCACGGTCGCCTGATAGTAGATTCTCTGTTCCTGCCGACCGTGTCCCTTCTCTGTTTCTTCATAGCGACTGACGGGACAGCGAGCGAAGTCATCCTCCAGGTGATCGAGAAAAAACTTCTGCACGACCTCATAGAGTTTCGGTTGGTTGCCTTTCAGGGCTAACACATAGTCTGCATTGCCAGACACGATCTGCTGCGCAATGTTTTTTTGACAACCCGCTGCGTCAATCGTAATGATCGCCTCATCGATATTGATTTCGTTCAGTAATTTCGGGATCGCGGTGATCTCGTTCGACTTCTCTTCCGTCGCCACCTGTCCCAGAGAAATCCCCTGATCAGAAGCCCACGCACTCACGATGAACAACGCACCCAGCCCATTCTTTTTGTCATGTGATCGACGGAGTGCTTTGCCATCAATCGCAATCTGTTTTCTGTAGCCTTCTTTCTGTTCGTCGGAAAGTCCTTCCAGCGATTCAATCCATTGCACGAAGCACGCTTGAAAGTCGTTCGGCTTCAGGAGAGAAAGGACGCGCCGGTACGTATCTTTTTTCGGAATGCCATGCGGAAGTGCCAGGTGTTTCTGCAGGCCATCGGCATTCAGTCGCGCCCATTCCGCAATCGCACTGGGGCCGTCGGCGTTGGCCAGCACTCCGCAAATGGCGATCACAATCACATCACCAAGCAGATGCAGACGATTGATGTTGGAACGCGGGTCTTTCAATTGATCAAAGTAATGAACAATGTTTCCTGTCAGCTCCTGGGTGACCGCCAGTTCAACTGTCGACATCTCTTGTCCTCTCCTCGTGAAGTCCGATGTTACGACACGAAAAGACTAACCAATACTCACTTGTCGCGCCAGCCTAAATTGCCCAAAGTGCGCGCTGGCCCTGCTCCATCAGGCGACACTGAAAGGCACCGAACATAGTCCGCGTGTCCTTTCAACAGGTTCAGTAGTTTGGCATTTTTGATGTCCCACGTCACGATTGAGCGATCCCATTTTGCCACAAACAACGCCTTCCCATCACGGGAGAATGCAGTTTCATCAATAGAGGCACTCATATCCAGGAGTTCGCCTCGGTTCTTCAATGTTCTAGCATCCCAAACGCTGACAGACGTGGAGCTAATCTGCGATGGAGCCCCAACGGTAATGAACACGTCATTATTCGGCGAGACATGCAACCCACCCGTTGCAATTCCAAATTGATGACTTGCCACGCTCGACGCAAGACGCCGTTGCTGGGCAACATCCCAGAGGATGATTCGATCGTCGAAACCGGCGCTTAACAGAAGATTGCTGGACGTGAACGCGACTGCTGTCACATCGTCTGTGTGACCTTCGAACGTGTGAATTAACGCGCCGGTTTTCGTGGACCAGATCCGGACATTGTGATCAGACGAGGCGGACGCAATGTACTTGTTGTCTGTTGAAAAATCGACGTGCCACACATACGCATTCGGACCTTGGAGGTGATGCACGAGTCGACCGCTCTTCGAATCCCAGAGATAGACCTGCCCCAAGCGGTCACCAGTACCGATAAATTGGTCCATCCGGGTTCTTTGTGGGTGAGGCGTTAATTCGTTAGTTTTCGTGGGATGCAGGGAACAGACTTTTACGAACAGATTTTGGGACTGACGGGGCCGTGGTTTGTGGCGGACGTTCAGCTGGATATGGAAGCTCAACAGGTCGACGTTTTCGTCGAACATGGCGAGGGCGAAACTTTTTGCTGTCCGGATTGCGACAGGCAGCTGCCGTGCTATGACCACACGAAGTCTCGCCAATGGCGGCATCTGGACACGATGCAATTTGCGACCATCCTTCATGCCCGCACGCCTCGCGTGAAGTGCCCGGATCATGGCGTCAAACAGATCAGGCTTCCCTGGGCGGAAAAGAACAGCCGCTTCTCATTGTTCTTTGAACGCTTCGCCATCGACGTTCTTCTGGCCACACAAACCGTGAAAGGGGCGTGCAGCATTCTGGGGATCTCATGGGATGAATCGTGGCACATTCTGCAGAAGGCGGTGGCTCGCGGGAAGGATCGCAAACAATCGAAGAACCTCCCTCGAATCGGCATCGACGAGAAAGCCTTTCGAAAACGACACAACTACGTCACGCTGATCTATGACTTGGACAAGAGCACTGTCGAAGCGATTTCCGATGGTCATGACACGGCAGCCGCTGATGCCTGTTTCGATCAGCTTTCCGACAGTGAAAAGCAGTCTGTGGAGGCGGTTGCGATGGACATGAGTGCCGCATACGTCAAGAGCACCAAAGGCAACATTGCATTGGCCGAACAGAAGATTGTGCACGACCGCTTTCACATCATGAAGCTGGCAACCGAAGCCGTCGACAAGGTCCGTCGGTCGGAGCAGAAGAAGCTTCGCGCCGAAGGCGATGATCGATTGACGGGAACTCGGTATCTGTGGCTTTCAGGCCAGGAGAATCTCAGCGAAAAACAGCAGGAACGCTTTGATGCCGCATGGAAGGCAGAGTTACTCACGGGCAAAGCGTGGGCCTACAAGGAGATGCTGCGAGACCTCTGGGTTCATGACACTCCGGCAGAGGCCACGACGTTCTTCAATGACTGGTACAAGCGAGTCATCCACACAAAGCTGGAGCCAATGAAGAAAGTCGCTCGCACGATCAAAGAACGCTTAGCCAATGTGGTGAGCTACTGCACTCACGGAATCACAAACGCCGTCGCCGAAGGAATGAACAGCAAAATCATGGCCATCAAACGAAGAGTCGGCGGATACCGAAACCGCGACAACTTCAAAACCGCCATCCTCTTCTACTGCGGAGGACTCGACCTCTACCCACAATAATCCCGGATGGACCGATAAAGTTCCCGTCAGGCGAGTATCGTACCGTTTGGATCTCCTGGACACGAATCTCATTCCGTAGCTTTCCGGTGCTGATCTCCCACTGCTTGACAGAATTTTGACGATCAGTAGCGAGGACATAGTTGCCATTGCTATCAAAATGTACATCGAACACCCACTGCTCAAATGGCCTGACTTTCCATCGAACCGTGAGAGTGGCCATATTCCAGTTACAAATCTCAGGCTCTTCCCCTTCCGACGTCGAACTCGCAGAAACCAGCGAAGATTTATCAGGCGAAAACTGAACGTGCCAGACGGAATGAGAATGTCCATCGAGAATCTGAGGCTGAGCAGATGCCTGTATAATGACAAGTAACGATGCCACGAGTTGAAGTATCATTCTGCTGCCCTAACATTACATTTAACCCGCTGTCTAGCGGAGTAATCCCAGTACCAGCGGTATTACTCCGCTAAACAACCGATTTTTGTGCGGGATTGCGGCGGAATAATAATGTGTTACTCCGCTAAACAGCGAAATTTTAACGATCCAGGAATAGCACGCAAGGGAGGGGCTCCGCTCCGCCCTGGTTATTGACAGCAGCGGTAGCGGTGGCCAGTTTCAGTTGCGGACGAATCTTCGCCCTTCCGCTGGGGGATGTTGGGCATCTTTGATTTCATCACTGATCAGTTTGGCCTGGCTTGGCACACGTAATCTCCGACAGGCCACGATGATTCGGACGGTGCGAGCCTGCCGACCAACGCGACCATCAGCGTGGCACACTGCAATGCAAAATGCGGCCATTGTCCGGACGGGCCACGGATGCTCCTGATCGACTCCCGTCTGCCAGTGGAGCTGTTCGCCGCGCGGATGGATATCTCCAGTCCGAACCGGATGCCTTCCGATCCTGACGGGCACCATTCAACAAAGGATTGAGCCAACTCAGTTCCGGATCGGACGGACTCTCATCACGATGGGAATGAACCAACAATGGATGGGCGCCATTCAACTCGATACGGGAACGAATCAACACGTGACGGGAACAGCGCAACTCGGAATCGAAGCGACTCAACATGGGTTCGGGAAAATCCCTATTCCGAACGGGAGGGGTCTTGCCCAGTGCAGAACGGGGCAGAACCATCACAGACCGCACAGATTGGTAGTCGGCCCGTGAGCGTCAACATTCTCGTTTCGAATTCGAGGAATCCGACTGTGCAGCCAGGGTTTCGAACCAGGGTGAGAACGTGGACTGACTGCCAGTCCGATTGTTTCTTCTCCTCGTTACAAGGACAAAACCTGTGACCACCAAGACTGCCTCAATCCCTTCCTCCGAAGGAAAGTTTGCCGCCTACGCACGCAACTTCGTAGGACAACTAACCGGCCATCCAGCTCGCTATGGTGTGAACGAATCTCGCGTTCAATTGCTGGACGAACTCCTCAGCCAGTACGACAACGATTCTGCCAAAGCGGTCGCTGCCAAAGATGCGGCTCGCGCGGCAACCGTGCAGAAAGAAGAATCCCGGAAGGCTCTGGCCGATGCCATGCGCAGTGCCACTCGCGTGATTCAGGCCAACGATGAAGTCACCAACGCCGCTCGGGAAGACGCCGGTATCCCCGTCCACAAGACGAGCCGCACTCCGGTGCCCGTGCCAAAGTCGTTTCCAGTGGCGTCCGTGATTGCCACTGATCGACTGGAACACACGGTTTCGTTTTCTGATTCCAGCACGCCCACTCGACGAGGCAAACCGGCTGGCGTTCAGGGCTGCGAAGTGTATGTTGCCGTCGCAGACACGCCGCCCACAGACACCAAAGCATACCGGTTTATCGCCATGTCAACTCGATCGCCCCAGAAGGTCACCTTCGAAGCCGACGGCGGCGGCAAGACGGCCAACTACATGCTGCGTTGGGTGAACACCAAAGGCGAAAAAGGCCCATGGGGCACCGTCCTTAACGCCACAATCCCCGCCGTCTAGCCGAGACGCCTCGGCGGGCGGTTGGCGTGGTGGGCGGATGACGTTGTGGTGGCTATAGCGCCGGCGGTCGGTACGCACCGACAGGCGATTGGCGTGGTGGGCGCGTGACGTTGTGGTGGCTATAGCGCCGGCGTTAAGCCAAATACGACCGGAGCCCACTGGGTGGCCCGACCGACTTGTTCGGTCGGGTCGCGTAGTTGCCGTAGGTCAGGCTGTGCCTGACTCGCAGCAGGGCGTCAGGCACAGCCTGACCTACGGCTACTGTTGGCTTGCCGATTCGCTGGCCGCCGGGATTGGAACATGATGACCAGTTCGCAACCGATCTGTAGTCGACGCTCACGATGATCCATCTTGTGCCTGCGGCACCCAACCGCCATGAACGGCGGTCGGGCCACCCTGCGGCGCGTCGCTCCATGCCCCAGCCTACTCCGCCGCATCCGTGCGTTCGTACGTACGATTCAGGATGCCAAACGCAGTCCGCACTCGGGCGTCGCTGAGCAAGATCAACGCAGCCAGGCCGGTGGGGAAGGTGATCAGATTTACTGGCAGTGCTACCAGTGACAGAGTCGCCGCCACGGCCCCCAGCCACCTGCCGACAATGAAAAGCATGGGCCGGGCCAGAAGTGCGAATGCGCAAATCGTAACGCAGACGATTTTGACCGCCAGGATAACCCAGACGGCGGTGTAAGGCGGCAGGTGAAATCCGAGGCGTGCGAAAACTTCGGGTTGTGAAATCTTGAGGTCGTCGGCGGCTGCAATGAGTAATATCGTGAGCATGCCCCCGATCAGACTCGTTATGATCATCGCCGTGCTGCAACGCAACCAACGCTTTGCGGCCGCTGAGGAATCGATGGCTGTGGCAGCGTCGGACGTGCAGGCAGGCCACCACAGATGAATGTACAGAATCCGCGCCACACGAATCATCCCAATCAGCCACACGGCGAAGGCTGCGAATATTCCGATCGCGATGAGCTCATGATTCGGCTGCACTTTAAAGTACGTCAGATCGCTGTTCTCCGATTGAGTCGCAAACAGCTCTGGATCCAACAGCCGACCGACAGGAATTAGGCGTCCTGCCATAACCTGACGATCTTCCAGTAGATTCGTCAATTGCCGCTCCACCGGTGGATACCATCGTTCGTGTTTTGCGCCGATGTACGCCGTTAAGCCTCTTGAGGCATACATGACAGTGACTACTGCCCACAGGTTGTCAATTTGTTTTTGCGATTCCAGCGATTCGACATCCTCAGCAAAGACAGACATCCATTGGCGAATGGCCTCTTTGCTTAGTGGCATGGTCTCGTCGCGTCCTGACATTCGGTCGCGCAGCGTAACCGAATCATCCGGCAAATTGATCTCCAGGGTTGCGCGTCGTAGAGGTGAACTATTGATGCCGGTTAGCGTGAGCGTTTGACGTTCCGGTCGAATCGTTGAGCGATTAATTCCCCGTGTTGGACCGTGTCCGGACGACCGAATCGACAGGCTGTCGTAGGTGCCGGACAGCGGCTTGACATCCTGCCCAGTGTCGTCGTTGGCCACGTAGTACGACCAAATGTTCTCGTGAAACCACAGCCCGTATGCCGCTGAGAAAACAATTCCGCAGACAAGGCACCAACCGCAAACGCCCAGCAACGTCAGTCGAATGATGCGAGGTGTGATGGCTTTCCGAGCACTTCGAAGCGCTTTCACCAGATGGTCGACGATATCGGGCGCGGGTGGACCGGCAGCTTCTTCGGCGGGCTTGGCGCAGTACGCTGCGATGAGTCCGAGGGCCGTCAACAAAATGCGAATTACGCCAACAACCGCGCCGCACCCCGACAATGGCAGTAGGCTAAGCACGGCTGCTCGTCGCAGAAACTTCGATGGTAACTTGCGTCGAAGCTGGCGGCCGAACCAGAACGCCAGAGTCCCGAAGATAGCGCCGGAGACTGCGAAGAACAGTAATTCGTCGCGCCACGGGCTGCCCAAGAGTGAAAGCAGCGAACCAACGAACTCGACCAACCCGGTTGTCATTAACGCCTTGCCGATTCCAGCGTGGCGAGCTCCAATCCAATCGACAGCCGACCGTAGCCGACCTTCCCAGCCGCTGGTTTTTTCACGAAGTGAGCGGGCCGAAGAGCCGACCGCCGTCGCAGCAGTTGCAGCTGCCCGGAAAGCCCACTGTTTGACCTGTTCTGTTCGGTGGAAACCGGCGGGAGATGGCGACGACGCATTCTCTACGGCAGTCGCCACGTCGGTGACCCGCTGGTAGCGCCGATTCGGCTCCTTGTCTAACGAACGCAGCACGACTTCATCCAGTCGCACGTCAACACGTACTTTTTCTGACGGCAGCGGAAACCGACCGAGCGGCAACTCACCCGTGAGCAGTTCGTAAATCACGACACCCAACGAATAGATGTCGGCTCGATGATCGACGGTATTTGGCTTTTCGAACTGCTCAGGGGCCATGTAGTGCGGCGTGCCCATCACCTGCCATGTGCCGGTCAGCGGAGCGTCGTCTGTCTTGCCCGCAAGTTTGGCCAGACCGAAGTCAGCGATTCGCAGGTCGCCGTCCATGGAAATCAAGATATTCTCTGGCTTGATGTCGCGATGGACGACTCCGTTGTCGTGAGCGTACTGCAATGCCGCGCAAACCTGAGGCACGATGGTTAGTGCTTGCCGAGGATCCAACTGACCGACTCGTTCCAGGTGTCGCAGATTGGTGCCGTCCACGTATTCCATGATGAAATAGAACAGAGCATCTTTGCGACCGAAGTCATAGACCGTGACGATGTTTGGATGATTCAGCTTCGCCAGTGCGCGGGCTTCTCGTTGAAAGCGTTCGGCAAATTTGGCGTCATTACTGATATTCGGGCGAAGGATCTTGAGCGCCACAATGCGGTCGAGTTCGATCTGCCGCGCCTTATAAACGACTCCCATGCCACCGTGGCCAATTTGCTCAAGAATCTCCAGTTGGGGAAACTCTGGCTCCAGTTCTTCGGCAGTCGGAGCGATAAATGTGGGCTGATAAGACGGCGAACTGTCCGGCTCATCGGGAGCGGTTTCGAAACCCATCTGCAGCAGGCACTTGGGGCACAGAGCGGCCGCACTGTCAGCCGGAAGTTCTGAGTTGCATTGTGGGCAGATTTTTGAGGATTCTGTCATGGCGCTGTCCGCAGGAAAGATTGATGCTATCGTGTCCTAAGCGGTTGCCGCATGGAGGTGACAAAATTTTTGGAAGTTTGACTTATCCTGTGCATTGACGGGCAGTTACGACGGTAAAGCTCAGATACAGCCGGAGTCTCACCATCACATGACCTCATCCCGCCCACGACGCTTCGCGACGACTCGTTGGAGTATCGTGAATGCTGCAGCTCACCCTTCCACTGCGACCGCGCGCATTGCGATGGAAGATTTGTGCCAGACGTATTGGCCGCCGGTCTATGCGTTCGTTCGTCGGCAGGGCATACCGCGGACGGATGCCGAAGATGCGACTCAGGCGTTCTTCCTGCACCTTTTGAATTCAGATTTCGTTCAGACGGCGGATCGGGATCGCGGACGTTTTCGTTCGTTTTTGTTGAAGTCAGTCAGCAACTATCTGAAAGCCGATTATCGCAAACAGACGGCCACAAAACGGGGAGGTGCGGTGGAAATATTTTCTCTGGATTTCGACGCTGGGGAAAAACAATACAATGCGGAAGCCTCCGAATCGGTGACGCCGGAGCAGCTGTTCGAACGTCGCTGGGCGCTCACGCTGTTGCAGAATACGGTGAACCAGCTTCGCAGCGAATACGCCGATCGCAACCATCTTAAGCTGTTTGATGCCCTGGAAGCTCACGTAAATCAGAACGCCGCGCGACTGCCGTATGCGGAACTTTGCGACACTTTGGGCATGACGGAAGATGCGATCAAACAGGCCGCTCGCCGATTGAAACTTCGGTACCGAGAAATTCTGCGGACAGAGATCGCGAACACGGTCGATTCAAAAGACGATATCGATGACGAATTGCGGCAGTTGATGAATGCGTTGTCAGGTTGACCGAATTCAGTTCGACCGCGGCTTCGGCAGCGGGACAGTTTCCCAATCGTCGTCGTTGGTGGCGGCATCGAGGAGTGAGGGCAGGCCGGCTTGCCAGACTTCGGTGTAGTCGTCGGGAAGCGATCCAGCCAGCGCTGTTGGGGTCAGGGGACGTGACTGGAAGGATCGGTCATCGGCCGAAAAGAAGACGAGCGGCGGGTTGGCCATCCACTGCACCATGTGCTCGGCCACTCGATCGGTGAGTTCGGCCGGGGCGTCAGGAAAGTGCGTATCCGTGACAAGCACGAACTGACAGGCTTTCTGCTTTCGGCCCCAAAGCCGATCACATCCTCGCTGCAGAGCGCCGCAGAAGCGATGCCGCAGGAACGAAGCCTGTTCCTCAAATTCCAGCGTCCGATACGGAGCGAGATCGTCGTCCTGCGATGCCAGCAGCGGGATGGCGTTATGCTGCATGTCGATGCCGCCCGCCAGCCATCTCATTCGTGCAGTTTCGATCAGAACGATGAGCAACACGGGCTCCTTGACGTTCATTGCGCATCGGTCCGGTGGGTTAAAATTGCGGCGATGGTTCGTGTGGAGAAGGTCCGGCCCTCACTATAACTGCCGTCGAAAAAGTTGCCAGACTTTCAGCAATTTTCGTCAGCCAGGGAGCACTCATGGAGTTCTGTTTCCCATAGCGTGGCCGAACCAGCGATCATTCATTGGCGGCCCCGTCGGCCAAAGGGCTGTCGCTAAGTGCATTCGCGTGAGCCTCAAGCTGTCGGCCTCGGTCGAGCAGGGCGGTGAATTCGGCGGAATCGGAAATCCCTTTCGCTTCGGCAAGGCCAGCCACATCGTTGACGAACGTCCGCAGGTCGTCCGCAAACTTCAGCTTGGTCGCATGTTGGCGGTACCGCTTGGCAGCTCGGTGCAGCGTTGCGATGAGTTCGTCAGGATCCCAGGGTTTCGTAATGTACTTGTACAGGCCGCCGGAATTAATCGCCTCAACCACAGCCTTGATGTCGGCGTAACCTGTAAACACGATCCGGACGGCTTCCGGGAACTCTGCGCGAGCGTGCTGCATTAGTTCTGTGCCCGTCATGCCGGGCATTCGCTGGTCCGTCATGATGACGTGGATCGAATGCTGTTGCAGTATCTTGAGCGCTTCTTCGCCGGATTCTGCTGTATGAAGCTGAAAGTCGTGTCGAAGAAGGCCCTTCAGCGAGAACAGCACATCGGGTTCATCATCGACAATCAGAATGGGAGGTTTCGTGTCCGTGGACATAGCCTGCTCTGTCTTCCGCGGGCTATCGCACCGCGCAGTTTAGGGGAGAGTTGTTTGGTTGGACTGAGAATCTCATTTAGAAGGCCTTCTGAGATTTCGGCAGCGTGACTGTCAGAGTTGTACCGACTCCAACGGCGGAATCAAATTCAATCGATCCGCCGTGCTGCTGCACGATCCCATAACATACGGCCAGCCCCATACCCTGGCCAGAACCGACGGGTTGAGTTGTATAGAACGGCTCAAACAATCTTTGCTGAGTCGTTTCATCCATGCCACTGCCCGTGTCAGACACGGTGACACTGATGTCGTTGGCGTTCTCACGCGCCGACACAGCAATTGTGCCTCCGTGTTCGCTGGCCTGGATGGCGTTAAGCAGAATCCCGTGCAGCACCTGCTTGATCTTGGCGGGCCAGCAATGGCACATCGGTTGCCCATCGTAATTGCGTTCGATGACCAGTTCTTTGGCAGCCAGGTCTGCCGCAAGGACGTCGAGCGTCAATTCGAGTGCCGCGACGACGTCCATGGTATCGACGTCGGCCTCATCCAAATGAGCAAAATCACGCAGGTTACTGACGATGCCGCGAACACGACTCAACCCGTCGCTCGACGATTCAAACAATCGAGGCAGATTGTCCTTCAACCACGGCAGGTCGCATTCGTCTTCGAGAGCTCGGATGCGGTCGGCCAGTTCCGGGTCGTGCTGTTCTGCAATCGGCACGCAGCAGTGATATTCGTCCACCAGCTTTAGAAGTTGCTGAACATCACGTTGCAGCACCGCAATGTTGTTGGATACGAAGGCGACGGGATTGTTAATTTCGTGAGCCATCCCGGCCGCAAGTTGCCCAACACCCGCCAGCTTTTCGCTTTGCACCAGCGCGGCCTGAGTTTCTCGTAACTGACGGTTTTGACCAATCAGTCTTTGTTCGAGTTCGATGATTCGCGCGCCGGCTCTTAGTCGAACTTTCAGCTCTTTGGGATGACACGGCTTGATGAGAAAGTCGTCAGCCCCGGCTTCCATGCCTTCGACCAGATTTTCATTGTCGGAACGCCCGGTCAACAAAATGATGTAGACGTATCGGCTGTCGGCCGACGCGCGGATTCGGCGGATCAGCTCGAGCCCATCGACTTCCGGCATGATCCAATCGGTGACGACAAGCGGAAAATGAGTCTTCTGAAAATGCTGCCACGCATCCTGACCATCTTCTGTTTCGCAGACCTCGTAGCCCCATCTTGCGAGCTGCACCGAGAGCCGTCGGCGTTCCATCAGACTGTCTTCTGCCAGCAGAACCTTCATGCGCAGACTCTACCTCGCAGAAATCTCGTCAACGCTGAGTTCGCTTTTGTGAGCAGCCAACGGAAGCGATTCCAGACGGTCGCTCGGCTATACGGAGGCAGTGGCCTCATGATTCCTCCCAGCCAGTGGATCGGTCCAGAGCTCGCTGCCAGCCATGCATCAGCTTGTCGCGCTGTGGCTTCTTCATAGTGGCTTTAAAGCGAGCGGCTTCCTGCCAGTTGGTTTCGATTTCCTTTTTGTTTTTCCAATAGCCGATAGCCAGGCCAGCCAGATAGGCGGCTCCCAGTGCCGTTGTTTCCGCAATGACCGGACGGATCACGGGAACTCGCAGCAAGTCCGACTGAAACTGCATAAGCAGTCCGTTTAACGATGCTCCGCCGTCGACTCGCAATTGTTTCAGCTTCAGTCCGGAATCAGCTTCCATGGCGGTCAGCACGTCAGCGACCTGAAAGGCGATGCCTTCGAGGGCCGCTCGAGCAATATGCGATTTCGTAGTTCCCCGGGTGAGGCCGACCATCGTTCCGCGAGCGTAAGCGTCCCAGTGAGGTGCTCCCAAACCGGCGAAGGCGGGCACGAGATAGACGCCGCCGGTGTCCGGGACTTCGGCCGCCAGCTTTTCAACTTCAGCCGACGTCTTAAACAGGCCCAGGCCATCTCGCAGCCATTGCACGACGGCTCCAGCGATGAAGATACTGCCTTCCAGTGCATACTCAGTGCGGTCACCGATTTTCCAGGCGATTGTGGTGAGCAGTTTATTGTTTGACGTGACGGGCTTCGTGCCGGTGTTCATTAACATGAAGCAGCCTGTACCGTACGTGTTTTTCACCATGCCAGGCTTGGTACAGCATTGGCCGAAGAGTGCCGCTTGCTGGTCGCCTGCGATGCCCGCGATCGGAAGGCTGCCACCGAGCAGCGTGGTTTCGGTGTAGACCTCGCTGGACGATTTGACTTCAGGCAGCATGCTGGCGGGGATGTCCAGCATCTTCAGCATTTCCGTGTCCCATTGGCCTTCGTGAATGTTGTACAACATCGTACGACAGGCATTGGTGGGATCGGTGACGTGAGTCTTGCCGCCGGTGAGGTTCCAGATGAGCCACGAATCGACAGTGCCGAACGCCAGGTCACCGGCTTCGGCCTTCTTGCGTGCTCCTTTGACGTTGTCCAGAATCCACTTCACTTTGGTGGCGGAAAAATACGCATCCAGAATCAGGCCGGTCCGTTCCTGAATGTTGGCTTCGACGGCCGGAGACCGCAGCTCGTCGCAGATGCCCGCTGTACGGCGGTCCTGCCAGACAATGGCGTTGCAGATGGCTTTGCCCGTTTTCCGATCCCAGACGACGGCTGTTTCACGCTGATTGGTGATGCCAATTCCGGCGACGTCGCTGGCGGTAATCTTTGCCTTCCGCAGGACGCTTTTGGCAACGGCCAGCTGAGACTTCCAAATATCGTTGGGATCGTGTTCGACCCAACCGGGCTGCGGGAAGTGTTGCGGGAACTCTTTCTGAGCCGTCGCAACGGCAGAACCTCGCTTATCGAACAGAATGGCTCGGGAGCTGGTGGTTCCCTGATCGAGTGCAAGAATGTATTTCATGCTTCTTTCCAATCGTCCTGGAGTTTCAGTCGACGTCGCCTCTTCTCATCGAATGCTTTACGCGGTGGCGAAAACCGCAAACGCAGGACAGAGGCGATGTGTAATGTTGATGGCTACACCGCTGCGGGCCACAGAGCCTGATAGAAAAATGCGGCGATGATTCCTCCGATGATCGGCCCCACGACCGGAATCCACGAATAGCCCCAACCGGAATCGCCTTTGTTGGCGATGGGCAAAAAGAAATGAGCGATGCGTGGTCCCAAATCGCGAGCGGGATTGATCGCGTAGCCGGTGGGTCCGCCAAGTGACAGGCCGATCGACCAGACCATCAGCCCCACGAGTGCCGGGGCAAATCCTTCGAGAAAGCCGGTGTCGGGCATCAAATTTTCCGGTCGGAGGATCGCGAGGACCCCCAGCACCAAAACAAACGTCCCGATGATTTCGGTAATCAGGTTCGCCAGCGTATCGGGGATCGCTGGAGAGTTGCAGAAGCTGCCTCGAATCGCGCTGGCATCGGTCGTTTCTTTCCAGTGAGCCAGATACGTGAGCCAAACCAGAACGGCCCCGGCAATGCCACCCAGCATTTGGGCGACAATGTACCCAGCGACCTGCGGCATTTCGAACTCGCCAATCGCTGCCAGGCCGATCGTAACAGCGGGGTTCAGATGAGCACCGCTGATGTGACTGGTCATGTAGACGGCGAAGGCCACGGCCAATCCCCAGCCGGTGGCGATGACAATCCAGCCGCTGTCGTGGCCCAGCGTCTTCTTCAAATTGACGTTGGCGCAGACTCCGTTGCCCAGCAGCACCAGAATCATGGTTCCAACAAATTCCGCGACGTATGGTGACATGAAACGAGTGCTCCGTAGCGCAAAAAACAAGTGTGCTTTGGAGCATAGCGACTCTGCCCGGCGTTTGGCCAGCATCGGCGGCGTGAATTTTCAGGCCGCCGATAGTGGCGAATCGCAGGTAGTGCCACATCGCAGGTTCAGCGAACAACGCAAGCGATGTGGAAGTCAGCATTCATGAATGTTCGACTCACCACGTGCGTCGCCTGCCGGGGCAGCCCGGTCTACGTTGTGTAGTCCGAATTCAGCCGGACGTATTCCTGAGTCAGGTCGCTGGTCCAAAAGCAGACGCTTTCTTTGCCGGACGCCGGACCGCCGGACAACACTAAACGCAGATAGACGTCTCGTTCACTTTTCATTTGCGCGGATAGTTCGGCTTCGTCGAAGTTTGCTGGAGCCCCGTCTTTGAAGACGACAGTGTTGTTGATCGTCAACGAAAGGTGAACGGTATCGAAGTCGATTCCCGCGTAGCCGGCCGCAGACGTGATTCGCCCCCAGTTGGGATCGTTGCCGGTGATGGCCGTCTTGACCAGTGCGCTTTCGGCAATCTCTTTGGCGACTTTGAAGGCGGCGTCTCGAGTTTCAAAACCTTCGACATCAATGGTGATAAAGTGGTCGGCTCCTTCCGCGTCTCGAATAATAGACGTGGCCAGTTCTTCGCAAACCTGCTGCAGACCGTCGCGTAGAGTTTGGAAGTCGTTGTCATCTGCCGGAGCGGCATCGGCGGCTCCGTTGGCCAACAGCAGCACAGTATCGCTGGTGCTCATGTGACCATCGACGCTGATACTATTAAACGTCCGCTCCACACAGTGCTTCAGCAGATCGTCACATTGCTCAGCGGTTAACGCAGCGTCAGTCATGATGACGGACAGCATTGTGGCCATGTTAGGAGCAATCATCGCGGCACCCTTCGCTACCCCAGCGATCTTCACAGCCCCGGATGACATGCCGACACTGGCAGTGAATTGCTTGGCAAAGGTGTCGGTCGTCATCATCGCGGTGGCAGCGGCTTTGAAGGCGTCGTCAGACGGCGCCAGTGCGTCGACGGCCTTTGGGATGCCGGCAGTGATTACGTCCATCGGCAGATTCACACCGATGATGCCAGTGGAACACACGAGGATGTCTTCTGCATTGCAGCCAAGTGCTTCCGCCACCCGCGCCGTCATGGCTCGCGCGTCGTCAAGTCCCTGATTCCCGGTACACGCGTTCGCGTTTCCTGAGTTGATAATCACCGCGCGGATGCTGCTCGCGGGCACCCGTTCTTTGCAGATCGTCACCGGCGCACCGACGACTCGGTTGGTGGTGAAGACGCCGGCGGAAACAGCGGGCGTGTCAGAAACGAACAGCGCCAGATCCGGCTTACCACTGGCTTTGATGCCACAGGTGGTGCCGGAAGTTTGGAAGCCAGACGGCAGCGTCGCGGTTTGTTTTGACTCTAGCACGGCAGCATCCCCATTCTTTGATCGAGGCCCAGCAGAAGATTCATATTTTGCACGGCGACTCCGCTGGCACCTTTAATAAGATTGTCTGTCGCGGAAAACACGACCAGCTGACCCTGATTCAGGCGTACAGAAATGTCACAGAAGTTCGTGTGAGCCACATGCTTTGTTGCAGGAATATTATCGACCACACGAACGAAAGGTTGGTTCGCGTAGAATTTTCGCATCACATCAAGAAGCTCTTCCACCGACTTCGGTTCTTTCAGCTTTGGGTACATTGAACACAGGATGCCTCGGTCCATGGGTATCAGGTGAGGGTTGAACGCGACCTGCACGGCGGCTCCACCAACATCGGCGAGCACCTGTTCGATTTCCGGCGTGTGGCGGTGAGTTCCAATGCCGTACGCGGTAACACTTTCGTTGCATTCGGCGTACAGCGTGCCCAGCTTCGGCGTTCGCCCGGCACCGCTGACTCCGCTTTTGCCATCGATAATGATGCCCGTGGGTTCAATCAGGCCGGCCGCGAGCAACGGTGCCAGCCCAAGAATCGAAGTGCTGGTGTAGCAACCGGGATTGGCGACCAGACTGGCTCCGGGAATGCGGTCGCCATAAATTTCCGGCAGGCCGTAGACGGTGTTGCTTAACCGCGTCGGATCAGTGTGCACGTGACCGTACCACTTTTCGTAAACGCCGGGATCGCTCAGCCGATAATCGGCGCTTAGGTCGACAACTTTGCAACCTGCATCCAGAAGCTGAGGCACCGCTTCCATGCTGGCGGTGTGCGGCAGCGCGCAGAACACGATGTCGGCGCGGCTGCCGACTTCTTCCGGCGACAGATTTTCGCAAACAAGGTCAAACTGGCCAGCCAGCGACGGATGAATTTCGCTGACGTGGGGTTTGGTATCCTGCCGAGTTGTCAGGGCCGTGACTTCCACGTGCGGATGGCGAGCGAGAATCTTCAGAAGCTCAAGGGCCGTATAACCGGTGGCTCCGAGAATGGCGATGCGTGTCATGAGAATGTTTCGTAGCTCGACCTTTCTCAGTCGAGCGGTTGTAGTTTTGAGCGTGTTTTGCCGAACCTGGTACTCTACTCGTGGTAGTGTGTCTTTCGCCGCTAATCGTGGCATTAAGGTCGTCACAAATTGCGAGCGGCGACAGCTCGACTCAGAAAGATCGAGCGACCGCATTCTACGGACAGCGCAGGTTGCCGCAATGGCCCGGCTTTTCGGGCACGAACCTTCGAATATTCGGGATTCTTACGGAAATCGCGTGTTTGCTTTTCAAAGTTGCCGGTTGCCGTCAGAATGCCGGGCCTTATCGGCGGATGACCGCCGCGTGATTCAGAAAAACGGGGCTGTTGAGACGACGGCGCGTCTCCATTCCCACCTGATCGTACGTTCTTGTTCCTAAGGCAGAATGTCCACCATGGCGAAATTCGCTACGCTTGCGTCTGACGCTCAGACCGCCGGAAACGGAATTTCCCGACTGGCTTTGCCCCGGACTTCAGGATCATGCCAGCAGCGTGGACACCTGCTTTGCTATCGACTCGAAAAATTCGGTTCTTAGCCCGCCTCGGTGGGTTTTAGCAAATTGAAAACACCTATTTGTCTCTTCAAATATTCTTTGGAACTGACACGCCTCTTCTAACTCATTAACAGGTGAATAACTTTGGCTGCTTCGACGTCAATTCTCGCGGATAAACTGCACGAGTACCCTCAACAGGATGTGATCGACGGAGGATCGGCTTCGATTCTCGACGACTGCCTCAACCAGAACGACGGGGTGTTGCAGCTACTGCATCGTTACGCTGGCCGAACATTTTGTACACCAGGCAGACGCCTTCGCCTCGATGCGGAGTCTTACTATCCGGACTACATGAACGGTACGGGGCTCGATGAAATCTGGATGTGCTGCACAGTTCCCATCGTGACGGGTGTCATCGACACGCGGACGAACAAAGCACCGTTCCGCGAAGGTGAAGCGCATGTCCTCACGCCGGACGGCCAAGTCATCTCGCTACAGGATTTGATCACGGCCAATCCGGAAGCAGTTATGGGTGAGAAGATTACGGCCTTCTCAAAATCGCTTTACGGCGATCCAACCTGGCCGATCGTGTCGAAGAAGTTCGACAATCTGAATCCGATTCCGCATCACCTTCACTGGTCGAAGTGGGAAGTCTACGACATCAATTCCTTCGACAATCCCGGAGTCAGCCCGTCGCACTATCACACTACGGCGATGGGGCTGTACCCGTTCGTGACGAAAGATCAGTTTCTTGCCTGCATGAAGAGTTGGGGACAGGGCGAATACAACGGGGTTCGCCACTTGTCGCCTCACACGATGATGCACATTGATAACGGCTTCGTGATGCCGAACGGCGTGCTGCACTCGCCGACAGATCTTTGCACGCACGAGCTACACGTCACGATGGATGAGCATTTCCTGGCCGAAGACCTGACTCTTGACGGACGCATCGGAGCAGCGGATGCGTTTTACGCATGCCGGGAAGAAGACTATCCGAAGGATAAGCACGAAGACTGGGAATACCTTGTTGAAAAGTTCGACTTCGAAGCCAACCAGGATCCGGACTTCGTCCAGAAGAACTCACGTCCGGCAATCGCCGCGGAAGAATTTGCAGGCGACGGTGTGGACGCGAAGTGGATCGTCTACGGTGATTTCCTCGGCGACCAGAAGTGCTCGATCCTGCGTCTCACCTTACAGCCGGGCGGCAAGACAAACTTCTGCCCGGAGAGTCCCACGCTGTTCCACACCAACGGCGGAAGCGGTCGCGTTGGAAAACTCGCAGTGAAATATCACCAGGACATGAAGCTCGGCGAACTCTACCCTGAAATCGGATTCATCACTCAATCTGCACTCAACAACGGCGGTGTGGCAATCGAGAACACGGGATCTGAGCCGCTCGTGTTGACCTTCGACTTTCCGCAGAACGCTCATTCCAAAACGCCCGGTGTTGGCGGTTCGAAGTAGTACTGGATGTCAGTCGTCCGCAGACCGGACTGACTGATTGGGCGTATGAACAGTGGCAGATCAATTCCTCAATTGCGCAACGGAATTTGCGGCGCCGCTGGTTCGACGCCAGGTCATAAGCTAAGCTCTCAACCCTCAAAAACCACTGGTCATCCCAACAGCAGATGGCTGAACACGACGTCGTCAAAGGAGAAAACATGAGTGCATTGAAACTTCACAACGCCATGTGGCCTGGACTCGTCGGCAAGGGCGATGAAGAAGGTCAGGAGCCGCCGATCAGCCTCGAAAAGATGCTGGAGCTAACCGCTGCTGCTGAGGTCAACGGGCAGAAGTTCGATGGAATTGACTACTTTCTGTTTCACCCACACACAGACCCGGAAGCCAGCGACGACGAACTTCGGAAGATCGCCGACCTGATTGCTTCTCACGGATTTTCCGTGGGTTCACTGGTCGCACCCATCTGGCCGGGCACCGTCGGCGATTCCGCGATGGGTGACGACGAAGCTCGAGGAAAGTTTCTGGACGCGATCAAAGTCGGCTGCCGCATCGCGAAGATCTTCAACGAACACGGCGTTCGCAAATACGGTGTGATCCGCATCGATTCCGCCGAATTCGGTGTCGAAAAATGGCGAGAAGACGCGAAAGCCAACACGTCCAAAATTGCATCAACCTTTAAAGAAGCCGCGAAGATTGCAGCCGATCACGGCGAACGCCTGGCCGCCGAAGGAGAAATCTGCTGGGCCGGGATGCATAGCTGGAAGGATATGCTGGACCTGCTGGAAGAAGTCGGCATGCCGGAATCACTGGGCTTCCAGGCCGACCTGGCTCACACGTATTTGTATCTGCTGGGCTATAACGCGCCCGAGCATGCACTTGTTCAGCCCGGCTACAGCGACGAAGAATTCTACGCGGCCTACAAGACGATGACGGACAAATTACGTCCGTGGACCATCGACTTCCATGTGGCTCAAAATGATGGCGAAGTTCACGGAGCCGGTTCGCACGACAAGACGGGCAAGCACTGTCCGGCCGACGATCCCAACGGAAAACTGGACATCGTCAAGTGTTCGCAGTACTGGCTGGAAGGCGCCGAAGACCGCGGCATTCAACACATCTGCTGGGACGGCTGTATGTTCCCAAATGCGATGCTCGAAAATCCACAGACATGGAACACGATTCTGGATACGATGATTAAAGTTCGGGACGCTCACGGAACGGCATAGAGAATTGCTCAGGCTTCGAACGGCAGAGTTGCCCCTTTCTGAATTTCGCTGGAAACGGACACCACCAACCATGGCTATTGACTACGAAGAGCTTCGGCAGCTACCGGCTATCGATAAGCATCGGATTATGGAGTTCCTTCGGGAGGAACTGGAGTCGTCCTGTCAGAGCATTACCGATCTGATATCCGAAGAGGACTGGCGTCGAGCGAAGGAATCGATGGCGGAAATGGACGCCCATCCCGAACGATCGCTCACCGAAGAACAGATGTGGGCCGAAGTAGACCGCCTCCGCGCCGAAAGACTGAAACAACGTGGTTGAGCCGATCTGGACTCTCCGATTTACGCCACTGTTCCCTCTGACACTGGAAGCAGCGACAGCTTGGTACGACACGAACGCACCCGAAATGACAGATGCATTGCGGGCTGCAGTTTCGCACCGACTGCAATCGATACAGGCAATGCCAACGTCGTTTCAAAGATTCGAAGGACCAGTGAGTCTGGCACCACTCTCCCGTTTTCCTTACTTCATCCTCTTCCGAATCATCGAACCTGCTACGATTGAAATCGTCGAATTGGTGCATTCATCCACCGATTCTTCCAACTGGTCACGTTAATCGACTTATTTCTTTCACCTTGTTTTTGCAGAACCCATGCCAAACCAAAAACCTCTCAACATCGGACTCATCGGCTATGGCTTCATGGGCCGAACTCACAGCAACGGCTACAAGCGAGTCAATGATTTCTTTCCGGAACTTGCCTACCGTCCGGTGCTGAAGGCGGTCTGTGGACGAACGGCGGAAAAGACTCAGGAGTTTGCCGATCAGTGGCAGTACGAAAGCATCGAAACCGACTGGCGCAAGCTGATTGCTCGGGATGATATCGACGCCGTGGACATCTGCACGCCGAACAATTCACACGCGGAAATCGCAATCGCCGCGGCCGAAGCGGGCAAGATGATTCTGTGCGAAAAACCGCTGGCACTGAATCCCGAAGAAGGCGAACGCATGATTGCCGCCGTTGAAAAGGCGGGCGTTGCCAACACCGTCTGGTACAACTATCGTCGCGTTCCGGCAGTGAGTCTGGCGAAGCAGTTGATCGACGAAGGTCGCCTTGGTCGCATCTTCCACTACCGAGCCAACTTTCTGCAGGACTGGACCATCAACGAAGACCTGCCTCAGGGCGGTGCCGCGTTGTGGCGACTCGATGCGAAAGCAGCGGGTTCGGGAGTGACCGGCGACCTGCTGGCTCACTGCATCGACACGGCTGTTTGGCTAAACGGTTCCATCACCGACGTCAGTGCCATGACGGAAACGTTTGTCAAAGAACGAATGCACAACGAAACCGGCAAGATGGAACCCGTCACTATCGACGATGCCTGTGCATTCCTGTGTCACTTCGGTAATGGTTCACTGGGGCTGTTTGAAAGCACGCGGTATGCTCGAGGACACAAGGCGCTTTACACATTCGAAATCAACGGCGAACACGCCTCCATTCGCTGGGACCTTCACGACCTGCATCGCCTGGAATACTTCGATCACGCTGACGATTCGATCGTTCGCGGCTGGCGATCGGTTCACTGTACGGATGGCGACATGCCATACATGGACAAGTGGTGGGTGCCGGGGCTGCAAATCGGCTACGAGCACACGTTTGTGCATCAGGTAGCCGACTTCCTGAAGAGCGTTGAAACTGGCGAACCTTGCAATCCGACATTCCGAGATGCCCAGGAAACTCAGCAAGTGTGCGACGCCGTCCTGGAAAGCGCGAGGACACGTCAGTGGAAGAATGTGGGATAGAGGCCACAACAGAATTTCGCTGGCATCTGCCCACAAACACATGCTGACTTCGGACGACTGGCCGTCATAGCATTCGCCGGAATTCCAAGGCGCAGGATTCCCCGTGAAATCGACGATGTCTCAATGAGTGGATAGACGTCTGAGTGGTCGGCAAATAGATTTGCTTGGTGATCTCTGGCGGTCCTGCTATACTTGATGGCCACACATTCAACAATCGGCGGCGGGTGGAAGAGCTTCTTCCACCCGCCGTTGTTCATAAACTGCAGGGCACGACCTCCTGAACCATATTCGGTTGGCTCGTGTCCTTTCTGTTTGTCAAAACACAACGCCCAAAACTTTCAGGTAAGCACTCAACCGAGGTCCAGATATGTCACGCCAGCCCATTTCACGAGCCGGATACGACAAGCTGCGCTCAGAAATCCAGACCCTGGAAGACCAGAAGCCAGCCATCCTGGAACGCATCAAACTCGCACGCGAAGAAGGCGATCTGAAGGAGAACGCCGAATATCACGCCGCCCGCGAACAATTGGCTCACCTGGAACGACAGATTGGGACCAAGCGAGTCACTCTGTCCAGTTGCGAGATCATGGAAAAGTCCGACATGCCAAAAGGCGTCGTGGCTTATGGTTCTCAGGTCACCGTCAAAGACCTTGAGGACGGTATGGAAGAAGTCTACGAACTGGTTGGCCCCGGCGAAGAAGACTACGAGGGCGACATCCTGAAGATCCTGACCTCAAGCCCGCTGGCTCAGGCGATGCTCGGCAAGAAAATTGGCGACAGCTTCGAAGCCGAAATTCCGGCCGGCACACTGCGCATGGAAGTCGTCGCGATCCAGGATCCTTGAAGAGCAGGGCTGTTCAGAGAATCAGCTTCTGTGCTTCCAGAGTAATCTGCAGTTCGCCCCGCTGGCCGCGACGGAAGATTTCGACGCGGATTCGATCGCCGGGCGAATGCTTCTTGAGCACTTCTTCCAGCTCACTCGGGCTGGTCACAGGCTGGCCGTCGATAGCAGCGATCTGGTCACCAAGCAAGATTTGAAATCCGTACTGCCTTGTCGGTTCTAAATCGGTGGCCGCAGCTGGTCCGCCACGTTCAATCCGCTTGATGAATAGTCCCTGCTGAATAACGGTCTCGGGCACACCAAGCTCAGCGGCCTGCGCTGGAGACAGCACCGACAGCCCCAACCACGCCTTTGACTTGCCAGTTGTAGCGGACAGGACTCGGTCAACCGAAGCAATCACACTATTGATCGGCACGGCAAACCCCAGCCCCGAATAGGCCCCCGTTGGCGATACGATCGCAGTGTTGACGCCAATCATGCGGCCGGAACTGTCGAGCAGCGGGCCGCCGGAATTTCCCGGATTGATAGCAGCATCAGTCTGAATCAGTCCGTTCAGAAAACCTTCCCCGTTGCTCGATTCAGAAGCAACGCTGCGGTCCAGGCCGCCGATGACACCAGTCGACAATGTCTGATCAAAGCCAAACGGACTGCCGATCGCCAATACCAGTTGACCGACCTCAAGATCGTCAGATGTCCCCAACGCAATCGGTCGCAGCTGGTTTGTCGGTGCATTCACTTTCAAAACCGCAACGTCAAATTCGCGAACTCCACCAATAACTTCAGCATCGACGACAGACTCGTCCGCGAACTGTACCTGAAGCTCCGCGCCGGGCTGGTGTAGTGTCTGTTCGACCACATGCAGATTCGTAACGATGTGCCCCTGACCGTCCCAGACAAACCCCGTGCCTGAAGACAGTTCCTGCTCGACCACACCTCCAAACAGAGCCCGTTGGTACCCCTTGGTTCGAATGAACACAACGGACGGCGAGGCTTCTCTAAAGACGGAGATCGTCGCTTGCTCGTCAGCGCCTAGCGTGCCGCGTGGCGTCACGTCTCGCGGCACATAGTTTGTGGCGACAGGCGCTTGAGCGCGCCCGTTCGACCACGTCTGATAAACGAGCGCCGCTGTCAGCAGCATCAGCGCGCCCACCAGCAGCGAGTTCGCTGAACTGGATGCGGGGCGGGCTGGTTTGGGGCCGGGAGGGTAATCTGCCATGAGACTGCTCGGTGGAAGTCAGAGTGGTCTTGCCACTACAGCGTATTACGCTGACTTGTGGCCGTGGAACAAGCGTTTCGTACTATTAATGCTGTTTGCCACGAGCCCGAACCGTCCACGACAAAAGGTAAACTGCTCTAAGCTAGCTCGCCGAGTTTATCCTGAATCTCGCCGAACGCGGCCAGCAATCGTTGCTGAACCTTTTCCGGTTGCTGTTCAAATGTCTTCATGACGCCACTGTCGAGACTCTTGTTGATGCGCTCCAGCATCGACACGGTCCGTTTCCAAACCTGGTCCGGAGTTGGGTCCGGGCGTTCGAGGACGGCGATCTCTGCGCTCTGTTCGCCAGGAGCCGGGGCCGCTGCACCGCTGCGAAACGGAGCGTATTCACCGGATTCCCGAGCTGCGGCTGCCATTGTTTCGGTTGCGCCGCCTTCGTAGGCCACGCCTGCTCGAGGCCCTTGGCCGGCCGGAACGAATCCTGCCGGATCCTGAACCGTGCTTAACGGCATGTCGCTGGTGTCCATGACGAGCGGCGCTGCCCATTCTGAATAATGCTCGTCCGGTTCAGCGTACAGGTCTTCGCCGTTTTGAGCTCGCCGCCATGCTCGCATTTCCGCGACGGTGGCTTCGTTTTCGTCGGCCCAGTTCAGACACTTTGTGGCGTCTTCCCAATTAAGAGCGACGTAAAAGAACGACCACTTCAGGTTGTTGTAATTGTCATGGGTGGTACCAAACGCTTCCCAGACACGTCGGCGCTGGTAGATCTGATCGCCACTAAGTCCAACCATTTGGCCGAAATCGCCATCGGTGCGGCCGCGAGCGTATTTTGTGGTCCACTTTGAGGCACATTCTCCGACGACCCAGTTGCACTGGCTGACGGCGTCTCTCGCAAAGGAAATAAGTTGTTCTTCAGATTCAGCTACCACAATGGACTCCGCAGAAACGATGGGAATTGACTCGACGCCGTCCGTGGCAGTTTTCAGTTTGTTGAAATCCATGCTATACGTCGCAAAGCATGCGATCTACCAAAGCTGTGACGAACCTCAAATTTCTGCCGGTGTCCGGAAGGCGAGGGTCGGGTTCGGCAATTCGCTAGTGCAAGCCGCCAAAATTCCGTTGTTTTTAACTTCAGGGGGCTGGTGGGATTGCCGATGAATGACCTATAATCGCCGCCAACGACGTTATCAGCAAAGTCTGCGTTATTTGCCTGATCTCTCAACGTTGGGTGATCGATAACTGGGGCCGTGGCCAAGTGGCTAAGGCGCGGGATTGCAAATCCCGTATTCGTGGGTTCGAATCCCACCGGCCCCTCTAAGAAACCCAGCATTTTTGCTGGGTTTCTTTATGCGCTGCGTATTCGCGTTGAGCTGGTGTTGTGTGAAGTGTTGTGTTGCGATTCCCCTCCGGAACTCAACGACTGCTTAATCCCCTCCTCTCTTGCCAAAGCCTCGTAGAGCTTCTTCGCTGTTAGCTCCGCCTGCTGGCCAACGTAGAACTTCATTGTCGTCGAGATGTCATCGTGCCGCATCAGTTCCATTAGCTCTGCCGGGAAAATGCGTCGGGACCAACGAAATCCGAACGCCCGCCGAAGGTCATGCGCACTGGCGTACTTCACGTGCTTCTTCTCGCCGCGACTGGATTCATCGACCTTGATGGTAGCCGCCTCTCCCATTCGGCTCAGCTTTTTTCCTGTTTCGCGACGCCCTGGCCGCGTGCCAGTTTTCTGTGGCAAATCAAATACGAATCCAGAGCGTTCCTCCGCTGGCACATCGAGCAGCATTTCCGCAAATTCTGGAGCCACTGGGTAAATACGATCCTTCCCGCCCTTTTCATCCTCGGGCGAGATCAGCAGAAACACGTATCCGTCGGCTGAGACCTGGACGCGGATTCCGTCCGCCCACTGATCCCACGTGAGATCAATGGCTTCTGACAGCCGAAGCCCAGACCACCAAAGGCCTTTCATGAATCGTTGCCATGCTGGGGCGCGTATCGATACGACTTGCCCCGCCGCGTCCAACATCCGCTCGAACTCCTCCTCCGTGATCGGACGGCCCTTCATCTGCTTGGCATGTTTTCCCTTCTTCGGTTCCTTGATAGTCGGAACCTCGCTGATGAACTTTTGCGTCTTTGCCCAATTCATCGCCGTTCTGAGATTTCTAAGGTGTTTGGCGATCGTGGCTGGCTGTCGGCCAGCATCGGCCAACTTCAACTGAAACTGTGTGACCCACTGACTGGTGACCTGCCGAAGTCGTTGTGGCCCCATCAATTGATCGACCATTGAGAAAGTCGAATAGATGCTGTCGTGAGATCCTGGCTTGAGGCGGGGTTGCATGTACTCCCGTTCGTACCGCTCCTTAAACTCCGCCCAGCTTTGCTTTGACGGTGACCTGTAAAGTCCGTTCCGAAGTTCCGTCTGCCATTCGACTGCTGCTAAGGCTGCCTTTCGCCGATTGGTTGTCTTCGACGATTTGGTCTTTCGTTTCCCCGTCACTGGATCTACGTACTGCAACGACAGGAACTTGCGGTTGTAATTGACGACATAGACAGTGACGTCTTCCATCTCATTCACCCTTCATCTGACATGCGGCTGGGGAGCGACTGTTTGGCTCGCCAGCGAAAACGCGGCTTCCCGTTAAGAGCCGACCCCGCCAGTGCCTGGACTATACCGCGATTCATCGGCATTGAGTCTAGCAAAGGAAATTTTCAGAAACGCCCCCACCACAATATAACCGAGCAGGCCCTCGATTGCCGCTGCCAGCCGAATATCAGGAGTTGGCTTGAAGTCGCCGTAGCCAGCGTTGTCCGCGTAACGAGGCTGAAATATGTAGCTGTAGCAAATGCCTTGTCGAACGGACCACCAACGCCACCAATGAGGCCTCAGTGCTGCGAGAGAACAGCAAACACAAAGACTTAAAACTCCGCTTGCGTACTCGTCATTCTTGTTTTCAACTGCGGCTCCAATGTCGTCAGAGCTGAAAATTTTCTCGGAGCGGTTACCGCAGGTGGCTCAATTGGAACTAAGGCAGCAAGGACCGGCACCGTGCCGGGCTTTACATCAGATTCCTCAGTGTTAGTGGCCACCACTGAGTCTTCACCGATGCAGCGAGCGGGGAAGTTGCTTCTGGCGAATCTTAAGCAGCCGCCTCCGTGGCAACTGGTACCAATGGTGCTAACGCTTCTTCGCAGAAGCCGTCTGGGTGTACCAGGCTCGCGACAAGTTCCGGCAGGTCGCATGCTGATGCAGAAGCGACTTGGCCTCCACAACGACGCCTGCTTTCGTGGCCGATCCCACACAAGTAGATCTTTCAACTGCCGAAGTAGTCACTTCCGCCAACTGGGGGCCATCGTTCGTAGCAGATACCGGCCAAACTAGTGGTCGAAGAAAGCTGACTTGACGTGTTTTCGTTTTTTCTGTTTGCTGCGGATTTGCCTTGGGGATTCGGGAGATTGGCGATGAGCATGGATGCGAAGTACGTTGTGAAGTTGGCTGTTGATGAGCGGAGCGAGTTGCAGTCGACGGCGATATTCGCGAGACAATCGTCCAAGCGGATCTTGTCGAACGAATGGTCGCCTTACCCGGGCAGCTCTTTACGAACAGGCAGATAGCCGGGTGGCTCAGCATGCTGCAGAGTTTTCTGCGGAGTCTGCCAGTGAATGGTGTACTCGCTGCTCGCTTGCTGATCTCGGCCGTCAGCACCCGCCGACGCATTTCGCTCCGTAACTCCGTATTAGTAGTCACCGAGCCAAGCTACCAACCCCGGCCGCGCCGGAAACACGTCACTCTGACGCGATTTCCGATACCATCCAGAATCAGAAACTGAACATCTAATCGCTACGCAATCTTACCGCCCGGCCGACCTCGCCAATCACGACACTTTCTCGCCGCCGTAGGCATACAAGTGCAGCGTGCATGTCCCGAAATTGTTGCAGTGGCCGGAAAGTTATTCCGAACAGCGGAGTACACGGAAGTTGTCAACCATTGTTCCGATTCGCATCAGGTCTCGTGGCTCACTCCAGAATGCTGACGAAATCCAAGCCAATGATCGCTTCACCAAGCGTTGTTTCTGCGGAGAGACCAACGGCAATTGTGTCTTCATTGAGCGCTCCGGAATTCACAAGATCATTCTTGCTGAACAACACGAGGAGGTCGTCCAGACCGTCACCATCAACATCCTCGACATTGATTTTCACCGGACTCTGGCCGAGCGTATCGATGAGGAGTATGTCGGCGAACAGGACCGTCGAGTCATCAATAGTCGTTGCATCAAAATCTGGTGATGACAGAACGTAGCTGTCCATTTCAGCTTGGAGACTGGTCTTTTTCTGTCGGTTAGATTTTGATACGACAGGTGGATGGACACGGATGTCAGTCAGATCATCGCTGTGGAAGTGAAGCAGCTTGTGCTTAGCCTGCAGCGTGAGGTTGCGGAGCTGCGGGACGAGAACCGGCGGCTGCGTGATCGGATTGAAGAGCTCGAAGGTAAGAACCCCACAGAGCGACTCGACGAGGCGTTTTCGGTGACGGCGGAAGAGAGACGCCGCGCTGAAACGGGCCGCCGAAAAGGTCGCAAAAAACAATCCTCGGCGCGTCGCGGTCGTCGCACAACCGAGCAGAAAGCGGACAACGCCGAACGACGCGAACTCATTCTGCCGGAAGGTTACAACGTCGCAGAGTGCCGTTTCGTTCGGGAACGTTTCGTCTGGAGAGTGATCAACGGCCAAGCCGTGCAGGTCGTCTATGAAATCTATCACGGCCCCAACGGCGAGAAATCCGAAATTCCGGGCGTGTGGCCGCGGTCCGAATTCGGCATTGAAGTTCATATCGCGCTGGCTCGCATTGTGACCATCACGGGACTGTCGATCGACAAGACGTGTGCATTGATTGAATTCTTCTGGAATCTGCCGCTCGGCAAATCCCAGGCGGACGCTCTGTTGAATCAACTGGCACGGCGTTGGGAACAGGAATTCGAATCTCTGTGTGACCTGATGGCGTTCAGTGCGATTGTGCATGCAGACGAAACCAGTTGGAGTATCAACAGCGTGTGGGCTTTTTTGTCGGAGAAGGCGCGCGTGCTGATCTTCGGATGCCGCAAAGACGGCGACACACTGGCTCAGATCCTGTCGAAAGAATTGTTTGGAGGCGTGCTTGTTTCGGACGATGCGGCCGTGTACCGAGGTTTCAGTCACGCACAGAAATGCTGGGCTCACCTGCTGCGGAAGGCCATCCGTCTGACGCTGCTGAAGCCGGACAACGAAGAGTACCAGCGACTGCTCGACGGCCTGCTGGAAATTTTCTACGCGGCCAAACGCCACGCCGCCGATGGTCGTCTTGGCGATGCCGGTCGTGCGGCGAAGGTCGATGAACTTGATAACACGCTGGCGGCTCTGCTGGTGCGTTACTGCGCCGAGGATTCCGATGTTCGGGCGGCCGACTTCGGCAAGGATTTTGACAACCTGGTCTCAGAACTGATTCGGCTGATGACGGAAGAGGAGTTGTTTTGTTTTGTGACAAGCCCGGCCGCGCCAGCAACGAACAACGAAGCGGAACGCAGTCTTCGCGGCGCGGCCATGGACCGTCGCACAGGTCGAACGAGCAAAACATCGAAGGGAGCCCGTCGCCGCAGCATTCTTACAAGCGTCCTGGAATCGCTGAATCTCCATCTGAAAACACCAACGCTCAGTTCCGTGGTGGCCGAGGTCATGACGTGGCAGCAGGATGGATTCAGTCTGTTTGATCGACTGAAACTTGAAGTCGGCCTGACCTCCGCGCCGCCCGGTCAGTCGCGACTGTCCAAACTCGTCCCCGCCAACTGAACACCACACCTCACGCTGCGCACCACGCGGAAATGGACAGCTACGTTCAACGTCGGCGAACTGCGGTTGCTGCAAAATCCGCCCGTCGATCTGGTGTGCCCCGTGACGCAAAGTCGTCCCATTGATGGTGTGCTTGCGTAGGGCGAGCGGGGGACGTGAGTTCACTGAGGAAGACAAAAGGGAACATTGTACTTCAAGGTTCCCTCTCTAATCCCGCCGTCCAATTAGGCAACAATTCACAGCGGCGTTAGCAGTCTGAGAGAAACTTTCCAAAAGTTTCCTGTAACACTTTGCGGGCGTTTTCGCTGAACAGTCTATGGCCCGACCAAATTCACACCGTCCACCGAATTCACAGGAAAAGACCATGTCACGCCGCTTGATCTCCGCATTTGTTGCCGCTTCTTCCGTTCTGGCCGTGCACTGTCAGGCGTCCGACTCCGGACGCCGGACCGGCAGCGATATCGCTGTGTACGAATTCATTCCCTACCCGTCGGCGTCCGGCTCTGAAGACGCGTCGATTGACGACGCGTTCGACGAACAGGCGGCCGCGGAAGACTTCATTAAGTTGCTGCGAGCGGAAGCAGCCAACACGACCAGATCGCTGTTTCCCGAACCCATCAAGGTGCTGGACCGCCATGAACTGAATTCCGTCGATCCGTACGCCACGATGCCGGAAACCTGGTGGACCAACGAAGTTCAGGACGAAACTCAGGAAGCGGCCGACGAACTTCTGCAGATGATCACCGACATCCTCGCCATGCTGATGGAACTGCTGGGAATGTCAGAAGAGCAGGCTCTGCAGACCCTGGACGAACTGCTGGAACACTATGAGCTGGAAGAAGTTCACGCCGCGTTCACGGCGGTCGACGACGAGGCGAGCCTTCAGTACCTGCTGCTGATTCTGCTCGACGATTCCACCGATACGGTGCAGTCGCTGCTGGAGGCTCAGTTTGATACCAGCCGGTCGATCATCGGGAAGCTGTGAACGGAGTCGCCTTGACGGCGATTCCGGTTTGGGTTCCGGCGCGTCCGCAGGGCGAGGCTGAAACGTCGACATATTCTCGCGAAATGTTCACTTCGAGACCTTCCCGACACAGCGTGTCCGATGCCACTCGCCCATAATGGTCCGATCCACCGTGCGACTCCTTGCATCGCTGTTCGCGACCAATCTGTTCTCAAACGTCTGCGTTTCACACCTTTCGATTGACCCGACTCAACGAAAGTAAACGAATCAGGGCGATCCAGTTTCGGAGTGAACAAAAACCAGTGACAGCCTGCCTGATCTTTCCAACGCCCAGCTACGTCGACGAGCCCGTGGGAGACTAAAGACTGTGGACGACGGCCTGCTGATTGATCAGAGTCACCGACTGCACGTGGCGGCGGGCGCTGAACTTTCGGACGAAGTGCATCCAGATCTCCGCCGCGCTGCCAAGTCGCTCAATCACCGGTGGGACGTCTTTCGGAATCACGCCGCGCGACTCAACTGGCGGCCGGTCCAGTCGACCAGTTGCAGGTTTCATCCCAGACATAGCTCTACTTTGCTTCGAAGATTTCGAGCCTGTTCCTCCCAAGGCACGGATTGAAGCAATGGGCATACAGGACACTGGACACGCCCTCCGGGGTTAGTTGCGCGTCAATTTAAGCTGCGTCGGTCGATGAGCCGATGCAGATTGGGAAATTGCGTATCGGGATCCGGAGAGCAGCAGCCCGAAGCCACTTGCATGCCCATGTCACGCCGTCATTTGTTGCCGAATTGCATCCGCCCGAACTCATGCTGTCATGCCTTCGTAGCGGTGTCGCTGCTGCAGCGATTCTCTTTGCTGCCGTCACTGCAACAGTTGCGTCCGCGAGAGAAATTGGGCCATCGTCGGAAGTGAATTCAGGGTCTTCGGCTATGCAGGCTCGCGATTTGCGCCTACTATGTGAACTGCGGTCAGGGGCCGCTACCTGGTTCGCGGAAAGGGCCGTGCCCACCCCTCAAGTGACACGACAATCTAATCACGACCAACTTCAGCCTTTAGCGAACCGGGCTCGAAAAAGAAGGAGGTCGTTATGTCAAACGATTCTGATGCTGCGCGCACCGATCGCCCGAATCTGGAGCAGAAACGTAAGCTTGCCAAGGAACTGCTAAGGGCGGTTAGGTCTCTGGATGGTAGCAATGCGGCGAGGTTTACATGGAACCACCCGCGGTTTCGTGGCAAGACACCTCAGGATGTGATTCGCGACGGCGTGTCTCTGACCGAGGCCCAACATGTCATCGCCCGGGAAAGCGGCTTCGAAAGCTGGCCAAAGCTGAAGGAATACATTCGGCTGTTGGAGGTTGAACCGGGAGGCCCGGCAGCGGCATTTGAAGACGCCGTTCGCGCGACGATTCGTGGCGATGCAGAGTTGCTACGAGAATTGCTGGGGGCGCACCCTGAAATCGCTACGATGCGCTCGACCCGCCAGCACAAGTGCGTGCTGCTGCATTACATCGCTGCGAATGGTGTGGAAAACGAGCATCAGATCGTACCTTCCAATGCGCCGGAGATTACTCGACTGCTGTTCGATGCTGGCGCTGCACAGGTCGTGGATGCGACAACGGAAATTTACGGCGGCGGCCCTGGTTCGACACCACTTGTCGCACTCGTCTCCAGCTCGCATCCGCATCAGGCGGGTGTGCATGCAGAACTTGTGCATCTCTTCTGCCAGGCGGGGGCATCAGTCAACGGCATCGAAGACGACGGTCTACCGATGGCCGTAGCCTTGGGATTTCGATATCCGAATGCAGCCGAAGCATTAGCCTCCTGCGGAGCAAGAATCGACAACCTGCCAACGGCCGCCGGCATCGGGCAATTTGACTTGGTAGAAGCGTATCTCAACGAATCTTTGCAGCTGGTTTCGAACGAATGTCACTTTCCGAATCCACGGCACAATGGATTTTCAAGAAGCGTCGCCCCCCACCCGTCAGCCACGCTTCAACAGGCATTGGTGTTTTCCTGCATGTCAGGCCACGTAGCGATCGCCAAGCTGCTATTGGATCATGGCGTCGGCGTAAATGGTGGCCCAAGACGTGGGATTACGGCTCTCCACGAGAGCTGCTACCAAGGGGAGGCGGAGGCCGCGCATTTGCTCCTGCAGCACGGTGCAGACCCAACGCTTCGGGATGAGATGTGGGAGTCGACGGCTATCGGGTGGGCGGATGGCGGCAACCAGGATAGCCTGACCGAATGGCTGTTTGAAAACTCCGCAGTCGACATTCTCGACGCGGTAGAACTGCGCAGATACCGGGTTGTACGACAGTTACTCGAGGCGGACCCCACGCTGGCAGACGCACCACATGGCAGTGGAGGAGCATTGCGGTTCACGGCTTTCAAAGGCGACACCGAAATGGCTGAGCTGTTGCTCGAATTTCAGGCAGATCCGACGCTGCGAAACGAAAACGGACACTCGGCACTCGACTATGCGAAGAGGTCGGACAACCAGGGAATCATACGTCTACTAAACGCGGCCACTGAAAAGAAACTGGGAGAATGAAATGGTCACCACGATGAAAGACATGGTTGCGATGTTGATCTGCGACGATGTGCAGGAATCCATCGAGTTTTACAAAAGTGTCCTCGGCTTCTCTGTCGTGAATCGCATGGACACAGTCGGCAAAACCGGATGGGCGTCGCTGAATAATGGAAGTGTCCAATTGATGTTGGCAAGTCCTGGGTACATTTCGGAGCCACTAAAGAGCAACGGACGCTATTCTCAGGCGATGTACTACTTCTATCCCGAAGACGTTGAGAGCCTTCATGCACAGATCCGTCGGAGCGGCTTGACGGCGTCGGATCTGACGGCTCGATTCTATGGGATGACGGAATTCGAAATGCTGGACCCAAGCGGCCATGTGCTCGTTTTCGGACAGGAAACCATGAAGAAGTCCACCACGTAGCGTGACAATCGGAATTCGCTGAAAGCCTCAAACATTGCCAAGAGGCTCTCCCGTCACACGACCGCCCGAGGAAAACCACCGGTAGCGACCTGCTTTGGTGCCCCCGCTTAAGCACCGGTGCCGCTACCGATTCAAAAAGGCAGTTGAGCCGTCGTTTGCGGGATCGTCGTGGTTTCAGCTCGCAGCAGTCGCAGTGCGGTCGCAGGTTCAGAGAACGCAGCAGCCAATCTGATGATGCTCGTGTGACGTTTGGCGTCGTGACAACAGGACTATTCGTAACATAGCTCGAACCCATCACCGTGCGGTTACGTTTCAACGCTATGCGTATTACACCGCTTCTGGCGGTTTGCGAGTAATTTTCAACGGCCATACACTAAACTTCGATCTGCAGGCACATAAAAGCGAAGTCCGTTTTGTTGCCTCAGTTTTTTCTGAATTCTGACTACCTCGACCTGACCAAAACAAGGACCGCAACATGGAAGCCGACCGTCGCCAGTTTTTCAAGATCGCTGGTGCTACGGGTGCCGGGATGCTTGCGGCCGAAAAAGCGTCCGCGCAACCGGCAACCTCGCATCCTTCCGCCAGCCATTTGGACCAGCAGCAAGTCACTTTCACAACGGAGCTGTTTCTCGACAACAAACTGATCGAGGTCACGCCAGGCGTTTCACGGAAACTTCATCCGCCCAAAAAACATCTGCTCAATCCCGTTGTCCGCTGCGAACGCTGGTGTGATGGCGATTACATTCAGCCCTACACAACGATGTACGATCAAGAGGACAAACTCTTCAAAATGTGGGCCAGGGCCGGCTGTGACTGGAAATCAGGTCGTGTGGCGGACAACGCGGCGTACATGCTGTACTTCACTTCGAAAGATGGCGTCCACTGGGACAAACCGGACCTGGGCGTCATGGAAGTTGCCGGTCGGCGCGACCACAACGTTATTTTTACGAGCGACATGGCCTTGTCGTCGGTCACGCCGTTTTCATATGGACCAGAGAAATACATCGTCCCAGTCAGCCCGATGAAACCTCAGGGTAAGAAGGCATTCTTCTGGGCCGTCAACAGACATCCCAATCCGCGGGACGCATCCGAAAAATTCGTCGGCCTGGCAATTGTGCAGGATCATCGGCGGGGAGCTCACATCGTCACTTCCCCCGACGGCATTCACTGGTCTTGCGCAAGCAGCCCGTTTTGGCAGACGCCACACGACGTTGCCGGCACAGGAGACGATTGCCTGATGCACGTTATGTTCGACGACGCAAGAAACAAGTGGGCCCTGTATCGTCGCGTGGTTCCCGAATTCAGCGAACATCTGATTGCCGACGAGAGCGACCTTAATCGAGGCCGGGAAGATCGATACTACCGCTCCTATGCGTACGCCGAGAGCGATGATCTGCGGGGGTGGAAGAAACATCAGTTCATCCTTGCGATGGACGCTGACGATCCGCCGGATACCGAACTTTATCAATTTTCCTGTCACAAGTACGGTGATATCTATGTCGGCTACATGAGCGTCTATTATCTGCGCCGTCCGCAGCCGATCAACGTTCATCTTGTCACGAGTCGCGACGGGATTCATTTTAATCGAGTGTGTCGGGGCCAGCCATTTATTCCCTCCGGGCAGCTGGGTTATTACGACTACATGGCGATGGGGTGTTCACAGCCCCGGCCGATCGTGGTGAACGACACGACCTACTTTTATTACGCCGCAATCAACTACCCACACGATGCGAATCGGGCCCACTACGAGCCCGACGAACTCACCGGCGGTGCGGCTCTGGCGACGTTCAAACGCGATCGATTTGTTTCTTTGGAAACCAGCGACCTCGATCGTGGGCCATGTCGTGTCATCACGAAACCGTTCGTGGTCCAACAGCCCCACCTGTACGTGAACGCCGCCACATGGCAGAAGGGGGCGATCCACGTGGAACTGTTGACGCGTGACTGGCAGCCCATTACCGGCTACAAGCAATCCGATGCTCGCCCGATTCAGGGCGACGCCCTCGACCATCCGGTCCAGTGGCGAAAGCACACCGATTTGCGACGACTGTTCGGCACAGAAATACGACTCAAATTCTACATGACGCGTGCGAGAATTCACGCAATGACTTTGAGTGACAAAGAGAGGCCGCTGGCCGCTGTTGAAGGCGAATTTCGACACGATCTGCAAGGCGATTCCTCCCCGCAGCAGAACTGATCTTCCGAGACTCAGCCAAAATTGCGCAAAGCTGTGAAGAGGCTGACAATCGGTCTCAGTCGCTGGGGCGACTGGCGGTGGTCGTCGGAAAGACTGACAAACAGAGAGCCTGGCAACTTATCGGCGAAGCACTGGAAGTGCATCGCCGTGCAAACGACGCATTTACGTCATGGACGAACTACGGCGGTGGAGGACCGTTTGCTGCAGCATTGGCGTGCCAGGCGAAACAGGTGGACTACCCGGACATGGAGAGCGTCATCTGGCATGTGCGACTGGCATGTCGCGTGAAGGGCCGAGTGACTTCCGCTCAGGATCGGCTGAAGTCCGCCATCAGCACCGCTCGCATATTGGCCATCGCCGACCAGTTTGCCGCGCGAGAACTGTTGCTGCTGGTCAATGAGCAACAGGATCAAATTCCCAAAAGCGCTGGCGGGCTGTCATTGTACGACCAATGGTTGCAGGCATGGCTGCTTGTCGACTTTGGTCGAGGCACCGCATTATTGAAACAGGATCTGGCGGAAATCGCAGCCACCGGTAAGAAGAACGCTTTGCGCTACGGACATGGAGACGTGATCCGACTGCTGACTTCCACGCCGGACGAACACTACGACCTTATCACAGGCTACGGTACCGGCCTGTAGAATCTTAGCAGGGATTGATTGAACCGGTGTGTTTGTTGCGAAACCCACCAAGGCCTTCGGCATTGCCCGGAACAAAAGTACAACCAAGAGTCCCGCCAACTTCCTGAGGCCCATGAAGAAATTCAAAAATTTGGACCGGTCGCGAAGAGTCGTTTCGCTCAGGTCGAACCGTCCGATGGCAATCCGACTTGGCGACAAAGGTCACGCCCACCGCAGCGCGACTCCCGAGTCGCCCATGCATCAAATTGACAATGCAAGCATGTAGGTCTTGGATACCCGTGAATCAATTTCTCAATTTGCTTCGGTGTGTGTCAGTTGAATCACCGATACGAATTGACGGCTTGGCCATCTCCGGTCGAATGATCCGAACTTTGGCGAGTTCGAAGACAGTCGAACAGTGACGGGGGATTGCACCCGGTGCGGAGCTGAAAAAAAGGAGCCGACAGACTCATGGCTGCCGGCTTGTGAAAACGGGCCTTATGGTTGCTGGTGTACTAAATAGCTCCGCATGCTAATGAGAGCGCTGTTGTTGAGAAGAAAGGCCTGACCTTAGAGTTCAAGGTGCAAACCAAAAACAGAACTCAGGAGGTCAGGCCATGGATGGCAGTATCGATCTTTCGCGTTCAGACCGCAAGGTCCTGTTGGCTCTGTATCGAAATGGAAAGAATGCAAGCCTGTCTCGGCGAGCACACGTCGTGCTGCTGGCTGCCGAAAACTATTCGTGGAGAACGATCGTCCGAATCACATTCTCCAGCAATAATTTCGTGAGTCGGACTCTGAACATTTTTCGAAAAGACGGAATTGAAGGCCTCAGTGGAACGGTCAAAAAGAAGTCTCCAACACCCAAGTGGGTGGGTAAAGCGCGGAGGTGGCTCGATACGACGACACCTCAGGACTATGGTTACTTTCGCAGCCGATGGACGTGCGAACTGATCGCCAACATGCTGGCGTGGAACCACAAAAATCCTGTGCGTGTCAGCACGGAAACGGTTCGACGATGGATGAAGCGAGACGGCTACGCGTGGAATCGTCCACGACCGATCCTCGGGCTGCGTGATGACGAATACGACGGAAAAGTGCGGAAAATACGTGGTCTGCTGCGAAAGTTACCATTGAATGAGACGGCCGTTTTTCAGGACGAAGTAGACATCAATCTGAATCCAAAAATCGGTGCGGCATGGGGGCGCAAAGGCCAGCAGATCACCGTTCCCACACCGGGCAACAACATTAAACGCTACGTTTACGGTTCGCTGTCGTGGCGTACCGGTCGGCTGTTTGTCTCACTGGCTTGTCGACGACGAAACTCGGAATTCTTCGTACAGCACCTGGATGATCTTCGTCGACAACTCCGGGGCTATCGACACATCCACGTGATCTGTAACAACGCATCGTTCCATTCCAGTCGGGTTGTGTGCGAATACCTTTATCGCTGGAGACACCGAATCACGATTCATTTTTTGCCCGCTTATGCTCCGGAAACAAACCCCATCGAACGAGTCTGGTGGCATATGCACGAAGTCGTCACTCGCAACCACAAATGCGATGGCATCGAAGAACTCGTCGAGCACGTCTATGATTGGTTCGACACTCAAAGATTCTTTGAAGTCAAAACAACAGTCAAATATCCAATCGCAGCATGAGCGCTCTCAATGTGATGAGAAGCTATTTAGATCAGCTCGAAGCCAAAGAGAAATTCTTCTTCATCGTCTTCGAGGGTCGCAAAGTAGCCGTCGATGGCTTGGGCGTTGCTGGAGCTTCGGGCTACCGACTCTGAAGCGGCATTCAACTTGTTGATTACCGGCGATTCGTTAACGCTGGTGTCTCGGGCCATGTCCTCTTTTTCTGTGGCTGTGTCGGCGTTCAGAGGGTTGATGACTTGCATCGCGCCAATCGGGTAACTGAAACCGTTGACATCCAGAGGATCGTGGACGGTGATTTGACGTTGAGCCATCGTACCCGCCGCTGCGCCCTGACCGTCGCTTTCACCAATAACAAAGTAGGCAACTTGTTCAGTGGTGTGATTTCGCTCGCTATCACGAATTTGATCTTCATCCACTGCGAGGTCGATCGAACCACCGTTGGACGGCAGCGGATTGGTGCCCATCAACGCGGCCCAACCACCATCGCCACCGTCCATACCAGCGGAACTCAAGACGGCGGTCGAGGCACCGGCGGGTGTGACGCTGCCGTAGCGGTAAGTGCCATTGCCGACACCGCGAATCGTGTCGCCGCCGACGCCGGCCGAGAAGGAAAGGCCGTTGATGGTGCCACCGCTGGTCGCCTCAATCACAAAGTACCCCAGCGTCTCGTTGGCTCGCGTGGTATCGGTGTCTTCCGCGACATGCTTGCCGATGTTCAGCGAGCCGGAGTTGGCCGGGCTGGTGCGGCTGCTGCTACTGGACCAGAAGACTGACCAGTCTTCGTCGTTGGCCGACATGACTTGTCCGACCACAACAGGGCTGGAGTAGGCTTGCTGATAGCCCTGCGATCCGACCTGCCAACCGCCAATCTTGCCGCTGGTCACCGAAGAGTCAACCTTCACCGCTTCCAACTTGTACTCACCCGGCACATCGTAAGCACCTTCCTCCACCGCGATGAAGTGAACTCCGCCACTGAAGGGACTCAAGCCAGCGTTGTCGACTCGCACATCAAACGACGTTTCGGTCACGTTGCTGATACGAACCACGCCCGGACCGGAACCGTCGTTGTAACGCGGCGTCGCCACGATCACTGCCGAAGTGTACGAGGTTCCAAGACTGACCGTTTGCCAGCTACTGGTGACGCTGCTGAGATTGCCGTGCGACAGATTCGGGCCGGCGACAACCGCGTTCACTTGCAAACTAACTGTCACCGGATCACTGACTGCACCAGAGGTGTCGACCGCGTGATAGGTAAAGCTGTCGCTGCCAACGAAACCGGCGTCAGGCGTGTATGCAAACGAGCCGTCTGCATTCAGAGTCAGCGAACCAGTCGCTGGACCGGAGCCGAGAGCCGCCGTGAGCGTGTCACCGTCAATATCGCTATCGTCAGCAAGTATGCCAGGAGCGTCAATCGTCAGCGTGCTGTCCTGATTAAGCGAGTAGCTATTCGCTCCGGCCGCCGGTGCGTCATTGACCGGCGTAACAGTGACATCAACGGTTGCCACCGCCGTTTGTCCTGCGGTATCAACGATCATGTAGGTGAAGCTATCGCTACCGTTAAAGTTGGTTCCTGGCGTGTACTCGATTTGACCGTTGACGATGACCGCAGTGCCGAAAGCTGCCTCGGAAACCGATTGGATGCTGAGCGTATCGCCGTCTGGATCGGAATCGTTGGCCAGCACGTCAATCAGCACCGCCATGTCTTCGGCAGTCGCGTCACTATCACCGGACGCCACCGGAGGATCATTCCGCTCTTCGACCGTCACCATTACGCTCGCGGTGTCCAGGCCACCGTTGCCGTCGCTGATCGTGTAGGTAAATTGATCGCTACCAAAGAAGCCACTCGCGGGAGTGTAAGTCAACGTGCCATTGGCGTTGATTGAGATAGTACCCAAACTGCCGTCTTGAGCCGAGTCGATCGTCAAGCTATTGCCATCGACGTCCGAATCGTTCAGTAGCACGGCAATATCAACCGGCTGATCTTCGCCGGTCGTGGTCGAGTCATCGGCAGCCTGCGGAGCGTCGTTGATCGCCGTGACCGCGATCGTGACGGTCGCTGGCGATGAGTCACTGATGCCATCACTGGCAACGTAGACAAACGTGTCGGTGCCATGGAAGTTCGGTGCCGGCGCGTAATCGAAAGAGCCGTCCGCGTTGAGTGTGAGAGTGCCGTTGCTCGGTCCGGTCACCAGCGATGCGGTGAGCGGCTGTCCCTCCGGATCGGTATCATTGGCGAGGACGCCCGGAGCACCGACAGTCAGTGACTCATCTTCGTTGGTTGCGAAAGAGTCGTGGCTGGCGTTCGGCGGTGGGTCACTTGGAATGATTTCGCCGGTCACGGAGACCGTATCGATGTACCAATAGTCCCAGCGACTGCTGGACATGTCGCCTTCAAACTTGATCCACAGCGTGTCGGCTTCGAAGGGAATGTCGTAGCTGTAGTCGCGATAGTTGTTGTCGTCTTCACCGTTGCCAAAGGATTTCAGCGTCGTCCAATTGGACCCATCGGAACTGACACGCACGTATGCGTTATCGCTATTTTCAAAAGACCGCAACTTACTGGCAAACGAGAGGTTAAGATTGCTGACACCTGTCGTATCGAGTTGGCGAGTCAGCACGCCGCGACGCTGGACGATTGCGTGCAGGTTACCGTCATTTGGACTGCTGGAACTGGTGAACGCACTGTTGCCGGTCAAGTCCCAGTCATTCGCCCAGGGCCCGGTTCCGCCATCGGGAACGCCACTATCAAAGTCGTCCAAGGCCGAGAAATCGTCGTCGACAATGTTGACCTTGACCCTTGACGTATTGAGCCCGATGCCATCGAAGTTGGTCAGCGCGACCGTGAAGTACTCATTCGCGTCGAGCAATGCGTCCTCCAGTACATCGATGTCGATTGATGCTGAGGTCGATCCTGCCGGGATCACCAACGTACCGCTGGTCGCGACGTAGTCGTCACCGGCAACCGCGTAATCATCTGGCCTTAAGCGACTTTCAAGTTCAATCGTGTCGTACTCGACGGCCACGTCCGTCGGCCAAGGCTGGGCCAATGATACGGTCACGGTCGCAACACCGCCTTCCGAGACAGTGATATCGCTGACACTACCCACTGCGCTTTCACCCAAGTCGTACCGCCGCACGAAGCCATCCAGTCCGTCATTCTTGTTTGGGTAAATCGCGTTGGTTGTGGTGGCAAAGGAAGCCGATTGGGTTGCCCCACCTACGTAGAGTGAGCCGTCGATGATTCCAGACGACGTGATCCACGAAAGGTTTCCAAGCTGCTCATCGACATCGGTGTAGTCGAGCAAGCGAGAGAAATCAGAATCGAAGCGAATGAAAAAGCTTGTTCGGTCCACTCCGCCAATATCCATGGCGGTGATGACAACGCGATCGCCGTCCAACGCGATCGAATCGTTCCCAATTTGCAGCACATCTCGACTCAATTGAAACCAGGAAGAGTACTCCAGCTCGCCGGAAGGACTGATCTTGCTCGCAAAGTCACCGCGTAAACGTGTTTCGTTATCTTCGGCAAGAATCTCTTCCGGGGCGAATGCGCCGGGTGTCGTTGGAAAACCTTCACGGCCACCCGATCCCACGACATAAGTATTCCCGGATGCGTCGGCAACCACATCGCTGATTTTGTCGCCACCCAGAAACGTACTGAAAGTAATCTCCGCATCTGCGGTCAGTCGCGTCACGAATCCGATACTGTTAAAAATAGGATTGGGGGGGCTCTCCGTCTGTATCGCGTTTGGCGTGAGCGGGTAATCCTCCGATCCAGTGGAACCAACGACGTGAATGATTCCGTTGGCATCGAGGTCCAAGTCATTGATTCGATCTCCCTCCGACCCACCGAGGTAGCTGGACATGCTGAGCGAATAGTCGCCGGAAGATAGGCGTGCGAAGTGAGCAACGACACCGTCGCGGTCTCCACCCAGCGAGGAATCAACGCCTGCTTGCGAGGTAACTGGGAAATCCGTCGAGTAGGTTTCGCCGGCAAGGTAGATTCCGCCGTCAGCATCCGTTGCCAAGCCAATAAAGTTCTGACCCTCAGTCCCCGTGCCACCCAGGTAGCTGGCGTAGACGAGTTCGCTTTCTGACAACGTTTCTGGATCGGCATCGATCGCGTTGCCATCGAGCACCATCACGTGGAAGTCCGTTCCACCAGCCAGTCCCAACTGATGGGCGTCAGCCGTTGTCGGTAGATCGATCTGAGACGTTGCTGCAGCCAAGTAGACAAAACCGCTATCGTCGACGGCAATCTCGAGCGCGTATTCCGGTAGTTCCTGCGACCACAAGAGTGATCCGCTGGGTGACAGTTTGCTGACGCTGCCTTCGAGCTCGAATGTCACCGCATCGTAGCGATAATCTGACACGTAGGCGTTTCCCGCAGAATCCTGAGCGATCGCGGCCACGCCATCTTCCATCGGGGTCGACGGAAAGAAAGTCGAGAACTCCAGGTCAGCCGCCAATAATTCTCGCAACTCCAGTCGTTCAAGGCTTTGCCCGAACCGTCGACGTCGTGAGGTTAAACGCGATCTGGCTTCTCTTCTCTTGAACAGTCGCTTCATTCCGGAAAGCATTGTCTTGCTCCGCTATTGTTAAAGTGGTGTTTTTCTCCTGCACACCCTCTTCGGCGTAAACCAGAGCGAAACCGCCCCACCAGAACGATCAAGTTTTTCGGTTTATTTATTTCTACATGCCGGAGACCCAGCTTTTGGTCCCGAAAAGGATTGCAGATGGTAGCCGTGGCGTCGCAGACCCACGGTAATAACGCGAAAAGGGCCCTCCGATCGGGAATCGGTTGCATAATGTTCGTCGCGTTCTGATTCCGAGCCGAAACGTGACGCTGCTTAACCGGCCGTCCTCAACGCCCGCCGCGCATTCTGGGACTCCTCCGGGGTCGGGGTGGGCGTGTAGGGGAACGTTCCGGCGGTGGCGCTGCGCTTACCCCCGGCTACAGTCTGCGACCGGTTCCCGGTCAGGAAAAACATGCGTGGACCATCTGCAAACAGATTTCCGCTCGGGTAGCGGGTAAAGCGTGTTGTCGAACATGGAACGATCGGATCGCGCGGCGGTTTTGATCCCGGAAGGATCGCATACGGTAGCCGTGGCGTCGCAGACCCACGGTTTGAAGCACAACAAATGCACCGACCGGGAACCAGTCGCATCACGGACATCCGGCAACGTCCGCGAGCTCAATCAGCCTATAATTTAGAATTCACTCCAGGCTCGAACTCCATCAGCTCCTCTGCCATTTTACTGAAACGCTGTAGCACTTCATCGAGCTCATTCTGTTCTTCCTGCCAGCAGAAGCCCTGTTCATAAAATTTTCGAGCTTCCTTGTGATTGCCAACATGCCAATGAGCCATTGCCAAAAACATGCGATGCTCGCGGTCGCCGCCTTCGATCATGGAGTCCGCTTTTTCGAAGACATCAATCGCTTTGACGTAGTCACCGTTTTGGAAGAGAGCGACGCCATAATTGTTGAGATGTCCAGGATCTTCCTTAAGCTTTGTTGCGAGTTCTCCATAAGCTATTGCAAGGAGCCACCTTTCAGGCGACACGCCCTCACCAACCGCTAAGTCCCACGCGCCCTTGGAAAGTAGCTTTCCCATATTGCGAAGAAAGACATCGACATGCTCGATGTCACGCTCATCGAGAACCTTCTCGATCTCCAGCAAAAATTCTCGTGTCAAGTATTGCTCTATGGTCGCGAGCACTTGATCGAATTTACGCTGCTTTTGAAGGCATGCGACGTAGTTGTTTAAGGCTAGGCTAAACCGTGCCGACTTCTTTACTCCTGGATTCTCGACTACTGCTCGCAGGTATTTTTCCGCCTTTGAGAACTGCTCCGTGCCTGCGTAACAAGTTCCAAGTGTGCCATAATCACGGATATCAATCGGTTGCGAAACGTAGAGAGGAGAGTTCTTGCGGATCAAGATCGCATCTTCGTAAATCTCTGCAGCCTCAGTCAACTTCCTTTGCCGAAACAAAGCTCTTCCTAGCTGCCTCAGCGCGCTTAAAGTCCGTGGGTGGTCTTCACCAAGCAGGTTCTTACTTTGTGCGACAACACTGCGAAGGATGTCCTCAGCATCCGCCTCCTTGCCAGCATTCATCAATGCAAATGCCAGGTCATGCCGTCCGTGCAAGATTCGGTCGTGGTTTTCAGGGTAGCGTTTCTCTAACTCGGCGACCAACTCTCTGTGAAGCGATACGGCTTCATCATGTCTCCGCAGGTCATTGAGAACAAACGCCTTGAGTTGCATGGCTTCGCAACGGACTCCCGAACCTGGCGACAAATCCTGCGCGGGCTGCTCTAGAATATCGGTCAATCTCTCGACAATCGTCTCACGAGCTTCTTTTGTAAATGGGCCGGACTTCCAGTCTGTGTTGATAGTAAACAGCCTTGCCTGCCAGGCAGCTTCGCTGTTTTCACCGTAGAGTTCGGTGGCTATCGCCTCCCATTCTTTCAGGAGTTGCAGTAACTCGGTTTTTTTTCTCCACCGATTTGCTGTTCGCTTAGGCATTCCGCCAGTCGCCGGATCGAAAGATAAAGCTGGGGGTGGCTCGACGATAGTACTCTTCTTTGTACGTCTACTACCCTTCTAAGATTTGCTTCTGCTTCGGCGTATCGTCCGAGTTTGGTTTGTAGCTTCGCCACGCTTCGAAGAACGTGCATCAAATCCAGGTCGATTCTCCGATCAGTATTGTTTCGAACGCTGGCAAGAATTTGGGAAAGCAGGCTACTGGCCTCTAAGTATTTCGTTTGAAGGTATAGGCCTTCAACGAGATTTGATTTGCTTACCAGTGTGAGCGAATCGTGTTTGCCGAATAACTCCTCCGCATCTGAGCTGATTTCCCTCAAGTCGCTTACAGCCGCGTCTCGGTCGTCGGTACTCAGCAGAGCGACTGCAAGATTCATGTGGGCGATCAGTGTCTCCCTGCTCTGGGCCCCCTCCATCTGCATACGAGCAGCGAAGACTTCTCGCAACACATCAATGCATTTCTTGTCCCCGGAAGCGAAGAGAGCTTTTCCCAGGATGCTCAGAGAGTCAAGCGTTCGTCCGTTCTGATCACCTCGCGTTTCTTTCCACATCGTGGAAGCATCACTTGCTAAATCAACAGCTTCTTGGTGCTCACCCAATCGCAAATACGTCCTTGCCAGCGTATGGCGCATTGTCGCACCTGTAACTGGATCTTGCGAAAAAGCGTCATTGATCGTTACGCGTGCATTTGCCATAACTTCTGACACCGTGACGTCTGAACCACCGGATCGTTCTGGATCTGCAGACCCCAAAAGATCCTCGACTAAAAAATCGACAACGGCTTGTAGTCTGGCCGATTCATCGGTGGCCTTTTTCTCGGCCAGCGTAGCACGGTAGGTCTGCCAAACACTTACGCCCGCTATCGAAATTGCTGACAACAAAACAGTCATGACGACTGCAACAGCCACTCGGTTTTTGGAGACAAGCTTTCTCAAGCGATAACTAGCCGAAGGTGGACACGCCTCGACCGCCTCTCCCTCCAAGTTTCTGCCAATGTCTTCCGCTAGTTCTCGTGCCGATTGATATCTGCGATTGCGATCTTTCTCGAGCGCCTTCATTGCGATCCAGTCGAGTTCATTCGTAATCAAGCGATGGATGGCTTTTATGTCGACACCACGGCGTTCGGCGACCGTTTCCCGCTCGTCCTTCAGCGTACTTAAGCGTTTGCTGGGCCGCGGCGGCTCGGTGTCGCAGATCCGCTTTCGCAATTCCTCAACGCTGAGGTCTTTCACCTCGTCACGGCCGATTGGCAACGAACCGGACAACAATTCGTACAGCATCACTCCCAACGAATAAACATCGCTACGGGTATCCACATCGACATTAGAAAGCGACGCTTGCTCAGGGCTCATGTACAGCGGCGTACCCAGCATTTGGAACATGCCGGTGAACAACGTCTTGTCGGTCAGGTTATCGGTCAACGCTTTGGCGACACCAAAATCGATCACTTTCACGAGCGGTCTTCCATCCTGCTCGGTGACCAGGATATTTGAGGGTTTGATGTCGCGGTGAATCACGCCCTTGTTGTGCGCGTGTTGGATGGCGGAACAAACATCCTGAAACAATTCCAATCGGGCACGAGTCGGCATCTTTGCTCGATCGCAGTAGTCTGTCATGGGGATCCCACGGACCAGTTCCATAACGAAATACGGCAAGCCCGAGTCGGTCGTTCCCGCGTCGAGTACCTTGGCGATGTTGGGATGCTCCATCATCGCCAGCGCCTGGCGTTCCGCCTCAAAGCGGGCGATCACCTGGCGGCTGTCCATCCCCGGCTTGATGATTTTCAACGCCACTTTGCGTCGAACCGGCGTGGACTGCTGAGCCAGGTAGACCAGCCCCATGCCACCCTCGCCAATCGGCTCCAGCAGCTTGTAGGGACCGACTTTGCTCCCGGACAGAAGACTCGACAGGCTGCCGTGAAGATCACCAGTCGGCTCGGCTGAATCAGCGGTTTCCGCGAGGAAATCTGCCTGGGCATCCAGCGCGTTTAGGCCCCCAAAGAATTGATCCGATTTGGCATAATCAGCAAGCAACTGTTTCAACTCAGCCGCTAACTCCGCATCATCGCTTTCTAGGTCGCGGATGAAAGCCTGCCGTTCCTCACCGGGATCGAGGTTCCTGGCCTGCCAGAAGATGTCTTCCAGATTCTTCAAATGCTGATTCATGTCACTGCCAGTGCTGCGCGTGATAGGCGGTGGAGAAAACCGGTCCATCAGTACCGGCGTAAACGGCTACGAATCCGCCTCACTAGCTGGAAACTATTTTTTCTGTCGGCTTCTTAGAATCAATCGGGGGCCATCAGGGCCATAAGTCGCGCTTTCGCGAACGCCCAGTAGCGATCGGCGGTTGATTTCGGAAGATCCAACGCCTGAGCCGCTTCGATGTGATTGAGGCCGCCAAAAACGCGTAGTTTGACCAATTCCGCTTTGACCGGGTCTTCTTCGGCAAGCATGTCGAGGCTTTCGTGGACAGCCAGTAAATCCTCTGGCGGCATTGGTAACGCGATAGCCACATCGAAGGCTTCCTGCTGCTGGCGATCACCACCTCATTTCAAGCTAAGTCTTGCCCGGGCATGATCCACCAGAATCCGCCGCATTGCATCGGCAGCGGCTCGCAAGAAGAGCGACCGCGAGGCCCAGCCGTCGGCCAATCGCTCTTGATTGAGTTTTAAGTACACTTCATGCACCAGAGCCGTGGTCTGCAGCGAATGCCCAGGACGCTCTCGAAGCATCTTAGCCGCCGCCATTTCCCGCAGCTCGGTGTAGAGCGTTTCCAGTAACGAACCTGTCGATCTGCTTTCCGATTCCATTATTCCCCCGCCAAAATTCAAGTTTGGGCGCGAATACGATAATAGCTGGATTGACCATCGCAGCACACCCCACGCAAAGGAAAGGTTGCCAACTAATTCTGTGCAGATCGGCCTGCGGCGCATAGCGAGCGACTTGCACAACCCGCGGATCAGCAGTGAACGTCCCCGGCAAAATTTGTCGCATCAAGAGCACCAAAAACCGCAGTAGTTCGAACAACCGCGTTAGACCGGCAGCGTGAGAAAACGCAGTAGCTGCACAAACCTCAGCCGGTTCAGGACCGTGCTAGTTTGCGTCAATGTTTCATAACCGAGGTTAAAAGAACAGTCTGCAAATCTGCTCAGGCACAATGTGGGTGTCGTCATTTCGACTCCGCATTTCCGTCGAATCTAGGTTCAACGGCGATCGTCGTTCGTGCGTAAGGACGAACCGTCCGATGTCGCCAAAAAGTTCGCGACCAATGTTGCGCCCTCATGAGTTACCACGCCTGAGGTGATTGCCATCAATATGACGACCTGTTGCAATACAGTTTGCGTTGGATGTTCGCTCGCGGCAAACTCACGAGTGGAGCGCAAAGTCTATCTCTCGATCGACCGATTGCCGGGCGGTCGCAGGCTGGGGAATGTTGCGTTGAGGCCCTGTACGAGACCAGAAAAGGCATTTTGGCTTTGGAGTTCGCACTCTTGCGAACGTTCGGGATCTGAATCTGCGAATGCAGTTGCTGCAGTTTGTAGAATTCGCCATTCCGCCAGGGGCAGACGTGTCGTCTGGACGATATTTAGCGCCCGAGTGATCTCTGCCCGCGCTGCTTTTGAGTCGCCTTGGCGCAGAGAAGCATCTGCCAATAGTTGATGCGACAGGGCTTCATGAGTCTGGCCGCGCGGGAACGATGCGGCCAGACGAAGCTTCGCCGCGTAGTCGCGCACGGCGTCCAGATTTCCGAGCTTGAAATGGCACCGAGCCGTCGCGTAGCGCAGCGGCATTTTCCAGATCCAGTCCATGAGCAGACGTTCGTTGTCCAGCCGTTGGACAATCTGTTCGAGCAGTTCAAGCGCTTCGCCCGCCCTGTCCTGGCCGAGATACGCAACTCCCAGCAGAATTGGGCTGACCAACTGACCATAACCGAGATCCAGTTCCCGCGATTCCTTCAGCGAACGTTCGGCAAGTTCTGCGGCGTGGTCGAAGTCACCGGCTTCGTTGCACAACTGAGCCATTTGCAGCCGCAGCAGCAGCGCGTAGCGGTCGTGCCCGTTGGTTTCGGCGATCTGCAGGCCGTCCCACAACAGCCGAGCCATTTCCTCCCAGCGGCCGTCGTACAGACACGCCCACCCCCGGAAGAAGGTGGCCAACAGGTACTCCGAGGCGTCGCCGATTTCCGTCGCCAGTTGCATGGCCTCTTCCGTTGCGCGGCAGGCCGTGTCGTAGTCCGACAGGACAAGATGGAAGCAGCCCGACCGGCTGAGGTGCAGACAGAGCATTTCCCGATCATTGAGCTTGCGGGCGGCGGAAATTGCGGCGGAGGAAGCGGCGGCATCTCCTTCAGTCCAGCCTTCCCACAGCAGATTCCAGTACGCCCACCAGCCTCGCAGATGCTTTTGGTGAAGTCCGCTATCTAACCGTTCGGCAAGCTGGTTGGCGCGTACTGCGGCGTCGAGACATTTCTGCCGGTCAACCCACGAAAACACGCTCGCCAGACAAAACTGGGCGTTTGCCTGTTCTGCAACCTTGCCCCGTCGCCTGGCTTCCTGAGCCATCGCTTCGAAGTCTTTCGCCGCTGCCGCGATGTTTGCGCTGGAACGATAAATCAGCCCTCGCTGTTCAAAAAGTGACAGCCGCAGATCGGCGAGTGACGGATCTCGGCGAATCAGGTCGATGGCTCGGCTGACATATTCTGCGGCTTCGCGATTGGCGTAGTGGCGCGTCGCGCGGTCGGCCGCCATTCGAAGAAAATGGATAGCTCGATCGAGCACATGGCCGCGTTCGAAGTGAATCGCCAGTTGGGCGGCTAGTTCAGGCGGAGGCTCAACATGACGTTGTTCAAGCCTTTCCCCCAGCCGACGATGAAGGCGAATTCGGCGACCGGCTGCGCAGCGTTTGTATAACGCCTCCTGATACAGCACGTGGCGGAAGCGGTAACGAGCCGACGGTGCTTCAACAGAATGCCCATCATCAACAGGTTGTAGCAACTGCTGTCGTTCCGCGAGCGAATCCAGTTGGTCCTCAATATCCAACACCTGCTGACCAAGCACGTCGGCAATCGCCGCTGCCGAAAATTCCACGCCGGCGATGCTGCCGGCTTCCAGAATTTTTCGTTGTTCGTCGTCGACCAGATCGATTTGCGTGTCGATCATCGCTCGGATATTTTCCGGCAGCGGTGCGTCCGCAACGTCAGTAGTTGTCGGGATCAGTTTATCATGCGCCGCGAGATAGCTGATCAACTCGGCAACAAAGAGTGGATGGCCATCGGTTCGACGGTGGATTCTGGCCGCAATCTCGTTTGAGGTTTCGATTTCCGGGAAGCGTTTCGTGAGGTATTCCGAAACGGCTTCGACAGAAATTGACGCCAACGGAATTTCGCAACACGCCTGCTTCGAGAGCAGCTCTCGCTTGACCGGCTTCAGCGCGTGGTTTCGCAGAATGATCTCAACGGGACGGTACGTTCCGATGATCAGCAGCTTTGCGGGTTGGCGTCGTCGGGCCATGTACGAAATCAGATCGAGCGTTGAATAATCGCTCCAGTGCAGATCTTCGAAAATCAGAATCAGCGGGGTCTCGATGGTGAGTGTTTCCAGCGTTTCCGCCATCTCCCTCAGCATTCGTGTCGCGCTGGAACCCAATGCGTCGGATTCGGCCACGTCTGCCGGCAACCGGCCTCGCAACGACGGCATCTGAGTCAGCCACGTCGGCGCAAACCGCGTGATCGCTTCGATGATTCGATCGCCATCGGACTGCTGCGTGAGTTGTGTGAGCGCTTCGAGGACTGGCAGATACGGTTCACCTTCGCCGAACTGTTCGAAGCATTGCCCTTCCGCGATGCGAACACTTTCGTCCGTGTGCTGTACGATGAAGTCTGTGATGAACGCCGTCTTGCCGGCTCCCGGTTCCCCGGCCACGAAGACAGTCTGCCGCTGACCGGATGCGGCCACTCGGAAGACTCGATCGAGTTCGGCGAATTCTTCCTGTCGACCAACGATCGAAGAGACGCGGGTGCGGGTGGTCGCGTGGCGGGACGTGCTATCACCAGGCTGACGCTCTCCGCTCGCCCTGGCGGAGGTTTCCGCACGAGGAGCCTGGTCCTGCTTAACTTCTGCGCCGCCCGCTTCGTTGACATCCGCAATAAAGCGGTAACCTCGCCGGTGAACGGTTTCGATAAACTGCGGCGACCTGGCATTGTCACCGAGCCTCTTTCGAATCTCTCGAATGCAGACCACGAGTGATGCGTCCGAAACCAGAGCATCGTCCCACAGCGAATTCAGCAGCTCTTCTTTCGATATCAGCCGCCCGGCATTCGTCGCCAGACGAGCCAGCACATCAAAGGCTTTCGGTGTGAGTGCGACCCGCTTTCCACCGCGCAGAAGCTGAGCGTCTTCAACGTCGAGGCGGAAGTCTTCAAATTGAATCACGGTCTGCTCCATCAGCCGAAACGCACCAACGTCCGGTTCTGGCAGGGTTTTGTTCCGCGAGCGGTCGCTCGGCGGCTGATTTGGTGCGAATTGGCCCGCACGAAACTGTCATCGCAACTGACCGGTGCCGAACCGGTCGAAGCAGGGGGGGCAATATACGCATGCCGGCGCGCGATGGAGAAACGCTTTGCGATGAGAATTGCGGCAGGTTCATAAAACAACAGCGGAATTCACTTCTTAGAAATTGATTAGAACTCGCCTGGGACTCGCTCAGAACGGCCTCGTATTGTTCCTGCCATGAGTCGCGAGCAATACCAAAAAGCTTTTGTCATTCAGTTCGGGCCGGAAACGAACCCGGCGGCTGACCGTTTTGAAGGACGCATCGAACATGTTGCGTCCGGAAGAAATCGGTCATTCGAAAAGTTGGATGAAATGCACGAGTTTCTGGCCGAACAACTGGCCGAAACGACTGCGTCCGGCGGCGGATCACCGTCGGACACGAAGGCTCCCGGTTAAGTTCGCAGGTCCGAACCATGTTGGTTCGGACCATGGTGTTTCAATCTTGCACTAAAGGCAACCCCCATGCGTCGCATTAACTTTCGAAACCTGTTCACAAACCACAACCTTCTTCGTCCGAATCGTCGTAAGAGCCGTCGACCGACCTCTCAGATTCAGTCCGAATCGCTGGAATCGCGGGTTCTGCTAACGGTCGCTGCGGCGTTCGATGCCGGGACCGGAATTCTGGCCGTCACCAGCGACAGCCAGGGCGATTTCATCGGCGTTTCGGCCGACACGAACGGCAATCTGCAGGTCAATGGCGGCAGCGTGGCGATCTCCGGCGACGTGCCGACGCTAACCAACACGCATCTGGTCGACGTTGACGGTAACGACGGAAACGATGTCATCCTGATAGACAATTCCGTGGTCGGTCCCGGAGTCGAAGTCGACGGAGGAGCCGGAAACGACCTGCTGATCGGCAGTGATGGCGCTGACTTCCTTCTCGGCGGTGACGGCAATGACACGCTGGTCGGTAGTGGCGGGGCCGACGTCCTTCGCGGTGGAGAAGGCGACGACGTGCTGATTGGCGGAGCGGGCGATGACACGCTGGTTGGCGACAAAGGCAACGATGTCATGCTGGGCGAAGACGGCGATGACCTGCTGATCTGGAACAACGGCGACAATGACGACCTGATGGAAGGCGGAGACGGAAACGACACCGTCCAAGTCAACGGTGCCGACGGAGCAGGCGATGACTTCAGCATCACGCCGAACGGTTCGCGAGTGCAGTTCGACCGCAACAACCTGATTCCGTTCACGCTGGACATTGGCACGACCGAGAAACTCGATGTCAACGGTCAGGGTGGTGACGAAGTGATCGCTGCCTCGACTGGACTGGTCGGTCTGATCAGCCTCGATCTGGACGGCGGCGAAGGCAACGACCTGCTGATCGGCGGTGACGGCGACGACGTTCTCCGCGGCGGAGCGGGCAACGACACGCTGATCGGCAACAAAGGCAACGACGTCATGCTGGGCGAAGACGGCGACGACCTGCTGATCTGGAACAACGGCGACAACGACGACCTGATGGAAGGCGGAGCCGGCAACGACACCGTTCAGGTCAACGGAGCCGACGGAGCGGGCGACGACTTCAGCATCGCTCCCAACGGTTCGCGAGTGCAGTTCAACCGCAATAACCTGATTCCGTTCACGCTGGACGTCGGCACCGTTGAAGACCTGGACGTCAATGGTCAGGGCGGCAACGACAGGATCGCCGGGGCAACCGGCTTGGTTGGCTTGATCGCACTGGATCTCGACGGCGGTGAAGGTAACGACGTGCTGATTGGCGGTGACGGCGACGATGTTCTTCGCGGGGGCGAAGGCAACGACGTACTCGTCGGCGGCAAGGGCAACGACGTCATGCTTGGTGAAGACGGCGACGATCTGCTGATCTGGAACAACGGCGACAATGATGACCTGATGGAAGGCGGAGCCGGCAACGACACCGTTCAGGTCAATGGAGCTGACGGAGCGGGCGACGACTTCAGCATCACTCCGAACGGTTCGCGAGTGCAGTTCGACCGCAATAACCTGATTCCGTTCACGCTGGACATTGGCACGACCGAGAAACTCGATGTCAACGGTCAGGGTGGTGACGAAGTGATCGCTGCCTCGACTGGACTGGTCGGTCTGATCAGCCTCGATCTGGACGGCGGCGAAGGCAACGACCTGCTGATCGGCGGTGACGGCGACGACGTTCTTCGCGGCGGAGCGGGCAACGACACGCTGATCGGCAACAAGGGCAACGACGTCATGCTGGGCGAAGACGGCGACGACCTGCTGATCTGGAACAACGGCGACAATGACGACCTGATGGAAGGCGGAGCCGGAAACGACACCGTGCAGGTCAACGGAGCCGACGGAGCGGGCGACCGTTTCCGAGTCAATCGCAACGGCAGCCGGGTCCGCTTCCAACGGACGAACCTGATTTCGTTCACTCTGGATATCGGCAGCACGGAAACGCTGGACATCAACGAACTGGGCGGCAACGGCAACATCAACGTCGGCAACCTGAACGGAGTCACGGACCTGACAACAGTTGACGTGGATGGCGGGGACGGGCGTGACGTCATTCGCGGATCGGCAGCTAACACGGCGGCGCTGCAGTTTGTCGCCCGCGGCGGTTCGGGAAATGACGTGATCATCGGAGGCGGCGGCAACGACACGCTGCTTGGCGAAGAAGGTAACGACTTCATCTCCGGCAGGGACGGTGACGACGTGATCTCGGGGGGCGACGGCCGCGACGTGATCTTCGGCGGACGGGGAGACGACATCATCTCCGGTGACGCCGGCAACGACGTGCTGTTCGGCAAATCCGGTGACGACGTGCTCGACGGAGGCGATGGATTCGACATCGTATTCGGTGGCCTGGGCAGCGATTTCGGGATCGACGCGGAACTGGAGTTCGGCCTGTAGAAGCTCAGTCACCGACTTCCGCCATGTCCATGGGGTGGCGCATCGGGGTTCGCGGCAAACAAGTCCGGCAGACCTTTTAGTTACGGACCCGGATTGTTCAATTGCCGCGAACACGATGCGGCCCTCACCGGACGCAACCAACAAATCACGTTTGCCGGGTACTACTGGCAACTTTCATCGCATGTCGCATCGCCGGCGTTATCGAGAGACGCCAGCAGGATCATCAGGGATTTGCAGGTCACTCGTTACCTGGCCTGAGCAAGGATTGGGTCAGGCGTTTCCCGGAGATTGGAGGTTCAGCGCGAAACGGTGACCGCAACGACCTGATTGAAGGCGGAGCCGACGACGACACCGTTCAGGTTATCAATAATTATTGCGAAAGAAATATCCATGCCCCGACCAGCACTCTTCGGCTTCGTTGCGGCTGGCGTCACAGCGACGCTGGTTTCATTGTCTGCTGAAAAAATCACCGGCGTTGTTACTGAACAGCCGCCCGCTCGCGAACAAGCTCATCCAGTGAACCTCTATCCAGGCTTCGCAGGATATTCTCGTCCGGTGACAACCAGCTCCACAGAAGCACAGCTGTGGTTCAATCAGGGAATTCAACTCCTCTACGGCTTCAATCACGACGAAGCGATCCGCTCGTTTGAACAGGCCGCCAAAATCGATCCGTCCTGTGCAATGGCCTGGTGGGGCTCGGCCTATGCTCGAGGGCTGCACATCAACAACCCGATGATGGGCGAAGAGCAAAGTCGGCTGGCGAACCTGGCAGCCGGGAAAGCAGTCGCGGCCCTGGATAACGAATCCGCCATTGAGCGGGCGCTCGTCAATGCCGTGCGACAGCGATACGCATGGCCGGTCCCGGAAGACAGGTTGCCGCTTGATCAGGCGTACGCGGATGCAATGGAATCGGTCTGGCACCGGTTTCCCAAGGACGCGGATGTCGGTGCGCTGTTTGCCGAATCACTGATGAATCTGCAGCCGTGGGATCTGTGGACCGGAGACGCAGTTCCCAAGGGACGAACACTGGAAATCGTTGCTGTTCTGGAACGGACGATGGCAATAACGCCACATCATCCCGGAGCGAATCACTTCTATATCCACGCCATTGAAGCATCGCCGTGGCCTCAAAAAGGAACGGGCGCGGCAGAGCGATTGAAAGACCTCGTACCTGGATCGGGACATCTGGTTCATATGCCGTCTCATATCTACATTCGGACGGGGCGGTATGCCGATGCGGCAGACGCAAATGAGCGAGCGATTGCCGCCGACGAAGCCTATTTCGAGGACGCACCGGAGCCTGAGTTCTACAGCATCTACTTCATGCACAACATCCACTTTCTGGCCTACGCCGCGATGATGGAAGGGCGCTACGAAACGGCCATCAACGCCGCTCGCAAGATCGCCGGAACCATGCCACGCGAATTTCTCCGGGAGAACGCGGTCATCGCCGACGGCTTCATGCCCACGGCACTGCATGTGATGATCCGCTTCGGAAAGTGGAGTGACATTCTGGCGGAACGGAAGCCTGAGGAATGGCAGTTGTTCAGTCGCGCCGAACGTCATTTCGCCCGATCTCTGGCCAATTCAGCGTTGGGCAACACCGACGCTGCCAAGCAAGAAATCGACTTACTGAATGAGGTTTCAGCAGAGTTAACGGACGAGTGGTTGATGGGCAACAACAGCGCGATCGACGTCATTGCAATTGCCCGGATGATGGCGGAGGGTGAGCTGGCCTACCGTGAAGGTCGCTCCGACAGGGCATTCGAACTGCTGCGGAAAGCCGTCAAGTTGGAAGAGAATCTCAGCTATGACGAACCACCCGGCTGGATGCAGCCCGTCCGCCATGCGTTGGGAGCATTGCTGCTCGCGGATGGTCGGCATTCGGAGGCGGCGGACGTGTACCGAGAAGATCTCACACAGCATCCCAACAACGCATGGTCGCTGCTCGGACTTCAGCAGGCGCTGGAGCGATCCGGGAAAGTTGACGAATCGGTTGCGATGGCTCCGCAGGTGCAAAAGGCATGGGCTCGCGCAGACGTGAAACCGGTCGCCAGTTGCTACTGCCATCCCGACGCGCGGACCGACGAACGCTGATGATGCCCGGCGATACCGAGCCGCGCTGCAAGACAGATGTATCGTCCTACCCGTGGTCGACGGCCAGGCTGCTGATCGCGACCGCGTTGCTGGTCCGTACGCGGGGCACGTTGAGTGCCTGCGTGCCACTGACTGAAAAATGGCCAGCGGCACGGATCTTAGCAAATGCTTAGAAGTCGCCAGGGACTCGCTCAGCCGCTGGCCGTAACCTTCCCGCCGTCAAACGTGGGCCGTCGCATATGACACTCACGGTGATTCGCCGAAATCAATTTCCACTAGAACCGAGTTCAGGAGCAGATCAATGGACCTTCAGGCCCGAAAACATCGAACATTCGAATTGTTTAACTTCGCACGAGTTGCACATCGCAACGAATGCCAAACCAATTGCCACACGCCGAACTCTCCTCGGCCATCCCAGCGAACATTCCCGGATATCAGGAGTGTTCGACGCGAAGTCGCCGGAATGCAAACGACCACTGATCCGCTGGCCCGGCACACGGCTCACATGGACCGGATGCGGAAGCAGCCGAAACTGCCACAGCAGCCGATGTACCAGGGCCACCAAACGAAGTTCAAAGCCCTGCAACTCGTCGGCGACAAGCTGCGTGCAGTCACGATCATCGAGCAGGCTGATCAGGATTTCGTCGCGAACGCAACTCCGTGGGAACTGAGGTTCAGCACTCTGACTCCGCAACGAGACCGCCTGCGAGCCACCCCTGTTGTGGACCTCAACTATATGGTCGTCGGCCACGTTGTCCGCGTCTACAACAGCCAGTTGTCTATCCCGGAGAAAGCTGTCCCTGATCTTTCGCTGCTGCAGGATGACGGGATTCCTGTCTACGTCGACACGAACGACATGGAGGGATGGAGGCCGCTGCACACCAGCAATGAAATGGTTTATACCGTGTTGGTTGCGATCGACGGCGAAGTTCTGAATGTGATAGAGAGCAGTTCTGCGGGATACGTGGAAGCCGTGGACTGCTGGTTGCTGGACGCGGTTTCTGTCGGAGGGGCCGTCGCCAGCATTGGCAAAGCCGCGATCAGCAGGACTGTCGCTTCGCTGAGCCGCCGGGCGGTGGAACACGGCACCAGAAAGACATTGACAGGCCGAACCGTCAAGCGCGCCCGCGAACTCCTGAGCCGAGCAACCGCGCGCGTCGCTCGCGGGCGGACCTACATCAGAGCTACCGGCATGCCGCCCGCGCACTTCAAAGCCATGCAGGATGCGGCGAGCGAAACCCGACTGATCGCGGTTGTGCGGAACACAAACGTGAAGTGCATTCCGCTCATCGAACGCGGCTGCCCGGCCAAACCGCTAAGCATCAAAGCCAACACGAGTTCCGTGACGGGCGTGGTGACCGGAAAGACAAAGCAGGAATTCGAGATTGCAATTCGTGAAGGCTACTACGTGGTCGACGTGGACGGAGTCGCCCGGCGCACGGTTGTCAAAGGAGGGAAGATCCAAGTTGAGGAACAGCCGCTGACGGGCGCTTTCTGGAAGGTGGAACCCGGCCAGTTCATTCATGGCGGTCCGCCGCCGAAACCGCTGACCGGCGACTACGATTTGATGGGAGTCTTTCCCACAAAATCAATGGGCAGCAATGTGTCGCTGCGGGCGTCCAACGGAAACATGGTGAGCGACATCAGCGGTGTCTACGAAACCCAGTTCCGCAATGTGATCAATTCGAAAAAGAAACTCGACCGCATGCGGGCGATGCACGGAGCGCAGGACCAGTTCGCCGGTTTCCGGGGCGGTGCGACCGCGTTCTTCCCAGACGGAACGGTGAAGTATATGGATACCGCTGCGGACGTGGAAGCCTTCTACAAGTCGATCGGTCGTCAAACCGCAAAGGGATCTTACAACTCGAATACCAACTCGATGTCGGCACCCTTCGATGAACTGGCCGCTCGCCGCAATGGCCGGTAGCGGCGCGGCCTGGTTGTTTGATCCGACGCCAACGGGGAGGCTCGGCTGCGGCGTCGGCCAAACGACGGAATCGTGGGCAACTGCTTGAAAATGATCTGCCGTAGCTGCGTTCGCCAGAACGCCGACATTCACATCTCGGCGAGAAGCGACCGCGACTCGTTCTCACACACTCTAACAATCACTCAATCTCTGTCCGGTTTGCACCTGATGATACTCAACGAAAGGCAACTCAATGTGTGCCAACTACCGAACTCTCATGACAGATTGAGCCATATCAAGCCGACCTGAAAATCGCCTCGGACCAAGCATCAAATCCCGATCGAGTCCCCCACACCAATACGCATTCTCCGCCATTGGGCAACGCATTCTCCAGGCCAGGCAAAAACAGAAGCCCCGGAAAACCGGGGCTTCTGCCAGCATCGGCAACACATAAGGAAACGTCATTGGTTTCCGAAGCCGAAGGTTGGTTGTTCGACGCCACTCGGGGATAAGCACATGGATTATTAGTGCAACTTTGTCAGAACGATCTTCAAACTGTGCTTTCCTGCAGGAATGAGTGGCAGTTCGTTCGATTCGTAACCGGCGGCTTCAATCTGAAAGGTGTAGGCTCCGACGAATAGACCCCGGTACACGAAGTTGCCGTTGTCGTCCGTGGTGAGTTCCGGTGCGAGGTGAGCGGTTGTATGTTGCGGAAAGGTAGTCGGGATTGAAATGGCGTTTTGTGGCTGCGATGGTGGCTCCGGTGACGGGCCCGCCGTCTGAACCGACTACTTACACACAATTTCCGGCCACGGCGGCGGGTATTCAGCATTCGGAAGCAAAATTGATATTTGTGTTCCGATGTTTTGCCGTAAGGCATGTTGACGCAGGATCCTGGCGTACAATCAGATCATGACGAGACGTGACGCTTCAACAGATTCGGTAACCAGCCTGAGCTTGCTTTGCGCCTTGAAGGATGACGTTCAGCAACACCAGGCATGGATCCGCTTTGTTCAAAGATACGGTCCTCGCATTGAAGGGTGGTGCCGACGGTGGGGGCTGCAGGAGGCCGACGCCAGAGACGTTATGCAGAACGTGCTTTTGCAACTGGCCAAACAGATGGGTTCGTTCGAATATGACCACGGAGGCCGGTTTCGTAGCTGGCTGAAAACAATTGCGTGGCGCGCGTGGGCCGACTACCTGCGATCGATGAGCCGAAACGTGGCTGTGCCGGGCAGTCTGCAGTTGCTAACAAAACTTGATACGGTTGAAGCGAAGGACGACCTGCTTTCACAACTCGACGATGAAGCGAATCGCGAGATTCTGGAACTTGCGATTCAACGTGTCCGGGGGCGAGTCAAAGAAACGACGTTCGAAGCATTTCGTCTGATGACGTTCGAAGACCTGAGCGGAGCCGAGGCTGCAGAACAACTGGGAATTCCCGTGGGGACGGTTTTCGTCTCAAAATCGCGAGTTGACAGGATGTTGAGCGAAGAGGCTGCATTGCTGGATCAGGATCCTGTGGAAAAGTCAAATTGAGTGTTAGTTTGACGCCAGGACGCACGAATGACGGGTACCAACCAACTATTTGGATCATTTTATGGCAGCCGAGCTCCAACGGTGTCTGCCCGATTCGGCAATCCGTGAGTTTCTTGAATCGCCACTTGAAACGGCCGACATTGAGCGACACTTAAACCACTGTGTTGTATGCCAACAACGTTTGCAAAACCTGACGGCGACTGCTGCCATCGGATGGCGGAAGTTCATGCCGGATGACAAGTCGATCTCGCTCGATCCGACAAACGTTGGGCGTGACCTGCTCCGCCCATTAACTGGTGAGCGTTCGCATTCAGCGGGTGACTATATCGGGCGGTTCGAAGTGAGCGAGCAGATTGGTCAAGGCGGGATGGGGATCGTGTTTCTAGCCACGGACCCCAAGCTTGGCCGCGATGTTGCAATTAAACTGCTAACCCAGGATCGAGCGTCCGATGTTCAGTGGCTGGAGCGTTTTCGTCGTGAAGCAAGACTTGCTGGTTCTTTAAACCATCCGAACGTTTTGACGATTTATGAGATCGGTGAGTCCGACGGAACCCCGTTTATTGCCACGGAATTTGTGCTGGGGCTCACATTGAAAGAGCGGCTGCGCGTTCTTAGCCTAAGTCTGGATGAAGCATTGGACTATGCCTGGCAACTGGCAAAGGGGCTAGCCGCCGCTCATGCCGCCGGGATTGTGCATCGCGATCTTAAGCCAGACAACGTGATGATCCGCGATGACGGCCTGCTTAAGATTCTCGATTTCGGTCTGGCTCGTTCGTCGATCCCGACTGCCACCGATGAAACTGCGATTTCTGAGTCCGGTTCAATCGTCGGAACGGTTAGCTTCATGTCACCCGAGCAGGCGCGCGGTCAGGATTCGGATATCAGCAGCGACGTGTTCAGTTATGGTTCGGTGCTATTCCTGATGCTGGCAGGGGAACGACCGTTTGTAGGGGAGACTTCCAGCGACGTGATGGCTGCGATTCTGACGCGGTCTCCCAAGAGTCTGGGAGAATGCAACACTGAAATCCCTCCGTGGCTGATTCAGCTCATCGGTCGTTGCCTTAGCAAGAATCCTGTCGATCGGCCAACAAGCAAAGATGTCGCGGAGGAGCTGGCAAACAAGCGTTCGCTGCCGACGTGGAAAAAACATGCAACAGCCGCCGTCACAGACAGAGTCCCGGAAACTGCCGTCACGGCACCATCGTCGCAAGACAAACTCGTGGAAGCCCCGGAGATTCGCTATGCGCGCAGTGGGGATGTCAACATCGCATGGCAGACGGTCGGAGACGGTCCGATCGACATGGTCTTTGTGATGGGCTGGGTGTCTCACCTGGAATGGTTTTGGAAAGACCGTGCGTTCGCAACTTTCCTTACGCGGCTGGCTACTTTCTCACGATTGATTCTATTCGACAAACGAGGTACCGGGCTGTCTGACAGAGTTCCGGTCGACAAGCTTCCAACCCTGGAAACTCGAATGGACGATGTCCGCGCTGTCATGGACGCTGCCGGATCAGAACGCGCGGTCTTGTGTGGAGTCTCTGAAGGCGGGCCGTTGTGCGCTCTGTTTGCGGCGACGTATCCGCAGAAGGCAATTGCCATCACGATGATGGGTTGTTACGCACGCAGGTTGTGGGCGGAAGACTATCCGTGGGGACCAACCGCAGAACAGCGGGATCTGTTTTTCGAGGAAATCGCGAGCAACTGGGGCGGCCCCCTTGGCATTGAAGACCGCGCACCCAGCAAAGCCAACGATCAGGAATTCCGCAAGTGGTGGGCCACTTACCTACGGATGGGAGCCAGCCCGGGCGCAGCGGTGGCGCTGACTCGAATGAACGCCCAAATCGATATCCGTCCGATTCTGCCCACAATTCAAGTGCCCACTCTTGTTCTTCACAGGTCAGGAGATCGCTGTCTGAGAGTAGAAGAAGGCCGCTACATGGCGGACTTAATTCCCGGAGCGAAGTTCGTGGAGCTTCCGGGTGACGATCACCTGCCGTTTGTCGGCGACTCACAGACCATGTTGGACCACATCGAAGAATTTCTAACAGGCATGCGACAAGCTCCCGCCGAAGATAAGGTGTTAGCCACGGTCTTGTACATTCGCAGCGAAGCCGATTCAGAAGTCGAGCAGGATCGTTTCCGTGCACTGCTTCGGCATCAGCGAGATTTGTTCCGTGGTGAGAACCTGACGATTGCCGAGCGTGCTTCGATTTTGACGTTCGATGGCCCCGCCCGAGCCGTTCGCGCGGCGAACGCCATTGTTGAACTCGCCAACCGATTAGACATGAGCATTTGCTGTGGAGTCGAAACGGGGATGTGTGACATCGGCCAGCAGACGCTTGAGGGAACGGCTGTCGAAACGGCAGGTGAGTTGTCGAAAACCGCAGCATTCTCAGAGGTTTTGGTCACCGAAACCGTAATGAACCTGGTATCCGGATCGGGCCTGCTTTTCCTGCCAAAATCACAGCTCTCTGACCACGGGATTGTGGTGTTCAGCTTATTGGATTCTCGCTGACAGCTTCGATCCAACGTTCGAGAATTGGCGGCCGTTTGCTCACTCTGATTCCCCAAAAGCGATGTTCGGCACACGGCAAAAAGCCGGCAGCCGCCAGAGTTTTTCGGAATCTCACAGGTTGAGTGTTAGTTTCTGGTTGTTGCCGGAGAACCAATGGTCGTAAAGCCTCGCAGCACAACTTGCGGGGCAGACTTAAAAGTCAGAAGAAAGGCTCACAAGATGATCCGGTTTGGCAACAAGTATTTCAAAATTGAGAGCGTCACGGAACTCGTGGCAGACAACGGTGAATTCGGTTTCGAATTTCGTCGTCTTTGCAAAATGAAATTTCAGGAAGACAATTTTCTGTTCCTCCACGACGTCGTGCGGCGAAGGCCTCCGCAAAGAATCTATCTGGAATATATTATTCCGACGTTGGGCTCAGGGCCGCGCCCAGGCAACCTTCAAGCCTATGATGCAACCCCACAGTTTCCATTTGGACATCGTCCTAAAACGCACATCGTGGCGACACCCCGCCGGGTTCGCGTGAATCTTGGGCGAGGCCTCAATATTAGCGACGCCGTACGTGCCCCTATGATTGCCCTTGCCAATGCAAACAGATGGTCAGAAGGATTATGGCGACCTGCACTGGAAACTGCCGTCGCGGATATCAAACGGTTGCTGGACATGAACGGCACAACCGGTGAATATTACGCGTCGGACGCTTTTCTGCAGTTGTTCGAGCGGCTTGTGATGCCCTGCGTCCAACAACAACATGTGGACACACTTGCGCTGACAAACGGTCTGTCCTCCGCAGTCAAAAAAGACCTCAGGCTTCGCGAATTTCTGCGGTATGCGAAAGCATCGGTCTTTTTCGGTCTTCCGGACATTGAGTGCACCCGCCGCGAGCAGATGTTTCGCCGAGCGGCAGAGGAAATGTTGCAGAAGCTCAAAGCCGATCATGAGCTGCCTGGCACCTTTGACAGCCTGAAAGTGGGTGCGTGGCGAGCATAAACCCGACCTGCGAGACGTACTCGAAGGTGACGCGGGCCGAGACACCGCCGTTAACACCGAATGGGCGTTCTGGCTGTAGCCATGCGGAATTCGTCTGCATCGAGCCTCGGCAGTGGGTTTCGCAGCAAGCAACTACCATCATTTCGTGATCATTTTGACCGTCAAGTGCATTTTCTTTCTCGTTGGCCGTTCTGGCCATCAACACACAGGAGCAAATTATGTCGTGGGGTAAATCAGACCAGGATCGCATTCAAGATACATTGAATTATGTAGCCGGCGTACCGGGCGTATCGAAGGTCAGTGTTCAACTGCTGGTCAACTACGTCAACGGAGATTCGATCTTCAGTGCCGCGACAATTAGCAAAGCACTATCGCTGGGTTTTTCTCGATTTGGCAGGGGCGGCACAACAAAGTCTCAGCGGCATGCCATTCGAGGATTAATTTTGACTAAACTCGCTGCAACATTACCGCCGTCAACTGCCGTCGCTAAGAGCTGGAAGGCTGCCTACAAGCGGCGGTCGGAATCGAAGCTACAGAGACGGATTGCCCATTACCTCCTGCAACTGCAGGCTCCCAGACCTATCCCGTCGATTCCGACCGGGGGGACAACGGGTGTCGCCCCTGCAGCATACGGCATTTCGGATGCAACTCTTCAGGCAGCAATCGGAAGTCTGGCTACGAAACCGACTGCAGCCACCGCAACATCGGTCACAGCCCCGGGGCCGCCGCCCGGCGCGAAGCAGGCCTTTGCGGCGAAAAAGTCCTACTTTGAAAAGGTTTCACGCTCGCACGTCATACTGTCCGGACATGGCTCCTGGCCAACACCGTTCGCCATGGTAAGACTGAAGACAAACCAGAAGATGCGTTTCTACTCCAGCCATGGCTACCCAGTCGGCAATAATTATGCACAGTTGATTGACAGTCGGCAGTTTCCCGCGCCGGTGGAAGAAAGGACCGGTGGAGAGACCATCTGGGACTATATGCTGCACCCGAAGCGCAGCTTGAAACTGATGAATCATTCCAATGGTGACAGAAGATTTCTAACGGTGACGACAGATACACCAATTAGCGCATTCATTAACAATCCTGCCTACGTCGATGCCACTTTTCATTTTGCGGCCTGCCGAGTCGTGACAAGCGGCAGGCATGTTTGGTGCCCGGTGGACCACGGGAAGTGGGAGCCCTATGTCAAAGGGGGGCCGAAGCCGTGTGTCTTGAAATAGAGAGCACTTGACCTCGAGCGGCCTGGAAGACAGCGAGATCATTTGTGGACAACGGCGATTCTGTTGACGGTCTGATCCAAATTTGCCGCCCAAACGAGACGTTGCACACGATCGTATTTCCTCAGCCCAAAGATTTATTGTTTCTCGACAGACGTGCCGGAGATGACTGTCTGGTTCGATAGCAACGAAATTCGGCATGAAGGGATTTGAGATTGGCGAGTCATTCCGTGACACCGTGTTGTCGAAATCAAATTGTGTTCCGTGACTGGGACAAAGCAGCGGGAACAGTGACGTATCAAGCCGTCCATCCTGAGGCCGCCGCGGAATTGGACTGGACGATGGGGTTTGCTAAGTGCTCAATGCAGGCAAAGCGTGCCGAGGTACTTGCGACCGATCGCGCTGCGGATGCGTCACGGAACTCGTGGCAGACAACAGTGAATTCGGTTTCGAATTTCGTCGCCTTTGCAAAATGAAAGCTCAGGAAGACAGCTTTCTATTCCTCCGAGATGCGGCGCTGCGAAGCCCTCCGCAAAGGATCTATATGGAATACACTATTCCGACTATGCCCAGACGGCAGCACAATCCCAACCTTATGGCCCCTGATGCAACCACACATTTTCCAGATGGACATCGTCCTAAAATGCACCACATGGAAGCACCCCGCCGGATTCGTGTGAATCTTGGGCGAGGCCTCAATATTAGCGACGCCGTACGTGCCCCTATGATTGCCCTTGCCAATGCAAACAGATGGTCAGAAGGACTATGGCGGCCTGCACTGGAAACTGCCGTCGCGGAGATCAAACGGTTGCTGGACATGAACGGCACAACCCCTGAATATTACGCGTCGGACACTTTTCTCCGGTTGTTCGAGCGGCTTGTGATGCCCTGCGTCCAACAACAACATGTGGACACACTTGCGCTGACAAACGGTCTGTCCTCCGCAGTCAAAAAGACCGCAGGCTTCGCGAATTTCTGCGGTATGCGAAAGCAGCGGTCTTTTTCGGTCTTCCGGGCGTTGACTGCACCCGCCGCGAGCAGATGTTTCGCCGAGCGGCAGAGGAAATGTTGCAGAAGCTCAAAGCCGATCATGAGATGGCCGGCACCTCCTTTGACAGCCTGAAAGTGGGCGCGTGGAGAGCATAAACCCGCTCTTCAAGGCGTGGTCGTTGTAGGTGTGCGTTAGCGCATGACCGGTGGACTTCGGAGTTACTCTTCAGAATGCACTAAGGAGACGCCAATGTCAAAGAAATCGAAACGAGTCCGCGCGACAGGGCATTTGTGTCGTCAGATTGATCGCGTGCTTTGACGGTTTACGGACAGCGTGCGGGATTTTCTGTGGGCGCTCAGGACGAACCGTCCTTGTGCACTGGGAAGTCCGTCCGAATCTGCTTTGGTTTCATCGACTGACGGGGCGTACGCATCGTAGGAATTGAGTCGCTCCTTCAGGGGCGTACACACCGTAGTTGATGTAACCTCTTCCGATACTTGAGATTCGAACACGGTCGACTGCGTGGCGGTCCCGTCGAAAAGTTCTAGCCGTGTCTGGTTGCCCCGGCCGTCGGACGGCCAAAATGACGAGCACCAGAGCCGTAATATCAGATCGGCAGCCGCATGCGGGCTCTGCGGTCCGCGCCGCAGCTGATCAATGGGCGCCGAGACTTTCCAGACGGATTTCGCGGAGATTCATTAATTCCCCAGCAGAAGAGGTTTTGACTCGTGCCGTAAGTATTGTTCGGCCGACGGGTAAGTCGAACACGCCAATCGTTTCGGAGCGAAACTGGTCGGCGGTGGCAGTCGGCGTCACCCGGAAGTCCAGCGACTGGCCGGCAACCTTAAGCTGCAGGACTCCTCCGGCGTCCTGCGGACGGCACCCGTAGCTGATCTGAACCTGATATCGCCCTGAGTGCTGTATGTCGAGCTGCCATTCGGCGCGTTCGCCCGGCGTCTTCCATCCGTCGATCGTGTCCCAATCGTAGCCTTCAAACGTGTAGTGAATATTCTTCCCGTGCCACTGCGCCCAGCTGGGAGAAAGACTGGTCACGGGTTGTTCCGCATCTCCAACGGGAATTGGTACCGGCTCGTACGTCTGGCCGGCGGTGACGTCGTTGAACCATCGCACAAACTCCTCTCGCAACCGCTGAACGATTTGCGGATGCCGGGCGGCTACGTTTTTGGTTTCGCCCGGATCCTGCTGCAGATCGAACAGCCGCCACTTCGTCGGGTCCGGCGTGGCACTGTTGCCGAACAGCCCCAGCAGTTTCCACCGTTCGTCACTGATGCCCCAGCGGCGATCAGGATTGGGCGTGTACCGGTCCCACGTGTGGTACACGTAGTTGTGATGGTGCTCTGTCTGACCGGTCAGCACTGGCAACAAACTGCGACCGTCGACGGCGCGATCATCGGGCACCTTGATGCCTGCAAGCTCGCAGAACGTAGGCAACCAGTCGATGTGAGAAGTCAGAGCATCACTTTTTGTGGCCGGTTCGATGTGCTTCGGCCAGCGAACGAAGCAGGGAGCCCGCACACCGCCTTCGTATGTGCTGGCCTTTTGGCCGTTCATACCGCCCTTCCAGAACTTGCTGACGCCGCCGTTATCGCTGGTGAATACAACCAGCGTTTCGTCCGCCAGCTTCTGCCGAACCAGACTGCTCAGAAGGCGACCGAGATTGACATCGACCCGTTCAATCAAGGCGTAAATTCTCGCTTCCCGCAGCGGCAGCCCCTTCTTCAGATACTTATCCAGCAGCCGATCGCCTTCGGGCTGACCGTAGTGCGAAGTGTCCAGGACCCACGGCGAGTGCGGAGCGTTGTACATTACCGCGCAGAAGAACGGCTGTTGCGTGGGCGCAACGGTTTCCATGAAGTCGATGGCCGCGTCGGTGAACAGATCCGTAACGTAGCCTCGAGCTTCCACCGGCTGGCCGTTGTGGTGCAGTTGATCGGGGAACTCGTAGCGCTCGATGTGCCCATGATAGTGACCGAAGAATTCATCAAATCCGCGGCGCTGAGGTTGGTAGTCGGGATACTTCCCGAGATGCCATTTGCCAAAAAGCCCCGTCCGATAACCGGCTTTCTGCAGCAACTGAGCCAACGTCACTTCCTGCAGCCCCAGCGAATCGCCCCCGAATCGCGTGTTATAGAGTCCGGTGCGAAGGTAGTACCGACCGGTCATCAAACCCGCTCGAGTCGGTGCACAAACCGGAGCCGCGTAGTATCGATTCAACTGCATGCCCTCGGACGCAATGCGGTCCATCTGCGGCGTCTCGATGTGCGGATTCCCCGTCGCACCCGTGTCCCAATAGCCCTGATCATCGGTGCAAAGCAGAACAATATTCGGAGGACGAACGTCCAACGCGACGACAGACAGATTGCCTGCGAACAGGGCCAGCGCCAAAAACAAAACTCTCATGATGACCACTCTCCGGGAACACATTTCCATGTGAGCTTAGCTCGACAGCGCCACGTCTGCTGGATTGAAGACTTTAAGTCTTCAGCTGTGCGGTAGTTATCGCACTTGACTTGAAGTCGAAAAAGGGACGCCCCTTCGTGTGCTAAAATGTTTCACGAGGAAACCACGGTTGGTCGTCCCATGTCGCTGCAGGATATCGCAAAGCTGAGCAAATTGCTCGGCCAGTTCCCGACTCGTTTCTCCTGCCCGGCAGGGCGAACGCTGTTGCAGATCTATGTGCGTGGGCTGCTTTCCGGCGTGCAGCGTAAGAATGCGGAAGCGATTGCTGTGGATCAAAACGTGGCACCGCGGACGCTGCAGCGTTTTCTCGAATCGATCGTCTGGGATCAACAGATGCTGCGTGATCGCTGTCAGCAAATCGTCGCCACCGAACGTGCTCATCCGGATGCGATCAGCTGTATCGACGAAACGGGAACCGCCAAAAGTGGTCGTGAAACAGCGGGCGTTAAGCGACAGTACTACGGCAACCGCGGAAAGATCGAAGACTGCGTCAACAACGTGGCTTTGGCCAATTCGGCTCCGGGCTTCGATTGCCGGTTGGACGCGCGTTTTTACCTTCCCGGAGAATGGGCCAACAATTCGGCGCGCCGAAAAAACGCACGTGCCGGACGATGTCGTCTTCCAGACGAAACCTCAAATTGCACGGGACCTGATCGATCGTGCGAAGGCCAACGGCATCGAAGTCATCGCGTGGACGGCCGACGAACTGTACGGTCGTGACGGCGCGTTTCTGGATGGCCTGGATGCGCGAGGTGAATTGTGCACGGCCCCCGCAGCATTCTCGCCATCAGGATCGCCCGGATCTCCATACACGGAAACAGCGAGCCGGTGGCCCTGACTGTTGTATTGGGGAACCGGTTGCTGCGTGCCAGTCGCTGCTCCACCAAGTCGCTCGAAGACTGACAGTCCACCCTTCCCAGAACGACCACGGCCACTCATTCGTGGACGAGCATCTCGCGACCCGCCCATGGGCATGTTTCCACCGGTGGACTGAGTGCAGTATGGCATAGCGGAACTCCCATTAGATCACACGAAAACGTGATGCTGCTGCGAAGGAAAACTTATCCGCTCCACTCAATTGTCGTTGGTGGGATTTGATATCACAACCATAAAACTCAAGTGGCTCAGGCTATTCCTAGTCTTTGCAGAATGGCGCGAATTTGCTGTCCCTATCCCGGTGGGTGTGCGGTAAACGTACTCAGGTACTCCCTGTGCCACCATCCACCGAAGAGGGCGTCTATCTGTCCATCCAGCTACTGGTGAACATGGCAGGACGATTTCGAGCCTTCATCCTTCAGGAGCTATTGCATGCCATCTCTACCCGAAAACAATGACACGCAACGTCAATCTCAAGTGCTGGCCAAAGCCCAGAAATATCAATGGCGGCACCTGTCACTTCCCAGTCCGAGTTTGGCATTGATGAAACCGCTAGCCCGGATGTCTCACGCGATCGGGGTTGAGTAGGCGGCGGTGGTAGAATTTCGTTGGCGTTGAGATCCTGGTATGAATCTGAGGCCCATTCGACCGAAATTGGGATCGTGGCTTCGTACATTTCCAGACGCGCGCAGCGGTGCGTCACCGATCTTCGAAGCCGGCTGAGGAATCTCATGTTGTCGCACTGAAATCAGACCTGCATGACCTGCGGTCTGTGGCGGCGGAGATTAGCAAGGACTCGTTCGAACAGTGGCTGGTACGGATATGATTCGGAAAAGCTGATCACCACGCGCCGAACGCTCACCTGAATCTTCGTGCCGATCTTCAGCAGCTTCGAACGAATTGTGCCCGCCTGAGCGTTCTGCATCTCGGTCCCCGCCAGGCCGAATTCCCGCAGCACGTGGTGCAGCAAATACGCCATCGTCGAGAACAGCAACCGCAGTTGATTCGAACGCATGTTGTGAGTGCTCGTGCGATCCGCGAACAGATAAAGCTGCTGTTCCTTGATCCGGTTTTCCATGTCGCCCCGCGCGCAGTAACGATCTTCGTACAGCATACGTGCGTCGACGCGTTCGAGCGAAAGACTGGTGACGACGAAACGCGAGTTGGCTCCTTTGCGAAGATGTTCGGCTTTGCCGATGACTCGGCGTTCGCATGACCATGTCTCCTTCGTGCGATACCGAAAATCTTTGAACACCCGAGCCGCTTCGCCCGTTGCTTCAAACTGAACCTTCGCCTGCTGAAGTTCGCCCCCGATTGCCTTCACAAGACGCTTGTTCTTTGCCAGGCCAATGATGTAATCGACACGGTTTTTCTCGCACCAGGCGAGAATATTGTCGCGACAAAAACCACCGTCCGCTCGAACGATCATCCGAACGTTCGGCCATGCGGCTCGCAGCCTGGGAACGATGCGTTCGAGTTCTTTCACCGTTCCCGCACAGCCGTCAATGTTTGAAGGACGCAGCACGGCGCCGAGCGGCCAGCCGCCGCAGAACGTATACAACGGCAGAAAGCAGTAGCTTTTGTAGTAGCCGTGGAAAAATTTCCCGAGCTGATCGCCGTGCACCGGATCATCCGTGGCGTCGAGATCAAGCACGAGTTCCGTCGGCACACCTTGCTTGCTTCGCATGCGAATGAAAACATCGACCAGAGTATCCTGAAGTGTGGAAACACTGGCGACGATCTTTTTGTAGCGACTGTTTTTGGTCGCCCCAACCGGCGTGAGTTCCAACCGATTGAGCGTGCTCTTCCCGGCCAGCGGAACACCTTTGCTGCATTCGGCAGCACGATCCTGTCCGGTGATATCTCGTCGCCCGCACATCAGAGCCAGCAGAGGATCATGTCGCAACTGCTCGTGATCGTTCAGATCTTCATAGCCCAGAGCGATTCCCATGACTCGCTGCCGCAACAGTTCTTCGACTGAGAACTCACTGTGCTCACTTCGATGATCCGTAAAGCTCGCCGTGAACGATCGAAGGATACCAAACCGCTCTTCGACTTCCCGCAACAACAACCCGCCACCATCTGACGTGATCTTTCCACCATCAAACGCGGCACAAACTTCTCGCCGACCGTGACCCTCGAATAACAACTTCTCTCTGCTACACTCTGTCACCACAAAACCGCCTCCTGATGTTGACGTAAATCCTTCTCACAAAAGACTTACGCACGCAGAGGCGGTTTTGTGCATTCTCTGTGTGAGATTTCCGGGCTAGGGCCGTCCGGTCAGGGCCTGCTGCCAGAACTGGACAAACCGACAGGTCGCTGGCAGGAAAGGTTTGACGAACTGGTGGCAGAAGTTGAGCAGGTTGCAAATCTGGTGTCCGGTGTATTCGGCGGTCAGTTGACCAGTCCGCAGGGCCTGCTCGATATCTCCAACATGTTTACTCACATTCCCACTCCGATCAGCGTGGAGCATTATGTGGACGACACCTACTTTGGTCGACAGCGATTGGCTGGTGCCAACCCGTTGGTCATTAAACGCGTGCAGAAGATTGAGGACTTGAAGGAAACCGCCTTCAAAGATGAACATATTGTTGAGGTCATTGGCGTAAAACTTGAGCCGGCCATCGACGAAGGTCGCATATTCATTTGCGATTACGAAATCCTTGCAGATTTTACCGAACTCAGCGGCATGGGACTAAGTTCGGCGATCCCTGAGATCAACCCCATCATCCCTGCTGCCGTCAAATATTTCGAAGCTCCTATTGCGCTGTTCTACTGGGAAGGCAGTGGAACGAATGGACAGATGCGACCAGTTGGAATTCAAATCGAGCGACGAGTCAATGCTGACGTGATTACACCCAAGCATCCGAAGCTTTGGCCAATTGCCAAGTTGGCAGTGCAAAGCGCGGACGCGCAGATTCATGAACTGGACAGCCATGCAATGCGGTGCCACTTCGTTCTGGAAGCCGTGAAAGTGGCAGCGGAGCGAACGTTTCACACGGACCATCCCGTGCTGATTCTGCTACGACCACACCTCCGCATGTTACTGGCAATCAATGATCAAGTAGACGCGTTTCTGTTCAACGAAGGTGACAACATCGACCAGCTACTTGCACCACCACTTGTCGAAGGCTCTCACGGAATTTTGGAGGTCGCTAGACGCAGCTACGATTTCAAAGTGCTCGCCGACTGGGATGAGGAGGTACGTACACGGCAGATGTCAAAAGATGATGATGACGCACAGGATGTAAACGTCGACTATCCATACCGAGATGATGGCAAGCTGCTCTGGGACGCAATCACAAATTTCACACTGGCCTACGTAGAGCACTACTACCAAGATGATCAACTAATCATCGACGATATCGAGTTGCAAAACTTTACTAGTGAGTTGTCCGGCGAAGGTCGCATTGACGGCGTCGACCGAATTCAGGACATAAAGTCACTGGCAAAAATGCTGACGAGAATCATCTGGTCATCGGGACCACTCCATGCAGCCCTGAATTTCAGCCAGTGGGACCACTTCGGATTTGTGGCCAACGCGCCGTTCTCCATGTTTCAGGAGTTCCCAACGGGCGACAACCCTCATTTTCCGTTCGACAATTTTCTCCCCAACCTGCACGCCAGTTTTCGCCAAACCGGACTCATGTATGCTCTCAGCTCGCTAAAGTACGACATCCTCGGTTATTACGAACCCAAAGACTTCGACACTGATAACGACCCAGATTTGGAGGAGATCATTCACGAGTTTCAGTGTGCCCTGGGCCAGATCAATGCCGAGATATTTCGCCGTAACCTCGATCGAGCAGTTCCGTATCCATACCTGATGCCGATTCATGTACCCAACAGCACCAGCGTGTAAAGCGACATTGTCGCAAATGGAATTCCGGACAATGAAAGTCCATGTATTCGCTCTCGCGAATAGCAGACAGGCCACCTTACCCAATGATTGGGTAAGGTGTTTGAAATCTGAAAAATTTCGGGCGAGCGAGGTAAATAGCTATCCTGCGCTTAGTGGGGAAGGGCCACCCCCTTTCGACAACTTTGATTTGAGTTCAGGCTGGTAAGAACGCGCGAATTGGGCTCGCTCGTTTGCACAATGAATCAGCCTTCGGCTTGTTGGTTTCCGATTTCCAGCAGTGCGCACGCGAAAACACGGCAACCGTTTCCGATTGCCGTGTCTGAGTTCGTCCGAGTTACTTCGCAGCTTGTCAGGCTGCCTGTGAGACACTTTGACCGACTGACGCCGCTGATGCCTCATGCTGGGGGCTGTGGGATTGCTGTGCGGCCTGCAAAAGCGTCTCAACGTTGAGTGGTTGGTATGTGGTCCAGAGCTTCTCAAGGCTGCTGAGCGCTGAATATTCGGCGTCTCGCACGTAGCCGCGACCATCGTGTTCGCCTCGGTCCATTTCTATGGCGAGTTTGAGCGACAGCATTGGATTCGCCAGGACTGATGCCACTTGCCCAGCCGTGCATGCGAGGAACACTCGCGGGGCTCCGGCAATCTCCAGAACTGCCCCAGTTGCCTGGCCAGGTTTTCCGCGATTCTTGCCTGCCTTCAATATGACTCCTTCGTCGCGACCCGGTCTGAGCTTGACCGGTGCGTTCTCTGCGGCTGCCTTCCGTGCCTTGGCCTCGGCCGTGAAGCCTGCGATCTTCTGCGGGATGTTCTCCCGAGATTTCGCCCAGGAAAGCAGGACGTCGAAGGGCACATTTTCGCCAGCCGCCTGGATAACGGCCGATGGCGCTGCGCCGTTTGAGATCAAGCTTGTGAATTGTTCGTCTGAGTATGTTTGCATGGTTGGAATTCCGAATTGGGAACTAAGAAAATGGTGCTGGCGGAACTGTCCGCCTGCGGTCGAGACGTTGCGATTCTTCAAGCTGCCATCAGCGTTGCCCGTCGCGACTTGATGCGGCGAGCCAGTGGGCCTCGGTCGAGCTGCTTCGGTGGCATACTTGCTCGTGATACCTTCAGCGGTTCACGAATGAATGCACGCAACGCTAGAACGGTTTGCATTCGATGTATGGCAAGTCGTTCGCCGATTGCCTGCGACAAGTCAAACGCAAATTCCATCTGCCGCGTGAACGTATCGCCGTAGTCTGTTCCCGTCATCGGGATCAATGCATCCCCGCCGAAGTGCTCAGGTGCCCGGTCGCACGCTGCTTTCATGTTCTTCAAGAGGTGTCCGGCAGCTTGCCACGCAACCTGCTTCGCGTTGTAACCGGTTCGCCTTCCCTCACGCGATTCGTGAACAGCTTGACAGTAGAAATCCCCCGCAAGCTCTGGCCGCTTGCGTCGTTTCGCCTCTGCAATGCAGGCATGCGCAAGAGCTTCTTTGCCTTCGCTCGAGTGGTGGTCGTGTCTCGTTGTCATTGTTCGGGTCTCCGCTTGGGTTTCGTCGTTGGCGTCGCACGCTGCGTTGCCTCTGCCCCAGTAAACGCCAGCCAGGGCGGTTTGTCGCCCGATTCCGATTCACTTCCATGTTATGCGTGACCGTTCACCACGTTTTCGTCGGCGGAACGTCCGGCTTTTCTGCGGCGAGCGTCGCCCCGGATTTTCTGGGAGGTAGGGAGTGGAGTGGAGTTGGCGAGCCGATAAGGCGCGACTTGCTCCCCTTAGAACGAGGAGACGAGACATGGACCCAACGGCGTGCTTCAGACGAATGGCTGAAGCGTTCGAGCTGAACGACTGGAATGAAGTTGGCGAGGCGGCTGAAGACTTGAAGCAGTGGCTGCGGAACGGCGGCTCTGCACCTGATCAGTTGCAAACGTGCGGTGCGTTCGCAGTCCCGGCGGCAGTGGCGATTTGCGAACAGATGACACGCCTCGGTGAGTGAGGACTGGTGCTCTCATCAGGGCGTTTTATTGGGTGGCGATTCGGGGTAGCTGGCAATGCTCCGGTCGTCGTCTTTTCATTTTGCCAACACTCTGGAGACCACTGATGAAAGTCGATGTTTATGAAATGGTGACGGACCGCGTAGTTGAGTTACTTGAACGGGGAACCGTCCCGTGGCGAAAACCGTGGAAGGGGCAAAACCTGCATCCCTGCAACGGCAGAACCGGCTCGCACTATCGTGGCATCAACCCGTTCCTGTTGGAAGTTGCAAAGATCAGCAACGGCTACAAGGACCACCGTTGGCTGACGTTCAAACAAGCGAAGGATGCTGGAGGGACAGTGAAGAAAGGCGAGTCGTCGTCACTCGTTGTGTTCTGGAAGTGGCTGGAGAAAGCTGATGGGGACACTGGCGAGGTGAAGAGAATTCCGCTGCTACGGTACTACCGCGTTTTTAATGTTGAGCAGTGCAAGAAACTCGATGAATCGAAACTGAAAGCTGAGCCAGACATTTACGAACCCAGCGAGTGGGAGGCCATTGAGAACGCCGAGCGCATTGCCGACACGTGGCTCGAATCATCGGGGCTTCGGAACCGGATTAACCACGGCGGAAACCGTGCGGCTTATTGTCCTTCCGATGACTCTTTGCTGATGCCTGATCGAGATCGGTTCGAAGCTTCAGCGGAGTACTACTCAACGCTGTTTCACGAATTGGCTCATAGCACGGGCCACACCGATCGCCTGAACCGATTCGAGTCTGGCGGATTCGGCACGGATCCGTATGCGAAAGAGGAACTGATTGCTGAACTCGGTGCCGCGTTCCTGTGCGGGGAATGCGGAATTGAATCAGACACGATTGAGAATTCGGCAGCATACCTGAATGGCTGGATTCGAGTTCTGAAAGGAGACAAACGGCTGATCGCTTCCGCTGCCGGTGCTGCTCAGAAAGCTGCCGACATGATTCTCGGAAGGAAGTTTGAAGCAAAGGAAGATTCAACCGAAAAGCAACCACTCGTCGTCGGCTCCATGACAACTTGACTCAACCCTGCGGATTGGTCTCCGCGTGGGGTGGCCCTGTCGTGCTTCGGTGCGGCAGGGCTTTTTTATGCGCCGACAACCGCTGGCATCACGACGTTTCGACGGTTGGCCAGGCAACGTCGCCGGGCCGGTTCGAACTCACCGACTGGAGACCACCATGAATTTGTTCACGAAGTACCGCCCCCAATGTTGGGATGATGTTGTCGGCCACGCTCGCATGAAGCTGAGGCTGATCCGCATGGCAACTGCCGGGGATATCGGTGGGCGGGCGTTTCTATTCACCGGTCCATCCGGCGTCGGAAAATCATCCGTGGCGTACATCCTCGCTCGTGAGATATGCGATCCGGATAATGTTGTTGAAATCGATGGCTCGAAGGTGACAACGTCCGGCATCGATGACATCGTCAGCAAGCGCGGCCAGCTTCTACTTGGCAATAAACCCGGCAAGGTCCACGTCATTAACGAATGCCACAAATTGGATTCTCGCGTCATTGGCAGGCTTCTGACTTGTCTCGAAGACATTCGAAGTCACGAGGCGTGGATCTTTACCACCCAAGGTGTTCGGCAGAAACAGATTGGTTTGTTCGATGATGCCGATTCTGGCGCACTCGAAAGCCGATGTACGGTTTTTGAGCTGGAAGGCGAACGATACGCCACGCTGTTTGCCCAAAGGGCGATGCAGATTGCCGTTGATGAAGGGCTCGAATCCGGCCAGGAGCTGGTCGCCTACGTTCGCCTCGCTGCCCAATGCGAATTCAATCTACGAAAAATGCTGAGCCGATTGGACGCTGGCGAGTTTCTGCCAGAGCAAGCGGTTGAGATTCTGGAATCGCAGACGCTGAGTTTCGCGGGCTGCTGAGGTCCTGCAATTCGACTTGCAGCCCGTCACCGGCGATTACTGGTGGCGGGCTTTTTTGTGCGCCGCTATCGGCCAGCCCTGTGACAAAAAGAGTCCCGGCTTCGGCGGTCCCAAAACCGCTGGAAATCATCCGGCGTTTTAGCTGCTGGAAGGTGTGCCAGTTGAGGTACACCGTTTTTGGCAACAGGGGAGACAACGAAAATGCGATGGGGAATTTACGTTCGAGTTTCAAGCACGGACCAAAACACATCCGCCCAGGAACGCGAGCTTCGGCGATGGCTTGATGGTAACGGGGTTCCGGCAGACTCGGTTGAGTGGTTCGTCGACAAGGCGAGCGGCAAAGATCTGCATCGACCTGCATTCGAACGATTGCAACGTGCTGTTTTCAATGGAGAGGTCGATGCCATCGCGGTGTGGAAGCTCGACCGTCTCAGCCGCAACCTGCGCGACGGGATCAACACTTTGGCGGATTGGTGCGATCGCGGCTTGCGAGTTGTCTCAGTCACCCAGCAAATCGATTTCAACGGCGCGGTCGGCAAGATGCTGGCTGCTGTCTTGCTGGGAATTGCTGAGATGGAACGCGAGTCCATCCGGGAAAGGCAGGCGGCCGGCATCGCTGCAGCGAAGGAGCGCGGTATCTACAGTGGCCGAAAACGCGGCACTTTGAAAGCCAAGCCGAAGCGTGCGAAAGAACTGCGAGCGCGAGGCTTGTCGGATGCCGAGATTGCGATAGCACTGGGGATTTCTCGACGAACTGTTCAGCGATACTTGCATGCGAATTGATGGCCTGAATCATCGCCTCCGCCGAAGAGTTCCGATGGCAAGCCGATTCTGCTCGTACGCGTTCCACGCATCTCGAGTTTCAATCAGTCGGTTTAGCTGAAACCTGGATTCGTCCAATCGCCCCTTGGCTTCAGCCATAAGTTGATTCTTAAAATCGCTTGGAAATATGCTTCTGCCGATCCGGAACAATTCGCGAAGGTAGCCGTTTGATCGCTCGCTGAACTTGCATTGGGCACCGGCAATTTTCGTTTTGAGCGTCAAGTCGACCGTCGTGTGTTGTTTGATCGATATTGGCAGCCCGCGTCGGACAATCTGATCGAGCAGGTAGCAGAACTCCATCATATGGCGATGTTTAAACCCATGACCGAAATCGGTTTCCAGCAGTTCCATGAGGTGAGCGTCAAAGGTGTTATCGAAATCCATGGTTCGGCCCCTTTGGGATACGGCGAGTGGGTAAATTTACACCTACTCAGTAAAAGTGGATAAACGAATCCACTTTAAAGGCAAGGTGCTGATGGGGTTGAGTTTGCGCCGACCCGCATGCCAGCTCGGCAGTCGATTTTTTGGGCGGGGAGAGGCTGAAACATTTTTTGCAATGGATCGCGCCAGCAGATCTCGCACTCTGCAAACACGCCCCAAACCTCCCATTCATCCGATTCTTTCATTACCAGAGCAGTTTGCCGCTGAGCCGGTCCAACTACACGGCAGCCGGTCCAACTGCACGGCAGGTAGTCCCAGGGTGCAATCGGCATCTGAGTAATGAAAACACTGGTCGCGTGAAAGTGGTCCAGGTGGTCCAGGTGATTTCGTACTACTTCTTATATACGCGTACGCGCGCGTGCACGCGTGTACGTGTATACGTGTGTCATATCTATAACGATTAATTAACCTTGAATTACCCTGGACCACTTGGACCGGAGTGTGTTTCGCCAATAGAAAAGCAGGGGAAAATGTGGTCCAGGGTGATTCTGGTACCTTGGACCGGGCCGGACCACTTGGACCACTCGAGAAGGTTGAATGCATCAGTCGAGGTCTCTCTGCAACTGGTCTAATTGCGATTCCGCTTCTTCGTCATCCAGACGCTCTCGTTGCTCTTTCAGGGAGAGCATGCGAATGCCTCGCCAGACACGTTGCCTCAGTCCGTCAATGCTTGGTCGGGCGTCACTGACCTTGAATTTGCGGCGGACCTCTTTCGCGAATTCGCCGTCACCCAATCGTCGACGACCGTGGTGCCCACACCAATTGCTATAAGCATTATATAATTCCTGTTTGAGGATTCTCACGTTCGGCCGCCCGTCGGGAGTGACCCGTTCCTCAAGAAATGCTGCGGCGGGATTCGATTCGAATTTGTAGTCGGTCAGCGCTGCCTGGCATACTTCGGAATACGTGAATTGCTTTTGTTCCAGTAACCGTTGTAGCCCCTCGATCGCCCAGTTGAGCATTCCAGGCAGTTCGTCCTTCCACCGGTGGGGTTTGTCGAGGTCATGGATCCTTTCATGCTCCGGAACTTCTCGGTTGAACGGGACTACAATCATCCGGCGGTAGAGACCGAAACTCTTGTCCGTGAAACGGGGCATGTCGTTGCACGAAAAAATGAGCTTTGCCGTTGGCTTCGCGTAGACGATTGGTTTGTGCTTCTGCTCGAATGGCATGATGTCACCACTCGAAAGCTGCTTGAGTACGCCCTCGGAGGCTCTATCGACGTTCGAGATTTCGGCGCTCAGGTTCGCCAGACATCCCAGCGTTGTGACGGTCGCAAATCGGTTCGACGTAAGTGACTCCAGGTTGCAGTTACTGATGTTGTCCAAGCCCAGCAGGGCACTGAGTCCGGCGAGGAAGACTGATTTTCCGTTGGCTCCTTCGCCAAGCAGAATCAGAAACTTCTGAAAGGTGAGTTCCGACCAAAGACAGTAGCCAGCAAATTCCTGTAGCAGCTTGTAGCGGTCCATGTCGCCCTCCAGGTTCTGGAGGAGGACCTTTTCCCAAAGCTCACACTTAGCATTTTTGTCGTACGCGATGGGAAGAATCGTTCGACTGAACCAATCGTGTGAAGGGGCCTCGATGGTTCCACGGGCAGGGTCAAGCAAGCTTCCGTCATCGACAGCGATGCGGAACCCTCGATCCACACCACTGGACCACGTGTTGTAGCTGATTTCGTTCGACTGGTAGCACTTTCGCCTGATAGCCGCGACGACATTGCGGACATCACTGTCACTGAACCGCTCGTAGGTTTCATCAATGTAGTGCCAAACCTCCGACTCGATTTTGGCGTCTTCGATTTGCCGCCAGGCACCGGACCATTCATGGAAACTTCCGTTCCAGTGGACAAGTGTGTAATGTTCCTTTGCGGCGATTTTGCGTCGGTAGTTGATGGTCAGAAATGCAATCCCGGTGGTGGCGTAGTCCATCGAGCTCGCATCATCCTTCTCGCTCGCATTGTTTTTTGTAGGTCCCTGTTCGTCGGCTGGTGTGGAAATCCGGGTAGACGACTCTTGGCGTTTGCTGCTCGATTTCCCTTCGAGCTTTTCCAGGGCATTTTGGCGAAATGCCTTCGCGGCTTGGGCCCAAATCGTGTGGAAGTGATCCGTTGATGTGCCACCCCCATGGCTGGACCAGTGTTCTTCGGTTTCCTCCTTTGAGACACCGTGCTTGATGGCAAACGCACAAACAGCGAGCTCCGCTTGAACCTTCGCGTCACCAGAGGCTAAATCGCACGTACACAAGAGTTCGTTCAGCTCATCCTGGCGCGTAGCAGTCAACTTCTTGGCTGAGGGCAGTGGGATCCGAGCAAGCTTGTCCTCCGTTGACCAGAATCGTGGTTCACCACTGCGGTCTGGTAGTGACTCGATTATGTTTCGCAGCTGAGCCGGTGTCTTGTCTTTATGAAATTCCAGCAAGTCGACAGCGTCGTCGCCGGGTTTGATGACTGCTCCGAAGTCAGGATCGTCGCTGAGGCACTTTACGATCACTGTTGCGTCCCGTGCTTGCTCATTCATCTGGTCGCGGCAGGCACGAACGAACTTCTCACCCGCCTCATCATGGTCAGGCAGCCAGGTAACCGTCTTGCCGTTGAGCGGGGACAAATCAGTCTTGCGCGGTGAGGCGGCCCCCTGGCTGAGACTTGTTGCCAATACTTCGATTGACCGGAGTGCCTCACAGGCGGGCTCACCTTCGCAAACGAACGCAGTGGTGCTATCGAATACAGATGTCCCGTTGATTGGTTGGAATAGTTTGAAGAGTGGCCGACCCGCGTCATACATATTTCGACACTGCCAGCCGCCTTCAACTTTGCACACCTGTCGAATTTCTTTCGTCTTGCCATTTTTGCTGGAGGCGATTTCCTCGGCTGTCAGATCCCATCGGATGCTGACGAAAATCAGCTCTGCTTCCTGCTGTTCTGGTCCGGAAAAATAGAGATCATGACGGTCGGGTTCTCGCTGTGTGGTAGTTATACCGCTCCGTTTGAGGCCGAACGCGACAGCACGCATGGCGGCAACTGGACCTGGATGGAGAGTTTTCGTGGGGTCGGCGGCGGGCACAGTAACCGAGCCCATTTCTTCTGGCTCGAATGCTTGTTCGCCGGCTCGATCTGGTAGATCGTCAATAACCTTCAAGAGCTGCTCATAGAGCGCAGTGAGCATCTCGGTATCAAGGTTGCCATCGTCATCGTGAAGGCCAAGTTGCTGGAGGTAGTGTTTAAGCCAGGCGTCGGGGCCGTCACCGCGACTTGATTTGAAATCGCCATCGTCCACGAGACATTTTATTTGCACTGGCGTATCCGGAAGCTGCCTAATCAGCTCGCCGCGAAACTTCTTAGCGTACGCGTTGCGATGCTCATGGTGCTTCGGAATGATGATCAGATCTTTGCCAGATAATTCGCGTAGGTCCGTCATGCAAATTGCGTACTGCCCGCCAGCGGTTGTCGTGGCGTTCAAACCAAGGGTTAGAATCGCTTCGCAGTCGCGCTCGTCTTCGCAAATAAAGACTTGTGTCGCATCCGCCAGGTCGGGGACCGTCTGGAATGAGACTTCCATGGTGAATGTGAAGCTTCTCGGCGGTTCCGGTTGACCAATGGATCGACGGTGGCTGCTGAGAAGTCTTGGAAATTTTGCATAGAGGGGCCGCCCCAACCGCATCTGCAGTCCACCCTGCCAGCCATCCGCTGTTTTGTGTACGGGGCGAATGACTGACTCAGCACCGAGCCTCTTCGCTTCCCCTGAGGCATGCACGCGGCTGGAAAACACGAACGGGCAACAATCTGGCGTTGAGTGATATTTGTGAGTTCTGTCGCCGGGGCGAAGTTCACAGTAACTTGCAAGTGCTTCACGTGCGGTTGCAAACACTGGGTATTTATCGCTCTTAAGCGGTTTCGGCAGTTGTTGACCGACGTCGGTTTCGGAATCGCTTTGCTTCGAAACAGTCGGATGCGGTTCGTGGGTTTCACCATAATGCTTCGGAGTCGCGCTACCCAAAAGGACTGACTTGGTTCGCGGCATGAGATCGCTCTCAGTTGCAAATCCATGCTCAATCAGCCAAGTACCGACTTGGAAGCACGCCTCGGGGAACGTGCTGCAGGGCTGACTTCCGAATACTTTGACGACACCGATTCCAGGTTGGCCATGAAGTCCACAATCTTTGCAGAAAACTTTTCCCGTTCGCTCGTACTCGCCGTCGCGAGCAACATTGAAGCGGTCGTCGCCCCCACAAACCGGACACGGGTGATCGCCGCCGTTGAGTTGGGTTTCCGTAAGTGGAGTCAGGCTGGTATGGATTTTACGCCAGTGTCCTTCAGCGTGCTTGTTGATAGCGTCTAAGCTGAAGCAGCATTTAGTAGCCGTTGGGTTCATATGGGTAATCCGTCATTTTAAAGAGTCTATGATTTTGATCTTGCGCAGCAATTCACGGGGAACGCGTGCCGATTTGCTTTGATTCAATCACGCCAAAGCTGGGGCATCTCCATGAAGTCCGCGTTCTCGTTCAGCTCAACATCTGCGAACACACTAGCCTTGTGTTGCTGCAGTCGTATCTCTGAAACCCCACCGCATTCTTCGCAGGCGATCACCGCAAAAGCGTAGGTCGAGTTGCGGCAGATCGTGACCGGAATTCGTGGTAGGCTGTTCTTGAGTTCTGCAATCGCTCGCGAGATTGGGTTCAGAGTTGGCACGTTCAGAATCCTGAAAACCGAACATCCTGAATGAAGAAACGGCGCGGCAGACGACTCAGGATGGCTGCTCTTCAAGTCGCGATTTCATCGCCACGCGTTTCTGAGCTATTCGCTGCGGCTGTTTTGGAGGTACTCGGCGAAGCGGTCGCAGTCTACGAAAGTAGCGTTGCCAACTTTGTACCAAAAGACCACGCCAGCTTCTGTCGCTGCGTTCCTAAGCTTTCTCCAAGCCCAGTCTCCTAACCCTGCTCGCTCTTGAAAAACCTTAACGCGAAGGATTTGGCCCTTTGTCAGGGCGGGGGCATTGGGTTTTGTTTTTGCGTTCACGAACAGTTCTCCTCAATCACGCCAGCGCAGTTCCAAGACTGGTGGCAATGTAAGAATTGACTATCCGCTTAATCGAGACATTATCGCATCCCCCTCAGCCATTCAAGCGTCGCTCAAAGGAAATCAGTTTCACGTTGACGCTCTATCCTGACAGCAAATGCCGTAGCTGTCCATTTCCGCGTGGTGCGCAGCGTGAGGTGTGGTGTTCAGTTGGCGGGGACGAGTTTGGACAGTCGCGACTGACCGGGCGGCGCGGAGGTCAGGCCGACTTCAAGTTTCAGTCGATCAAACAGACTGAATCCATCCTGCTGCCACGTCATGACCTCGGCCACCACGGAACTGAGCGTTGGTGTTTTCAGATGGAGATTCAGCGATTCCAGGACGCTTGTAAGAATGCTGCGGCGACGGGCTCCCTTCGATGTTTTGCTCGTTCGACCTGTGCGACGGTCCATGGCCGCGCCGCGAAGACTGCGTTCCGCTTCGTTGTTCGTTGCTGGCGCGGCCGGGCTTGTCACAAAACAAAACAACTCCTCTTCCGTCATCAGCCGAATCAGTTCTGAGACCAGGTTGTCAAAATCCTTGCCGAAGTCGGCCGCCCGAACATCGGAATCCTCGGCGCAGTAACGCACCAGCAGAGCCGCCAGCGTGTTATCAAGTTCATCGACCTTCGCCGCACGACCGGCATCGCCAAGACGACCATCGGCGGCGTGGCGTTTGGCCGCGTAGAAAATTTCCAGCAGGCCGTCGAGCAGTCGCTGGTACTCTTCGTTGTCCGGCTTCAGCAGCGTCAGACGGATGGCCTTCCGCAGCAGGTGAGCCCAGCATTTCTGTGCGTGACTGAAACCTCGGTACACGGCCGCATCGTCCGAAACAAGCACGCCTCCAAACAATTCTTTCGACAGGATCTGAGCCAGTGTGTCGCCGTCTTTGCGGCATCCGAAGATCAGCACGCGCGCCTTCTCCGACAAAAAAGCCCACACGCTGTTGATACTCCAACTGGTTTCGTCTGCATGCACAATCGCACTGAACGCCATCAGGTCACACAGAGATTCGAATTCCTGTTCCCAACGCCGTGCCAGTTGATTCAACAGAGCGTCCGCCTGGGATTTGCCGAGCGGCAGATTCCAGAAGAATTCAATCAATGCACACGTCTTGTCGATCGACAGTCCCGTGATGGTCACAATGCGAGCCAGCGCGATATGAACTTCAATGCCGAATTCGGACCGCGGCCACACGCCCGGAATTTCGGATTTCTCGCCGTTGGGGCCGTGATAGATTTCATAGACGACCTGCACGGCTTGGCCGTTGATCACTCTCCAGACGAAACGTTCCCGAACGAAACGGCACTCTGCGACGTTGTAACCTTCCGGCAGAATGAGTTCGCGTCGTTCGGCGTTGTCCGCTTTCTGCTCGGTTGTGCGACGACCGCGACGCGCCGAGGATTGTTTTTTGCGACCTTTTCGGCGGCCCGTTTCAGCGCGGCGTCTCTCTTCCGCCGTCACCGAAAACGCCTCGTCGAGTCGCTCTGTGGGGTTCTTACCTTCGAGCTCTTCAATCCGATCACGCAGCCGCCGGTTCTCGTCCCGCAGCTCCGCAACCTCACGCTGCAGGCTAAGCACAAGCTGCTTCACTTCCACAGCGATGATCTGACTGACATCCGTGTCCATCCACCTGTCGTATCAAAATCTAACCGACAGAAAAAGACCAGTCTCCAAGCTGAAATGGACAGCTACGCAAATGCCGCATGCAGTTAGTGAGTCTGGAGCCGAGGTGTTGTGTCAAGTGTTGCGTCTGGAACAGAAATTCAGGTATTCGTCGCACATCATGCAGTCCTCACAATCAGCAAAAAACCTACACTCAACGGCTGGTCACACCCTGTTCAGCACCAGTATCTGGATTGCAAATCCCGTATTCGTGGGTTCGAATCCCACCGGCCCCTCTAAGAACGACCAGTGTTTTCACTGGTCGTTCTTTTTTTGTGCGCTAGTTACGTGCGATTTAGGCGGGACGACGAAGGCATTAATCACCACCGCGCAACCCCCAGACTCACCTCAACTGCATCGCATTCACTGACAAGTGGAGTCTACGGAGCCGAATGGACCGGAACACGGTCTAAGGAATTGTTCTGATTGGCATGCGTTTTCGGTAGCAATTCACGCACGAACCCAACCCGTGTTCAATACTGGCACTAACTGGTTGAGCACAAGCGTGCCCCGTCTCTCTCTCAGAGTTTAAGTTTTCGGAGAAGTGTTCCATGAGAAGTGTACTGTCCCTCCTCGCCGTCACCGTCCTTAGCGGCGTTGTTGCCCCTCAATCTGCAGACGCAGGCCTGTTTGATTGCTTCAAAAAGAAGTCGTGCTGCGAACCATGTTGCCCGGAACCGTGCTGCGAACCAGCTCCAACCTGCTGTGCTCCTGAACCAGTGTGCTGTGCACCTCAACCTGTATGTTGTGCACCACAGCCCGTTTGCTGTGCTCCTGAACCTGTTTGCTGTCCACCAGAACCTTGCTGCGACCCTTGTGGCAAGAAGCGTTGTGGGTTCCTGAAGAAACTTATGAAGAAGTGCCGTCGCAACAAGCACCGTGGCAGCTGCTGCCCGGAACCATGCTGTGCACCGGCTCCAACATGCTGTGCCCCTGCCCCTGCACCAGCTCCATGCTGCGGCAGCTAATACTGCATTGCTGACACGGTTAGCGAAACAAAGGCCGAAGACGTTAGTCTCGGCCTTTTTTCGTGCGCGCTGGGTGAGGCACAGCTTCTTCGTGGTCGCCAGGCCAGCGATCCCGACTATAGCTTGCGGTCGATTTCTCGCATGATGGTCTTAGTCGGTTCCTGTTGCCGCATCTTGGCGACGACAGGTTTCAGATCATCCAGTGTGCGCTCGACAAGGCCCAGGTTGGCGTCGTTGGGATGCTTTTTTAGCAGGTACTTGCCGATCTCTGCCGACTTCGTTTGAGTGAAAAAGAAACGAAGGTCCTCTTCCGTAATTTCATCCGAATGCTGCTTGATGGCGATTTTTGTCGCGGCTTCGCGAGCTTTCGGAACATGCTGAATCAGTTCCTTCAGTTCTTCCAAATCCAGCTTCCGCCCCAGCAATGTCTTAACAGCGGCACTCGACAGCAGCGGCACAAAGCGAGACAGGTAAATCAGATCCTTGTTGTCCGGCCCCGGACGACTCTTCGCAAGTCGTTCCCACAGATCGCGGGCGAGAGCTTTACGCGGATCGGATTCTTTCTTGGGGGAAGATTCAGAACCGTCTTCCGACATCGGAGTGCCTTTCAGGGGAAATTACATCGACCAAAGCAACCAACGCGCCTGCCTGTCGGTATTGGACTCGATCAACTCAGGAATTTCTATCGTATCGGGGCGGGCGAACAACTGCCGGCGCAACGGCTATTTCGGTGCGACCGGCCTCTTCTTTTTCTTCTTTCGCAGCTTTTGCTTCCGTAGTGGAAGTCCGTCAGGAGCCACATTGCAGCGGTCCGCCCAATTCTGCCACAACGCCGACAAGTCCTGGACACGTTCCGGCTGTTCCATAGCGAGGTCGTTCTGCTCCGTCCGATCCTTCGCCATGTTGTAAAGCTCCCACGCTCCTTTGCTACCCAGTCGCACGAGCTTCCAGTCCCCCTTGCGGACGGCCGCGTTGCCTTCGTGTTCCCAATAAAGCGCGTCGCGTTCGAGTGAATCACCTGCGAAGGCAGGACGCAGGCTGGTCCCTTCCATCGGCCGTATATTCTTGCCGTTGTGTTGAGACGGGTACGTTGCGCCGGTCAGATCGACGACCGTGGCCATCACGTCGATTAGATGAGTCGGCTGTTTTCGCCATTCACCTCGGGCAACGATTCCGTCTGGCCAATGAGCAATCAGCGGCGTCGCGATGCCACCTTCATGGTTGTAGTGCTTGTACTTGCGGAACGGGGTGTCCTGCATCCATGCCCAGGATTCGCCGCAGAACCAATTGGAATCGGGAGTTGTGGGATCACCGATGTCTTTCCCGTTCGGCCCGCTTTCCGCACAGCCGCCATTGTCACTCATAAACAGAATTAGCGTGTTCTCAAACTGCCCCTTCGCCTTCAGCCCTGCAACAAGATCGCCAATCGAGCGGTCCATGCGATGCACGCAGGCAGCATAAGCCGCCATCAGATGATCGAACCGTCGCTTATCCGCACTTGCAAGGCTGTCCCAGGCGGCCACCTTTGGGGGCCGTCCAGCTTTAGCCCACATCTCGTCGACAAGCCCCATCTCAATTTGTCGTCGATGCCGCAAAGCCGACAGTTGTTCCCAACCGTCCATATACTTGCCGCGAAATTTGTCGATGTCTTCTTTCGTCGCCTGCAACGGAAAGTGGGGCGCGTTGTGAGCCAGATACAACAGGAAGGGTTTCTCGGCGGCGACTGCTTCATCAATAAATTTCAGGCCGTGTTCTGTCCATGCGTCTGTGGAATACCAGCCCTCGGGTAACGGCTTATCGACCGAATGAATCACATCGTCGTCGAGCACAATCGTGCGTCCCGGCTTGACCTGAAAGTAAAACCCACCACCTTCGGGGACTCCGTAAAAACGATCGAAGCCCCGAGCTCGCGGCCACATAGCGCGTTCTTTGCTGCCGACATGCCATTTTCCGCTCGCGGCGGTCCGGTACCCTGCGCTGCGAGCAACGTCGCCCAGCGTCACGCAGCGGTCGTTGAGAAATCCCTTGTAGCCGGGTTTTCCGTAATCGCCGTTCATGTGGCCGATGCCCGTTTGGTGAGCATACAAGCCGGTCAGCAGAGTGGCTCGAGTGGGGCAGCAGCGGCCGGTGTTGTAAAACTGAGTGAACCTCAACCCGTCGGCTGCCAGCTTGTCGAGGTGGGGCGTTGGAATCTCGCTGCCGTAACAACCGATGTCTGAGAAACCCATGTCGTCTACCAAAATGACAACGATGTTGGGTTTTGGGGCCGCTGCCCGAGACGATTGCGAATACAGCAGCAGACACGCAAGGGCAAGAACTGGAGTAAAGAGATTCCTATTCACCGCCAGCTCCTGCAGACTTAGGCGGTAAATTATGCAGCTCGGCCCTGTCGACGTATCGCGAAAACTCGGGAAGGATTTTGACCAATTCGCGTGCGACAAGTTTTCCAACCAGCAGGCCTCCGGCATCATTCAAATGGGTGTGATCGAAACCATCGTCTGTCTTAGATTCGAATTCCTGGAAGTCCTCCGGCCCAATGGCGTTGCACTGCTGAATGCTGAGGCGATGCAGATCCAGCAGCGGCACGTTCTTCTCCTTCGCCACAACAATCGTCGCGGCGGCGTATTCGCTGAGCGTCGGCGTGATCTTTCCGTTTTCGTCCCAGCGTCGTCGTGTCAGCGATGTGATGAGGACTGGTTTGCAGCCAATTTGCCGAGCTTCGTCGACATATCGCCGCAAGTGATCGCGAAAATCGGTTTCTGCAGCTGACTCGCGGGCCGCACCTTTCCCCGGTTGGTCGTTGTGGCCAAACTGGATCAGCAGGATGTCAGGCTTTTCATCGAGACACTTTTGCCACCAACCTTCGGTGCGAAAGCTGCGAGAACTGCGGCCACCGACCGCGAGATTCACACATACCGCACCGTCACTAAGCAGACTGCTGAAACCAGCGCCCCAGCCTGACGAGTCCGTCACGGTGGAATCGCCGGCGAGTACGATTTTCGTTGTCTTCGCCGGTTGAGCAAACAAGCCGGTCCCCACCCCCGCGACGACAATGATGGCGGCCGAGAGCGAAACGAAAATTCTGCAGTACGCTAATTTGATTGGATTCATGCAGGTGATAATACCTATGGAAGGCCGCATCCGCGAATGAGTGGGCAGGCAGAAATTTACAGACTGCGGCAATCCTGCGTCAAAATTGATTGCGAACTTGAATGCCTGATTTTCCGAAGATATCATTCCGGGCCGCTGGCAGAGACTGTCAGCCATTTTGGTGGGTATAGCTCAGTTGGTTAGAGCGCCGGATTGTGATTCCGGAGGTCGCCGGTTCAAATCCGGTTACTCACCCCTTTTCTCAGTCAAAACGAAAAGAGCCGACTCCGCTGGAGTCGGCTCTTTTTTTGTATCGGAGCAGTCAGGTTCAGTTTTCCGGTCGCAATCCCATGAAAGTCGCGATCAGCACGTAGCAAGCCTAGAGGCCGATGAAAAACCAAAACCACTTCGGATGCGTCTCGCGGTCGATCGCCGTCTCATGAAATTGCAATAAAAAGCGAATCGCAAGAGGAATTGGAGCGAGTACCGTGCCCACCGAAAGTTCGCGAAGGATAAGCAGTAATAGCAAGACCGCAACGATAAGTGCCACGGAGTTCCCTCGACCTGATTACTTCGGCCGCACCGGGTCGCCTGCCAGTGGCAGCTTTACAGTTTGCTTCGTCCAGGCCGCCTGATAGATCGCCAGAATAATCTCAACACTCTTTCGACCGTCGATCCCATCCGCCATTGGTGCCGTGCCGTTTTTAATGGCCTGCACGAAGTCGGCTAGCTGGTCTCGGTGGCCTGTATGAGAAATCGCCTTCGGGTCGGCCGCCCCGCCGGTATTCGCTGATCCGGGAGCAAACTTTTCACGCACCTCGGCATCAGACGGTTGTTCGCCTTCGAATTCCCAGCGGACGATGTCGTCCTGTTCGATAATTGCCGTGCCTTTGGTGCCGTGAATTTCGGTCTTCTTCAGCAGGCCAGGCCAGGCACTGGTGGTGGCTTCGATGACGCCGATTGCTCCGTTGGCGAATCGTAGAGTCGCGACACCAACGTCTTCGACTTCGATGCGTTCATGAGCCACGGTGTCGGTCATGCCGTTCACTTCGACGACGTCACCCATCAGCCAGTACAACTGGTCGACCTGATGAATCGCCTGGTTCATGTACGCGCCGCCGCCATCCATTTCCCACGTGCCGCGCCATCCGCCGCTGTCGTAGTATTCCTGAGTTCGCCACCATTTGACGTATGTGTCTGCCAGTGTGAGTTTGCCAAATCGACCGCCGTCGACAGCCGCTTTCAACGCCTGATTCACAGGCGTGAACCGCGATGGGAAGATGGCACAAAGACGGACGTTGTTCTTTTCGCAGGCGTTGATGATGTCGTCGCAGCGAGCCAGCGTAATCTCCAGCGGCTTTTCGACTACGACGTGCTTGCCGGCGTTCGCTGCAGCGACCGCCAGGTCACGGTGAGCTCCACTGGGGGTACACACGTTGGCGATATCGACATCGCTATCAGCCAGCATTTCGTTGACATCAGTGTAAGCTTTGCAGCCATATTCGGCCGCAAACGCCTGAGCTCGTTCTTCAACCGTGTCGCAACAGGCTACGACGCTGGCATCTGGAATTTCGGCGATGGCTTTCGCGTGGAAGTGCGAAATCATGCCGGTTCCGACAATTCCGAATCCGGTGGACATAACGTTCCTCTTAGACTGATGACCGTGATTGGCAATGAAAGAGGCGCCCGAGTGGCGACCTCTGGCCGATGAGCATAGCAATTTCGACGCCGGTTTTCCGGTTCGCGGCAGAAGCCCCGCGCGAATTTTGCAGAGTCCGGCAAATTTCGGGTGTCACCCGGCGCTGAATTCTCTACGCCGCGTTTTGCTGCAACGGTAGGGGCGATCCGGCCGCCTGAGCCATTGCGAGGACCTCATCGCCGAGCTCCGCGTAGTCGCGAGCACCGGGGCAGGTTTTGGCGTAGTCGAAAATCGACTGGCCGAAACTGGGTGCTTCTGCCAGCTTGATATTACGGCGGATGCGAGTCTTAAAGATCTTCGCTTTAGCCCACGGAGTGTCGGCGTCGCTGGACGTCAGGAACAACCTTAGGTCCTCTGTCACATCGGCTGCCAGACGAGTCCCCGATTCGTACAGACACAGGGCTACACCGGTGACTCGTAAATCACGATTCAATCGCCGCGTGACCAAAGCCGTCGTTTCAAACAGCTTTGACAAACCCTGCAATGCGAAGAAATGCGGCTGCAACGGAATCAAAACTTCCGTCACTGCACACAGCGCGTTGATCGTCAACACGCCCAGCGACGGTGGGCAGTCCATGATGACATAGTCAAAGCGCTCCTGCAGCTTCCAATGATTCAAAGCGTCTCGCAGAACGAACTCACGTCCGGGCGTGTTGGAGAGTTCGACTTCCACCGCCGCCAGATCGATGTTGGACGGAATCACAGACAGATTTTCAGCCACAAGCTGACGAGCGTCGTCGACGGTACACTGTTCGGCAAAGACGTCGTAGACCGTACGAGAGCCGGGGGCGGCGTCGAGCCCCAGATGAAACGACGCGTGGCCCTGCGGATCCAGATCGATCACGCACACACTTTTGCCGGATCGTGCCAAAGCGGCAGCAAGGTTCACGCTGGTGGTCGTCTTGGCGACGCCACCCTTCTGATTCATGATGGCGATAGTTCGCATAATGTCGTTTTCCCTGCGATGGATCGGAGCATGTCTATGGTGGGAAAGGTGGCTAAGGAGGCTGTGTTGCTACGCGGCCGAATCACCAACTCGGCGACTTGCCGACGACGAAACCGGCAAGCCTCATCAACCCCTGCCATTGGAATAACTGGTATTATCCTTTGTCGACAAACCAGGCCCCATTCATTCAGCGACATTATGCGATGGCGAGTGATCGGCAGAAGACCGGCGGTTATCGCGAGCAGGGCGGCGATCCGGCAGAATTCGCCGCCCGATGATCTAATCACGGCGTGATCGACTCGCGCGGTGATCCAGTCACGCGGCGATCTATTCGCAACACCAACGCTCGGCCAGTGTTCGGTACAGGTCCGTGCCCGCCTGCAACTGCTCAAGACTGATCCATTCATCGTCTGTGTGAGCCTGTCGAATATCGCCAGGCCCAAGCACGACAATATCCTGAAGCTCCTGAAAGCAAGAACCGTCTGTTCCGTAGGCCACTGTTTGTGACGCTTTGGTGCCAGTGACCGTCAGCAGTTCCTGCACGTAGTCGGATTCCGGATCGGTGAACAACGGTTTCGTGGCGTAGCTCCATTCGATTTTGACGTTATGCCGAACAGCCATCGCTTCCAGTCGCTGAGTGATCTTATCGACGTCGATGCCTGGCATCGTCCGTAAACAGATTGTGCACACAGATTTCGGAGCCGTAATGTTTAGCGCAGCGTTGTTGTCGTTGATGCCGATGTTCATGCTGATCGTCGGCGGTTCGAACCGGTCGTCTTCGAAATCCGGATTGCCTTTGATCTCTTCGCGAAATTCGTTCAATTCGGCAAGAAATGGGATCATGACGAAGTTCGCGTTCAATCCCTTGTCGCTGCTGGAATGGGCCGCCACGCCTTCCGCTGTGACCGTCGCGCCTTGTCCGCCTTTGTGAGCGTGCACGACATTCAGAAGCGTTGGTTCGCCGATAATCGCGCGACACTGGCGCTCGACAATTTCGCGGTACATCGCGGATTCCGCCACAATTTTGGCGGCGCCAACAAGTCCCACTTCTTCGTCGGCCGTACACACAATGTAAATAGGATGCGTCAGCTTTTGCGGATCGATGGCTGCAACAGCCGCCAGCATACAGGCCAGTGAGCCCTTCATGTCACACGATCCGCGCCCGTACAGCTTGCCATCGTCCTGCAGCGGCTCCCACGGCCCGCTTTTGGGGAAGCTCCACGACGTGACGGGCACAACATCGGTGTGGCAAAAATACGCCATGCCTCGACCGTTGTCGGGGCCGAGTCGCCCGGAAACGCAGGCTTTGGTGATGCCCTGTTCGTCACGGTATTCCAGCCATTCGGTTTGAAAGCCCAACGCCTCTAGTTGAGTCTCCGCCCAGCGACTGACTTCAACGTTCGAGACGCGGCTGACGGATGGGAAGGCAATCAATTCGCTAAGCAAGCTGACGCTGTGCATGGGTTCGTTCATCCGGGACCAGGAAACGTTCGCGAAAAGTGCGAGGCAGGCATCTTAGCGAACGTCGCTGATTTCGTCAGTCGTCGACAAACGCAGTTTGCGAGCAACACTGAAGCAGGACGTGCGGGGGGTGCTGCTTTGTGTCATGCCGCAGTCCGGTCGTGCTCCCGCATAGCGGTTGCATGCCCGTCATTTTAACCCGAGAGTTCCCGAAAACGTCTGCTCGAGGAGAATCGCTCCCTTTGCCCCAGACGCGAACACTCACCACAATCTCGAAGACGCCATTCTACGGGACTCTCCGCAATGCCCGAAATGCATCACCCCGATGTCGATGACAAATCTAAACGGGAATTAAACGGTGGGTCGGAATTTTGGGGATGTCAGCGTTTTCCTGCTTGCAGAAGTACGCAGAATCCGGAGTGATCGAATTAGAGAAGAAAAAGCGGACACTGTATTTCATTAAGCATGTACAAAGCCCGCCGTTTCGTCCACCGCCGACGAAGCCTCTGTCGTCATAGTCACACTTGACCACCAACTAAGCCAAACCTCCATGAAGTCAATTCTGTTACTCATCACCAGTTGTGTTTGTGCTGGAGCCTGTGCCGACTCGGGTGTCGCACCGCTGAAAGTGGTGCGCTACGGGCCGGTCAATGACACAGTTGAAGATGCTCTGGCACCAGGCGGATTGGTGCGTACGAAATCCGGCGATTTGATTACGACGTTCGTCGACAAGGGCGATTCTGCGGCGGGTTCCAAGTGCTACTTTGTGCGTTCGAAAGATGAAGGAAAAACATGGTTGCCGCCTTATCGGGTCGAGGAGCCGGAAGATGGTCACGAGGGTGTATTTGTTGAAATCGTGAGCCTGCCTGACGGCGATCTGATGTTGATGACCATTCGGATTTCCCACGGTGACTCGAGCCGAAAGGGAGTCTTCGGGTATCGTGAATCGAGGGTTGAGTTGCAGGTGAGCCGGGACAATGGAGATTCGTTTCAGCCCATCGGTTTTCTGGATACTCCTCGCGGTAGCTTAACTTCAACAATGGGCGCCATTTATCAGCTCAACAATGGCGACCTGATCATCCCTGCGTACTGCTACGCGAGCCATCCTCGTCAGCATCCCGGGTATCAATATGGTTCCGGATTCTATCGTAGCATTGACGGCGGCAGACACTGGGGCCCGCTTGAAAAAGTCTTCGCTGACCCACCTTCCACGACCGAAGTCACTCAGAAATTCAATGAATCGGCATTTGCTGTCCGAGAGGACGGCGCGATCATCGCATACGCTCGTGTTGACGTGCATCAGGGCGATGAATTCAGGGAAAACAAGATGTGGACGTGTGAGTCCCGCGATAATGGTGTGACCTGGACGAAGCCGACTGAAACCGAGATCGTCGGAATCTATCCCGCGATCAGCAAATTGCCTTCGGGACAGTTCGTAATGATCTGCGGCTTGAGAGATTCGACTGTCGGACGGCGCACCACATCCGTGTTTACAAGTGACGACGGAAAGGCCTGGAAGTATCGGGGGCACCCGTACTATTCACGAACTAAAGGACTCCCCGCGAATTCTGCAACGGGTGGCTCTCAGGCCATGGTCCCGATGGGCGAAGATTCAATCTATGTTGTCTTCTATGCACACGACCCAACACTGCCCGGCTACCACCAGACATACGTCGATGGCTGCCTGTTGAAGCTATAGTCGCATTCGGCTAGGACGTGATCTGCCTGAGTCCACGCGTCGCCCTCAGCCCATTCAACCTTCCAGTGGTCGAATTAACCAAGAGAACGATGCCTTTCAGTGGATCGTCCGATGCCCTGTATGGGCTCATGGGAGCGTGCGCGTGGTCGCATCGCGAGCTCCAGCCCGAGTTGAATGGCTATTGATTGCTGCCATTGTGGTCTCCAAAGCGCGTGCCACGCGGAAGGCTGTGGCGCACGACTTGCAACTCGGCTTCAGTTTCTACGCCGTTGACACACCTTGTCCATAGCGGTCGTGACCGCGATGGAATGCGTGGTCGCGAACACCGGCGAGGAAAGTTCGAACTGTTCGTGGCATACAAAACGGGGGGTGATCAGTCACTCAAGCCGCTCAAAGTACATCTCACCCTTCATTCGCTTCAGAGTGGCAAGGTGTTAGGTCGCCTGTGGCCGGTGTTCTTCCAACGCCTGGCCGACCGGCGGTCGGCACCTACTTTTTGGCGTGTTCCCGGTTTCGGGCCTGCTGGTTGGAACGGCATCCTGAGGATCGGTAGACTGCCTCCGAATACGAGGACTTCGGGCGAAGTCTTCGTCGACAGACACGAACACACAGCAGCAGCTTTTCACACAGCACCCAAAGGATCGAAGGCGGAATGTCTCAGCAGGTCACACAGGAAATCCTCTCAGAACTCGAATCACTCCGGTTGATCGACCCTCATACGCACATCAACCCGTTGTCTGCCGCGTCCGAAACGCTGGCTGACATCATGGGTTATCATTACTACACAGAGCTCGCCCATTCCGCTGGACTGGCGAAAGAAAAGATCGAAGAGCCGGGCATTTCGCCCAAAGAAAAAGTCGGGCGGCTGATCCCCTGGCTGGCGACCATCGAAAACACGGCTCAATACAGCTGGCTGCTGGAAATGTGCAAGGTCTTCTTCGACTTCGAAGACGATCGCATCACTGAAGCCAACTGGGAAGGCTTGTACGACAAATCGTTGACAAAAATGCAGGCTGACGGCTGGGAAAAACAAGTCCTCGAAACCAGTGGCCTCGACCAGGTGTATCTCACCAACGACTTCGACGATCCGTTGACGGGCTTCGACACGAACTTTTACGTGCCATGCCTGCGAACCGATGATCTGGTCTTTCATCTCACCAAGCCAGAAGTGCGTGCCCGTCTGAACAAATGTACCGGCGCTGATGCGGCTGACGCCAAGTCCCTTCGCGGTGCGATTGGACAGTTGTTTACTCACTTCAAAGCCAACAATGTTCGAGCCTGTGCGATTTCGTTGCCGCCCGATTTTTCACCAGAGAAAGTCAGCGACGCGGTTGCTGACGATGTCGTGAGCAAAGCGTTTTCCGGCAAGGAACTGTCCGAGTGCGAACACAAATCGCTGAGCTGTTTTGTCTTCTGGACTTTGGCGGAATTCTGTGTTGAGCATCAGCTGCCGTTTGACCTGATGATCGGCGTCAACCGGCGTGTGTTTGAGGCAGGCGTGTTTCAAGGGCAGGACCTGTACGACAAACGAGTTTCGTTGATTCAGTACAAGGCGTTGTTCAACGCGTTTCCTCAGGTGACCTTCCCGGTGTCTGTGCTGTCAGAAACCAGCAATCAGGAACTGGTCAGTTATTCGTGGATCTTCCCCAACGTGGTGACAAACGGCCACTGGTGGTATTCGAACATTCCGGTCTTCATCGAAAAAGACACTCGAGCCCGTCTGCAGGCGGTCCCTCAGACCAAACAAATTGGGTACTACAGCGACATGTATAAGCTGGAATTCGCATTGCCGAAGTTCGCAATGTACCGTCGCATCCTCGCGCGAGCTTTGGCGCAGGACTTTGTTGTGGATCGAGGCTGGAGTGTTGAGAAGGCCGTAGAACTCGGAAAATTGGTACTCCGCGGAAACGTTGAGAAGATTTTTGGGGGCATTGGGTAATTTTAAGGCAAGGGAAAGCTGTGCCTGCCAGGTCGATCCGTCGCTTTAAGGTCAACCGACTGGCTGCGGCGGAAGGCCAAGGAAATGGCTGGAACTATTTCCTAAAGGATGTAAGCAATTTGCCGGGGACTGAGGCAATCGGATACTATGCTGACGGTGAGGCTGCGTTGCATGCAAGCCTGCCAATGCACCACAGCCTCAGATTTCCCTTCAAACTCAGCGGCAACCCGCCCCCCTCCGGAGTGAACACTTCATGCCCCGCCTTGTGTTGCTAAAAGAAGGTCAGGCGACGCCTTACGAATTGAGCGAATATCCCGTTCGTTTGGGCCGTCATCCCGATTGCACTGTGCAACTCGATTCCAACATGGTTTCGCGCTTTCATGCTCAGCTGGTGCAGTCAGATGACCAGATCATGCTGGAAGATCTGGGCAGCGGAAACGGTTCGTTTCTAAACGGCAAACAACTGCTGGCATCGACCCCATCACCGTTGAAGAACGGCGATCGCATTAAGCTGGGTCCCGTCAAGCTGCGGTATGAGAACGAAGCGGAGGACGATTCCAGACAGCTGAACATGACGATTGGTGTTGAGCTGAACGAAGAAGCCAGCAGCACGATCATGGGTTCAGCGGCGGCCGGCGGATACGGTTTGCTGGACGTGCGTCCCGAAGACAAATTGAAGGGTATTCTGAAGATCAACAAGGCTCTGGCAGGCACTGTTGAGATTAAGAACATCAGCCCGAGAATCCTGGATACGCTGTTCGAAATCTTTCCGCAGGCAGATCGTGGTTCGATTTTGATTCGGGAATCAGCATCCGCCCCGCTGATTCCGGTCGCTCAAAAGCACCGGGATATCTCCAATGATGAAACCGTGCGTCTGAGTCGAACCGTGCTGCAGCGAGTGCTTCAGGAGAAAGCGGGAATTTTGTCGGCGGATGCGGCCGCTGATTCTCGATTTAGTGCCAGCGAATCAATTTCCAGCCTCACCATCCACAGCATGATGTGCGTCCCGATGCTGGACCTCAATGACGAACCGTTCGGCGTGATCAATCTCGACACGCAGAACCCCATGAAGCGTTTCACCGACGACGACCTGCAGTTGCTGCTGGCGGTGGCCAGTCAGGCTGCGAACTCGTACGAGAACGCTCGTCTATTGGTGACGTACATGGCCAAAGAAAAGCAGGACAAAGAAATGGGCATCGCTCGTGGTGTACAGCACGCTCTGCTGCCACAGGAGTTGCCGAAGATTGACGGGTACGAATTCTTCGCATCGTACGATGCCGCGCAGGCCGTCGGCGGCGACTACTTCGACTGCTTTCTGATTGGTGAAGATAAAGTCTGCGTGTCATTCGGCGATGTCGCTGGCAAAGGTGTTCCCGGCGCTTTGATTATGTCGCGCATGGCCAGTGTCGTGCAGAATACGATGAGTTTCACAGATGACGTATCGGTTGCCATCCACCGGATCAACGACCACATGTGTCACAGCATGGTCGAAGGCCGATTTGTCACTTACATCCTGGGTGTGATTGATCTGAATACGAACGTGATCACGTTGACGAACGCTGGCCACATGTCGCCGGTCATCAAAAAGCGGGACGGTTCAGTTGAAGAATTCAGCGACGAAATCATCGGCATTCCGGTCGGTATTATGTCCGGCTATCCCTACGAAGTTGTGCAGCGGCAAATCGATCCTGGTGACGTGTTCACGCTGATTACAGACGGGGTTGACGAAGCAATGGACCCCGATGGCGATCTTTATGGCAAAAGCCGCGTCATCGAATTTATCAAGAATGGTCCGCGTGACCCGGAACAACTTGGCAAGGAACTGCTTGCCGATGTGCGAGCTCATGCCAACGGTCGTCCGCAGAACGACGACATCACGATTATGGTGTTTGGCCGAACCGGGTCGTAATCGTTCACAAGTCAGACGCCAGACATTTGCCGCTCGCCGCTATTTTTTCCGACGTCCGAACGACCAAAATTCGGAAGGCGTATGAGCCGCCGCGAAATACTCAAGAGCTCGCTTCACCTGATCCGGATGATCGTCAGCGATGTTGTGCTCCTCACCAATATCAGAAGACAAGTCGTAAAGCTCGACTCCGTCCTTCTGATTAACCCCGGTTAGGTTTTGCTGAACAGCTTTCCAGTTGCCAAACCGGACAGCCCGCTTGCCACCCTTCTCATAGAATTCCCAGTACAGGAATTCGTGAGGCGTCTGCGAACCTTCGCCCGTCAATTCCGACACCATGCTGATGCCGTCCAGGCCGGCGGGAATATCTACGCCAGCCAGCTCGCAAAAGGTCGGCAGCATGTCCCAATGAGCCGAAATCAGAGCCGACGTGGTACCCGGTTCAATGTTGCCCGGCCACCTCGCGATCAGCGGAGCGCGGATGCCGCCTTCGTACAGGTCCCGTTTGTGACCTTTCAGCGGCCCATTGCTGTTGAAGAATTCGGGATCGTGGCCACCTTCTTTGTGAGGCCCATTGTCGCTGCTAAACAACACGATCGTATTGTCGTCGATGTTTAGTTCGGAAAGCAAAGCCATCAGGTCGCCGACGCCCTCATCCATCAACGTCATCATGCCAGCAAACGCGGCCACAGGATTCCTGACTTCCGGGCCACTGTACTTCCCGATTTTATCTTCAAACTGAGGGAACTTTTCGCGCCACGGTTTCACATACTCTTCCGGCGCGTGCATGGCTGCATGAGGGATGGTGACGGGCAAAAACAGAAAGAAGGGATCAGCTTTGTTGTCTCGCACAAACTGTAGAGCTTCGTCCATGATCAGTGTGGCGGTATAAGTTTCGCCGTCCATCGGCACGCGTTGCTTGTTGCGCCACAGATGATCGGGGTAGTACGAATGAGCTTCTCGCTGGCAGTTGTAGCCATAAAACAAATCGAAATGTTCAGCCGGATCACTGGGTGACGAAGGAGCACCCAGTCCCCATTTCCCGAATGCTCCGGTTTTGTAACCCGCCTTTTTCAACAGCCGAGGAATCGTGACGATATCGGCAGGCATCGCCGCCTGACCTTCCGGTTTGACTTCGCGATTACCGCGAACATACGTGTGGCCGGTATGCAGCCCCGTCATCAAACTGCACCGCGTCGGCGCGCAGACGGTGGATCCGGAATAGTGTTCAGTAAACTTCATGCCTTCCGCCGCTAATCGATCGATGTGCGGCGTGGTGAACAGTTTCTGACCATAGCAGGATAGGTCGCCGTAGCCGGCGTCATCCAGCAGGATGTAAACAATGTTCGGTTTGGGCGCGGCGGCCGTTGCAAATTGTTGCACGGTGAAAAGAGCGGACAGGAAGACGAGGAGACTTTTCATGGGCACGCTATTCGGTTGAGTTTTGAGGAACGCTGTGCCTAATATAGCGTCGCGGGCCGACCGATCTCACCCATTCAAACATTTTCCCCGCGTCGAAACAGCACTTTCAGGATCCCCACCTGCTGCAGCACGATTGATGTGCCCCACCTCACGCCACTTTTTCCCGCGCGGATACCCCCGAATGCTCACGATCAACAACGCCCCCCGCAACGACACAAGCCCGGCACGCCGGTCCCGTGTGCTGACCTCGTTTCTGTATGCCATTGGTTTGCTGGCAATCACAGCATCGGTGAGTTCCGTTCAGGCGGCACCGCCCAAAACTCTGCGAGTGCTCTGCTACAATATTCACTACGGGCAGGGCAATGACGGCGAGTACAACCTTCAGCGGCTGGCCGACGTCATCAACAAGGCCAAACCGGACCTTGTCGCTTTGCAGGAAGTCGATGTTGTGGTCGAACGTTCCGGCAAAGTTCATCAGGCGCAGGAGCTTGGTAAGCTGACGGGGCTGGCCGTTCGTTACGGGCCGACTCAGCACTATCAGGGCGGACTGTACGGAAACGCTGTGCTGACTCGGCTGCCGATTCTGGATGTCCAAATTCAGCCTTTGCCGTATACCGCTGCCACACCCGAACTCACAACTTACCCGCGAGCCGCCATCGCGGTTGACGTCAGGCTTCCCAACGACAAACCACTGCGTTTTATTAGTACTCACTTCCAGCATAACGTTGCGGAAGACAGAGTGGCTGAGGCAACGGCAATCAACCGCCTGTTCGGCGACGGTTCGCCGCCCGCAATCTTGGCGGGAGACATGAATGCCACGCCTGACTCCGAACCGATCAAGATTCTGGAACAGAAGTGGACGAACGCCATCGATGAAGCAGCAGCTCCTTCGGCACCATCTTCCAATCCGCAATCACGCATTGATTACGTGTTCTTCCGGGGCAAGTCGCTGAAGCTGATCAGCACAGAAGTGATCAGCGAGCCAATGGCATCAGATCACTGTCCGGTTCTGGCCGTTTTCGAACTGGCGGAAGGCTACAGCGAATCTCGGTGACTTGTGGCCGCAGAACAAGCGTTTCGCACTATGAAGGCTGTGCCCCACGAGCTCGAACCGTCCACAACAAAAGGAAACCTGCTCCAATCAGTACTTGCTGTAACTGACCTGAAGCGATTTCTGGCCGACAACGTTTTCCACTTCGACAAGCTGCAGCGCAATCAGGCGTTCGCTTTTTGAGGTCAGTGAATCCGACTGAAACAGCAATTGGCCGACGGTCCATTCATCCTGTTCCTGATGTCCGATCACCACGGTTTCATTTGTGTGCAGTTTCAATTCAAACTGCTGCTCGTACAACGGTTCATTGTCCTGTTGTTTCGGCATCCTCACGCCGCCGCTACTCAGGCTGTATCGAGTCGTGACGGCACCGTGACGGATCTGCGGCAGAAATCGGATCAATACCCAACCCTGCCCGTACTCGATCGGAGTCAGTTCAATCACGCATCGAGCGTCCTTAAGTTCTCCACCGGCAGTCATGCTGGCAATTTTTCCAGGCGGGATGAACAGACCGTTTTGTTCCAATGACAGATCGATCACCGAACTGCTGTCCTGCGGAATTGCCACGTGTGATCCAAACGAATCACTACGTCGTCCTAAAGCATCGGTCTTTCCGTGAGTCGAACCTGACGTTCGCACGGCACGGTCTCCGCGCTGCAGACTCTGTAGAGCCCACGGCAGAGTTCCCCCGGACACGCCGATACGCAGACCGCTTTGATTCAGACGACGGCGGTCTTCGGGTGGCATCGGACCGCATTCGTCCAGGTTATCCCACACCAATTCGCGAATCCGTCGGTCCGTTGCTGGAGCCGACATAATCGACGTTTCCAGCCGAACCACTCGGTGCACCGGAACGTCACTCTCGAAACTCGCCACCTGCTCAGGCTTTAAAGTCTCATGCGATTCCAGCACCGGATTCCCCTTCGCACCAAACAGCGCGCAGCCGGTTGCGCTTAGCAACAGGATGGCAACTAAATATGGCGGTTGGAATCTCATTCAGCTTCAGACAAAGTACAGCACGTCTCGTAAATCTGACAGCGCCTTGACATCACGCCAAGCGCAAAAGGACACTCTGCGTCACGTTGAAAAGCGAAAACTATGGCACGAAGGCGTTTGTGGTCAACGCCAGACCTGCAGATCCAATCGCCCTCTGCCGAGTGGAGCGGCACAAAGCGGCAAGCCTCCAGGAAAGATGAACACAACATGCAGAATTTGCCGGAGTTCCGTGTCGGAGAGGGCTGTGACGTCCACCGCACCATCGCCGACCGCCCCTTAATCCTGGGCGGCGTGACGGTGGATTGCGACTTCGGACTCGACGGTCACAGCGACGCAGACGTACTGCTGCACGCCATTATCGATGCGATGCTGGGTGCCACAGGGCAGGGCGATATCGGCGAATGGTTCCCGAACACAGACGCCAAATGGAAAAACGCAGACTCAGTGAACCTGATCCAGCACGTCTGGAACAGCCTGATCAGCGGCGGTTGGCAGCTTCAAAATCTGGACTGTACAATCTGCTGCGAACGACCGCGTCTGGGCCCATGGAAGCCGCTCATTCGACAACGGCTGGCAGAAATCCTGGACGTGCCGGAAGATCGTATCAACGTCAAGGCCAAGTCGGGCGAAGCGGTCGGACCGGTCGGTCGGGGCGAAGCCATTACAGCTCAGGCTGTTGTGCTGCTGGCAAAATCGCCGAAGAATGGTGTATAACCGAACCGGGTCAACCTTACAGCCACAGACGATACGGACGCGTCATGTCTTTCGCCCTTAATGCACACGCTCACACCAAATCGCACGAACGCTATCTGGGACTCGATCCCGGCCTGAACCGCACCGGTTACGCTTTGCTGGAACGTCGAGCCAAAGGACCGTTTTTGCTGGAAGGCGGCATCCTGCGATCCACGCCGAAGACGACGCTGCAAAGTCGCATTCGCGAGATCGCTCACGGACTGCGCGAAGTGCTGGACGAACTTCAGCCCGAGATCGTGGCGATCGAACAGCTGTTCTCGCACGCTCAGAATCCCAAAACTGCACTTCTGATGGCTCATGTACGCGGAGCCATTCTGCTGACGCTGTCAGAAACGGAAGTGCCGATCGTGCACTACACGCCGACTCAGATCAAACGCCTGCTGACTGGCAGCGGGAAGGCTTCCAAAGAACAGATTCAGTATGCCGTGAAGACAGAATTGAAACTTGATACGATCCCCGAACCGAACGACGTGGCAGACGCCGCGGCCATCGGTTTGTGCCTATACCACTCCGTTAAATTCGCAGCGCTGTAGTTTCGCAGCCGCACAACATTATCGCCCAGGACTGAAGCTACTTGATCACTCGCATCACCGGAAAACTCGTCAGCCTGACGGACGTTTGTGGCTATCTGCAGATCGGTGGCTTCGAACACGAAGTCCTTCTGCCGGACCTTGTACGTCGCCAGCTACAGGGAAAAATTGGCGAAGAGATCAGTCTTCGAACAATTGAATACCTCGAGGGCAATCCGCAACAGGGTCGTCTTACGCCGCGGATTATCGGCTTCGCCAACGATGCCGAGAAAGAGTTCTTCGAGCTGGTTTGTTCGGTTGACGGCGTGGGCGCTAAGAAGGCTCTGCGAGCGATGGTGCGTCCGGTGCGTGAAGTCGCCACAGCCATTGAAGAGCGAGATATCAAGCAACTGAGTACTTTGCCGGGCGTAGGACCGGCCGTGGCCGAGCGAATCGTGGCCAAGCTGCGACGCAAAATGGCCAAGTTCGCATTGATGGTGTCGGGCGATGTACCAGACAGCGCTGCTCCGGATGTGCTGGCCGAAGCCTACGAAGCACTTGTCAGCGTCGGACACACGCCACAGGATGCGATGGCGAGAATCGAAGTGGTCAAGGAAACCGGGAAAAAGTTCAAGAGCGTCGAAGACGTTCTTTCGGAAATTTATCAGCGTCAGCGCGGGTAAAGCTCGGTCACTGCATCAACCGTCGAGAACTCCAACGGCCAGGTCCATCACGTTGGTATGAGTCGGCCCGGTTCTCACCAGGCCATCAAGCTGGTCGAAAAACGGATACGAATTGTTGATCGTCAGAAAGTCGTTCGGCTGTAGACCATCGGCGTGCATCCGGCCGACCAGTTCCGCATCGGCGATAGCTCCGGCCGCATCGGTGGGCCCATCTTCGCCATCTGTGCCGCCGGAAAGCAGCGTGATTTTCTGCCATGCGGCCGCGTCCGGATTCGCTGCAACTGCTGCCAGAATGCATTCCTGATTGCGGCCGCCTTTGCGATCGGCGGACGTCGCAGCCAGTTTGACGGTGGTTTCTCCGCCCGCGAGTAGACACACTCGTTTGGGATGCCCCGTTGAGTTTCCGTCCCGCAGGTCCGCCAGCTTTTGGAACAGCGTCCGCCCGTGATCGGCCGCTTCACCAGCGTTTTCGGATCCCAAATTGATGACTTCGTAGCCGCGTTGTTTCGCCGCAGCGTCAGCCGCCGCAATTGCAACGGCATTCGATCCGATCAGAAAATTTTCAACAGCACAGGTCGCGTCGCCGCTCGCCGGTACGTCGCGTTCAAGATGAGTGTAAACAGTCGCCGGAACAAGAGTTCGAGTCGGATCATATTTTTGCAGAATCGCCAGTGCGTCGTCGGCCGTTGCGGTTGACGGCGTCGTCGGGCCGGAAGCGATGATTTCCAGTGGATCGCCGATCACATCAGAAATGATTAGCGAGACCACTCGACCGGCCCCGCAGTTTCGAACCAGACCACCGCCTTTCACTTCCGAAAGCTGACTGCGCACGACGTTAAGTTCACAAATATCAGCTCCACCAGCGGCCAGAACTCTTGTGACAGCCAGCTTGTCGTCCAGGCTGACACCGGGAGCCGGCGCGGGCAGCAAGGCGCTGCCGCCGCCCGAAATGAGAACAATGCACAGGTCAGTCTCATCTAACTGACGGACTCGTTTTAGGATCTCCCGAGTTCCCTTCACGCCCTCGGCCGTCGGCTCATTGCTGCCCGCTGGTCGAGCTGCAAACAAGGTGATGGCCGACGTCGCTTCCACGCAGTCCCGCGGCACATTCACCCAGCCATCCAATCGAATGGAGTCTCGCAAGCCGGACAGAGCGACCTCAAGCCCCCGCACCATCCCGGCCCCCGCTTTGCCGGCGCCGACCACTTCAATATTCCTGACGTCCTGCAGCGAAAACCGCGAGCCGCAAATCTCCAGGTAATCGCGATGGCAGCGAACGTTCGAGCGAACCAGAAAGTCGGACCTCACGGCATCGACGCCGGCTTTCCAAATTGCAATGGCATCGTCGCGGTGGCTCATGATTTGATTCCTCTTCCAGGCACGTCAGCCAAGGCGACACGGCGCAAAAAAATCTCCCGCTGAAGTGGCGGGAGATTTTGGTCAGTTTCGATTCAAGTCGCAAGGACGGATCAATTTGAGTTGTCCGCCTTACATTGATTACGCACTTGGTCGCATTTGCGAGTACGCCATCAGCACTTCGTAGAGATCGGCCGAAACCTTCACGCGTTCATCGGCAAGATCCGCCAGCCAGGAGCGGTCCCAGACAATTGCGTCTGACAGAACTTTTGTAAATTCGGACAGCTCCATTGAGACTTCCGGCGTGCCGAATCCAGTGTCGCTCAGTTCATCCTCCCCGATGAACAGGCGTAGTCGTTGTCGCATTAGTTTTCCCTTCCAATGCCTATGTGGTGCTTCCGGCCACTGCACCGCAACTCACTGATGCGAAGTGAGGCAGCACGGTCGGCGGAAAGCGTTTTCAACTTCTCCGTGTGAAGGTGTATCGGATGGAACGATTGACCGGCTTCACTCAAAATCCCAATGCGATAACTGAGGAATTCCAGGTATTCGACTCAAGTCTTTCCGTTGCACACGCCGCAAACACATGGCCATTCGACTGGGCAAAATGCGGTGACCATTCTGCTGTTACGGAAAGAATGATTCTGAACGGTTAATCTGCCGATTGAGTAAGATGAGCGTAATCTTGCCGACACGGAACGTCCGTTTTGCGTCGCGCAGATTCCGCTAAAACCACTATGTCCTACCGCTTTGTAGCAGCCAATCATGGGCGATCATCAGTCCAGTGTCAGTTCAGCTATCGTGCGGTGGGACATGTTCGGAATATTGCAGTTCACTGACTGACTTCAGGAATGGGTGCCATGGATCGGCTTCTTTCCCACGTGAAAATAAAGACCGTGATTCGTCCCACGTTCTTCGTCGCACTGGCGATTAGCACGATACTCAGCCCCCATGCCGCCGCGCAATTCGCAACGATGGCGCCTCCGCCAGTCCAGCGTTTCAGTGTCGTCGGCGATGTCGCTCAACCGCAGACATACGAATTCAAACCGACAGATCGCGTCCATGCGCTGGACCTGCTGCAGTCAGCAGGATTCGGTGGTCAACCGGGTTACGCCATTGTTCTGCGCGGCCAGCCAGCACGATCCGTTGCGGCCGATCAGGTGTACCCCAGCATGAAGGGTAAAGGAGCGTTGCTGCATTCGGGCGATGTAGTTGTGTTTCGAACTCAAACGGAAAATGCAACCACCCGTCCCAACGCTTTGGTTCTGTTGGGGGAAGTCCCATCCTTGCTGCCACTGAATGACGGCCTGTCTCTGGCCGCGCTGGCAGACCTTCTGCAGCTTCCGCCTGGCCTGGCAGCTCCTGTCACCCGATCGGCCGCTGGAACGGCGCGTACGATTCGCCTGGAAGGCTCGCAACAGATCCAACACGGCGACGTGATCGACCTGAATGCCGCACTAGCCGGATCAGACTCCGCTGGCGAACCTTATTCACATAGCCCAACGGTTATCGCAGACAGTCGGGCTCAGGCATCAACCACGCCGCCCGCTATGCTGCCCATCAGCCAGGCCAGTGACGATTCAACCTTGCCTGCTGCTTTGCCGCCGATCGAATACGAAGAACCGACTGCTCAAATGCAGTTGCAAACTGCAGAAGTACAAACAACGACAGAAACCGGCAGCCCCAACTTTGATCTGTCAATCACGGATGCCAGCGACGGCGACCTGGCCAGCAACCGCACTTCGCATCAGTATTCAGCAGGCTCAAACAACGCCGAAACTTACGTTCACGCGGCGTCAATGCAGCGAACTGACCACGCAGAACCTGGTCGTCTGCAACCAGAGCAACAAGCCAACCGAGGGCAACAGGCGCAGGCCGCGAGTTCTCCGATCTGGAATCTGACGTTTATTGCCGGGCTGCTGTTTGCCATGGTCCTGATTGGTGTCGGCTGGCTGAAGACGAATCAAGAAATGGAAAACGAGCGACGGCATGCAGAAGACATCGCGAAGCGACAAAACTCCGAAGTCCAAACACAAGTGCCAGTGACAGCTGACAGCTCACCGGCGGCATGGCCGCAAGAACACGCAACGGCACAAGCCACCAACGTCGATGAAGACGCTTCGATCCTGTCGATCGGGCTGGACGAAACCGGCAAGCCTGAGTCACAGGAAAGCTGGCAGGACCTGGAAGACCTCATCCAGAACAAGCTGCCACTCGAACTACAGCAAGCCAACCTGCCGCTGAAAGTCGCCCTGTTCGGAAAGCCCTCCGGTCCACAGCGCCTGCGAATCGACGCCGCTCACGCACCGGTTGCGCCGCCCAACTTTGCGTCTTCACGCAAGACCGGAGGAAGCAAGCGGCAAACGGTCGCGGCCAATTCATCGGCAACTAAGTCTTCGGCGTCGGGCTCACAAACGGGGCCTGGCCCCTCCACACAATCCTCCGCGCCGCGTGCCAGTCGGCCTGACGACAGTCGGCTGGATCGGGCTTTGAACTTTCTTGAGGAGCAGACAGATTCATGATGACGGCAATTGACTACGGCGGTTACGCAATCCGATCGGCGTTCCGCAATCCGACAGATCCTAAAGCGGTGACGTTTCTGAGCGAACGTTCTGAGTACGCTGTCTTGCCCATGCTGGACTCGTTTCGGGACGCCATCGGCCGACTCGGAATATCGTACGCCAAATGTGAAGACAGCTACGTCGTCTTCGGGAACAAGGCTGATCAGGTTCGTTGGCTAAGTCGCAAACCCTGCGCGCCGCTGTTCGCAGATGGGCACGTGCCGACTACCGATGCGCCTGCGCGGCAGATTCTGAACATTCTCACTCAGTCCATGCTTCCCACGCACAGTGGCCGCGACTCACAGTGTTGCTTCACGACGTCAGGCGTCAGAAATGACCCACGGAATGTGGAGTTCCTAAGTCGATTGATTCGCATGCATGGTTTCGCACCGATGTTCTGTTCGCCGACCGAAGCCACGATGCTGGCATGCGGCAGCGTCAACAACTTCACCGGTGTCGCCGTCTGCATGGGGACAGACATTACCGAGGTCAGTTTGTTTCGGTACGGCAGTGAGATCATTGCGGAAACGCTGGATGTCGGCTCAAACTGGGTCGACATCGAAATGGCAAAACAACTGCAGATGAAAGTCTGGGACGATACAGGCAACTGTTACCTGGACCTGGCAGCGGTTCGCGAATGGAAGCACGATCGATCGGTGCATTTAAGAAATTCAACGGGTGAGCGTGAGCGCACTCTGTCACGACTTTATGGCGTGATTCTCAGCCGCGTTGCCCGGACAATTCGCCAATTCGTTGCCTCGGAATCCGTCGAAAAAGCCATCGGAACGTCGCCGCTCGCTGTCATCTGCGCGGGTGGACCAACTCAGATTGGCGGATTTGCCAACGCCATGACGGAACGACTTGTCGAACAGGACACGGCCAGTCGAATCCAGTCGGTGTCTGTTGTCGAAAATCCGTCACTGGCGGTGGTGCGTGGCCTGCTGATTTTCGGCGAACTGGAATCTCGGCGAGGCAGGGCCGTCGAATTCGCCGCGTAGATTTACATCCGGTCCATATAGCGGATGAATTCGACTTCCAGCCGACTGATGTCACCAAAGGCCTTCTGGAAGTCCTGCAACCGTTGCTTCGCGGGATACGCCACCATGGGATCTCGCGCGCCGATGATCTGCAGGTACGTCACCAGATCTTTACGGCGAGATGGGTTCTCAAGCAGGAAAAACGTGAACGCCCATGCTTCGCTGTAGCCGTTCAACGTGTACCGATAGAAGAACTGATCGGACGCAACGATTTTTGCCAGGTTGCCCATCGACCGCTTCGGACGATGCTGTTTCGTGAACCAATTGACACGTTCTTCGTTAATGCGTTGCGACAGCAATTTGCGGCCCGAACTATTTCGCATGCCGGCCGGTTCCAGCACCGTTGCCAGGCCTTCAACAAGCCAGATCGGTGTTTCCGCCAATCGCGAATGGATGCCGATATTATAGCCGACCTGATGAGTCGTCTCGTGAATCACGGTGTTGGCAGTCGTACTCGAAATCCCAGCCGAAGCCGAAACCAAACCGTCGTGCGTTAGCAGTTCGTTTGGGAGCTGAACTTCGCCTGACAGCAGTCGAGCATCGTCGAACAACGCGACTCGGTTCGTCTTCAATGAGTAGTAGCCCATCAAGCCGGGCGAAGGCGCCACCTGATCGCGAATGCAATACTCGATGAACTCTTTCTGAGTTTGGAACACGACGGCAATCAGGGGGACTTCTGGTGCAACGACGTTAAACCCGCGGACACGATAGAATTGCTCTACATCGCGATAGATCTCTTCGAACAATTCCGCATAGCGAGCCGAACGCCCGACCGGACCGCAGACAAGATAATGAGTCGTGCCGGAAACTTCGTAACCGTCCGAGAATTCTTGCCGCAGTTCGTGGCGTAATTGACTGGCCGCCAGCGGTTGATACCGAGCCGAGATTTTTTCGAACGACTTCAGGCTGGGCACATCCAGATGAACCAACTGCCCCTGCCGATCCATCAGTGAGCACGTTTGCTTGTTCAACGCCACGACTTTGCCGAGGTAGGTCTGCTCACCATCGCTGACGCTGACCATACCGCCAGCGTAAGCATTGACTGCAGACGCACATGTGCAAACGGCGATCAGCAGGCAAATGGCAACGGCGCGACCACGCTCCCAAACGCTGATGCGCAGCGTTTGCGGGCTCGGGTTCCGGTAGTTTTTAGATAACATAAGACTGGGACGGTACGGCGGTTCAACATTCTGCCTGAGACCAATCCGGGAGCTATTAGAGGGTTTTCAAGCTTAGTTCACAAAACGCACCACGTCAAAAAAGATGCGCCGTCGCCAACATCACGCGGCAACTTGCGTCCGTCGCAGCCGCGATGGTACGAAGGGAGTTCGGCATTCGCTAAGGCATTACCGAATCATGAGCCCACAGCTGACCGCCAGACTTGCTTCATAAATCGCAAGGACTGCTCTGCCCACGGCCGGCCAACCGTCAGGGCAATGACTGAAATCCCTACCGCCAACAGAACGAGGACGATGCTGGCAAACTTGAGTCCGCCAGCTGGCGTGGCGGTGCGATTCTTTGCTTTCGAATTGTCCACAGCGGTCGCTGAATGCTCGTCTGAAGAAACAGTGACCACATCCATCGACGCGACGTCTTCCTGCAAATGACTCATAGCACGACGCTGTCCGCGGCGGAAGTTCTCGTCCATAACGCTGGCAACGCCGCTTTCATTGTCGAGGCGTTCCAGGAAGCATTCGAAGGCTTCGGAATACTGCACTCCTTCAGATTGCCACACGCTGGAATTCTGCTCTGTCGGCGCGGTCGATTTCGATTGTGTTCCCGAAGACGCTGTCGTAGCGGTCTCTGCGGCCACAATGGAATCCGTGGGCGTTTCCGCTTCCGACTTTTTCGGGGCAAGCCGTTTGAGTTTGCGTGGTTCACTGTCGGCAGAGTCGCCGGGTTCAACAAGTTCTGGTTTCTGCTGATAGCGGGCGATTTCGCCGTGTGCGTCAAGCCAACCTGTTAGCTGATCCGCGATCTCCGCACATGTTTGAATTCGCTCGGTCCGCTTCTTCTTCAACATTGACTTCAGCAACTGCTGAATTTCCGGCGGCACGTCAGCTCGAATCGTAGCAATGTCCTGAGGTTCTTTGGTTTGATGAGCCAAAATTCGCTGAGCCAAATTGCCGTCGACAAACGGCGGCCGTCCGGACAGAGCGAAATAAAACGCGCAACCCAGTGCGTAGATGTCGGCACGGCCATCCACCGTGTGACTGTCGACGGCCTGTTCCGGTGCAAGGTAGTCGGCCGTTCCGAGGACTCGTTCGTCGTATTCGCGAGTCAGGCTTTCGGCCTGGCCTTCCAGTATCGCGGCCAGCCCGAGGTCCACAATTTTGACTGTGCCTTCGTCCGTAATAAACAGGTTGCCAGGCTTTATATCACGATGCACCAGCCCCGCGTCGTGAGCGTATTGCAAACCGTTTGCCGACTGACGAATGATCTCGCAAGCATCCATCAATGGCAATGGGCCTCGCTGAAAGACGTCGTTAAACAGGTCACGCCCATTCAGCAACTCCATCACCATAAAGTGCACAGTCTGCCCGGCATCAGTGAACGACAAAATGTCAAACACCCGCATCACATTAGGATGATGCAGCCTGGCGGCCAGTTCCGCTTCACGCAGAAACCGAGGCAAGTACGATGCTTCGGCCGCTCGTGATGGCGGAAGAACTTTCAGCGCGTGAACTTCGCCCGTTTCTGTGTGTTCGGCCACATACAGAGTGCTCATCCCGCCCCGCGCGAGGTGCGACTTCAGCTGGTACGGTCCGAGAAAGAAGCCTCGATGCTTTCCGAGCAGTAGCTTGTCGGCCTGCCACTTGGTGAGTAGCCGTTTGGTCATGAGCAACCCGGCAAATTTTTCCGGATTAGCGGCCTCAGCGGGAAACCGTTCGGCCAGTTTGCGAATCGAGTCCGGCTGCAGCAGGCCGCTTCGGGCGAGTAGCTGGTGGAAGCTTTGAGGTGTGAGCTGAACTGCCATTTGCCACAAGTTAGGTCGCTACGGTCGAGTCAAAAGTGACGATAGGATATGTTGCAAACACACGCCTCGTACATGTCGTTTTGCGATTTGTGGAAAACTTGTGAGTTTCAATCCCGATGCCTGTCACCCGGAGAGACATGACTGCCAGCGACTTTAACAAGCGAGTCAACGCGTTCGCCGCCGCCACACTGCTGATCCTGGCCACGGTTTTGGCGTGCCTGATTTTTGTTGATCGCTGCACAACCATCTATATTCGATGGCCGGGGTTCTGGTATCGCTCGCGATCATTTCACCTTCTGATCTGCATCAGCGTTTTGGTTGCCGCCTGGTGGGCTCACCGATGTGCGGGCCGATTGCCCGGCGATTCTGAAGTTGTGTTCCGTTCCGTCACAGTTTACTCCAAGCCAAATTGCGAACTGTGCGACCGAGCGATCGAAATTCTTGACCAGTACGACGACGCTCTGCCTGAAGTCCGAGTGGTCGACATTTCAGACAATGCGGAGTTACAACTGCAACACGGCGCATCGATTCCCGTGGTCGAAATGGACGGGCGCGTGCGATTTCGCGGCATGGTCAGTGTTGAGTTGCTGGAGCGAATGATCGCAGCTCGCCAGCGAAGACAAAGCCGCCATTCGGCGGCAGATTCCGGAAGTCCGGTATGAACGTCCTCGGCATGTTTGCTCGGCACCCCACGCCGGGAAAAACGAAGACTCGACTGGCCGCAACAATCGGAGATCACGCCGCCGTTGAACTGTACGCAGCCTTTGTTGAGGACCTGCTACTGCGCTGCGGCGACCTTGCAGACAGTTTCGTTGCAGCGGTCACTCCGGACGACGCAAATACCCGCGACTGGTTTTCAGAACGACTTCCAAACAACGCGCAGCTTTGGTTCCAACCGGATTCAGGACTGGGCGGACGGATCGAATGGTTCTTTCGCGAAGCGATTCAGCAGCCCGGATACAAAGCGGTGCTGATCGGTTCAGACAGCCCGGACATGCCTGATGCGATCATCGAAAGTGCGTTTCAAGAACTGGACGGCTGCGACGTAGTGATCGCTCCGGCAAATGACGGTGGCTTCGTGCTGATTGGGTTGAAGGACCCCGCCGCTGCTGCTGAATTATTCACAGACGTCGTCTGGAGTGCTCCCACAACTCTACTGGACACCCTGCGCGCCGCACGCCGACACCAACTCTCAGTCAACCTGCTGCAACCGTGGTACGACATCGACACTGTTGAGAACCTCGGCACACTAATGGCCCTGCAGCAGTGCAAAGGTTCGGGCGCCGCAAAATGCGAAGCGACGAGTCGCGTGCTGAGTAAGCATCTTGCAACGTTGGGCCAACGGCAAGATACAAAGTAACGGGCCGAACGAACGACAGGCGCGTCTTGCCGTGGCCACAGCCTTTCTGTGGCCACACACCAAAGCGCCCCCTTACGGTTTGGTAGCCGCGGAGAAGGGCGCCTCACCGCCGACGACAGGCAGCCGTAGCGATGTCGCATCCAGGTCGATTGTGAGTTCCGTGCCCGGTTTTGGCCAAAGTGTAAACTCGCGGTCGGAGGAAAAAATCATCAGACCAATTTGCTGTCCGGCTGGAACAATGTGGTCGTCCGGTTGGAGTTCGAATTCGAGGTCGTAGAATTTCCCCGGTTCTAATGGCTCACCGTCGGTCAGCGACTTGTAGTTCTGCGGATCAGCCCAACCTCGCGTAATAATGTTATCGTAGATCTTCGCTTTCGAACCTTCGTTCCAGGGCAAAGATACCAGCCACACAGAGAAGTTAGCTGCCGGCTTGTTGCACGCCAATCGCGTACGGAATTTGGCGAAACCGGAAATGTGAACAGGCTGTGGCAGAGGGTCGGTGACGTACAGCAGGCGGTGCTGAGTCCAGTCAGCCTTGGCCAGGGTTGAACCGCTAAATGAAAAGTTGTCAACGATTTTCTCAGTGCCCTGACCGTCGGATTCAGTCAGAGCAAGCGTCCCTTTCTGTGAGCCACCTTTACCAGGTTTCAACGTGACAAGCTTCGCGCCGGGGTTGGGGTAATCAGCGTAAGACGTCGGCTTCTGACGATCCTCGTTTTCCCGCACGATCCACGCCTTGGGATCGTTTTCAACTCCATTTTCAACATTGTACAAGTACCGAGTAAACCACCGGTTCATCATTTTCATTGGCGGTTGGCCCCCGTGACCCGCCTGGTGGAAATAGCACTGCACCGGAAGTCCAGCAGCCTGAGCCGCTTTGTAGATTCGCACGCTGTGTTCGGGCATCACGTTCCAGTCGTTGAACCCGTGAGCCATCAGCAGAGCCGCTTTCATCGGCTTCAGATCGTTCAGGTAATCGCGGCCCGCCCAGAAGTCGTTGTAGTCACCTGTGTCGCGAGCGAATCCTTCCGCCATTTCTTTATCGCGGACGTTGCAATTGCAGAATTCGCGACGATCGGGGTCACCGCTGTTGACGTAGTTGTAAAGCACATCAATGTCTTCTCCCATGTAACCGCCGGGATGTCGCACAAGTCCATTCGAACGGTAGTAGTGGTAGTACGATGTGTTTGGAGCGATTGGAATAATTGCCTTCAATCCATCAACGCCCGTGGTCGCGCAGGCCAGCGGAATTGTGCCGTTGTAAGAAGTGCCCGTCATCCCCACGTTGCCCGTACACCAAAACGCTTCGACTTTTCGATTTCCAGTTGGTGTCGTAAATCCAGCGGCGCGACCGTTCAGCCACTCGACGACGGCTTTGGGAGCCAGAGATTCGTTGTCGCCGCCAATGGTCGGGCAGCCCTGCGACAGGCCCGTTCCAGGAGACGCCGAATGCACGACTGCAAACCCGCGCGGCAGCCAGTCTTTCCAGTGCGACTTCGAAATCACGACTCGGCGATGCTGAAACTTAACGCTCGGCGGATCACTGTGTTTGGGTGGCGGCTGGTTGTGTTCCTGACGAGGATCCCAGAAAAAGTTGCGAGTGCCGGACGCCGTCCCGGAGAAATAGGGACTCGACACATAGACAGCCGGAACCTTCAGGCCTTCAGTATCCGTTTGGCGTTGTCGAGTGACGCTAACGTGCATGCGATCGGGTTTGCCGTTGCCATCAGAATCGAATTCCGTTTCCACCCACAGATCGTGGTGAATCCACAGCTTGTCATCTTCAAAGCCAGGCACGATTTGAGCTTCGCCGTCTTTGAAGACCGGCGCGGCTTTTTTCTCATCAGCCGCTCCCGCACGCGGCAGATAAACGGGAGTCAGCCGTTCGATGCCTCGTTTGTCCGCGACGACCAGCATTTCTGCCAGCATGTCCACCAGGGGGAATTCGACGCCAGCTTCAAACAATGCTTCAACCTTCGCTGCATCGTTGGCGCAGCAATAGTTGATGCGAAGTCCCGCATCTCGTAGCTGTGCGGTATGTTTCGGCTCGACAGAATTTCCGCCGAAGAGCTGAATGAAGTTGGCCTGTGCGGCGATCGTTTCATCGACGTACTGCTGCGAATTACTCTGACGGTCCATGTTGCAGAACAAGATCCTGTCATCCACGGCCCTTGCGGCAGCAGCCGAGGCGCGACTGCAAGCCAGAAAGCACTGATGAGTTCGTTCGGCGGCTATGATCGTTCGAGCGGTATCTTCAGCCAGCTTTGTGCCTCCTTTAAGATGCACGTTCAGCCAGATGTTGTCCGGCATCATGCCCAGAGCGGCCCGCAACGTTGGAATGCGTTCGCCTTTGAATTTGGCATTCTTCCATGATCCCGCGTCCAGCTTTTGAAGTTCGCTGAGCGTGAAATCGGTCACTCGGCCTTTGCCGTCTGTTGTGCGATCGATGGTGGAATCGTGCATCAGGACGAGCTGTTGATCTTTGGTCAGTGCCACGTCGAATTCGATCATCTGAGCGCCCAGCATGATCGCTTCCCGGAACGCTGCCAGCGTGTTCTCCGGGTGAGTGTCGCTGGCACCTCGGTGAGCGCAAATGCCTTGCTGGGGCATCTTTACCGCATCGTCGGCAGAAGAAATACCGATTGCAGCGATCATTCCGAACGTGAAAGTGGCGAGACGCGACAGGTTTTGAAACGAAGTCAGGCAGTTCGACATTTCATGCAGCTCACTGAGTTTTCGCGGAAGCAGGCAGATCAGGGTTCTGAGTTGTAGTAGATCACGACGTAGCAGTCAGGCTCCCCGAGGAAACGGGGTTTTTGATAATTCAGGTCAGATTTCGTGAGACGAACCTTGCGAAGTCCAGCAAACCGGGAATGGCCCGACTTTCCGCTTGCGATGGGCACACTCCTTGAGTATCTACATTGAACAAAATCACGCTCTCACTCGCCATTAATGGGGCCAATATTGCTGTGCGAGAAGTCGGCGCAGATCCGTCGTCCAGTCTGAATTGTTTCCACGGAATCCCTAAATGTCCGAAAGTATTGATACGCTAAACGTCGTCGACGTAGTCCGGCGGCAGGCATGGCTAATCATCGCTTGCGTGGTCCGCGGTCCGGGGGCTGGCCGTCGCTTATTGCCACGAAAAAGTCGCTGCATCGTCGGCTGACGAAAGCAATCTCACGGCCGGAATCAGGACCGCGCCGTCCCCGCGCACCGAATGTACGGCCGTAATACCGACCTGCGAAAGCACCTCGCCTGCCGACAGAATCAATTCCACTTCGCCACATGGCTGCACAACAGAATCGCCGTCTTCGTCTTCGTAGATAAAGATCGGCAGGCCGTCAAAGCTGGGCTGCCAGGCCTGCCAGCACGCCCAACCGTGGGTGCTGAATCCTTGCCCTATCATCGTTGCCACTGCAAACGCTGAGTTCACCCACAGGTAGGCATTGTGAGCCGTCCCGTCCGGGATTTCTTCGAAACGAAATTCGTCAATCGGATCTGATTCTGCGCCATAAGGTCGCCGCCCCAGCACTCGCGGCATTGTCAGCACCACATGAGCCGCAGCGGGGTGTTGCCGCAGTTCGTTCCAGCGTTTCTGAGCCTCCGCATCAACCTCGCCCCAGTCGTTGGGATGCGGCGTTGCAGCGAGATCGTTAGCACCAACAATCCTGGGTTCGGCTCCGGCGACAAAGACCGATCGAGTCGCGGCATGCACCTGAGCCACCCGGCCCAGACATGCGGTGTCCGCCAGACTGTTATCGAAGGTATAGCTGCCGACGACCAGCGCCCACGGTTCGGATCCGGGTACCGATGTCTCTTCGACCAGTAGTTGATAAAGCTTTGAACGGGTGAGGTCGTCATCTGCGCAGAGGTCTTCCGCCAGATCTTGTTGAGATACGTTGAGCAAGCTGACCTGCAACGAAGCATCTGTTTCCAGACGCCGAATCAGCATGCGAACTCCCTGCCACGCCGCTTCGACCTGCTGGAACTCGGGCGAATGCAGCACGCGCCGCATCACTTCAGAAATGGCGCTATCAACTGCTGCAATGAATTCAGGCTTGCGAGGATCGGCCTTGTCCAGAACATAAGGAGCCACAATCTGACGCACCAGTTGATCAACGTTGACACTGCCTTTGGCAATCTGCTCCGCGATCGGCAACTGAGCGGCCGATGTCTGTTGCACCGCCTGGTCCAGAATGTCGCTCGGATCAACTGCAGCCGAAGCAACATCTGCTGGCGCTACAGCGGGTCTTTCTCCTTCGGAACGGGATTGATCAGCCTGTCGAATTGCGGCCGCTTCATCCGCAAACGTGTCGTCATTCTCCAGCCGCTGTCGACGGGCTCGCAGCGATTCAAAAACCTCAAGCTGCTGGTACAACCTGTCCGGATGAAAACCATCGGGCTCTTCAAGTCGCACCGTCATCCGCGGAAGGTTGGCGTCTCCGGCGATCTCCACTTTAACATTCAGCTTCGAGAAGACTTCGTCGAAGTTGTCACGATCAATCGGCCGAGGCTTTCCCCACGCCTTGTCGGCACCGAAGTCCCCCATGACAAGAATTCGAAACGGGGTCGAATCGTCAATAGCAACGGGGTTTGCTTCCGGGGTTGCTTGAGAAAATACGGTTGAGACCTGCATCACAATTCCCCTTCAATTTCGCCACCATTCAATTCAAAGCACAGGCCCCGCGATCTCTTCCCGGATTTCTGCACGCGGCTAGTGTAACGCGACTGATCGAACATCGAAACGCATGTGGACTGCACCAGCGACTTCAGTTTCCGTCACTGAAGAAAAACCGCCTGGACGCGGGCTCGCAGAACCATTTAAATGCACACTTCGAGATTGCTGTACTGAATTGCACAAAGAACGGAATACCACGACATGAGACTTCAAATCGGGCGACGCACTTTTCTGCAAAATGGAACATTGATGCTAACGGCGGCGGCATCGTCCCGCCCGTCATTCGCGCAGGCACCGAATTCAACAGTGCAGGTCGGAATCGTCACTGACCTGCACTACGCAGACAAGCCACCGGCAGGAAACCGCCATTACCGCGAAACGCTGAGCAAGCTGGACAAAGCAGCGGAACAATTTCAACGCGACAAGCCTGACTTCCTGGTCGAGCTGGGCGACCTGATTGATGCGGCGGACACCGTTGAAACCGAACAGCGCTACCTAAAAACAATCAATAAGAAGTTCGCGGCGATCTGCGACAAACGACATTATGTGCTCGGCAATCATTGCGTCGACACGCTCACCAAAAGCGAATTTCTTGGTACGGTGCAGCAAGAGAAGTCTTACTATTCCTTCGATCATGGGGGCGTCCACTTCGTCGTGCTGGACGCCTGTTTTCGCAGCGATGGCGTACCGTATCAACGAAAGAACTTCAAATGGACAGACCCCAATATCCCGGCCGCAGAACAGGAGTGGCTGCAAGCCGACCTTAAGTCGACCAAGCTGCCTGTGATCGTGTTCGCTCATCAGAGACTTGACGTCAGCAACAATCACGGCGTGCGAAACTGTGCTGATATCCGAAAACTTCTGGAAGCGAATGGCAACGTGCGAGCCGTTTTCCAGGGTCACAGCCATTCGAACGCGGTAAAAGACATCGGCGGCATTCACTACTGCACAATGGTCGCGATGGTAGAAGGCAGCGGCGTCGACAATAACGGCTACTCACTGATGACATACCGACCTGACGGCACCATCGAAATCCAGGGATTCCACAAGCAAAACGACTACACATGGAAGTCCGAGACGGCGTCGGCGCGATGACGTCTGAGCGTGAACGGATGCTGGCAGGCGAGGTCTACAATGCATCAGATCCGGAGTTAGTCCAAGCACGCGAGCAAGCGCGTGATCTTTGTTGGGACCTGAATGCAACCCGTGAATCACAGTCGGAAGTTCGACGCCGTATTCTGGCCGAGCTATTCGCCAGCGGCGGCGATTCCGTCTGTGTACAGCCACCGTTCTACTGCGACTACGGCAGCAATATTTTTTTGGGTGAACAGGTTTACTTCAACTTTAACTGCGTGGTCCTTGATGTTTGCAAGGTAGCGATCGGCGACTTTGCTTTCTTCGGCCCGGCCGTGCAGATCTATACCGCCACGCATCCGTTAAATGCACAGCAACGCCGAACTCATGAATTCGGTCAGCCGGTCACGATTGGTTCCGACGTGTGGGTCGGCGGCGGAGCCATCATTCTGCCCGGCGTAACGATCGGATCGAAAACCGTCATTGGGGCCGGGAGCGTGGTGACGAAAGACATTCCGGATGGCGTCGTGGCCGTGGGCAATCCGTGTCGCGTCGTGCGCGAGATCACTGATGAGCCGCCTGTGAAGTGAAGCGTAGCTGTGTGAGCCAGCCAGTCCCTGTGGCGAATTTGCGGCCGAACATTCGTAGCGTCAGGCAGTGTTGAACGCTCAGATTTCCTATGCATCGGCGTCATCGTTCACCCACATCGGTGCGCGCTCGTTTCAGAGCGGTGTCGTCGTTCAGAGAATCTGCCCTGCGGAGCCACTGTCGAATGGCAGCGGCGGCCTTTTTCAATCAGTTCGCCGATGGATTTGACCACGGCAGAACTCGCGTGACCCCGCCCCTCGTTCACACTGGCCCCATGAAATCTGGCATTCGAGATTCACCGCTGCACAGCCAGCAAGCGCTCAGACAACGAATGTGTTCCGACGCCTGGTCGATGACCGACCACAGTGGCCTCCAGCCCTTCAGTTTTCGTTAGTCAGTAACGTAGTGTCACGCTCGCAGCAGGCGGTCGACATTGCGCTAGATCCTGAAGATTTCGGCTCTGCAGTGCCCATTCTGCCGCTCCACAATAATCCGGCACAGCTTTTGCCTTTGCGGTGTCGACCCTCGCGGGGCGACCAGGACACGCTTCGCTAATCATCCTCTTTCTTCTGGAATAACTTAAATGTCTGCAGTGCTGGAACCAACGTCGCGCGTGGAAGGTATGGGAGCGATTCTGTTCGATAAAGGTGTGGCATTTCGAGTCTGGGCACCGCACGCGGACGCTGTAGCCGTGATCGGCGATTTCAATGACTGGAAGAACGATCTGCCGATGCAGTCCGAAGGCAACGGCTACTGGTATGCTGAGTCATCGGAAGCGAGCGTTGGTGATGAATATAAGTTTGTCATCGCTAATGGTGAGCAACGCATTGAACGAATCGATCCATACGCTCGCGAAGTGACGAACTCGGTGGGAAACGCGGTTGTTCACGATCCTGAATTCGATTGGGACCAGGACGATTTTCAGATTGCGAATCATAACGAGCTTGTGATCTATGAATTGCACGTCGGAACCTTTAACCGATCGACTCCCGACGTGCCTGGACAGTTTTCTGACGCGATAGAGCGCCTTCCACACCTGAGAAAACTCGGCGTGAATGCGGTGGAGATCATGCCGGTCGCCGAGTTCGCGGGAGACTTTTCGTGGGGCTATAACCCAGCACACATCTTTGCGATCGAACAGGCTTACGGTGGACCGCGCGCGTTTAAGGAATTCGTCAAGGCGGCTCACGCAGCGGGAATCGCTGTCATCATGGATGTCGTCTACAACCACTTCGGCCCCAGCGATCTGGATCTTTGGCAGTTCGATGGTTGGAGTGAAAACGGCAAGGGCGGCATCTACTTCTATAACGACGATCGATCGAACACTCCGTGGGGTGATACTCGCCCCGACTACGGTCGGGATGAAGTGCGTCGATTCATCCATGACAACGCGATGATGTGGCTTAACGAATATCGCGTGGACGGACTGCGATACGACATGACCGCGTACATCCGCAAAGTCGACGTCGTTGCCCCTTCGGATATCCCTGAGGGCTGGTCGCTGATGCAGTGGATCAACGGTGACGTCGCGGCAAAGTTTCCTGGCAAGCTGCTGGTCGCTGAAGACCTGCAAAGTGATAGCTATCTGACTCGCCAAATCGACGAGGGCGGGGCAGGGTTTTCTGCACAATGGGATGCCAATTTCGTTCATCCGATTCGTGACGTCGTACAACAAATCGAAGATTCTGATCGCAACATGGAAACTGTGCGAAACGCCATCACGTTTCGCTACAACCACGATGCTTTCGAGCGAGTCATCTACAGTGAATCGCATGACGAAATTGCCAATGGCAAATCACGCGTGCCTGAAGAAATCACACCGGGACACGCAGACAGCCGCTTCGCTCAAAAGCGTTCTGTCCTGGCCGCCGGTCTGGTCATGACAGCTCCGGGAATCCCGATGCTTATGCAGGGGCAGGAGCTTCTTGAAGACGGCTGGTTCGACGATGGCGATCCGCTGGATTGGGACCGAGCGAAAGATTTCAAAGGTATTGCAGATGTTTATCGGGATCTGATTGCACTCCGGCTAAATTCACAAGGCACGACGCGCGGGCTCACAGGCCAGCACGTCAACGTTCACCACGTTAATAACGCTGATAAGTTAATCGCCTTCCATCGCTGGATGGATGGTGGAGACGGCGACGACGTTGTCGTGGTGGTGAATTTCGCGGATCAGGCCCGAGACAACTACGAAGTAGGATTCCCGTCGACGGGCGACTGGATTTTGAGATTCAACAGTGACCGAAAATCCTACAGCGAAGACTTCGCTGGCCACGAGACTCATAAAGTGGCTGCGAAAGCATCGTCGCGAGACGGATACCCCGCAACAGCTGCGTTGTCGATTGGAAACTATGCGGTACAAATTTATTCCAAAGATCGCGGTCAAGCTTCGGCGACTGCAGAAAGGACGATGTGAAATGGTGAGTCAGCCTTTGTGCAGTGGAGCGGCTGTCGCTGATGGAATTTTGAATGCAATCGGCAGGACGCCACTCGTTCGATTCCGTCGCTTCTTAAGCGATCCTTCGATTAAGCTTTATGCGAAGCTGGAGTGCTTGAATCCCGGTGGCAGTGCGAAGGACCGTCCGGCGATGCAGATGCTGAATCACGCCATCGCGGCAAACGAAGTCCGCGAGGGAACAACGGTGATTGAGTCGTCGTCGGGCAATATGGGGATCGGTCTGGCGCAAGCCTGTCGCTACCACGGCCTGCCGCTGATTTGTGTGGTGGACCCTCACGCCCAGCCCCAAAACGTGGCGATCATGAAGGCTCTCGGCGCAAAGATTCGGCGAGTGAACGCCCCGGTCGGCGGAAGTTTTCTGTCGGCACGATTACGTTTGGTGGCACGGTTGCTGAAGTCGACGCCAAACAGCTACTGGCCGAACCAATATGCAAATCGACAGAATCCTCAGTCCCATTTCGAAGGCACGATACGTGAAATCGACAATGCATTGAACGGCGACTTTGACTATCTGTTTGTCGCGACCAGCAGCACAGGAACGGCTCGTGGCTGTCGTGATTACCTTCGTGGTCGAAGACGTGCCACAAGAGTCGTCGCTGTTGATGCAAAGGGCAGCGTTCTGTTTGGCGGGCAGGCGGGCGACCGACTGATTCCAGGCCTGGGAGCGGGACGCGAGCCAAGACTGGCAAAGAACCAGACGTTCGACGACGTCCGGCGAGTAACCGACTTCGACTGCGTTGTCGGATGTCGCCGCGCGGCGGATCGCGAGGCCGTTTTGGTGGGCGGCTCCGCAGGTGGCGTTCTGGAAACAGTGCGTTCGATGCAGGACGAACTGGCCGGCAGCCGGTGCGTTGCGATTCTGCACGACTCGGGGACACGATACCTGGACACAGTGTTCAACGACGATTGGGTGCATTCGGAACTGGGCGTCGGTCTCGATGAGCTTCAAACACGCGTAGCGGACCGCGAACTCATGGAGCTATCGTGACTGTCCAGATGGCAACATCTCCCGACGCACCTCAGACTCCTACCAACGCCGGTCGACGCATCGTCGTCGTTGGCTGTGGCCCGAAGGGTTTGTACTGCCTTGAACGTCTGTGCTTTGAGCTCCACCGGCAAACGAACCACGGATCCGTGCGGCATCGTGTGACTATTCTTGAACCCTCAGAATTTTGCGGCGCGGGGGCAGTTTATAATCCACGTCAGCCTAAATATCTGCGAATGAATTTTGCAGCCGGATATATCAATGCGTGGCATCCAGAAAGTCCCTGCTGCGATGACCACTCAAGCCTTGTCGGCTGGCTGGCCGACAAGCACCAGACCGACCCGCAGCCTCAGGCGTTCGCACCGAGGGCGGTGGTCGGTGAATACCTTCACGACTGTTTCCGCAAAGTGCTCCGCCGGATGCGTCAGGTGGCAGACGTAGACGTGATTCGCACTCGCGCGAGAGAGATTCGAAAAAGGCGTGGTGTTTGGCGAGTCACAGCATCAGACCAACAAGTATTCGATGCCGAGGAGGTTCTCGTTACAGTTGGCCACGAAGGCTGGCGGAGTTCGGCTGTAACGGCCTTAGACGGCGTGGAGCGGCCTCAGATGGTGCCCGTCTTCCCCACCGAAAAACATCTTCGACCGTCGATCATTCCAGCCGGATCCGTGGTCGCAGTGCGAGGCTTTGGGCTTTCATGGATTGATGCCGCGCTCTCGCTAACAGAAGGGCGCGGCGGTCTGTTCGAAGACGTCGGCGACCGATGGCGATACCGTCCCGGCGGCGAGGAGCCGAAATTGGTCCTGCCTTTTTCACGTACGGGCCGACCAATGCTGGCGAAGCCACTGGCGTCGCAAATGAATCTTCCGAGGAATCTCAGTCATGTGTGGGAAACGGGTCGGGCCAACATTGCGAATATACAGAGACCAGTAGGTGTTGCTGCTATACGCCAAGAGTTGTGGCCTGCGATCACTCAGGCTGCAGGTCATGCACTAGCGGTGGCCGAGGGAACGCGTAGTACTGATGACGGTGCTCAGGCTCGCATCCAGCAGTTCTTTAAGCAGTGGTGCAGTGGAAAGATGTCTCCTCAGACCGCGACGAGGCAAATTCGCCATTCGGTAGATGTGGCCTATGGCCGGAAATCGGTCGACGCTGCATGGGCATTGGGAGAAGCATGGCGGCACCTCTACCCCGCGATCGTGGAATTGGTTAGCCACGGTGGACTCACTGCTGAAGCGTGGCAACCGTTCAACCATATTGCTCGTGAGCTCGAACGGATCTCGTTTGGGCCGCCAGCTGAAAATCTGCAACGCGTCCTGGCACTGATCGACCACGGTATCATCGACCTGAAGTTCGTCAGTGCCCATTCCGGACTATCAAACGCACGACTGCCTAACCTGCGGACTAACGACTTTGACGCCGAGATCACTCATTGCGTAAATGCCGTCATTCCGTCTGCGCAATCGATTGATGAGACCGGCCCCTTGGGCGATTTGCTGCGAAGGCAGACCATCCGTCGATTGCATGGCACGCTTGGGATCGAAGTCGACCGCGCTGGGCAGCCGATCAACGATGGTCAGATCGACACCGAAGGCCTGGCCATTTTGGGGCGACCAACTGAAGGCTGTATTCTGGGCAACGACACCCTCAGCCGCACCTTGCACAACAATATCGATCGCTGGGCGGCAAAGGTGGCTGAACGCTGCCGGACTGCCGTCACCGCAGAATGAATTCACAACCCACAAACTTATCACTTTCACTGTCCACACGTATATGAACTCCGCGACACTCAATCCTGACACGCTTCATTCCAACTGCTGCGGAACAGCACCGCTGACGGCTCGGCTCGAACCCTGGATGATTGAAGCGGTGTCCTCCAGCGCCAACCAAAGGCTTCAATCCGCGGTCCGTGAATTTGGTTCGCCAATCAACTTGCTGAATTCAGAACCGATGCTTCGAAACATCGACGAACTGAACGCCGTCGCTGACGCACGTCAGGTTCCCTTTCGAGTTTTCTTTGCGCGGAAGGCGAACAAGTGCCTAACGTTTGTGGATGCCGCTGCGGAGGCGGGCGCTGGAATCGATGTAGCCAGTGAAGAAGAACTACGCCAGGTTGTTGAGCGAGGAGTTGCTGGCGACAGCATCATTTGTACGGCCGCGATCAAGACACAGTCGCTGCTGGCAGCGTGTATCCAACACAATGTCACCATTGCAATCGACAACGACGACGAACTCGCTACCGTTGCCCAACTGGTCGAGGCATGTAGCATCCCAGCCGTATCGTTGGCGATCCGGGTTAGTGGCTTCCGGCATGACGGCCAAAAACTGTTTTCTCGTTTCGGCTTTGATTTTGACGACGTGCTTCCATTGATAAATTCACGCTGGCCTGCCGCATTGGATGACGTCGCTCGTGTGACCGGACTGCACTTCCACCTGGATGGTTACTGCGCAAATCAGCGAATTTCTGCGATCCAGCAATCGCTGCGGCTGGTCCCAAAGCTGCGTCAGCTTGGCCACGAAGTGCAATTCCTGGACATCGGCGGGGGGATTCCGATGAGCTATCTGGATGACGAGCAGCAGTGGCTCGCTTTCTGGGAACAGCTGGAACACTCGCTGCGTGAGCCACAGACCGAACCGATTACCTTTCGCCGCCACGGGCTGGGATTGCAAAGCATCGACGGGCAGCTTCGCGGAAAACCGAATGTCTATCCGTTCTACCAGTCTCCCACCCGTGCAGACTGGTTTGCGAAAATCCTTGACGCCCCGTGTGACGATCAATTCAGCATTGCCGCAGCGATCCGACAACAACATCTTGAGCTTCGCTGTGAACCCGGCCGCAGCATACTCGACGGCTGCGGTATGACCGTCGCGAGAGTGGAATTCTGCAAGCAACATCATTCGGGTGACTGGTTTATCGGACTCGCGATGAACCGAACTCAATGTCGAACGTCCAGTGACGACTTTCTGGTAGACCCCATTGTCCTGCGCAACAGCGAACCTTCAACAGAAGACCCGGAGACATCAATCGAGGGGTATCTGGTTGGCGCGTACTGTACGGAATCAGAACTGCTGTCGTTAAGAAAGCTGAAGTTCCCGAATGGCATCGGTGTTGGCGATCTCGTGGTGTTTCCAAACACCGCTGGCTATCTGATGCACTTTCTGGAAAGTCGCTCGCACCAATTTCCCTTGGCGATGAACTTAGTCGCACTTAGCGGCGAGGTTCCACGGTTCTACGTCGATGCAATCGATCGCTCTGAATGACCTGCGCCAAAACGATGAGACCAATCTCGGTTGGCCGGAGTAATCGGCACAGTTTGGAAAACGTCCTCGAGCCCCAAGTGTTGTCATTCACGTGTTGCGGAACAAACCACGTCGTGCAGCAGCAGCAGCAGCAGCAGCAGTACTACACCGGCGGAAGGGAAGCGTGGCGTGTCACAAGCAGGCATAGATCAGAATTTGAATAACAATCGCCAACGACGCGCCAACCTTTAGATTTTCGTCCCAGCGTGCAGCCCCTTCTGGTGACGTCGTCGCAGATCGTGGTAAGCGGAGTATCCAAATTAAAAGTGCGACCAAGGTCCCCACAAACAGAACTCTCGCGGCGGATAGTGGGATCGTCTGCAGGGCCTGTCGCAGGAATTCTCCGAGCTGATGCAGAGGCGTCATGAGTTTTTACTTTCTGCTCTAGCGGTCGCCGGTGGATCAGCAGTCTTAGCCTGGGACTGCCAACCAAAGACGTACTGCAGCTTTTCTTCCGGAACAGGGCCGCTAAGCAAACTTATCACCACGAGGACTACAGATGTCACCGCGAACGCCCAGATTGAAAAATACAGGAATGGCTCTTTGATTCTGAACAATGGCTGCCAACCAAGTGCTTCGTAAACGGCAGGCTGGTTCAAAGCGTACAACGAAACCGACGTCGCAATTCCACACAGAAGTCCGGCCAATGCCGCATTGCCGGTTGCTCGGCGCCAGAGAATCCCGATTAACAGGATCGCGAATGCCGGTCCCTGAAAGAACGCCATCAGCGTTTGGAAAATGGCATAAATACTGGATTCTTCGCTCATCGCCGTCAGCAAAAATGCAAACGCGACAGCCCATGCAACGAGCGCAACTGTGGTGACGCGACCGACCTTCAGTAGACGCTCTTCGGAAACGTCCTGGTCGACAAAACGTTTGTAAAAGTCGTTCGAAACGATTGTGGCCGCTGAGTTCAGATAAGAATCAATACTGGACATCAGCGCCGCGAGAAAGGCGGCGACAAACAGTCCTCGCAAACCGACCGGAAGCAAGACACCAACAAGATTGGGAATCGCCGCGTCTCCGTCTTTCAAATCCGGCAAAAGCGCAACCGCGATCAATCCGGGAACGGCGACAATCAGCGGAATGATATTCTTCAGCAACGCACCCCAAACGTAGGACGCTTTCGCTTCGAATTCGCTGCGTGCCCCCAGCGATCTCTGAACGATCGCCTGGTTTCCGATCCAGTACGCGGGGCTAAGAATCAACGCCAGTCCGAAATAAATTCCCGGCCAGGGAAAGGGCGATTCGGTATCGACCGGAAGAATAAGCGACGTGCGTTCTGTGCTGGAAGAACCCGGCTGTGGAGGCCGGACTTCATGAGCGCCTGCAGCTTCATCGGCGGCAACTTCAGCAGCAATTGCGCGAGCGTCAGCTTCGGCTAGACGGTCCTGAAGTTCACTCGGGCCACCAACTTCAACCAGCCCCAGAACCAGGATCAACAGGCATCCGACAATCATCACCACGCATTGAATCATGTCTGTATAAACGACGGCCGCCAAACCGCCAACAAACGTGTACGCGCCCACCAGCACAGCGGTGACGATGATGCACGCAACTTCATTCCAACCAAAAACGGCCGACATCATTTTTGCAGATGCCAGCAGCATAATCCCAAGATTGCACGCCATAAACAGCAGCCAGCAAACTGCCATCACTGACCGAACGCCAGCGTTGTAACGCCGTTCCAGAAACTCAGGGACGGTATAAACGCCCGCCCGATAGAAGAAGGGAATAAACACAAATGCGCCAACGATCATCGCGGGGACGCAGCCGATCCATTCGAAATTCGCGACCGCCAAACCGTACTTATAGGCTGCTCCTCCCACGCCGATGATATCTGTGCCACCGATATCGGTAGCGACAAGCGACATTCCAATCGCCCACCACGGAAGACGCCGGCCACCAAGGAAGAAATCCTTGCCTGTCTTCATGCGCGATCCGATCACCACACCCATGGCAATCGTTCCGACAAGGTACAACGCGATCACGATGTAGTCGGGCAGCGTAAGAGGATTTGCGGCAGCGATAATCAAGCGAATTTATTCCTTCAGAATCGCACCGTGTAGACGCTGTCTTTAAAGTTCGAGGCGACTTGCTTTCAATGCGTTGCCTGATTCAGCACAATCGAACGCTGTCCAAATTCTTGCACACAACACCTGTCGACCAGCAACATACATCCAAACAAACGGAGATACGAATGGTCCAGCAATTCAGCCTTTCGCGACACCATCGTCTATTAAGAGCAGCGACACTTACCGCTTTCATATTCTCGTGGACACTCGCTCAGCCAGTAGACGCGGACGAGGCCAAGCTATCAACACCGAAGCTAATTATCAAGAAGTGCGAAGACTTCGGCGTGAATGGGCAAGGCGATGCTAAGCAGTGGCAGTCCGTCGATTGGACGCCTCTAAATACGCGAGGCAAAGGCCAGCACGACTACACCGCTCGAATCAAGATGCTCTACTCCGACAAAGGCGTTTACGTATTGTTCGACGGGACAGACAAGACGCTCACCGCGACGATGAAGGAGGATTTCCTCGATCTGTGGAACGAAGACGTCTACGAGTGCTTTTTCTGGACGAATGAAAAACACCCCATGTATTTTGAGTACGAAATTTCGCCCCTCGGATTCGAATTGCCGATTTTGGTTCCGAATCTGGACGGAAAGTTTCTGGGATGGCGACCATGGCACTACGAAGGCGACAAGAAGATTCAGAAGAAGGTTTCAGTGACCGGCGGGCAGCAGAAATCGATGTCGCAAGTCACTGGCTGGCGTGCCGAAGTATTCATTCCCTACGCCGTCCTCGAACCGCTTCAGAATGTGCCACCCAAGGAAGGCACGAAATGGCGAGCCAACTTTTATCGCGTCGACTATGACGACGACAAGGTCACGGCCTGGGATTGGGCGCGGGTTGGGCCGAGCTTTCATGAGCACAAAAAGTACGGCACGATCGTCTTTGGGAAAGAAGTTGAAGAACCGGAAGCGAAGGAAGATATCCGGCAGCTTAAACTGGCAGACTGGCAGCCAAAGTCCATGATGAAAACGAAGGTCACTCGCGTGAACACGCCCGCGTTTCCCGTCATTGATGTGCACAACCATCTTGGTGGCGGAGCCAAAACGCTGACCGATGAGCGAGTGAAACGCTACCTGAAAGAGATGGACGACGCGGGAGTCAAAACTGTCGTCAACCTGGACGGTGGCTGGGATAACAAACTGAAAGAAACCGTGGCAGCACTGGATGAAGCTCATCCAGGACGTTTCCTGACATTCGCCTTAATCAATCTTAGCGACTTCGAATCCGAAGGCTGGACAGAACGAGAAACGAATCGACTTCGCAAGAGCTTCCAGGCCGGCGCCAAGGGGCTGAAGTTTCATAAGTCGCTCGGGCTTTCATACCGCGACAAGGATGGCAAGCTGTTGGGGATTGACGACGCTCGACTGGATCCAATCTGGGCGTTGTGCGGCGAAATGAATCGTCCGGTGATGATTCACACATCCGACCCGGCGGCGTTTTTCACCCCACTGGATCGGTTTAATGAACGCTGGCACGAACTTAATGATCATCCCAACTGGTTATTTCATGGCGACAAATTTCCGACCCGCGAAGAACTGCTCGAACAACGAAATCGAGCGATCGCCAGACATCCGAAAACGACGTTCATCGGAGCTCACTTCGGCAACAACCCGGAAAACCTAGAAGCTGTGGGTAAGTGGCTGGACAAGTACCCGAACTTCTACGTCGACATTGATGCTCGCATCTCAGAACTTGGACGACAACCGTACAGTTGCCGCCGGTTCTTCATCAAGTACCAGGATCGCATTCTGTTCGGCACTGACACAACGCCCAAAGCCGACGCCTACCGGCTTTACTATCGATTCATGGAGACCGATGACGAATACTTCGACACGGCCGAATCCCACCACCGACAGGGCTTCTGGAACATCTACGGCATCTTTTTGCCTGAACCAGTGCTTGAGAAGATCTACCACGCCAACGCTAAGAAGCTGTTAGGACTTCAGTAGCCTGATGAATGGCTCACAGGGTGAACTGCTGCGGAGTCCAGCAGTTCACCCTCTCATTTTTCTGCTCACGTCAATCCAGAGGCGACAACCGAGACACCTCATGCCTTAGCGTTAGCCGCGTCCAGCTCCAGATTTCTTCGCGGCAGTACCCAGCTGAGACCGACTCCGACCGCCACATTCACTAGTAAAGACACCGGGCCAATCCACTGAAAGCTGATCGGGTCGCGAGCGACAAGTTCGAGCATACCGGATTCCGGATTCATTTCACGCACGGCGGACCGGATCAGTTCTTCACCGGTACCAGGATCGATCACAGTCATTAATTCCACGCCGAACGTTTGCGGGTCGACGCCCATGTTCGTCGCCAGAAAAACGACCAGCGGTCCGGAAAAGGCAATGGCTGCCGCTGTGACGGTGCCAAACAAAGTCGCGACCCACACTCCAATGGGGTGAGCGAACCGAACAAACAGGGCGAAGAAGAACAAAGCAAAGATCGGCGAAGTAAACAGGTTTGCTGTCTTGTTCGTAACCGCTGTGATGTTGCCAGGAATGTATTTCATATACGTGCTGCCAACGACCACGATGATACCAATGATCAATGCGAGTAGTTTTGCTGAACGAAGACTGCCTTTTTCCGCGTCTGGCTTTCGCCCTAATCGATCAAAGAAGTCGGACGTCACGACTGCAGTGACTGAGTTCACACCCGAATCGATGCTGCTCATGGCCGCTGCAAACATCGCTGCCACGACAAGTCCGGAGATCCCGATCGGAAGTTCGAAGGAAACGAAACGAGGAAACAGTTTGTCCGCGTCCGATTTCAGCCCCATTCCGGCAGGCAATGCTTCCGGATTGGTTTCGAAAAATGCCAGCAGTGCCATGCCAACCAAATGGAGCGTAATAACCACGAGTGCACCAACGCAGAGTTGCGTCAGTAGCGCTCGCCGAGCAGTGCCCGCATCACGTGTGGCCATGAACCGCTGAACGGACGTTTGGTCTCCTGCAGACGTCGCAACGTACCACGTCAGGATACTCAGGAACGTGCCAACCATGGTGACGCGCGTCCGCGGATCAAAACTAAACACCGGCTGCGAATCCCAATTATCGTGCCACTGCGTCGGCAACCAACCAAAGCCACCAAACTTCCATGTGACGGTTGCCAGCACCATTAACGCTCCACCGAAAAGCAGAACCGTCTGCATGAAGTCCGTCATCACAACGGCCCGCAGTCCTCCCAAAGTGGTGTAGGTCACGGAAACCACACCGGTGACCAGCACAATCACAGGGACAGCCGCGATTCGCAGTTCGGATAGCTCCCACCGGTATAGCCCCGGCAGCAATGTGGTCGGATCGGCATCGTTAAATTGCCCGGCAGCGATGGACCACGCCTCTGTATTAATGACCCAATAGTCCGCTCCAAGCATCACCGTCATTGCGTTGGCGGCCAGGTATACCAACAGCATCATCCACACGAGCCTCAGTGAGAGAAACATCGTGGCACCCAGCAGACGCACGCTTAATCCCAATCGCTGCTCCAGAAGTTCATAGGCGCTTGTGGCGCGCTGTCGCATATAGATCGGGATAAAGAAGTAGCCCACCACGATGAAAATCACCGGGTAGGTCAGCATTCCCAGCAGCGTCACGGGCCCCTTGCCAGCCGCTTCGCCTGGCATCGACAGATATGAGATCGTGCTGAGTAGTGTGGCGAACAGAGACACGCCCACGAACAGCGGATTCATTTCACCACTGCCAACGAAATATTCTTCCGTTGAATTCTGACGACGGCTGTAAAACCACCCCAGAAGTATTGTCAACACGGCATAGACAAGAATGATCAGCCAGTCGATCCAGTGCAGGCCAGGCGTCATATTTTCGTTCCTCGATCGTCCCGATTGGGCGACGTGTCATCTGGTAAGTCTCGAAACCATTCCGTGCAATGCATGCGGATCATTGTTCGTGCCCGTTCCACATCGCGGGCTTGAATGGCCTCGTAAAGTTCGCGGTGCTCCCAGATCATTCGGTCGGCCGCAGCCACCAGATCGCCTCGACGCGGAACTTTAATAAAGAAGTCTACAAGTAGTTTTCTCATCCCGGAAATCATTCGTGACCCTGTCATTGCCAGGATCAGAGCGTGAAACTGCACGTCGAGTTCCACAAAATTTTCGACATCGTTCTCGTCAGCGAAAGCCACTTCCATTTGACTAACGACCTCAGACAGCTGTTGGATTTGATCTTCCGTTGTGTTCCGAATCGCCAATTCGATGGAACCAACCTCCAGCGCGTAACGCAACATTCCTAACTCTCGAAGGTCATCCTCGTTCGAAACCAGAGACGGTAATGTTTGCGTCAGCAGCTTCAGAGGATCGGGGCGACGAATAATCAACCCCTTGCGTTTTCGTCCTTCCAGCATCCCCAGCGACTTCAGGCGGCCGACGGCCTCCCGCGCTACGGTTCGCGAAACACCGTAGGTTTCTGCGAGGTCAGATTCGGTCATAAAGAAATCACCATCTTCCAATGGCGACTCCTGAATTTCGCGCCGCAGCGTTGCGGCCAGACCTTCTGCCTGAGTTCCGTTTGATTGAGCGTCTGCCGCCATCGTATTTAGTGCCTTAGTACGTGGCGACCGTGCCTGTCCAATGAATTAATTTGACAATTAATCCCGAGAACGCTGTATTGATCGAGGTCAATTGACGCCGCCCCCTGAATAAATACCATATATTCGAAAAGCCCTGAAAACAAGCGTTGGGAGCATACCGTGAAGGACGCCAGCAGCAAATCGAATCACAACGATCGGGATAATTCGTTGCTGCAGCCGGCCACTTACGACACGGCTGTGCTGGCCGAGCGGCTGAATTATGCCGGGCCAACCGGCGGAGTTACAGTCACACGTCAACCTGACCGCCGTTTGCCTGGTAGTGATACCTACGGCGATCCCAGCCGCTTTGAAATGCAACGCGACGAAGCGGAATCAGCGACCACTCAGGCAGTGCGGAACGTTTTACACGTCGATAGCCAGCCCCGCCATGGGTGCACTCCGAAGGATTGCTTCAGCAAACTTTTCGCTGCCGCAGCGTGTCCAGAAGTGATCGCGACCGCGGGAATCGACAGTCTGGCGAGCATGCGAAACTTCAATATCGATGTTTGTGGCACCGAGGGCTTCATCAACCGCTGCGACTTCAGGTTTCGACAAACCGACACTTCGGCCGAAAGCCAATACATCATCGCGAATGATCGTGACACCGTTCGCGCACACCGAACTGGCGTAATGCCCACTTCGGCAGAAGCTGGCTTCTTTAGGTCTAAACAAAACCACGCGAATCAAGCGTTTGGACGTGAAGCACATAGGTCGGAACACAAACCGTTAACAAATCGAGCGGGATACCGAGGCGTTGAGACTCGCAGTGACCCTGCCTGGCCCGGCGATCTGTCCACAAATGAAATCCGTCTATCCGGCCGAGACAACCGAAAGGTACGAAGCCGGAAACTGTGCACCGCTTGATCTACTCAGTTCCATCGCCGAAACCAAAACCACGTCGAACACGCAACGAAAACGAGATCTCTATGACACCTAATACGCTGACGACGCCTCGCACGATTCCGCTGCGTCATTGCATTGCGATGTTCATTCTTACGAGTGCCGCGACCGCCGGTGCAGATGAGCAACAAAATGTTGAGCACACCGATAGCAGTCGCTGGCAGCAGATTGTCGCTGTCGAAAATGTCTGCGCCTGGCCGAATCTAACACTGCTTCCGGATGGCACAATCGCGGCCTTCATCTTCAATAAGCCAAGTCATGGACTGACCGAAGGTGATATTGATTGCTGGGTGAGTTCCGACGGTGAGCAGTGGGAACGACGCAGCACGGTCACTCAGCACGAACCAAACACAATCCGCATGAATTGTGCCGCCGGTCTCGCCAAAAATGGCGATATCATCGTTCTCTGCGCTGGCTGGACGAACGAAAAGCAAGCGGACCGCCCGAAGCAGATGCCGTATCGAGATGCCATAGTGCGTACGTGGGTGCTGCGATCGAAAGACGCCGGGCACACATGGGAAAAGCAGGAAGCATTTCCGGCGCCGGAAACCGGATGGAATGAGTACGTTCCGTTCGGCGATATCTGGGCGGGAGAAGACGGCGCATTGCACGCGTCCTGCTATCACGGACACTACCAGGATTCAACAAAGACCTATAAGGCCGATCGATGGCAATCGTGGCACTTCCGCAGCGACGATGACGGCCACACCTGGAAAGCAGATTCGATCATCGGCCCAGATCACAACGAAACCAATATCTTTCCTCTGGGTGGCAAGTCATGGCTGGCAGCCGCTCGTATTACCAACATGCAGCTGTTCCGCAGCGACGACAACGGTAAAACCTGGGGCGAACCCAAGTCTGTCACGGAACGAAATGAAATCAACGGACACTTGAATCGGCTGCAGGACGGGCGGCTTCTGTTGAGCTACGGTGTGCGGGTAAGCGGTCAGCGCGGAGTCTGTGCGAAGTTGAGCAGCGACGAAGGGCTTACGTGGAGTGAACCGGTCCGTCTGGCTCACACCGTTGGTAATGCCGACTGTGGCTACCCATCAAGCGTGCAGCGCCCCGATGGAAAAATTGTCACGGCGTGGTATTCCAAACAGACTCCCGACCACGACGGCTACCACATGGGTGTGACAATCTGGACGGCCCCTGCCACGACAAAGCCGAATCGCAAAATCGATTAACTGAAAGCAAACTTCATGCTCACTCCCGCGATTCGACTTCGAGAGAAACTGGCCACGACTGAGCCGGTGATCGGTGTGATGGCCACAGACCATGTCTGGCCACTGCTGGTTGAAATCTGCAAACTCGGCGGACTGGACTACCTGGTGCTCGATCGCGAACACGGGTGCCACACTGACGAAACAGTCGCACAGGTTTGTCAGGTCGCGAGGCTGGCGGACTTCCCCGTGCTGATGCGAACGGTTTCCTGTGAGCTTTCAGAAATCCGTCGAGCGATCGATCTCGGGCCCTGCGGATTGCTGTTGCCCAATATCGAATCCGCAAGTCAACTCGACGCGGTCCGCGACGCCATTCAGATGCCGCCGCGAGGAAAGCGTCGCCCCGGCGGGATGGGAAATTTTTGGATGAGCGATTTCCACTACACTAGCTGGCGAGACCAGTTTGAAGATCACTTCATTGTGATCCCGCAGATCGAATCGCGAGTGGGTGTTGACAATGTCAATTCCATTGCGGCCCACCCGCTGACGACGGCTGTTGGGCTTGGACCATACGATCTATCGGCGGATCTGGGTTGCTGTTGGGATCCAGACAACGCTGAACACCAACAAGCCATCCAGAGAATTCGAGAAGCGGCCACGGCTGCTGGAAAGAAGCTGTGGATCGGGACGGATGCCCCGGCTTTGCGAGCTCAAGGTGATTCTTTTCTGTGGATTGGTACTGTCTCAGGGTTGCTGGTTCAGCGTTTTTCGGCGATCACCGCCGCAGTTGACCAGGCAAGTCAATAAACCATTAGTGAAAGACTATTGAATATGCCCGCTGTAGATGAAACGACTCTCACGCAATACAAAAACGACGGCTATGTCGTCGTGAATGAAGTTCTTTCGGCGGCTGAGCTACAAAAACTCAGAGACCGCATGACCGAAATCTCGGCGGGGCAGGTGCCGTCGTTCCCAAAAGACAACATCGAATACGAACCTGGATCTTCTGTCGCTCGGAAGATTAATCAGTGTGCCCAGCATGACGAAGTCTTTATGGCACATGCAACAAATCCCCAAATCCTCGACGTCGTAGAATCATTGATTGGACCGGACATCAAACTCTTCGGCAGCCAGTGTTTTATGAAGCCGCCGGGTGGGGTGGAAAAGCCTTACCATCAGGACTCTGCTTACTTCACAATTGAACCACGAGAAATCGTGACGTGCTGGACGGCTCTCGACAACGCCACCATCGACAATGGCTGCCTGTGGGTGATCCCCGGCAGCCACAATGGCGAACTACTCGATCACGATCAGCCCTGGCAGGTGGGCGACCGAGTTGACATGCAGGTCCGCGCGGAACAGATCGACTTGGCTCGTGAGGTTCCCAATGAACTGGCAGCCGGAAGCTGTTCGTTTCACCATAGCATGCTGTTACACCGATCCGGCCCCAACCAAACCGACCAACCTCGGCGCGGCCTGGCGGTTCACTACATGTCCTCACGCTCGCGGTGGACAGCCCCCTCCGCAGAAAAACCGCACTATGCGCTGCTGCGAGGACAGGAGTATGAAGGCTGTGTTTAGTCGTCGAATCATTCAGGCACTGGCGTGCAGCCTGTTTGTCGCTGCGAATTCTTTCGCGATTGCCCAACAGCCAGCTCCGGTTGTCGAGCATGCCGAAACGCCGGATGGAGTCGAATACGGTCTGTGGAACGCGACTTCACAAACGGAGGCTGCTCCGACGTTGTTCGTCCTCGCCAGCTCAATTGATGAGACGCTCGGCGACAAGTACTTTCGTCAGTGCGGCAACCAACTTGCCGAACAGGGCTGGCTGTGTGTGACAATCGACCTCCCGTGTCACGGCAAGCAGGCCATTGATGGCGAACCATCCGGCCTTCAGGGATGGAGCCATCGATTGGCCAATAACGAAGACATCGTCGCGGAATGCAATGGCCGGCTGTCAAAAGTCCTCAATCATCTCATTGACAAAGGCATAACCGACCCAAACAGAATTGCCGCTTGTGGGACATCACGAGGCGGCTTTCTGGCAATCCACTTTGCAGCTTTCGACAAACGCGTGAAATGCGCTGCGGCGTTTGCGCCGGTGACAGATCCGGCCGTGGTCAGGGAGTTCGTTGCCAATGCCGACCATCCGCTCGTAAAAAAAGTAAGCCTGACGCATCAAGCGGACCAGTTAGCCGGACGGCCCGTTTGGGTCGTGATCGGAGATCAGGACGATCGCGTGGGGACCGATCGCGCCATTGAATTCGCCCAGGCTGTCACCGCAGGTTCGCGCAATAAGAAGATTGACAGCCGCATTGAACTGCACATCATGCCGGAACCACGCGGACACACAACACCCCGCCACAGCGCCGAACGAGCGGCAGAATGGATTCTGCAACAATTCCCCAAGACAGATGCCTTGGAATCTACAGCGAAATAGACCATCCACAACAACCACGAACACGACTTTCTTGCTTCGCCCCCTGCAAACCCACCCCGAACAGAACGTCAACCTCAGATATTTGTGAGCCTAATTTTCGAGGCCAGCCATACGTCACTTGCCTGCCCACACCGACCCGAAATGCCGTCCCGTTTGTGATTCCCACCTGATGACTTGAAATGGCTCGGTCATACCGTGTCTAACTTCCAGTCTCGTGTCCGCCTCCGTCGCCAGTCTTTTCGAAGGAATGCTATTCGATGCGCCACATCACTCTATTTTCAACCCTCGTTGCCATTCAGCTAGCCACGATCAACGCAACTTTCGTCTGTGCCGACGACGTTATTGAACTTGGCAGCCGGCGGGAATTGTTTGTTGACCACTTCCTAATCGACAACCTGGACAACGTGCAACTGACGCTAAATCGGCCCCGCGATGAAGGCATCGCCATGGAGTTCGACAAGCCGTGGGAAGGGCTGTTTTGCGGTTATTGCACCGTCATCAAGGACGGCGACCTGTATCGGCTTTACTACCGCGGCCGACCGAGCGTTGGCGCCGACGGGAGTCCCGATGAAGTCTACTGTTATGCGGAGTCCAAAGACGGCATTCAGTGGACAAAGCCGGAACTGGACCTATTTCCGCTGGAAGGTCACCCAAAGACCAACATCATTCTGGCGAACGCGGCCCCCATCACTCACAACTTCAGCCCGATGCTGGACACTCGCCCCGGCGTTCCTGCCGAACAACGCTACAAAGCGATCGGCGGAACCATGCACAGTGGCCTTGTCGCTCTGGTATCGGCCGACGGAATCCGTTGGAAAAAGCTGCGTGAAGAACCGGTGATCCCGACAAGCATGGTCCCGTACAAATACATGTTCGATTCGCAGAACCTGGCCTTCTGGTCCGCTCTGGAAAACAAATACGTGTGCTTTTTCCGAGTATTCAAAGACGGAATCCGCCGCATCGCTCGGACAACCAGCGACGACTTTCTTACGTGGTCAGCACCGGTCCTGATGGAGTATCGCCATCTCGGCGAAGATGGTCCCATTGAGCAGCTCTACACCAACCAGACCCATGCCTATTTTCGAGCTCCGCATTTATATGTTTCGGTGGCCGCTCGATTCATGCCGAAGCGTCAGGTCCTGACTGACGAACAGGCGAAGGCTATCAATGTGTCGCCGAAGTACTTCAAAGACACGTCCGATGCTGTGCTTATGACCTCCCGAGGTGGTTCATTCTATGATCGAACGTTCCCCGGCGGATTCATTCGACCAGGCATCGGTGCGCGCAACTGGGTTTCGCGGACGAACTATCCCGCTTTGAATATTGTTCAGACCGGGCCGACGGAAATGTCTGTGTACCTGAACCAGGACTACGCTCAGCCCACATCGCACCTACACAGATACTCAATGCGGCTGGATGGATTCGCATCTGCACAAGCTCCCTACGCTGGTGGCGAACTCACGACAAAACCGCTGACCTTTAAGGGCGGTGAACTGAGCATCAACTTCGGCACGTCTGCTGCCGGCAGCGTGCGTGTTGAGATTCAGGATGCCAGCGGGAAAGCAATTCCGGGGTTCTCACTAGCTGACGCAACGGAACAGATCGGCAACGAGATTGCTCGAACCGTCACATGGAAAGGTGGCAGCGACGTTGCTGCTCTGGCAGGCAAACCGGTACGGCTTCGATTCGTAATGAAGGATGCAGACCTTTACTCCTTCAAGTTCAACGAATAGCACGCAAATTCCAGACAGCGTTCGATGTATCCGACATCGGCACCAGCCCATTTTCCGTTGCCATACTTGCATACAGAATTGAGGAGCCCATGACGCCATATAACGCAGCACGGCACATCTGGAACTTGCTGATTACAACCGCGGTGACCGTCACACTGTCCATAAACGCTTTCGGCCAGGTTTCCGTCGACGGCGGACCGCAAACCAGTGAAGCGGTTTTGTTTTCGTTCGACGACCATGCCATCCCGTGGCGTGATAATGTTGTGGTAACTCCGGTCACTGCGGAGAAGCATCCAGCCAATCCCGTGCTGCGCCGCGGGCCGGAAGGCAGCCCTGATCACGGGCACGCAATTCTGTATGGCACGGTGCTGCACGAAGCCGGAAAGTTTCGGATGTGGTACCTGGGGATGTTCGAAGCGAAAGTTGAATCCGGCCAGGCTCCTGGTTGGTGGCGGCCGATGTGCTACGCAGAAAGTGACGACGGAATTCACTGGACGAAACCAAAGCTGGGACTCGTCGACTTTAACGGGAATAAACAGAACAACATCTGCCAGATCACGTCAGAAGTACCATCACTTGCGAAGGTCAATGACTTCCTGTCTGTCCTTCATGAACCTGACGCCCCTGACCCACAGCAACGTTACAAGTGCGTCTACATCGCACACCCTTCCTTTGATGATGTCCGCGGTGGACGAAGTGGCATCGGTCCCGACGAAGGCCGGTGGGGCGCTTTTGTCGCTGCGACCAGTGCTGACGGACTGAGTTGGAAGGTTGTAGGCGATCGACCAATGAACTCGGGCGGAGAACGCTTCGAAGTTTCGGGGCTGTATCGTTTCGGAAACTTTTACTACGCACCAGGGCAACTTCTTTCGCCGTGGTCGTGGCGGATGGACGGCAGTCGCATTGGTCGAGTCATGCTAACTTACCGTTCGCCGGATTTCCGAAACTGGTTAAGTGCCAAGGCAACCGCTTTCGCTCGAACAGGCCAATTGACATCAACGCCGATCAAGGGCCAGCAGACTCATATGGGAGCTGGCTTGTGGAATCGCGGCAACGTCATGGTCGGGCTACATGGCATGTGGCAGGATGCGGAGAAAAAACCGGCCGACGGCAAGTACTGGAACAAGGGCGTGACGATTGACCTGGGACTGATTGTCAGCAACGACGGAATTCATTTCCGCGAACCAGTGCCAGACCACAAGGTCATCGCGCGAGGCACCGACAATGAATGGGACAACATTACTTTGCTTCAGGGACACGCGTTTGCAAATGCTGGCGACCAGACGATGATGTGGTACTCCCACTGGGACACCGGCGGAAAGCTGCAGAACATGGAAATCGGACTGGCAACCATGCGACGAGACGGCTTCGGCTACCTGTCGCGCAAAGTGTCGGGGTCCCGAGCTCACATCGTAACGGCGCCCGTCGTGGCAGCGACTGCTCCAAAGATCTTTGCGAACGTTGACGCGGTCAGCGCAGAAACGCCGTTGACCGTGGAACTGGTTGACGAGTTTGATCAGCCACTACCAGACTATTCCGGTAAGAACGCGGCGCGAGTTTCCAACGACGGCACGCGCACTCCGGTTGTCTGGTCAAAAGCCGTCCCCGCCAACAGGCCGTTTGCAGTACGAGTCCATTGGCCGGAAGGCGGCGACGCCAGGTTGTACTCGTTGTACGTGGAAAGCAATTAGCATGAGCACCGACGCCGAAGTAAACCCGTATGTCTGGGCTCCTGTCGAAGACTACGATCTGGATTTGTGGGATCGGCACCTCAGGAACTTCGTCCCGCCCGATGTATTCGATGCCCACGCTCACCTTTGGCGGGTCACTGACCTTGGAGTTCCAACCCCGGCGTTGGCGGCAGCTGGCCCTGAAGTCGTGACTCGCGCGGTCTATGATGAACGACTGTCGATGTGGATGCCGGACCGATGTCCGACAGGGGGACTGTTCTTTCCGTTTCCAACACGGGCATTAGACGTCGATGGGGCCAATCGGCACCTCGCGGACGAAATGAAGAACGATCCGAATTCACGCGGATTGATGATTCTCACTCCGCAGCAGAACGCAGCGGATGTCGAGCAGCAGATCAAAGACGATCACTTCGTGGGCTTCAAGGTCTACCATCTGTTCGCCGAACGTGAAGACAATCTATTCGCCCCCACGGAAGAATTCATCCCCGAATGGGCGTGGGAACTGGCCGATCAACACGGTCTGGTCATCATGCTGCACATGGTGCTTCCGCGAGCCCTTGCCGAAACACAGAATCAGATATACATCCGCCAACACTGTGAACGCTATCCCGGCGCCAAACTAGTTCTCGCTCACGCAGCACGAGGTTTCTGTGGCAAGCACACGGTCGAAGGCATTGCAGCACTCCGAGGACTCGACAACGTCTTCTTTGACACGTCTGCCGTCTGCGAACCAGAAGCTTTCGAAGCCATTCTGAAAGTGTTCGGCCCCACGCGATTGCTGTACGGAGCCGATTTTTGCGTCACGGAAATGAAGAGTCGCTGCGTCGATTTGGCGGACGGCTTTTTGTGGCTTGATGAAATCCGAGCCGACTTCAGCAAGTCTCGATTTGCTCGACCAACATTTCTGGGGATCGAATCTCTGTTGGCATTGAAGCAGGCGTGCCGCAATCAGCACCTCAACGACGGCGATGTGGAAGAAATCTTCTGCCTGGCAGCTCGGCGTTTGCTGGAACTGCCGTTGCCTCGAGTCATGCCCGACGTGCAGGAAGCGTATCGTTCCGCAACTGAGATCATTCCTGGCGGCACGCAACTGTTAAGCAAACGTCCGGAAATGTTCGCTCCGGAAAAATGGCCCGCCTACTATCGGGAAGCTCGTGGCTGCGAAGTAATCGACATCGAAGGCCGGCGATTCATCGACATGAGCATGGGCGGCATTCTTGCCTGTATTCTCGGCTACAGCGACCCGGATGTGAATGCTGCTGTGATGCGCCGCGTCAGCCTCGGATCAATGTCGACTCTGCAAACCTACGACGAGGTTGAACTGGCAAAACTGCTGCTGAAGATTCATCCGTGGGCCGACAACGCGAGATTTACTCGAGCCGGTGGTGAATCGATGGCTGTCGCTGTCCGCATCGCGCGAGCGTCAACCGGGAAAGACAAGATCGCTCTCTGCGGTTACCACGGCTGGCACGACTGGTATCTGGCCGCCAACCTAACTGCCGCAGGCGACGACGAGAACTCAGATGCGTTGGTCGGACATCTTCTACCCGGCCTGGAACCGCGTGGCGTGCCATCAAACCTTGCCGGCAACACGCTCACTTTTCATTACAACAACCTCGACGAACTGGACGCCTTGATCAGGCAACATGGCAATGAATTGGCAGCGATCGTTATGGAGCCCACTCGTCAGACGCAACCACAGCCGGGCTTTCTGGAAGGCGTCCGCGAGCGGTGCGACAACCTTGGCGTGCCATTAATCTTCGACGAAATATCGATCGGCTGGCGTCTGGGACTCGGAGGAGCTCACCTAAAATACGGCGTGAACCCCGACATCGCCGTGTTTGCAAAGGCACTCGGCAACGGCTTTCCAATCGGAGCCATCATTGGCAATCGCCAAACGATGCAGGCGGCGCAGTCCTCATTCATTTCCAGTACGTTCTGGACCGAAGGCGTTGGCCCGGCCGCAGCAGTCGCGTGCCTCCGCAAAATGATGGACCACGATGTCCCCAGCCATCTCAGAAAAATCGGCTCGCTTGTCATTGAAGGCTGGCAGCAACTTGGACAGAAGCACGGGCTGCCGATCAAAACGCCCGGCCGTCCTGAATTGGCGTTGCTGGCCTTCGATCACCCCGAAGCTGCAGCACTGACCACACTGATGACGGTTCGAATGCTCGATCGAGGTTACCTGACCGCCGCAGCCTTCAACGCGACATTCGCCCACGAGCCGCGACACGTCACAGCTTACCTTTCGGCACTGGATGAAGTATTTTCCGAGCTGAAAGAAGCGATCGATTCCAGAGATGTCGCTGGACGGATCGGTAGCCCGGTCAAACATACAGGATTCAAACGCCTGACGTAGCGAAGTATTCAGAAGACACGGGCACACGGATTCGACGCTGTGACCGCAGTGCACGGTGTGTCCCCCGACTGATCAGCCACAACCTCACTTTGATTCAAACCCAATGTCCATAACCAATGTTCGACTGCAACTTCTGATATTGGCGATGTTCGTTTCGTCCGCCAACGTCGCGAACTCCCAGGAACCAGCAGTGCTGGTCGCCTTTGGCGATTCGACAACGGCGAAGCGCGGCGATCTGGAGATCTACGCCGAAATCCTTCAACGAGAACTCCCTCAAACGGGACTGCCGGTTCGCGTTGTGAACGCTGGCATTAGCGGCCACAACACAGATCACGCGCAAGCCCGCTTTAAGACGGATGTGCTTGACCACAACCCAGACATCGTCGTCATTCAATTCGGCATTAACGATGCTGCTGTAGACGTTTGGAAAGATCCTCCCGCGACAACGCCGCGTGTGCCGATGGACCGCTACGTCAAAAACCTGCGTCACTTTGTCGGCACACTCAAAGCTCGCAAAGTGCAGGTCGTTCTCATGACACCGAACCCGCTGCGGTGGACGCCAAAGATGCGAGAGATGTATGGGAAGCCACCTTACCTTGCCGACGAACCCAACGGATTCAACGTTAAGTTGCAGGAATACGCCGAAGCAGTCAGGCACCTGGCCAAAGCTGAGATGGTGCCTTTGATCGACATTTATCGCAGCTTCGAACACTACGGCGAAACTGATGGGAACAGCATCGACGACCTTCTGCTGGATGGCATTCATCCCAACAAGCATGGCCATCGCATCGTCGCGGACCAGTTGATCACTCAACTGCAGAAGCTGAAAGCACTGAATAGTCGCGTGAGCAAATCTGCCGTCGAAATTAGAGTCCTTGATAACCCGGCAGACTCCAGCATTCGCCAACCGATGACCGGTGCGACGACTGTACGTTTTGAAGACTACGTGTCTAATCCACCGCCTCAACACACCGAACCAGTCCAGGCCTGGGTCGGCACATTTGATGTACCATTTACAGGCTTCACAAAGCCAACGGCTGCAAACACCACTGTTGCGCCGCTGCCTGATCCCGTCGGTCTGCTGATCGAAAGTTCCTCCGACACCGTGGGCTTCTACGATCCAAGTTCGCAGGTCGATTGCGCAGATCCTCGGGCTGACAAGCTTATCTTTCGGTTCGTCGCCCCTACAAACACGAGACGCGCTGCCACTGTTTCGAGTGTCGCCTTTCGCATCACCGGGACGTCGTTGAAAGGCGGAAATGTCCGGTACAGCCTTCACGACATTTCAGGCAAGACACTGGCGTCCGGAAGTGCCGTGCCGAATCCGAACAGTCGTGGAATTGAATCCGAAGTCGATTGCAGGGCGTTGCTTAACGGAAAACCACAATCCGTGATCCACAAACTCGTCGTCGAACATTCGGGTTCTGGATATTTCGTCGTCGGTGGAGTCATGCATCCGCAGGAACCGGATTTCAGTTTCGCTGGCTTCCAGGTAAGTAGCGAAACCGTCAGCCGGCCACTGAATGAACAGATTCCGTTTGCGCACTCATCTCAGTGGCAGAACGCCGCAAAGGCGGAACTAATGACGGACATGACTGCTTGCACGCCTGCAGACGGTCTGTCGAAGCGTCGTGAGCATGCGAAGTGGAAAGTATTCGAATACGAAACCGCAGACTTCTCCGGGAAGTGTGTTTCCGTCGGCCGGGAATCGTCGGCTCCCGACCTGACACTGAAGCTTGGCAAGCAGGGCTGGCACGCCGTCTACGTTGGACTTAGCACCATCACGGATCTGGTCCGGCCGGACAAAAACAATGTTGAAGTGAAACTCACAAACGATCCCGCCTACACGCGTCTCAGCAACCGGCTTGACCTGGGATCGAGGCGGCGGGACGTGCTGGAAGAAATTTTTCTGGGTGTGGCAGACTTAACAGGGAACGATCTGCACTTTTCGACGGTCTACGAAATGCCAGCGCGAATTCACTATGTAAAGACAGTCCCGCTTACCGAATCAGAAGTCGCCGAAGTGCTGGCAGACCGTCAACAAACAGCGACAAAAACCTCGGTTGCAACGTTCGACGGATTCACATGGATCCACCCGTTTCGGCCGCAAAACCGAGCGGACCTTGCGGCGACGTTTTCTGGCTACCGCGACAGCGACTTCAAGACGTGGTGGTTTCAGGTCGGTGGAGCGGACCTTGTGCATCATCCCACCAAAGTTGGAAATCTGATGGGAGGCCACCTCGACACCTTCCCACGATCCGTAGATCGCGAATACGTCGAGTCCGTCCGGCACTTGCTGCAGCAGGGTATTGATCCGCTGAAAGTTGCGGTCGAAGAGGCTCACGCGCAGGACGCGGAAATTCTTGTCTGCTTGCGAGCTGCTGGCTGGAAGGGCGCGCCGCCGTGGGAAGAGTTCTTCATGAGCGAATTCTACGAGGCTCACCCGGAATGGCGTTGTGTCGATCACGACGGAACGCCCACGATGCACATGAGCTACGCCGCAGAAGAAGTTCAGGATCACCTACTGGACGTCTACCGCGAAGTGCTGCAGCGCGAACCGGATGGAGCAGGGTTCATGTTCCACCGAGGCATGCCAATGATTCTGTGGGAGGAACCATTCTGTAAACGATTCATCCAAAAATTTGGCGAAGACCCGCGGAAACTTGCGGAAGACGATCCAAGGGTTTTCGAAATGAGGGCGGAAATTGTGACCGGCTTCATGCGAAAGATTCGTAAGTTGCTGGACGAAACGGCAGAAAAGCAGGGCAGAGCGGGCCTTCGATTGAAGCTGGCGGTAACAACGTTTGCGACGGCTGCAGACAATCGAAAATTCGGGATCGATGTGGAAAAGTGGATTGAAGAAAAGCTGATCGACCAGATCGGCATCGCCTGGTTTGCCTACTACACCAGCGGACTAAAAACGAAATCAGGCGACACGGCCTACTACGCTCGCATCACTGAAGGCACCGACGTGACGATCTATCCGTTTTATGTCGGGTGGAAAATGAAGAGTGCGTCAGACTTGCTGAGCAAAGTCGCCACCAACTATGACGACGGAGCGGACGGTATTGCCGTGTGGGACCCTAACCAATTCGTCGAATGGCAAAGTGGCAAGAATCCCTATTGGCCCCTGGTGTCCAAACTGGGGCATCGCCAGAAGGTCCGCGATGGATCACTTCTGTACAAGCCCGTCACCACTCCTCTAACGCGTCTTGGCAACAACCACTATAGCCGCTGGTATCCAAACACCGGTTTCTGATCTTTGCAAGACGCTCTTCCAAAAATGCCTTGCGAATCAGTCGCACACAACTGCAACCGGGACACCGCCAGCAACAACCGTCACCACATGGTCTGCTGAATAGAAGATTCACGCTGGTCGCGTTAGCATGCATAATTCACGTTGAGCAATAGTTGACCTTTCAGCCGCGTCTCACGTCTGCGGCCGCATCAGCAGGCTTCGTTGTTATGAAACGCCGTTCCTTCCTTATCGCATCTTCTGCAACCGTTGCATCAGGATTTGCTCAAAGTCCCCAGCCGAAGCGTCGCGTCGCCGTGATTGGACACACGGGGCGAGGCAACTATGGGCATGGACTCGACACCGTCTGGCAGAAGATCGCGAACACAGAAATCGTCGCGGTTGCTGACGGCAATGAATCGGGCCTCGCAAACGAACTGAAAAAGCTGGGCATCGATCGGGGATATACAGACTATCGAAAGATGCTGTCGGAAACGCGGCCCGAATTTGTTTCCGTGTGCCCGCGTCACGCAGATCAGCATCATGATATGGCGTTGGCTGCAATTGAAGCGGGCGTAAAAGGGCTCTACATCGAAAAGCCATTCTGTCGCACGCCCGCAGAAGCAGACGCTCTGATTGCGGCTTGTAAGAAGCACGGCGCGACGATCGCAGTGGCGCACCGAAACCGCTATCACCCGACGTTGGCTCAGATCGACAAACTAATTGCAGATGGCGAATTGGGAAAACTGCTGCAGATTCGCGGACGCGGCAAAGGCGACCGTCGTGGCGGGGGCGAAGATCTGTGGGTGCTTGGCAGTCACATTGTCAACCTGATCCACTATTTCGCTGGCGCACCGAAATCATGTTCTGCGATCATGCTTCAGGGTGGTCGTCGCATCACGGCGGAGGACGTCAAGCCGGGAGCAGAAGGGCTTGGACTGCTGGCTGCAAACGAAGTGCACGCTCGCTACGAAACGCAGAAAGGCATCGTCGCCTACTACGATTCCATCGCCAACGACGGAACAGAAGGAAACGCCTACTGCATGCAACTCATCGGCAGCAAAGGCACCGTGACCATTCACATCGATCGAGATCCCGTGGCCCACTTCACCCCCGGAAATCCGTACCAGCCAACCGCTGAGCCTCGCCCGTGGATTCCGATTTCAACGGCCGCCGTTGGATTGCCAGAGAACCAAAAAGACGTCATTGCCAGCGTACACAACCATGTCCTCGCCGTGCGAGACCTCATCGACGCCTGCGACAACAACCGCGCACCACTTTGCGACGCCCATGCCGGTGCTGTCACCGTCGAAATGATCTGCGGCGTTTTCGAATCTCACCGGCAAGGAGGCAAAACGGTCTACTTCCCACTCGTACAACGCGAAAACGCGCTGAGCCTGCTCTAGCCGCAGCGCGGAATCTTTCACACGAAACAGCGATGCCGAACGACCAGTGAGATTATGCCTGCCCCGGCGACAACAAGTATGTTTAGCATGGCCTGTGGGTATTCAATTAGAAACGCCTGACAAAACCTGCGTGCCCGAACTGTAATACGCTTCTTCAAGACGGTGGAAATGCTGTGAGTCCATCCTGCCGAATCCTTTTCTGCATAGCCGCATTTTCACTGCTGCTGCTGAGCCGAAACTCGCCTGCACAGGAGGCTGCGACGACCACGGCGGGCAATCTTTTCTTCACGGAAAAGATTGAACCGATTTTGAAACGGTATTGCTTCGAATGCCATTCTCATGAATCCGATAGCATGAGCGGTGGCCTGACGCTGGATTCCCGGAACGGTTGGACAACGGGAGGCGACCACGGGCCGGCTATTGTTCCGAAGAAGCCGGACGAAAGTCTGCTGATCCAGGCGGTGCGTCGCGACAGTGAAGAGTTACAGATGCCTCCCGGTGAAAGGCTGTCGCAGGAAACCGTCGCACTGTTGGTCGAATGGGTCAAACGAGGGGCCGTCGATCCTCGCAAGCCGGTGACGCCAGGTAAATCGCCCGGCGCCCCACTCGATTGGTGGTCATTGCGTCCGTTGGTTCGTCCGGAAGTCCCGTCACTGAATGGCCAAAACAAACCGGGAAACCCCATCGACGCGTTTGTGCAGCACAAGCTGCAATCAGCGGAACTGACTCCAACGAATCCTGCAGATCGTCGAACGCTCATCCGTCGCGCCTACTTCGATCTACACGGATTGCCGCCGACACCAGACAATGTTAAAGCGTTTGCCGATGATGCGGCCCCTGGAGCATGGGAAAAAATCATCGACGGCCTTTTGAATTCACCACGGTACGGGGAACGGTGGGCTCGCCACTGGCTGGACACCGTTCACTTCGCCGACACACACGGCTGCGAACACGATGTGTTTCGGCCGAACGCCTGGCGCTATCGCGACTATGTCATTGACAGCTTCAACCATGACACACCGTGGCCCCGTTTTATTCGTGAACAACTTGCCGCGGATCACTTCTTTCCGAAACAAACCAATCTCACTCCGGCGTTGGGATTCATTGCAGCCGGGCCGCTGGAACTCAGCCGCGCCAGCACGGCACCTGTGACGTTCGACTATCTCGACCGCGACGACATGGTGACCCAAACGATGGCCGCATTCGCCAGCACGACAGCCAATTGCGCACGCTGTCACGATCACAAGTTCGATCCGATCACCCAGGAAGACTATTACTCGCTGCAGGCGGTATTTGCTGGCATCGGCAAAGGCGACATCGAATTTGACGCTTCCCCGGAAATCGCAGCCCAACGTCAACACTGGACCGCGTTGATCGATCGGGCCGATCGAGGTGAGCTATCCAACGACAAGTCCAAAGAAATTGCAAACCTCGCGAAAAGCTGGGAAGCATCTGCTGCCGAACAACCCGCCTTGTGGACGACGCTTTGCCCCACTGTGTTTGTATCGTCAGGTGGCGCCACATTAAAACGCCTTGATGATGATTCACTGCTGGCAACTGGTCATCGACCGGATACCGACACGTATACCATCAGCGCACCGCTGGCTTTAAATTCTCTAACGGCCCTTCGCCTTGAAGTCCTGCCCGACGAAAGTCTTCCGGCAAAAGGTCCGGGCCGTTGTGACAATGGCAATCTTCATTTGAACGAAGTGGAAATCTATCTGAACGACAACGAATCGCGCCGACTGAACATTCGCAGTGCGGTGGCCGATTGGGACCAGGAAGGCTGGACGATCGACCATTCGCTGGATTCCAACGTGAAGACCGCATGGGGAATTTATCCGAAAGTGGGCGAAGCTCATCACGCCGTGTTTGAGCTCGAAGAGGCAGCAAAGCTGAAAGCGGACAGTCAGGTTACCGTGGTGTTAAAGCAACTGCACGGAGGATCCCACCTGATTGGTCGCTGCCGAATGTATGCGACCGATGCGGACGGAGCTGCCGCGAAAGTTGTACCCCAAGCCGTTGCCGCAGCGATGAAGGTCCCAAAATCCGAACGGACTCCCGAACAACACAACGCGGTGCTGTCTTTTGCAGTGAAGTCGGTTGCTGAACAAAGGCTGAAGGCACTGCCGCCACAATCATCCGTCTATGCGGCTTCGCCGTGGTATTCCCGATCAACGAAACTCACACAGCCGATGACTCCCCAAGTGGTCCGCGTGCTGAATCGAGGAAGCATTGACCAGCCGGGAGAGGTCGCTTCGCCGGGCTCTCTGTCGGCCATCCCAACGCTGCCGGGCCGGTTCGAGCTGTCCGACGCTCAAAACGAATCGTTTCGGCGAGCGGCATTGGCCGACTGGCTGGCAGCTCGCGAAAATCCGTTAACGCGGCGAAGCGTCGTGAATCGCGTGTGGGCGAAACACTTCGGTCGCGGCATCTGCGACACGCTCAACGACTTCGGACGCATGGGCGGCGAACCGTCTCACCCGCAACTTCTTGACTGGCTCGCGGTGTGGTTTCGCGATGACGCTAACGGTTCTGTGAAAGAACTGCATCGTTTAATCATGACGTCGCAGACCTATCAGCGGAGTTGCCAGTTACATGAAAAGGCAGGACACCGCGATCCAAACAATCGATTGCTCTGGCGAATGAATCGACATTCCCTGGACGCTGAATCGTTTCGCGATGCAGTGCTGCAGATTTCCGGGCGTATCGATTTAACGATGTACGGCCCCGGAATTCAGCAATTCACGCAGTCGAAAGGAGCTCAGGCCACCCCGGAACTGGACTATGACGCCTTTGACTGGACGTCTGAGGTGGCTGCTCGACGCAATATTTACCGCGTTGTCTGGCGAGGCATCGCGGATCCGTTTATGGAGTCACTCGATTTTCCGGACCTTGGCCTTCTTGCCCCGAAACGCAGCCATTCTGTTTCAGCCCTGCAAGCGTTGGCCACGTTTAACAACGATTTCGTACTCCACCACAGTGAAGTGTTGGCAAATAAACTATCAGCGAAATTTTCAACGAGTCGCGATCAAATTCGCGAGGCGTGCCGGTTGGTCTACCTGCGAGAGCCTCGATCAGGTGAACGCGAAATGTTACTCACATACACAAACAAGCACGGACTCGCCGCCACGTGTCGGCTTCTGTTCAACAGTAACGAGTTCATGTTTGTGGATTGATCTCCATCTCCGCTCTTCAGCAACGAATGCCCGAACACCATGCAACACCCGCGACGGCAGTTTCTATGGAACATCGGTGGCGGATTCGGTGGTCTCGCCGCCGCGCAGATGCTTGCTCAGGATGCCGTGTCAGCGCAGAGTGTTCAGCCGACACAGGAATTCAACGGAGGCCTGCATCACCCGGCCAAGGTAAAGCGAATTATTCAACTGTTCATGACAGGCGGCGCCAGCCCCATGGACACGTTTGACTACAAACCCGAACTGGAACGCCTGCACGGGCAGAAACTCGGCCCCAAAGAAAAGCCCGAAGGTTTCACTGCACCAGCGGGCGCCATTATGAAGAGTCCGTTTGCGTTCAAGCAACATGGCGAATGCGGCCAATGGGTCAGCAGCGTGTTTCCGCATCAGGCCGAAGTCGTGGACGAGATGGCCTTTTTGATGGCCATGCAATCGAAGACAAACGTACACGGCCCCGCGACGTATATGATGAATTCGGGATTCGTGCTGCCCGGCTTTCCATCGATGGGAGCGTGGATTTCATACGGCCTGGGAAATCTCACCGACAACCTGCCCACGTTCGTTGTGCTACCCGATGCGAAGGGGCTGCCGTACAACCAAAAAGGACCGTTTTCATCCGGCTTCCTGCCCGCCGTGCACCAGGGCACCGTCATTCAAGCCAACGGTGATAAGACAGTGCGTGACCTCTTCCCGGATCCAAAACACGCATTTGCAACTCGCGAAGCTGACGCTGAGGGGTTCGAACTGCTCAATAAGCTGAACACCGAACACGCTGCGATCAACCCCGATGATTCTCAGCTGGAATCGCGCATTCGATCTTATGAACTTGCCGCAAAGCTGCAGTTGTCTGCGCCGGAAGCTTTCGACACGAACAAAGAAACAGCGGAAACTCACAAAGCATACGGCACCGATAATCCGGTTACCGAAGACTTTGCGCGACGCTGCCTGTTGGCTCGACGCCTTGTGGAGCGAGGAACTCGTTTCGTCCAGGTGTGGAGCGGTCCGCAGGGAGCCACCGGTAACTGGGACAATCACGGCAGCATTCCCAAAGAACTTCCCCCCATCGCGGCTTCCGTCGATCAACCAATCGCCGCACTACTGCGAGATCTGAAAGCTCGCGGGTTATTCGAAGACACGCTGCTAATCTGGACCACCGAATTTGGTCGCACTCCGTTTGCTCAGGGAGGTGACGGGCGAGACCACAACGGCGGCTCCTTCGTCACATGGCTGGCCGGAGCTGGAATCAAAGCCGGCACCAGCTACGGCCAAAGCGACGACTGGGGCTACAAGGCCGAAGAAGGTAAAACGTACTGCTACGATTTCCACGCAACCGTCTTACATCTATTGGGCATCGACCACAAACGCCTGACCTTTCGGCAAAGCGGGATCGATCGCCGATTAACCGATGTCCACGGACACGTTGTAAAGGAGATTCTTTCGTAAACTGGTTCGACACAGCGTCCAACGATGATGCCCGCCGTCAACCGATTACGATTTCGGCACAGGTAGCACGATCAAAGCGTTCTCCGGGAACGACGCCGTCCCCTTTTTCCCGTCCATGCGATACTCAATCTTCAGCTGCTTCACCACGCCAGATGCCGGGTCGCCTCCAAAGCTGTCGTTGTAACTCTTGTGGGTCAGCGTAATGAGCGGAAGGTCTCCCGCAAGTTTGCGGATTGCGTCAGTAACATCCTTCTGCCGATTTCCGGCCCCATATGTCGCACTGATGATTTCAAGCTTCACCTTTTCCAAACCGACACCACTCATCAGCTTAGACACATCGACGCCCTTGGCCTCCAGTTTCTGACCAATCACCAAAGCAGCAGCGGAAGCATCAGTCTTCAGGCTCGGCAACTGTCGGCTCATTCTGGTCGCCAACTCCAACCCATCAATACTCGGATGCAACTTCAGCACGTCAAGAACGAGTTTGCGTTCAGACGTTCGATTGGTTCCCGTCACCGCGTTCTCGCACATCTTCGCTCTTTGCTTTTCCGGCATTGCAAACTTCCGAGCGAGGCCGATGTAGCCGCGAAGTGCGCGCACGCGGTACTTTTCGGCCGGTGCGTTCTTCGACAGGTCCAGCAAAACAGGTGCGGCTTCCACGCCGTTCCATTTGCCCAGAAGTCGACTGGCGGCGTCCTGCATAGCGTCCTCTTTATCAACAGCGGTCGACGCCAAAGTTGCCAACGCCGTTTTGCCGCCGACGTTGCTGATGATTTCCAGCAATTTCACTTTCGCAACCAACGGTGCGGAACCGAGTGCTTTCGCGAGCTCACTGGCGCACGCTTCTCGATCAGGCATGCGGACGCTGGCAGTCTTTAGTGCCAGTTCCGCGACGTCCGCGTCTTCTGAATGTGACGGACGGACGACCTGCGAAACCAAAATTGGCAATCTCTGCAGCGAAACGATTTCGCCCAAAGCCTCAAAACCCGCTTGCCGCACAGACGCGTCAGAATGTTCGAGGGCCTTTTCCACCTCAGCCACTTCAGAAACGATTCGACGCTGAGCCACCAACTGCAGTAGCAGCTTGTAACGCTCGCCGGAAGCCGTCGGCAGCTTAACTCCGATTTCCCCGTCGACACTTTCTCCCGGCAGAACAGCCAGTGTCTCCTTCGCAGCGTTCGCCAGTTCCTCATCATCATTCAGCGCGATCTTCAGCAGCAATTCCAGGCACGAATCATCACCGATGCGTTGCAGAGCATCGATGGCAGACAGGCGTACAACGTTGTTTCCGTTTTCTGCAGCCTGCAAAACAACAGTCAGATCGACCGTGTCGACACGATCCGACATCGCCTGAATGATCAAGGCGGCTCGCGCTGGAGCAGCCTGGCTAAATGACTTCGCCAGCACCTTGTCGATTTCTGCTCCTGGAAATTCACGAACCGTCCCCAATGCCAATTGAAACAGACTCTTGTTGTCCGAATTCAGTGTCTCCATCAGCAAAGGAATCCCGTCCTGCTGTCGAGCCAAAATGGCCCCTCGAGTCGCTTCGATAACTCGCTGCAACGGCACATCGGCAGCGCGCACTTCGTCAAAGATTTCCACGGCATCCGATAACTCACCAGCATTGTGCGCCCGCTCAGCACACAACACGCAACCTTCGGCAACAGCAGATCGAACTTCTTCCGGCGCGCCTGCCAACGCCGTTCGCAGGGTCAGAGTTGCGGCCGCGTTTCCGATTTTTCCCAAAGCAACAGCCGCCGCCGAAGCGACTTGAGCGTCAGAATCCTTCAATCGTTGAGCCAGAAGATCAACCGCGTCAGCGTCGCCGCGCACACCGATGGAATTGATCATGCCGATCAGTAGCCGACCGTTTAAAGAACCGGCTGCCGTTCGCAGTGCAGCGTCAGATTCTGAACCGGGAATGGCTTCCAGGGCGATTCGAGCCCACGATGAAAGCCGTTCGTGTGGCAATAGTTTGGCCAGATCGGCCACGGCCGCCGCCGATCCATAGATCGCCAGGCTCTTACAGGCCAACGCCTTTTCCGAATCTGCAACATCAGATCGAAGTACGGCCAAAAATTCAGCTTCCTTCGCAGGCGCTTCATCGGCCTGCGCCGAATTTACGGCAACGACCGAAGCAACGATGAAGACAATTAGCAGGGTTGAATATTGAATCTTGTTCATTGTGTATTCCTATGACGGCGCAGGGGCCTGGCCCCTGAGTTTGTTGAGATGGATGGATCACGAAGCACGCGGGTCTAACCGAAATTCGCGATTACAGCCGCCACGGTTCTCGCAATGCTTCTGATCTCAGACGATTCGCCGCCTCATCATTCACGAAGGAATTTGTCGCGTTGTCAAAGTTCACCGTACGATCCAGCGTCAGCGCGATGTTCGCGGCGTGGCAGGCAATGTGGGCGTTGCAGGCGGCCTGAGCATTCCCTCTGGGCTGCCGACGCGTCTTCACACAATCAAGGAAGTCACGAACATGGAAGGTCGCGGGATAGCCGCCGATTTCTTCCACGTCACGACCGGCCAGCAGTTCCGGCGAACTTAACACCATCTTGCCGCTGTCTCCGGCTTCCACCCAGCCAGTTTCTCCTTCGAATCGCACGGGGCAGGAACCCAGTGGAATCCATCCCTTTTCGCGGAAGATCAGCTCCGTGCCGTTTTCATACCGAGCCATCAATTCTCCGTTCTTCGGAGCGTTGTACTCCACGGGAGGCAAACAATCGTCGACGGCCCACTGGCAAAGATCGACACAGTGCGACCCCCATTCCAGCACTCCGCCACCGTTGAACGCGCCAACAAAACCGCCCCCCTTTTCGAAGTTAAAACCGTCCAGCAATTTGGGGTTGTATGGACGCCATGCCGCAGGCCCAAGATACATGTCCCAGTCGACGACATCCGGGTCGGGTGCGGTTTCCGGCACCAGCCAGCCACTCATCAAAGCCTGCATTCCGGCAGGGTGAGCGTACACTCGTTTCAGTTTCCCGAGTTTTCCTGTGCGAGCCAATTCGCAGGCAAAGGCGAAGTGAGGAAGGTTGCGGCGCTGAGTGCCCGCCTGAAAGATGCGACCGGTACGACGCATCGTGTCTGCCAGAATTAGACTCTGGCTGATGTTTTTCGTGACCGGTTTTTCACAGTACATATCCTTACCAGCTTTGGCAGCGGTCATCGCTGCTGTGGCGTGCCAGTTCGGCCCGGTCGCAATCAGAACAGCATCGATATCGCTGCGGTCGAGAACATCGCGGAAGTCCCGATAGGTTTCACACTTCTCATTGCCGTAGTGCTTGTCGACGATCGCCTTCACTTCGCCCTGGCGTTTCTTTTTGATGTCTGCCACAGCCACAAACTGCACATCTTTTTGAGGCAGAAAGCAGCTGAGGTCATAGCCACCGCGTCGACCGATCCCAATGCCCGCCACGATCACTCGCTCGCTCGGGGCCACCGCACCATTTCGGCCAAGTACCGATGCGGGAATAAACATCGGTGCCATCGCTGCGGCACCAGTGGTCGCGGCCGTCTGAAGAAAGGAACGGCGAGTAGCCTTTGTCGCGGACTCTTGCATGGCGATCTCCGATAAGATTGACGAGGGATATTATTAACGCTCAGATCAATGTCACGTGACGGAACCAACGCCGTCTACCCAATTGTGCAAAACGAAATGCCAACCGTCGGCAAAGGTGCTGCACATCGGCAAACTTATCTTACTCTCGCCCGGTGCCATGTCACGCGTAAGACCTTTTCATAGACGCGCGTCGTGCCGGCGACAGGATTCCCCGACGCGTTTCCGGATCGGCGGAGTTGGTTTTTGCAGCGTTTCTGACATACTCGGTGACCGACAAATTCTCCAGACAAAGACATTGCCATGCATCTTGCCGAACTTAAATGGCCCGACGTTCGTGATCTCAGCCGGAACACGCCAGTCGTGATTCCCGTTGCGGCGATGGAACAGCATGGACATCACATGCCACTGTTCACGGATAGCATGCTGGCAACGGAAGTTGTGCAGCGAGCCCACGAAACGCTGGGCGACAAGATATTGGTCGCACCGCTGATGTGGCTGGGAAATTCGCATCACCACATGGACTTTCCCGGAACGGTATCTGCCGATCCCCGTTTGTATCTCGACCTATTGTGCGGCCTGGCGGACAACTTCATCACTCACGGATTCACCAGCATCGTGTTCATCAATGGGCACGGCGGAAACGACGTCCCGGGCCGCCAGGCGGTGTTTGAATTGCGACAGCGTTACCGCGACCGTTCTGATCTACTGCTGTTGTTCGGCACATACTGGCTGCTCGGCAGTGAGCCGCGAGAATTCGTTGCTGACTTGCAACAGGAAGAGATGGGGCATGCCGGGGAATGGGAAACATCAATGATGCTGTCCATCGCGCCCCATTTGGTCGGTGACTATCAGGACTGTGCCGACGTCATGCCAGGGAATCCATTCCTTCCGGCCAATCGAGGCTGGATTATGCCGGACCGTTCTAAACCGGGACACGTCGGAATCCCATCTGCGGCGACGGTCAAAAAAGGCGACGGGCTGTTAGCCTGTTTCGCAAAAGATGTCACCAGTATGCTGGACCGCGTCATCGCGTGGGACGGATCTGCGTGGGAAGGGTGAGCGGACTCAGCGCTCGCATTTACGCAAACGAATTCAAACAGGATTGAAACCATGAAACTTGATCGACGCCATTTTCTTGCCGCTGCCGCAGGCACGGCCGCCACGATGGTGACCAACCCGCTGCACGCGGTCACAACGCAGCAAAGATCAGCGAAACCCCGAGTTGCATTTTTGGGTACCGTTGTCAAAGAACACTCACACGCCCAGCATTTTCTGGATCGCCATACCCTCGGCTACACATGGAACGGCGGTTGGCAGGAACCTCGCATCGAGGTCGCTTCTGTATACGTGGATCAATTCCCGGAAGACGATCTCGCCATGGGTCGAATTGCTCGGCACAAACTGAAGCAATATCCATCTATCGCAGAAGCGCTCACTTGTGGTGGAGAAAAACTTGCCGTTGATGGAGTCGTCATTATTGGCGAACACGGCGATTACCCTTCCAACGACAAAGGGCAAAAAAGATACCCTCGCTACGATTGGTTTAAGCAGGTGGTGAAGGTTTTCGCAGACAGCGGACGCAGCGTTCCCGTCTTCAACGATAAGCACCTATCCACAAAATGGGATGAGTGCGTTGAAATGGTCGAAGACTCCAAACGCCTTGACTTCGCTTTCCTTGCCGGATCGTCGTTGCCGGTGACTCGCCGAATGCCATCCATCGACATGCCATATAACGCCGCGCTGAAGGAAAGCGTTTCCGTCGCTTATGGCGGGATTGATAGCTACGACATTCACGCACTGGAAACCGCGCAGTGCATGTCCGAACGCCGACGCGGCGGTGAAACCGGCATCAAACAGGTGCATGCATTGCGTGACGAAAAGCTCTGGGCACGGCTTAGTGAATCTGACTGTGAGACCACGCGCGAGCTAATCGTGTCCGCTTTAACACGAAGCCACAACCTTCCCGTGGAAACAGGTTTCCCCGCGGATCGCGTAACATTTGATTGGGCTCGCAACGTGTTCCCGCAGGCCGTTGGGTACATCATTGAGCACCTTGACGGCTTCCGTACCACGATGCTGCTGACCGGCATTCGTGATTTCAACTACGCGGGCATGCTCGAGAGCGGCGAGATCGTCTCGTGTCAGATGTACCTGCCGATGCCAGGACATGGTTCGACAACCGCAGACTTCTTCAACCCGCTCGCCAATCACATCGAAACGACAGTCATCGAAAAGAAAACGCCGTACCCTATTGAACGAACACTGCTGACATCCGGGATGGTGATCGGAGGAGTGGAGAGTCTTCATGCGGGTCAGGCGCCGTTCGCAACGCCGGACATGAAAGTACGATATAAGGCACCGAACAAGTCAACGTTCTGGGCCGGGTGAGCCGTTAGCCAACGGTTCTGGGCGTGTGGACTCAACATGGAACACTCAGCGTGCTCCATCGACGGTCAAAGGGCTTGAGACAGAAACCAGAACGCAGGAGCTGAGCATGTTTCGAACAGTCGCCGTCATCATTGCGAGCTTCGGCTTTTTCTGCGCCGGCGACCGTTGCCTGTTGGCCGAAGAAACACCGGACTTCTCGGCCCGCGTTCACAGTGCTGTCGAACGAGCTTTGCCGCTGCTTGAGACCGCATCGGCCGAAACCGCACGACAGCGCCGGTGCTTCACGTGTCACGGCCACGCGATGCCCGCCGTCGTGTTTGCAGAAGCCCTGAAGCACGGTTTTCACATCGACAGTGAGAACCTGAACCGACAACTCGACCACACCTACGCCCAGCTAAAGCGCTCGAGGAAACGGTTTGCTGACGGCCGGGGGACCGGCGGCCAGGTCGACACAGCCGGGTGGGCACTATGGGGGCTGGAAGCGGGCGAACGCAAAGCTGATGACATCACAGATCCAGTCGTCGACTACCTGTTGGGCAAGCAGAACGAAAACGGCATGTGGCCGTGCTCCAGCAACAGGCCTCCATCCGAAAAAAGCGACTTCGCGGCGAGCTATCTGGCCCTCCGAGTAATCGAGGCGTTTGGCCGAGACGCGCACGAACCGAGAGTGGCCGCAGCCAGGGCGAACGCGGCAAAGTGGTTCGAAAACGCTCAGCCGGAAGACACTGAAGATCGTGTGTTCCGGCTAGTTTCGCTGCCTTACGTTGGTCTGGATGATCGATCCGAGAAGCTGACCGCCGAGCTTATCGCGCAACAGCGGGCCGACGGCGGCTGGGCGCAGCTTCCGGAAATGCAAAGCGATGCCTACGCGACGGCAACCGTTCTATACGCGCTGTCCGAGGGCGGGATTCAGTCAAGCAATGCCGTGTATCGTGACGGCCTTGAGTACCTACTCAAACATCAACTGGACGACGGGTCATGGCACGTAAAGTCGCGCAGTAAACCGTTTCAAATCTACTTCGAAACCGGGTACCCGCACGGAAAGGATCAATTCATCTCCACAACCGCCGCCTGCTGGGCAACACTCGCTCTCATGCACGCGCTGCCTCAACAGGACGCCACGCCGATCGAAAAATCAGCGAGCGGCCAGCCGATTGAGTGACCAGATTCCGTTCTGTCCCGGCGGTCGATGGTCGGGTTCACAGATTTTTCGAATCACAAGTTGAAGCTACAAATGGCAGACGACGTGAGCTGATGTGTGACGATAAAATGCTACAGGAGTTGAGGACAGCTTTGCCGGACCGACGGATTGAACGCTGCCTAATTCCATCGATTACGGTCACGTAAGGCAGCCAACTGGCTCATCGCTGAACTATTGAAATCGAGCGAAACGACAGAGGCCGTTACTTATCTCTTCGTCCTGTTCCTCAGACCACGCCCAAAGAATTAAGTTCGCACCAAAGACAACACTGACACTTACAACGACGAAGACATCTCAGAGATCTGTTGAGTCCCAAGCCATCCGCTTTAAACGATTAATGACGGGCAAGCGGACCTAAGACACATTCCTTGTGCGTAGTTCAGCCTCTGCCATGAATCCACAAATCACCGGCAAACCCTTCGGGCCTTTCGGAGCATAGACGTCCAGTACCTGGCGCTCGTGCGCGTCGCCGTACGGAATGTTGCTTTTCATACTCTGAGCTTGAACAACGGACGCGAATAACGTCAGGCTAAAACAGACAAGGGTGGTTCTCATTCAGAATTGGGTTAACGTCCTTGGCTGTCCGGTGTGGGGAATGTTTCAAACAGTGTGCCAGACTTCCCCTCGAACTTGAGTCCGACACGATCGACGCCCCTCGCACAAAGGTTGGGAATCGATCGAGGAGTGGCCTGACTGCCATCATTTCACTCCGGCAGCGGCACTTGAGTCGGTGACATCAGGTAGGCGATCAGGTTTTGCACCTGCTCATCAGTCAGCACGTTCAAAAGCTTGTCTGGCATCATCGATACGGGCGACTCGATCAGCTCTTCCACTTCATCACGTTGCACAACAACCTGATCAGTCGCGGTCTGCAGTGTCAGCGTCTTTTCGGAATTCCCCACAACGACGCCGTTCAGCACGCGGCCATCTTCCAGCAGGGCGACGGTCAGCTTGAAATTCTTTGATACCGTCGCACTGGGATCGACGATGTTTTCCAACAAGTAGTTCAGGTTATTTCTTTGAGCCCCGGTGAGATCCGGCGCGATTTTTTTGCCTTCGCCAAACAGCGTGTGGCAGCTGGCACACGACTTGTTGAACAAAGCGCGTCCCGCAGAAGTGTCTGCTTTGGCAATCGTGTCCGCAGTCAGCATGGTTCTGAGTTCCGCGATGTGCGCTGTTTTCTCCTTAGATTGTTCCGCCAATTCCGGCCACATGTCGGCAACTCGTTGGCTGAGTCCGCTATTGCCGGAATTCTGCATTTGACGAAGCTGGAATGCTGACAGCTGCGAGCGGTCAATCTTTCCATCCGTGACCGCATCCAGCAGTACGCTGGCGAACTGCGGCCGCGACACAAGCGTTGTGATGGCTGCCTGTTTTGCGGTGACGTTGAAGCTGCCGAATTTTGAGACCAGCAGTTGGGGTGTTTCTTCGTGGCCGAACGCCGCCAAACCGTTGATGGCGTCTCGCGACATGTCCCGATTTCCCAGCAACGCCTGCAGCAACTTCACGACGTCTTTGTCTCGCGCAAGTACGAGTGCACGGATCGCCGCGCGGCGTTCAGACAAATCAGCACCGCCGTCGGCAGCGATTTTGCGAAGTTCGTCCAGAGCTCGACCGTCGCCGAAGACCAACGAAAGTTCGCGGTTTAGCCGGCGGACTTCCGCATTGCCGTTACTTGAGTTGGCCTTCGCAAACGTGTCCCAGCCTTTCACGGGCGTTGCTTTTCGCCAGCCTCGCAGCGCTTCCGTCATGCCGCGCAGTATGTCTGCCACGGCAGTATCATCGACGGTTTGCTGCGAAGAACGCTGCAGCAATTGTTCGATGATGGTCGGCTGCCGTTCGATTTCCAGCGTGATTCGGCGAGCAATATACTCTCGCACGATCGGCAGCTTGCTCGACAGCGCCAGTTCGATCGCCTGATCGGGATTCGCCAGCACGGCTGGTTCGACGCCGTACCACACCATGAGTGGCAGAACTCGGTCATCTGCGTATTTACCATGACTGGCCAAAGCCTGCGCGATCGGCCAGCGGTCTTCGTGTCGCAGACTTTGCAGGGCGGACGCCAGCCATGTCAGCACCAAACCGGATTCGTCGTTTTTAGCCATAGAGGCGAACTTTGGTAGAGCGGACTTTGCAAGAGACTCATCTTCCGTCAGAAAGCGAATCGCCCAGCAGAGGACGTGCTCACTGGTATCGTCGAGACTATCGAGAAGCAGTTGCTGATTGGTTCCACCAGTCGCGTTCAAAGCCCACAGCCGCCGAAGCCGACTTTGTTCTGATTCGTTCGAATGGAATTTCGTTGTCAGGTAGTCATGCGTTGTCGACATGTCCTGGCCGGCGGCCGTTCGTTCGGCCAGTTCCAGCAAACACTTGCGCGACAGCCATTCCCAATCGGATGCCACGAGTTCCGCCAGTTGCTGACTAGTGAGCTGATCTGCTGGTCCAACGTTGGGGCGATGTTTTGATGGGTCGCCTGCGACGGTCAGGCGGTAGATGCGTCCCGAGGTCCGGTGAATTCCGTCGTTCTCATGGCATTCGCCGACGTCCGACCAGTCAGCGATGAAGACTTCGCCGACTCGCCCACAGATGATTTCCACACCGCGGTACCACGGGTCCGCAACTTTCAAAAAATCGGGAGCATGCTTTGCCGTATAGGTGGCTCCGTGACGATGCAGCGTGTCTCGATTGATTCGCCGACCGTGCAGGTTCAGCGCCAGAACAGAACCGTGAAGTTCCTCAGGAAACGGTTGCCCCTGCAGAATGGTCATTCCGCAATGAGCGTGTCCGCCGCCAGCCTGATCAGTCGTTTTCGTCATGATCGTTTTGCCATCTTTGCGGATGTCGTGCCACAGCTCTTTGGTGTCCCAATGAAAATGGTCGGCCGTCTGTTCAATGATGCCGTACGTGTGCGGGTTGAAATGCTCGCCGTACATTCGGCGAAATCGAGCTCCCGGAACGACGTGCCATAGATGGCCGATCACGGTGTTGATAAAGAACATCTGACCGTTTTCGTCCCAATCCATGCCCCACGGATTGGTTGTGCCGACGCACACGACTTCGAACTTTCGGCGCGTGGGATGAAACCGCCAGATGCCGCAGTCGATTTGAGTCCGTTGATCGGCAGTCGCACCCGGAATTCCAACATTTGAAATCGCCATGATGCCGTTGCGACCGTACAGCCAACCGTCGGGCCCCCACCGCAAACCGTTCACGATCGTGTGCCGAGCGGCGTTGTCGTCCCAGCCGTCAAGCATGACAACAGGTTCACCATCAGGCACGTCGTCCTTGTTGGCGTCAGGAATGAACAACAGGTTCGGCGCGTCCAGCACCCAAACTCCGCCGTGGCCGACTTCCACACTGGTCAGACGCCGTCCCTGATCCCAGAACACCGTTCGTTTGTCGAAGCTGCCATCACCGTCCGCGTCTTCCAAAATGACGACTCGATCTCGCATCTGATCGTCGTAGTTGGTCGCACTTTCTGAGTATGTATAGTTCTCTGCGACCCACAGCCGTCCACGGTCATCGGTGGCCAGCGCGATCGGCTGATTGACATCCGGTTCTGCCGCAAACAGACTGACTTCGAAGCCTTCGGGAACCGTCATCCCGTTTAACGCATCCTGTGGAGTCGTCAGTTTGGCAGGCGATTTTTCAGTGTTGAATGGCTTTGGAAAGTCGTCCGCGGACAGCGTGGCCGCGTTAAATAGCGACAAAAATATGAGAACGAATGCGTGACGATAGATCATGGCGGGACTCGAAAAGGCGGGTGGGGAGGGCGCGAGAAATTTGGCAGACCAGTTTCAGGGATCAATAGCATAGCCAACGTCGCGACATTTTCCTTCGCGAGAAGGCAATACATCACCCGAAGAAAGATTAGCGCGTCGCTTTGAGTGCTGCGATCGTTGCTTTCAGTTTGGCCAACTGGTCGGGGGCGTCGTCGAGAGGCTGGTCGCGGAATGCGGGCAGCAGTTTATCCCACACGACATTCAGTTCGCCCTGCATGTCGCGGGTGTTGGCAGTGATGGCGATCACTGTATCGTGATCGGGCAACACAATGCAGAATTGCCCGTCTTTCCCATCGCCTCGGTAAGCGTTGTGCCGGCATCGCCAGAACTGAAAACCGTAACCCTGGTCCCAGTCCCTGGTGGGATCGCTGCCGTTCGATACCTGCTTCGAAGTTGCCTGTTCAATCCATTCGGCGGGGATCAGTTGCTTCCCGTTCCACTGGCCCTTCTGAAGATACAACTGGCCAAACTTTGCGATGTCTTCGGTGCGGAGATACAAACCGTAACCGCCAATCGAAATTCCCTGCGGGCTGGTGTCCCATTTCGGCTTCTGAATACCGAGCGGTTCGAACAAGCGCGGCGTCAGGTAGTCGAGCACTGTTTCTCCGGTGACCTTCTGCACGATTGCGGACAGCATGTACGTCGCCGGAGTATTGTAGCGAAAGTGCGTGCCCGGTTTGTGTGGCACGGGATGAGCCAGAAAAGCCTTCGCCCAATGATCAGCTTCGCGCCAATTGAGTTCATTCTGGTGACCGGCATTCATTGTCAGCAGGTCGCGGATGCGCATCGCCTTCAGGTTATTCGATGGTTTCGCCGGGGCATCTTCCGGAAAGAATTTCAGCACGCGATCGTCGATACTCAATTTTCCTTCTTCCACTGCCAATCCAACAGCGGTGGATGTGAAGCTCTTGCTAAGCGACCAAAGTACGTGCGGTTTGTCGGCAGATTCCGGAGCCCACCATGCTTCCGCCACAACGTGCCCTTGCCGCACCAGCATGAAGCTGTGCATCGAATCCACCTGCTTGTCCGCCGCTTCAATGAATTCACGAATCTGAGCTGAAGAAACTCCCTGAGCTTCCGGCGTGCTCCGCGGCAACGGATCTGATTGTGCCAACACATAAGTGGAAAGCGTCGGCATGCAGAGGACGAACTTCAGGATGTATCTTGGAACGATTTGGAGCTTCATTGGTTGAGCTTCTCTGTAGAGTGTGTTTCGCGACGGGTACTCATTCAATCGAACGTAATGATCACTTGTCGGCGTGGTACCCGCGCCACATCCAGACCAGTGTGTCGGCCAGCGTTTGTTCGAACACTTTACCGTCACAGTGTCGTGTTGCCTTGCTGAATACAAAGCGGTAGTCGTATCCCTTTGCCTTGAGTGCAGCGGCCGTTCGCTTGTTGGCCATCACCCAGTTGTGATAGGTGCTTTCGGGATCTTTCGCCCGGTTGTCGTGTTCGGATACGTGAGTAAAAATTCGCAGCGGTTTCTTGTCCGTGTTTTCGATCAGCCTCATGCTGGAGTGATATTCCCATGCACCAAGAGGATAAGTCTTTTCTTCGGCCGCGTCGTCGTCCTGCTGATCAACGAATGTTCCCGAATAGGTAATCAACCGTCGAAACAGATCGGGACGAAACCATCCCATCGTTAAGGCTGCGGCGCCTCCGGAACTGCATCCCATGGCCGCTTTGCCCCACGGATTATTGGTAAAGGCAATCTTTGGATAAGCCGTCTTAATGGCAGGATTGCTGAGCACGGCCGGCAACACTTCATCGTTGATGAAGCGGGCGAGTCGATCAGACATCGTGTCGTACTCAAGACCTCGCTGGCTACCGTAGCTGTCGTTCCCACCATTCTGAACAGCGATCGCAATAAATGCGGGCAACCTGCGATCAGCGTCTTCGGAAATCGTCAGATTGTCCAAAGCGTTTTGCACCAGCTTCAGGCGACTCGGACCGTCGTGCATCACCAAAATCGGTGCTTCGTCGCCATCCTTGTAGGCAGCCGGTATGTAAACAAAGATCTTTCGTTCTTTGCGCACCGGTTTCTTTGGGTCGAGCGTCGAATCATCGCCACGATAGATCTTGCTGTCTGCCAACGGCATCGAGAACTCAAACGACTTGCCCTTCGGGTTCCCTTTGTCAGTCAGATCCGGATCCGCACGGTAGTCCGGTCCGATCGTAAAATCCCCGTTGCCTTCAGTGCCTGGATTTTCAGAATACTCGTCGTCCGCAAAACCAAAACTGGTGGTGACAGTCGAAAGAACGCAGAAGGCGAGAACCGGAACGGTCTTTTTATGAAGGGACATCGGGCGTGCCTTGCTATGAAACAGGGGAGGGCGGTTAAAAGGGCGAGCGTCGTGTTTGTGATAAACCTAATCGATTGACCAACAATCTACACGTCTCGAGCCAGCTCCGTAAGTGTACTGAGCCATCCCAGAACCCCACGCCCCTCGTGGTTCCCGCTGCGGGCGACAGGCTGGAGTTCAGCTTGAGCGGTGGTGGGCTACGATCTAAGCCTTATGAAGTTAGGCAATGGCGGTTAGCAGGCGTTTCAAAAGGCGCACGAGTGCCGTCCAGTGAGATCGAGACACGCATCAAAGCCTCTCGACAGCCGCAGAAGGGCTCGCCTTTCCAATCGCGAACGGCATTTGCATGGCCACTGGAATGCCTGATTCTTGGGGCCAGTTCACAGGAGCCAGATCGACTAGCCCGTGTGCTGATGCAGCGGAGCCTGAGTCGCATTTGAAGCAGGAATGTGACGCGACTAACTGGTGATAGTTTGTTGCTCGCGAGGTTGGCCGAAGGGCGAACTGGTGTGGGGTGGATGCCAAATGGCGGAACTGCAGTAATTTGTTGGGAGTTCGACTTGCATGCTTTGACGACACTGCTAACCTGATGCGACGGAGTCTCAATATCAACAGAGACTCGTGTCCGAGGCCGCAGCAAGCCAGTTTGTGGTGATTCAGTTCACCCGTGCTTCCACGTATAGCCAGCCACGCTCGGAAAGACTTCGCCACCTCACGGTGTGGTGGCGTTCTTTTCATCTGGTCTGTCTACACAAGGAAGACTGCCATGCGCACGCGCGCCCCTTTTCAAAGCCAGCGCGGCTTTACGCTCACCGAACTGCTCGTCGTGATTGCGATCATCGCAATCCTCATTTCATTGCTGCTGCCAGCTGTCCAACAAGCTCGCGAAGCGGCTCGACGAACGCAGTGCAAGAACAATCTGAAGCAGATTGGTTTCGCGCTGCACAACTACCACGACGTCTATACGACATTTCCGATGGGAGCCAACAGTCAGATTTATGGCCCACTTGTCGCCGTTCTGCCGTATTTGGATCAGGCCAATCTGCAGGACCTTTACGACTTCGACGTGTACTACACCCATGCAAATAATCGCGACGCCATCAACACGATGGTGCCCGCCTATTTGTGCCCGACAATGGTGTTGAAGCGTGCCGTGCCGGAAGAGGTGTGCGACGAGCCGGGTGCCCCCAGCAGCTATGGCATGTCCATGGGAACTCACAACGGCGCGGCAACGGCCAGTGATGGAATGTTCTCAGGCTACGACGGCTTTTCCGCTCCCCGCCCGGTCAGGATTCGCGACGTAACCGACGGCACCACAAACACGATTATGGTTGGTGAGTTTAATTTTCAACTGGAAGACTACCTGTGGTCGGCATTCACCTGTCCGCCGTTGGCAGGTGAAAGTCGATGGGGCGCCCATCGCTGGGCACCTGGGTATCCGGGCGTCGGGCTCGGCAGCACATCCGGTGACTTCAATGTGAACCTGAACGCAAACCGCGAGACCTGGCGAAGTGATCACGTCGGCGGCGCACAGTTCCTGCTCGGCGATGGCTCATGCCGATTTGTCAGTGAAAACATTAACGCAGAAACGCTCGACAACCTAGCGGCTCGCGCTGATGGCAACGTTGTGGGGGAGTTCTAAGATGAGTGCCCCATCAATGGCTGCACGCCTAAGCCTCAGCTTGCGACGACTGCATGTCTGCGTCTATACATTTGCCGTAGGGCTATTTTGTGTCACAACGTTGGGCTTCGGTGATGCCAGAGAAGACTCGCGAGGCGTTCGCGTGGCCGTTGACGGCAGCGTGACGCTAAACGGTGAACTGCTGCCGGCCGGGCGAATCATTTTCATCACGGATCAAGGCGATGGGCAGGTGAAGGCAGCAGCCGAGATTGTCAACGGTTGGTATTCCTTCACTGATCAAAACGGTCCGCTGAAAGGCGAAGCTCGCGTCGAAATCCATCCGGTGGGACTGGAATTAGAGCAGTTCGAAGCCACTCGCGACGGCAACGTTCGGAAACGCATCGACGTCACGCCCATGGATATTCCGACCAAGTACAACGTGCGGTCGAAGTTGACCGCCACGATTTCAGCCGATTCGACAGAGAACTATGTCAACTTCGAACTGGCAACCAGGCAGGCATCAAAAAAGTAGACGCACTGCTGACCGCAACATTCGCTCAGCGAACATCTGTTCTTAGTAGTGTTGATGACAATCAATAAACGAATCCGCAATTGACCTGCAGGGAAAGGAAACGAAGGAATGAATGTCCGTGAAGAAGCCGCTCAGCTTCGCGAATTGTGTCAGGGACACTATGAATCAGGCAACTTGCCGCAGGCGGTGGATCTGATCCAGGAATGCCTGGCGATCGACAGCGACGATGCCAGAACATTGGAACTGAATGGCCTGATTCAGTACTCGGCGGGCCGGTATCAGGATTCAGTCGACAGTCTGGAATCCGCATCAATGGCCGTTCCGCTAAGACTGGCGGCTCAGGTCTGCCTGGCTCATGGGTACGGAAAACTTGGCAAGCTGCAGCTATCGTCGGACCTGCTGACCGAACTGCTGGACACCGCCGACGTTCCTGTCCCTTTACTGTTGCAGGTGGGAATCGGACTGGATCAAGCCGATCGACCGGACCTGGCGATTCGGGCCTGCCGTCAGGCTGCCGATAAGAAACCGAACTACGCTCAAACGTGGTATGACATGGGCTACTACATCGGTCGCTGCGGCGGACCAGACGACGAGGTCGAACAGTTGGCTCGCAAAGCCGTTGAACTCGCCCCGGACTGCACCCGTTATCGAGTCGGCCTGGCGGGCCTCCTGATTCGTAACGATCGCTCGAAGGAAGCTCACGAATTCATCAGTGATTTTTCCAACGACGACATCCGTTCGATCACCTGCACATGCTGCCTGCGTCGCGTCATCAGCGTTTACGAACAGGCTCACGATTACCGGCGCGTAGTCGTGGGGCGTGAGCACCTGGTCCTGATTGAGAACAGCCGGTCGTCTCACGGGCCTTGTTAACCGTTAACACACCATCCAGGCACCCAGAAACCTATCGCAGGAAACTTCACCACGTGGAGACCGCCGAATACTGAAAACATGCCCACACCGCAATTCTTCACACGCACATGAATCACGACGTTATGTGTTTTACTAGCGCGGTGGGGGTGGAACGACTCGAAGCGGAAGCTTGTGGAAGCCAATAATCTTATCGCCACGGTGTCAGGAGCACCCCGCGGGCAGGGGAAATTTACAGCCCATTTTGACGGAACTGACAGCGCTGGGGAACCACTTCCTGAAGGGACCTATACACCATGCCCGGAAGCCGCCCACAAGAGCGGCACGTGCCAGCTCATTCGTCACGAGCTGGAATCCAATAGGCAGCCGATTGCTAAGCAGAAGTTGAAGGGCAATATCAAAGTCGGCGCCGTGATGTCTGCCTACACGCCGTCCACCGCAAAACAGTTGCCCGCAGTCAGGTCGAGCGCTACAGAAGCAGCCCGTCAGGAAACCGAATCGAAACCATGACACCGAAGGAAACAGTCGTACGCCGAAAACGAAGTCTGTACGCCAGCAGTGCGGCTGCGTTTCGCTGGATTCACATTTACCTTTCTATGCTGGGATTCGCGACTCTGATGTTCTTTGCGTTCACAGGAATTACGCTTAACCATCCGACTTGGTTTGGTGCAAGCGAACAATCTGTGCGTGATTTGAACGGCGAATTCCCCGCAGAACTGTTGGCATCACGATCATCAACCGACGGCAAGCCAGCGCAGGAAGAACGCCCCGCAGTCAATGAACTGCAAATCGCAGAATGGTTGCGAGCCGAACATCAGCTGAAGGGAGCTGTGAAGGAATTTTCTGCGGATGAGTTTGAAATTATGGTCGTGTTTAAAGGACCGGGCTACGCAGCCGATATTTTCATCGATCGCGAAGAGGGCAGCTACAGTCTGATGGAATCAACCAGCGGCATCATGGCCGTCATGAATGACCTGCACAAAGGTCGCGATTCGGGCCTGCAGTGGAGTTGGGTGATCGACATTTCAGCCATCGTCACGATGCTACTTTCGGCATCGGGTTTCGCGCTGATGTTCTACATACGTCGGCGGCGTGTCACAGGGATTGCGACGGCAGTTGCGGGCACAATTCTGCTGGTCGCAGCATGGGCGATCTGGGTTCCCTAGTTTTCGCGAAGAGGAAAACGCGAGCAACGTCTGCCATCGCAAGCACAAAAATCATGGAGGTCAAACGTTAGGGAGTGGGGGCCGGTGCACTGAATTCATGCCTGTACGAGGTCGTTGAACATCGAGTTCGTCGCTGAGATTTCGCCTCCGCCAAACAGCTATTACGACGCTCCCTTCACGCCAAGCGACGAGACGCACAGGTGTGGGAACGTTGTGGCAACGCGAACATCAAGACCAGGAATTTGCCACGGGCAACATCAGCAATCTAACGAGCTGCTCGTGATGCAGCGTTGAGTTGCAGATCGCAGATTAGACTGGTTTGAGCTATCCAGGAACTTCCCAGGGCCTACCGAAACGACGCAAGTTTGCTCAGCGCGTCTTGGTAGAGTTCCCGCAGTCGTGTGATCTCAGCGTCCGAAACGCCCTCGGCGAGGTCTCGCTTCGGGAGGAACGGCTTCACATCAGCCAGCGAAGCGTGCCAGGCGGGCTGTTCCTCAACAATCACCTTCGGCTGCCCAAACTGGTCTGCGGTGATATCGACCACGACGTCACCTGCCTGCACCCAGACATGCGTTGCGAGGTCGTCGCCGCGTTCGTCCTGAACCGTGCCGATCATTCTGCGAAGTCCGTCCACTCCTGCGTCTGAAAGCTCGAGCAGCAAAAGATTCGCAGCGAAGTTACAACACTTCTCGGGAAACCGCGGCAGCCACGGAATGTCAGCATCGCCGCTCTTCGCGCTCTCAATAATGGATCGAAGGGTTTGGGCCGTTTCACTAATTCGAGTTAACATCGTTTCGTACAGTAACTTGCTGGCAACTTCGTTCAGTGAATGTAATTCGCAGAATCGCGCGGCACGGGATCTGGAAGTCGTCGGATGATTTGCAGGAGTTTAGCTCGCCAGCCGATTACGAAACAGTCGCACGATGATTACCCGCCGACGTTTTGCTTCAACAGTTTGTCTCGAAGAGTCTCACGATGGATTCCCAACAGCTGTGCTGCCGCCGAACGGTTGCCGTTCGTTTCTTTCAGCGCAGCGGTGATCAGTTCTGCTTCGACGATTTCTGACGCGGTTTGCAGCGGGTTTGGTTGTTTTTGAGCAATCGCGTGCGTGGCCCATTGCCTGGCGGCCTGTTGAAACGCAGATTGAGGTTCCGCAGACGGCGGCAGACTAACAGCAGCCGCGCTGGTCGCAGCGGTCAGCGCGGCCACTCCGATGGTGTGTTCGGATGACGCAGTGGCGGCACTAATGACGATGTTGCGTAGTTCACGAATGTTGCCGGGATATGGCTGTTGTTGCAGCCAGGATATGGCCTCGGCGTCGAAGTGACGTGATTCATCCGGCGAATGCAGTTGCAGAAACCGCTGTGCGAGTTCCGGGATGTCTTCGGCGTGTTCGCGTAGGGGAGGAACTGAAATCTGAATCGTTGCCAGGCGAAAGAAGAAGTCCTGGCGAAAGTGGTCAGCGGAGCGCAGTACATCCAACGGAACGTTCGTCGCTGCGATCAGGCGGAAATCCGAATTCTGAGGCGATGACGCTCCCACAGGATAAAATTCCCCGGACTCAAGCGTTCGCAAAAGCTTCACCTGAAAGTGCAGCGGTGTCTCACCGATTTCATCAAGAAACAGCGTCCCACCGTTTGCTTGATTGATCACTCCCGCTGACGCCGAATCAGCTCCGGTGAATGCACCCACCGTGTGGCCGAACAGTTCTCGCTCCAGCAGCGCTTCACTTAACGAAGCCAGATGGACGGCCACCAGAGGGTTGTTACTACGAGCGCTGTGGCGATGAATGGCCTGAGCAACCAACTCTTTTCCAGTTCCACTTTCGCCCGTAATCAGCAGAGGAGCACTGTGCTGAGCGGCCATCGCGATCTGTCGGAACAGGTGCTGCATCGCCAGCGAGTTACCAACAAGTTGATCGCCGCCCGTTGTGCCAACCGCCATCGCGCTGGCGGACGGCGGTCTTGCTGCTGATTCTGAGATCGCTCGCTGCAGCACACTTGTGACGTGATCGAGTTCGAAGGGTTTCGGAAGATAATCGAACGCTCCTTCCTGGACAGCCGCAACTGCGGTCGACAGATTCCCATGAGCCGTCATCACGATCACCGGAGCCTGAGAATATTCTCGCAGCATCGACATTGCCGCCAAACCGTCCATCCCGGGCAGCCGCACGTCCAGCACGATCACGTCAAACGATTGCTGGCGGACGAGCTTCAAACCATCTTCCGCAGAGGCTGCCACGCAGGTGTCGCACCCCATATCACGCAATAAAGATTCGAAGCACGCACAGATCGCAGGTTCGTCGTCAATTACCAAAGCGGTTGTCATGGAGTGTCGGCTTTCTGCAATTTGACTTTGCGCTGTGACGACGTATTCGGCGATGAGCCGTTGTTATCGGAATGTAATGGAAGGCAGATCTCCACCGACGTTTCATCGCCAACTCGTCGTAGACTCATCGTTCCGCCTTCCTGATCGACAGCGTGTTGAGCAATCGTTAGCCCAAGGCCAATGCCTTCCGGTTTTGTTGTGCGGAAGGCCGTCAGCAGTTGTTGCTGGTCGTCTGCGAATCCTGGCCCGGAATCACGGATGTCGATAACAACGTTCTGCTCGTTTGTTTTAAGATGGCAGGAAACTGTCCCATCCACACCGGCCGCTTCAATCGCATTTTGCATGAGGTTCAGCAATGCTCCTTTTAGTGATTGAGCGGACACAACGCTTATCGGCAGTGCCGCAGGCATATCCAGCGTGATTACGGACTTCCAATGCGTGCAATGCGGTTGCAGCAAAGCGACGACGTCCGTCACCATGCTGGCCAAATCGCATGTTTCTTTCACCTGCGGCATTGACGCCTTGGAGGAATCCGGTTTCAGCGACACGACCGCCAGCACTTGTTCTTCTGTAAGCGCCAACTGGGCCAATGCCGTGTTTACCATAGGATCATCGGTCGTACAGCGCCGCTGATGAAGTTGAATCGCGAGCCGCGCCCCCGCAATAGAATTCTTCAACTGATGAGCCAGCCCGCCGGAAAGTTGGCCCAACAACTGCAACCGTTCGGCGGTCACCAATTCCTGCTGCATGGATCGTAACTGTACGGACAGAACATTAGCCGACACCATCAAATCCCGGAGTTCATCGTCTCGACCACTCGGTTCGACTGGTCGAAAATCGCCCTCTGCCAGTCGCGAAAACAAAGCACTCAGCTGATCGACGCGGCGTGCAATCCGCCCCGACAACAGCCTCGCCACCAACAACGCCAGCAACAAAGTCACGAGTGCCACAACCGCCGGAGGCCACAGCGAATTCTGCCAGACCACAGGAAACTCATTTTGCTTGAGAATGACATACAGCGTGGCCGGTCGTCGCACATGAGTTCGCTGAATTGACGAAACCAGATAACTCCCTGTTTCCAAGCGAAGTACCTGCGGGGAAGAAGCGGTCTCAGTGGCCCCTGGAAGGTCGGCCAGCGCGGTCCGCAGCGTCTCATTCGGCTCCATCGTTGACGCTGCGATCTGTCCGTCGGCATCAAAAACGACGACATCGCCACCGACCATGGCACCGATACGACGGACGACGTCATCCGTCAAAGGATAGGTTGCACTTCCCAGGGCATTCGCCACAGCTTCCATGTGCTGAGCCGTCTGGCTTCGCTGCACCTCAACCGCATGCCACGCGCTGACGCCGGTGAAGAGGATCACCGCGAAGACCAGCAGGGCAGCGGTCGGCAGAAAAATCTGATTGCGAAACGGTGATCTCATAGAGTGCAATGGTAGCTGCGTCGATACCCACTCCGCCACCACTCACTGACCAAAGCCCCCGTGGTCAGCAGACTCTTCCACTCCTCTCCGGCCAAAGCGAGCAAACAGCAACCTGACTGAATGGCATTCACAAACCGTCAACCTGAAACCAGCGGAGCAGGGTGGTGATCAGCACGACTGGCATTGATGGAACTTCCGCCACGCGTGACGGATTGTTCGTCACAAAACGGACGCAGGGGAGTTGAGAGAGCCAAATTCTCAGGCAATTCTACTGGCACCAAATGTGCAACCACTGAACAGCCTCACGGGACATGTCGTCTCCATTTCATCTAAATGAGTGTTTCATGATCAATACCCTCCACCCCAAACGCTTTCGAAAATCCGGCTTCACACTGATCGAGCTTCTGGTTGTAATTGCGATCATCGCGGTGCTGATCGCCCTGCTGCTGCCCGCCGTTCAGCAGGCCCGAGAGGCGGCTCGCCGGACACAGTGCAAGAATAACCTGAAACAACTTGGCCTCGCGATCCACAACTACATTGATGTGGCCACCGTGCTGCCGCCGAGTGCCTGTATCAATCCCGTCTCCGCGACGACTGCCGGCAATGGATCGTGGGGCGTTCACGGCCGCATTCTGCCATTTCTGGATCAGGGCAATCTGTACAACTCGGTCGATCTCACAATCGGCTGGGATTTCCAACAGGCCATTAACGGCTTAAAAATCCCTGGCTACGCGTGCCCCAGCGATCCGCGCAGCGACGAAGCTCGCGATCCTGGTAGCGGAAAAGTGATTCTGTATCCGACGTCTTACGGATTCAGTTTTGGAACCTGGTTCGTCTACGATCCAACGACCGGACGCGGTGGTGATGGTGCATTCTATCCAAACGCCAGGCTACGAATGGCCGCCTTCACCGACGGAACAAGCAACACTTTGCTGGCCGCCGAAGTCAAAGCGTGGACCCCGTATATGCGAAACGGAGGCCCGGCCTCAACAGCAGTTCCCGCGACGGTTGCCGATGCGGAAGCGGCAATCGCCAGCGGCGGCCAGTTCAAAAACACGGGCCATACCGAATGGCCGGACGGACGCGTGCACCACCACGGATTCACCACCACGATGCCGCCGAACGCTAAAACATTTTGCACCGACGGGACCTCCGTCTTCGAGGAATGCGACTACAACTCATGGCAGGAAGGCAAGGACGGACTCAGCGGCAGCCCCAGCTACGCGATCATCACGTCACGCAGCTATCACACCGGCACCGTGCAGGCAGCACTGGTAGACGGTTCATGTCGCTCCATCTCAGAGAACATCGACCTGTCAGTCTGGCGTGGCTTGGGAACTCGCAGCGGCGGTGAAGTGCTGGGCGAGTATTAAAGTCGCCCAATCACGTGATGCCCGCAGGACTTCGCTTTCTTTGACTTGAGACGACCGATTAATTGTCACCAGATCTGAAACCAAGGGTTGAATGTCCTTCACTCAGTGCTAAATTGCATTGCGACTGAGTCTCACTCTCAGTCACCAGAGAGCCCAGCCAGACTCACTCCAGCCACGCTCTCGACCGCCCGAACTACGATGAATTCCTGATACCAAGGAGTCTGGCTAATGCCCCCTGCTACCGCTTCGCGCTCAATTCGCACGTCTTCCCCCAGCCGCGGATTCACGCTGATTGAACTGCTCGTCGTGATCGCAATTATTGCGATCCTCATCGCTCTGCTGATGCCGGCTGTGCAGCAGGCTCGCGAGGCTGCTCGCAGAACCCAGTGCAAGAACAACATGAAGCAGCTCGGCCTGGCGCTGCACAACTACATGAGCACTTATCAGGAAGTGCTGCCGAGTGCGGGAAACACGCTCACGGGCGGGTACCCGGATGACTTTTCGCCGCTGGCTCGACTGCTTCCTTACCTCGATCAGGCCAATCTCCAAAATCTGATCGACTGGAATCTTCACCTCGGACACCCAGCGTTTCAGCCACTGCCACCTGAAATGGTGCCAGTCGCAAGAACCGTCATCCCAATGTTTATGTGCCCCAGCGACCCGGCTCCATCGGTGGCAATCGAACCGTATCAAAGCACATTTGAATACGCTGGCTGCAACTACGCGGCAAATCAAAGTGATGGTACAGAAACGCCGACGAGCCAGATCCACCCGATCTACCCTGGCAACGGCCTGTTCTGGTGCGGCGCCAAGTCTCGTATTCGTGACTGCACAGACGGAACCACCAACACAATTGCCTTCGGCGAATCAACGCGAGGACCAGGCAACGTGGTCACAGGAACAGACAATGACGTGAGGCTGTACCGCATGACGGGCGGGTATCCTGAAGTTGCAGCCGCCGCACCATACGCGGACACCGAAGGCCACCGTCTGACATCGTGGCTTCGCGGTGTCGTGCCTTTCGGGCCTGTGATGAATGGCTATCTAACGCCCAACAGCCCGATTCCCGATGCCGTCAACGGGTCATCCAAACTCACCGCGACGCGCAGCTATCACACGGGCATCGCCAACGTGCTGCTCATGGACGGCAGCGTTCGCAGTGTCAGTGATTCGGTCGACCAGGGAACCTACCGAGCACTCTGGACAGCACGCGGCGGCGAAGTGATCGGGGAATTCTAGGAGCCGGAACCTGATGCGACCGATCCGATTGCGTCCTGCAAGCGATCAACAGTCCCTTCAGCTGCTGCCCGGAAATCGAGCGACTGAAATTCGGTTTCTTTGGTCGGCACATTTCCATCAGTTGTGACGTCATGGACAGACCGTCGCGCGCGAGGATATTCAAATGGCAAAAGTATTCTGGACGCTCTTACTGGTCGTGTTGAACGTCGGCTGCGACGGGACGAACGTCGCGCCCGAGACAGATGCTGATCTCGAAGCGGCAGCCGCCGGCGTTGGCAAAGAAATACAGGTCAAGTATTTCATCACGGAAGAATTGAAGCTCTCGTCAGTCGAACTGACTCCGACCGGTGGCGGTAACTTTGAAGGCAAGGGGACCGACACCAAAGGAACGGAATACGAGATTAAGATCGAGCAACAGCCAGGGGCGATTAAATACACCTGAACAAATTCGAAAGGGAAGAAGGGAAGTGGTTCGCTGAAGATCTAACTCGCCGTCAGCGGTCAGCTTCACGGTTCCTTAGCACTGCACCATCGCAATCGCACCGCCTGCCTATTCGCTCGCATACAAACCTCATTCTTCAAACTTCACCTGGCTCGCGCTGGGATAACTTCTATTTTCAGGATGACACATGAGTGATCTCAGCAAGAGACCAACGTTGCGGCGGTGTGCATTTCCGCCACTGTGCCTGTTGATGCTGTTTGGCCCGAACATCTGCCATCAATCTGCCGTTCAGGCATTCGCAGATGAATCAAAAACGAAGGACTCCGTTCCGCTTGTGGTGGCGTTGGAACTGCCTCGAATCAAAGTGCGCGAGTACCATCGGCCTTATGTCGCCGTCTGGGTTGAAGATGAATCTCGTGAGTTGGTGCAGCACGTCGCTGTTTGGTACCAGCAGGGAAAAAATGAAGAGGGCCACGGAGAAAAGTGGCTCCCCGACCTGCGGCAATGGTGGCGTCGAGGTGGTCGAAAAATGGATGACTCTGTTGACGCCGTGTCCGGGGCGACTCGGTCTGTAGGCCAGCACCGAATTCGAGTGACCAACGAGCAGCTCAGCAAGCTGAAGCCCGGAAAGTACAACATCGTCGTCGAAGCATCGCGAGAAGTCGGCGGGCGTGAACTTGTTCGCCTTCCGTTTTCCTGGCCGCCCACCAAAGCAGATCAGGAAAAAGTGTCTGGAAAGACGGAACTTGGTCAGGTCTCGCTTCAAATTACTCCACCACGCGCCGACTGATTTTCAGCGGACTCAATTCCACGGGAAAACTTTTCATGTTACGACACACGATTACAGCCGCACTGTTGTTTGCCGTTGTCACAAACACCTGTTCTGCACATAAGCTCTGGGTGCTGCCGTCTCAAACGCAGTTTTCCGGCAACGACTCCTGGGTAACTGTCGACGCGTGTGCCTCAAACGACCTGTTCTACTTCAACCATGTCCCGTTGCCGCTGCAGTATCTGGCAATCGTTGCGCCGGACGGAACCAAAGCCGAAGCCGTCAACAAATCGATGGGCAAGTACCGCAGCGTTTTCGATCTGGAACTGACTCAGGACGGAACATATCGCATTGCCCTGATGTCGAAGTTCGTTTTCGCATCGTGGGAAGAAGACGGAAAGCCGCGCCGATGGCGAGGTTTAGCTGATGAACTCGCCAAAGAAATGCCGGCAGATGCAAAGGGGCTGAAAGTCTCTGAGAGCCTCGGACGTCTGGAAACCTTCGTGACAAAAAATGACCCGACCACCGACGCCATCAAACCCACCGGCGACGGCATGGAAATGATTCCGGTCACTCATCCGAACGATCTGTATGTCGGTGAAGAGGCGACTTTCAAAATGCTTGTTAACGGCGAACCTGGCAAAGACCTGGAACTGACAATCGTCCGCGGCGGCACTCGCTATCGCAACAACCTGGAAGAGCAGAAAGTTACGACGAACGCGAAAGGTGAATTCAGCGTGACCTGGGACAAGCCCGGAATGTATTGGCTCTCCACTTCCGGCAAGGATGAGAAAACGTCTAGCCCTGAAGCGAAAGTTCGCTTCCTGATGTATTCCGCCACGCTGGAAGTCCTGCCGGAATAAAGTCCGTCTCCGCATCGCTGTTTCGGTGCAGTCCACAAACTGGCACCTGACTCCAACAAAGCGAACTGATGGTAACCAAGTCTGCGATTCTTTTGCTTGCCCTGATTCCATTCGTTGAGCTACGACCGGTTTCAGCACAAACGTCAGAATCACATGCCCCGACCTCCGCGCAGTCAACTGGCGGTGTGATCGCGGAATCTGAATCCACACCTGTTGTCTTGACGAACACATTTCAATTCGACATGCGTTCCCGACAGGGATTGGTTTACCGAATCTTTGTGGCGACTCCGACCGGCGAACAGCCTGAAAATGGCTGGCCGGTTGTTTATCACACGGATGGAAACACCAGCTTTCCCGTTCTCATCGCGGCGGTTGAAGGGCAGTCCAGAAACGATCGCCCCGCGATTGTTGTGGGCATTGGCTATCCGGAAACGAGTGCCGCCGCACGGCGCCAACGACGGACGTTCGACTTGACCACGCTGGCTGATCCACAGTGGTTGAAGAACAAGGCTCGTCCATTTGCCGATCTGAAAACGGGTGGCTGTGATCAGTTTCGTTCGTTTCTGGTCCATGAGCTAAAACCAGAAATTGAACAGCGGTTCCCGATCAACAAAGACCGTCAAACTTTGTTCGGACATTCGTTCGGCGGACTCTTTACGCTCCACACGTTTTTGACTCATCCGGATTGCTTTCAAACGTACATCGCTTCCAGCCCATCATTGTGGTGGAACGCGGGTTCGTTGATTGAGCAGGAGCGAAAGTTTCGTGAACGCTTCGCTGATCAAGAACTCAAAGTTCGGCTGTTGCTGACGGTAGGAGAGGAAGAGCATTCGCCCCCTGACAAACGCGACAGGCAGAAGCCACCAGCTTTTCGCATGACAACCGAACTCGGGAACGCACAGCAGGTCAGTGAACGACTTCAGGAAGCTGGCGTTCAAGGGATGCAGGTCGAATTCCGCGAGTTGCTCGACGCGCATCACGGTTCTGCCGAACTTCCGGCCGCCGCTCTGGGCATGAAGTTTGCCCTCAGCGTGCCGCCGGCCGTTACGGATTGAGTCAAGCCATCCTGCTGAGCGCCCTGATACTGACGCAACGACGACAACGTCAGACGCCTCCACCGCGCGTTCCATCATCTGACCTCGCCGCGCGCTGAACGGCAAGAGACGGTGGCGGAACTCCCGGCAACGAAGTCGGAACTTCCGTCAGCGGAAGGCAGGCAGCCAAGCGTCAGCACCGGGAAACTCTGACGGCGAAAACTGGCATCTGAATTGCTAACAGATTCCGACGGCATTCTCACCAACTGCTCAGGAATAGTTTTCAACCGATGACCATTGCAACTTCTGCTCAGACGACACTTCCACACAATCAATCAGGCTCACAGAGAACTCAAGCTTCCAACAACGACACGACATCCGGAGGTGTGTCTCTGGACAATGTCAGCAAGACGTTCGGTCGCGGAAGTCGTGCTGTCGCAGCATTAAAGGAGGTGTCACTAAGAATCTCTCCTTCCGATTTCGTCGCCGTGATGGGAGCGAGCGGTTCTGGCAAGAGCACGCTACTGAATCTGATTTCCGCTTTGACTTCACCAGATTCAGGGCGAATCACGATCGATGGCGTGGACGTCACGACGCTCAAAGATCCTGGGCTGACTCGGTTTCGTCGCGAGCGACTGGGGATCATCTTTCAGGCGCATAACCTTGTCCCGGCTTTGTCGGTTGTTGACAACGTCATGCTGCCAGTGCTGGCCGGAGGTCGCCAGGGGCATCGGACGGTTGATGAGGTGCTGGAACAGGTCGGTCTGACAGACCGTCGCGACCATCGCCCCGATCAACTTAGTGGCGGAGAACAACAGCGTGTTGCGATCGCTCGAGCTTTGATTTCTGATCCGTCGATCATCCTGGCAGATGAGCCCACCGGAAATCTCGATTCCGTCACGGGAGCACAGACCTGTGATCTGCTGCGCAAACTGCAGCAAGAACACCGCTGCACCATTGTGGTGGTCACTCACGCACCAGACGTCGCGATGTCGGCGGGGCGAGTCGTCGTGCTGAAAGATGGGCGCAAGGTATCGGAATTTGAAACGGCACAATTCAACAACGCCACCGAACTGGCCGCTCATTATCAAGACCTATTGCGTTCGGCGTAGCGCGAGTTGGAGTTGTCTTGTGTTTGCCGCGAAAGAGAGTCATCCGTTTTCATGAAAAGTGTTCGCCTAATCTTCAAACTGGTGAGTCAGCAACTTCGAATCGCTGCTGGACGAGCGATCGTTACTATTGCGGGCATCGTCGCTTCGGCCTGTGCGGTCGTGTGGGTGGTGAGCGGTTACGACGCCCTGGTGTCTCAGTTTGACGACAACGCCGGAAAGTATCTGGGCCGCTACGACGTATTGTTGATTCCGCAGGGGCCGCCAGGAGCACTGACCTTCGTCAACGACGAATTGATCGAAAGCCTTCGCACGGATGTCGGCATTCTGGAAGTGAATCCGATTCATCAATCTCGTGTCACCGTGACGCGAGTTGCCACGCCAGGCGACGGCGATGTAGAAGAAACATCGCTGGGACTTGTGGTTGGTTCGCGGCCTCCCGTCAACGGAGCTCCACCCATCGCCCCGATTCTTGTGGCAACGGCAGCCAGCGATCCACCGTATGAACTCGTGGATGGGTCATGGATCGATGACGACACCGTTGTGCTAAGTTCCGGTGCCGCTGATAGCCTTCGTGTTGAAGTCGGTGATCACGTTCAGGTCACGACGCTCGCGAATCAGCGTCAATTTCGAGTGGCAGGAATCGTCCAGCAGGCACGGGAAGCTCCATCGCTGGTTGGGCAGACCGGCCCCAGGCCACGCAGGAAGGGACGAAGTCCCCGCGATCAGTCAGATGGCAAACAAAGCGGGCCGGAACGAGGTGATGATCGTCTGGATACCACCCCCGATCGACCGGGCACTCCCAAAATCGGCCTGCCGTCTGCCTATGTTCAGGGTGTCGCAACGAATGCCGTCTATATGCGTCCTGCCCCAGCCGCTCACGTGATTGGATTTGTGGCTCGACCGACACTGGTACAACTGGCCTTGCGAGACACCGTCGACGCCGAACAGTTTGCTGAAGCATGGCAGGATCGATTGGGGCAGAATTCGCCGCCCTTGAACATCGTTGACTTCAGTCGTGTGCGGGCTGGCCTTAAAAACAGCCGCAGCGTTTTGTCACAACGTGCTCAGGCATACGCCGCATCAGGATTCGCAGCTCTGGCGTCAGTGTTCATTATCTTTTCGCTGCTGAGTATGGGAGTGAGCGAACGGACGCGGGAATTTGCTCTGTTGCGGGCGATCGGTTTAAACCGACTTCAGATTGCCGCGGTGGTGGTAACTGAAAGTCTTGTGCTTGCCGTCGTCGGTTGGTTGGGAGGTTTGATTGCCGGCTATCTATTGATTGTGATCGGTGGCCAATGGATGCCGAGTCTGTTTGCCAGCGGCGCGAAACTGGGTTGGACGTGTCTGTCGCTAACGGCGATGACCGTCTTCGCCGGTGCGCTGGCTGCTGCCATTATTCCGGCATGGAAAGCGACTCGCATTCAGCCGATCGAAGCGATGGCGTCTGCTCGCATGGTGGCTCCAACTTTCACCAGTCAATGGCGACTTGCTGCTGTGGGCCTGCTGTTGGCGTTGTCTGCTCCTGTGACTGTGTTTGTGTTGCCGCTTCCGGATGAATGGCGAATCTGGTGTTATTCGATCGTCACCTATCCCGCACTTCTGATCGGCATGGCACTAATGGCACCTGCCGTTGTCGTCTTAACCGAACGCATTCTGGGTGTTGCGATCGCACGCCTGTTCGCTCTTGATCCACGACTACTCACAACACAGCTTTCAAGCAATCTGTGGCGAACAATCGGAGCAACTCTGGCACTGTCCGTCGGACTCGTCCTTTACGCGTCCACACAAACGTGGGGCTATTCGATGTTGCAACCGTATCTGCCAGGCACATGGTTGCCTGATGTGCTTGTGTCGTTCAATCCTCAGGGACTGGACGAAGCTGGTACCGATGCCGTGCGCAACACAAAAGGAGTCGCTGCCGAAAGTGTGGCACCGCTGGCGATCGAACAGGCCAAATTCGATTGGGGCAACGCTGAAGCGCCGGCGCGATTGAAGTACGACAACGCGGTCATTTTCGGTTTGGACCCAGCACAGACCATTTCCGGAACGGATCCATTGATTGCTCTCGATTTCGTCGAGGGTGACCGGAAATCTGTGGCTCAGAATCTGGCAATACATCATTCATGCGTGATCTCAGAAGACTTTGCGATGTCTGCCGGCGTTTCCACTGGCGACACATTGGTATTGATTCCTCCGAATGCGGAAGCAGAGCGAGTCGAATACCAGATTGCTGGAATCGTACGTCTACCAGGCTGGCACTGGATCACCAAATTCTCTGGTGTACGACGGCACTTCGTGCGAACGGCGTGCATGATTTTTGCAGACCGACAAAACGTGATGCAGGACTTTCATCTGGCCCGCCCGGAGTTCTGCTGGATGAATCTGCAGCCGGGAGCAGACTTAACATCCATCGAAACGGAAATGCAGGAAATCGCAGAAGAGTTTGCCGTCGGCAACTTTGAAGCGTCGGGCATTGGCGAGATCACATCCTACCGACCATTCGCGCGGACGACCGCGACGCAAACCGTTCGCCGTGCCATCACCATTCGCGCCAACGATATGATCTGGGGGATGAGTCAGCTTCCGCTGATCACATTGTTCATCATGTCGCTGGCGGTTGTGAATGCGGTCATCGCTTCCGTTCGATCACGCCAGTGGGAATTCGGCATCCTGAGAGCTGTGGGAGCCTCCCGTCTTCAACTCGTGCGATTGGTGTTCGGCGAAACGCTTCTGATTGGTTTCGCCGCTTGTGTGTTGAGTCTGGCCTTCGGGTTGATCGCCGGATGGTGCGGTGTCGGGATGGCGGCTTACAGCCGTTGGAGCTTCTTTCAAAGCGACCCAAACCTGATCATCCCCTGGACTCACCTTGCCTTCGGATTCGCGGCGACTCTTGCGCTCTGTCTGGTGGCCGCCGTCCTTCCCGCACTGCGAATCGGACGGGCTGAACCACTCAAACTTCTGCAGGCCGGCTGAATGGCTGGCTGAATTACCAAGACGTGGCCGCGTCGGGCCCGACTCGTCGCTGAAACGAATGTTGCAAACTCAACCACTTCACACTCAAACAGAGTGCTGAATAAATTCAAAAGGACATCACATGGAAATCAACTTCACAAGCCGAATGGTGCTAGCAACTCTGCTGGTCGCCACATTAAGCGCGTCTGCTGTCGCTCAGCAAACAAACGAGCAGAAGGCTGAATCAACGGACGTCAAACGGTCGCAAGTCGTGGACAAAGGCCTGAACTGGCTGGCGACTCAGGAACAGGCCGAAGACGGAACGTTCACGGCCAAAGCGGGGGCTGGCATCACAGCTTTGGCAGTCACCGCAGCATTACGAAACGATTCCACGCTAAATGATCCGATCGTGAAGAAGGGGCTGAAGGCACTGGAAGGCTTCGTCAAGCCCGATGGCGGCATCTATGGCAGTGGCCGGTTGAAGAACTACGAAACGTGTGTCGCGATGGTGTGTTTCGCAGAAGCCAACAAAGATGGTCGCTTTGACGACATTCTGAAACGCGCGAAATCGTTCGTCACCGGCATTCAATACGGGAAGGCCAATGGCAAGAATAAATCAGACGTGTGGTACGGTGGAGTCGGCTATAGCGGTGCAGAACGTCCGGACCTTTCCAACACCAGCTATTTGATTGAAGCGTTGCGCGCCGCAGGTTCGGAAGAAAACGACGACGCCATTCAGCAGGCCATCGCGTTTGTGTCGCGTTGCCAGAACCTGGAGGGTCACGGCAATGATACAGAATTCGCGGCACTCGTGAACGACGGTGGGTTCTACTATGAAATCCCTACGACCAAAATCGATCCCAGCACATCGCCCGAACGGTTCACTCCCGAAGGAGGCATCCGCAGCTACGGCACAATGACGTATGCGGGACTTAAGAGCATGATCTACGCAGGGTTAACAAAGGACGATCCTCGAGTCGCAGCGGCCGTCGAATGGATTCAAAAGCAATACGCAGTCGACAAGAATCCAGGCATGGGGTCGGCCGGCCTGTACTACTACTTTAACACCTTCGCTGCATCGCTGAAGACCGCAGAAATAGAAACCGTGAAAGACAAGGACGGGAAAACTCATGATTGGCGGAAAGACCTCGTTCAGGAACTCGCACGCCGCCAGAACAAAGACGGATCATGGTCCAACAGAAACGAACGCTGGTTCGAAGGTGACAAGAATCTCGCCACCAGCTTTGCGTTGCTCGCCCTGTCATACTGCAATGACGAAGGCGACAAATGAGCCACTCGTTACCCGTCGAAAACCGAGTGTTCACATCGCCAACGACGGACACAAATCGCCGGCGTCTGCCGAGTCTGCTGCGATCGTTTATGGCTGGTGCGGGCAGGTATCCGCGATTCATTTGGGGGCTAAACCTATCGGCGATGATGGTGTTGGCCGCATGGTTTGCGATCGACCCCGGCGTGGATTTGTTCTTCGCTCGTCGCCACCTGTTCCTACAAGTGCGCAGCGTCGAACAACTCCACAGCTTCACGGAACACAGCGACTTCATGTGGCGATTGGGGTTGCTGCTGACAATTGCTAACTGCGGCATGGCATCCTTTGCGGTGTTGACGTGCGGCCTTTATGGTCGGTACTCAGGTTACAGCGGCGTCAGAGCGCAATCGGGCTACTGGAGCTTGCTCGCTTTGTGGATAGCGGTGGCATTCAATCAATCCAATGTGGCGTGGCACGGCAAACAGGCAAGAGCCCTGTCGTCGATTGGCACACTTGAGCAACTAGCCGCCGACCTGCGAGATCATTGGCCGCAAGAAGACGGCAACCGTTCGGCACTTGGATCCTTCATGGCATATCCGGTTGGTCGTCCCAGCACACTGATCCTGCTGACACCGCCTCAGATTTCAGATGGCGGAATTACCGTGTGCGTTGTCGAACATGCCCCCACCGGCGCGCTGCGTTTTCAACTCTCGGGCACGGAATTCGGTGACTGGCTGGAATGGCATCCGCCAGGCCAGCAACCGGCATACTTCGTTGGCGGGCTACTCAACACCCACCGGCTGATCCGCCACGACAAAATCGCTGACCGTTGGTTCCTGGTCCGCTATGACGATCGCTGAGTCCCACGCGTGTTGAACGCCGCGGCCCTTTTCAATACATCGAAGCCTTTTACGACAGCGTCAAATAGCGCTAACCCAACTTCCCCAACTCGAGTCACGAAGGCAGTGTTTTGTGGGGTGAGCGGCCAGAAGTTTCCACTACATTTGCTTTTGGATTATTTTTGAGGGCAGTTTGAGGCTCAGCTTTTCCAGAAGAATCTGCTGATGGTCGGAGGGCTTTGACACGCAGCGGGTGCGGATCTCCGGGCCGGTGCGAGTGGGCAGGACGACGTCCATCGAACGGATCTCCGACAGCTCCGCAAGCACACGGCGCGGTTCGTCGCCCAGCCCTGCTTTGCTGCACAGCTGGCCGAGCGTCTTCCACAACACATACGCCAGAAAACACACGAAGATGTGTGCCAGAACACGGTCCTCCTTCTGATGCCAGATCGGGCGGATCGAAAGATCGCTTTTGTGGATTCGGAACGCGGCTTCCGCTTCGGTCAGTTGGATGTACGCCTTCCAAAGTTCTTCGTCGGACCAGTCGCTGACATTCGTTCGCAGCAGATAGCATCCGGAACTCAGAGTCGCCCAGTCACGCGTAGCTTCGATCTTTGACCATTCGATGCGTGCGGCCCCGTCATCTGTCTTCGTGACTTTCACGTCGAAGAGCTTTGCCGCTCGAGTGTTCTTTCCGAGCAGCCGGCCGATCTCACGTTCGACCTTCATCGGGTCGCGTTTCTGTTTATCGCACCGCGCCGTCATGCGGATGAGCGACTCTTCGATCTTCTTTTCGAAGCGCTGTGTGATCGCTTCTTCCTTCTTTGATCGATCGCGACTGCGACACAGGATGAATGTCTCCGGCGATGTGTTGCAGTCTTCCGATTCATCCGGATCGTCGCTGCCGGGCCACGGCACGACCTTGACTTCCAGGCCATCGCGAATGCTGGTCCAGTCTTCCTTCAGCAGCTCGTGTTCAAACTTCTTCAGCATCGATTTGGGAGTGCCGACGATGTAGCGTCGACCGCCTTCGCGCAGGAATTCGATGTTGTCTTCCGACACCATGCCGCGATCCATGACCCAGATGCGATCGCTTTTCCCGTAGCGTGCTTCCATCGTTTCGACGATGTGTTCCACGGTAGTAACGTCGGCCGTATTGCCGGCAAACACCTTGTATCCCAGCGGCATTCCGCATCGAGACACCACCAGCCCGATGCAGACCTGCTTGCAGTCGCTGCGGTTATCGCGCGAATAGCCACGCTGAGCCAGCGGATTGCGTTCGGCCTGACCTTCGAAGTAAGTGCTGGTGACGTCATACATCAGCAGGTCGTATTCGAGATCGAACAGATGGCCAAGGCGATTCTTCAGATGCGTTTCCAATGCGTCCTTGTGCGGCAGCAGCTGATCGAGTGTGCGGTACAGCCGATTATCGTTCACACGTTCTTCGCTCACGCCGAGCAGATCCCGCAGTGCCGTTTTCGGATACCATTGTTCGGCGGTGAAGAGTTCGCTGGCAGGTTCGAGCAGCCGCGCAATGATCAGAATCAGCGAACTCACATCCCAGCCGACCAGTTCACGACCTTCAGGGATCGCGTTGCTCAGGAACGTATCCAGTTGCAGCGTGCGAATCAGGTGCAGAGCCATCCACGGCCCGCCGAACTGTCGCAGGTTTTCCACACGAACTCCGGCGGCGTTGACTTCGACCCATCGCGGAGTCACGGCAGACGCATCATCATCGAACTCGAATCGCATCTGTCGACTGAGCGGTTGTGACTGATCAGCGGTGACACCGGGTGCAACCTCATCGCTACCGGCCAAAACTTCCGCCGCCTGATGGACGCCCAGTCGACCGGCTTCGTCAAGCTTCCCCAGCCACGCGACCACCCGCTGCCGCGGCCCACTGGCCGAGCGATACGATTCGACCAGCGCCCAGTAGGCGTGGCGACGACCGTTTTTGATTCGATGGCATTGGCGAATGAACATGATCGCAAATGCTACCGATCGATCTCTGACCGGCCAGATCAGAGGTCGTCACTACATCGTGTTTCAGATTTCAAACGCTGGACTTTTGAAACTTCGATAACAAAAACACGCCGAATAAATTCTCTGCAACCACATTTTGTGCCGCTGCTGGGGAAGTTGGGCTAAGCCCTCGACTACCAAAATCGAGCACAATTCCGGCAGGTCATCTACCTCAAAACTGCGGCAACGTTCATAGAGAACTTTGAGCATTGTCGGCTTGGGGTGCGGGGGCGAACATGATTCGGACGGAACTCAATCCGTCGACGCGTCCACAACTGGAAGCCTGCGGATTCTGGCGGTCGCCTTCAAAGCATTCGCGAGGCGACGGCGGGCAGTCCGTTCAAGCACTTCAAGCACGCAGAGCTGCATCAGTGATGTCAACAATTGTGGGTAAGTGTTACCAGACGCCTTCATACGAACTTGGCAACAAGTTCCACTTCCGGCCGTAAACATGTACACGGTGGGTGGGCTTATCGTTTGCGACAACCGGTTGCTCAGCGTGGCACCAAGCCAGAATGCCGCCTCGCAGGTTACGAGCGTTTCGGCCCTGTTGCATCAGCTTTTGCGTATAAAGGCCGCTGCGATAGCCGATCGTGCAAAACGGCACGATGAGTTCGCCATCCGACCGCTGTGGGCGCCGCTCAAATTCTTCCTGCGAAATGCTGCCGGGGATCGATGAGATCTCGCGCTCGACGGAATCCCTGACGTCAACCAAAACAACGTTCTGTAGGTTCTGCTGCAACAGCTTGACGACAGAAACATCACGAACCTCGGGAAAGTCTTCACGATAGGTCTCGTAAAGTGTGTCCACAGATTCCAGCGAGTTCTTCCCAGACGCACCGACGGCCAGGACCGCGATCCGAACGGCTGCCAAAACCATCGTCACGGCTATCAATGGCATTCGCCAACGGCGCATAAAATTATTGTTTGTGTGGTGCTTCAAAAAATCCATCCCCAAGATCTATGAACTCGCTTGCCGGCGACTCATGGTAGAGCAACGCGGCGAAAACTCACGCGACAAAGCCAAAGTTGAAGAACCGAGGGCAATCTGAATCAGCCGCTCGGACTGAATTGTAGCGACGACGATCCACTGGAGTACGCCATGCGTGACAGCGCATAGCTGAATCGAAACGAATAGCCGCCCACGCAGGTTTGGCCAGGACGATCAATCATTGAAGGCTCTTCGTTTTCCAAACCGACGGAATCAGTGGGGTGCTCGACGTCAGACGATTTTCTGACGGCGGTTGATGGACTGGCACTCACTTTGAGCTGACTCACGCAAATCGCCGGTCCGGCTGAAGTCGTATGTGTGCAATCACGCATATTGTCTTCGCCAACAGCAAACGTTCTCTCGAGACGCAAACACCATTATTTCCCTTACAACAAGTCGGCAAAATTTTCCGGAGGCGATTTCGTTGCCCAATAAATTTGAGTAACTCAAGTCGCTGTAGAGCAGTTTCCTTGTTGTTGTGGACGGTTCGGGCTCGTGGGAAACAGCTCTCATCGTCGAAAACGCTTGCTCCGCGGCCACAAGGCAGCGAGATTCGCGGTAGCGCCTTCGATTGCAGTAGACCGAAGGCGAAGCAGATCCTGGGAAGTCAGTCACAGGGTGAACTTCGTCGTCAGATCTATGGCGCGGCGTATCGCTTGGATCTGGTCGAAGCAGGGTTCACGCAGTTCAGGGAAGATGGGAGCCGTCGTGGTGTGAGTCAATTCACAAGTCGGCTTTGGCACACGCCGTGCATCGTTAGTTGGTCAGTCGCGATGGATTGTCTGTCGCACAATCGACTCAGACTTCCGGGAAAGGAATCGCTACTATGATGCATACCCTGAAACTCACAACTTTGGTTTTCGCCACCTCATGCGCTGGTCTGCTGCACGCAGGTGATTACCAGCATAACGCAAGCCGTGCAGCTCACGATTCGTATCGTTCCTCGGGCACTCAGACCGCGGGGCTGTTCGATTTATTTGTCGGCAGTCGACCTTCCACTCGATACACCAACTACGGTCAGAGCAACTATGGAAACTCAGGCTACCGCAATCCGAGCTACCACAATAGCGGGTACAACACGGGCTACCGTCCGACATCGAATCACCACCTTTCGACTGGATACGCCCCTTCTTATACTCGCAGATCTACCTATCCCGGATACGGCAGTAAGTACGGAGCGGGTTACCGGGTAGGTTACGGTTCCGGCGTGAGTCATCATGGTCACGTTGGTGGCGGTGGCTACTACGGTCGATAATTTCGCACGTTCGGCATGTTCGAATTTGGCGAGAAGCATGGCTGCAGGACGCAGCCATTTTCATTGGCGGTTCGCTGCGATAAGTCCCGAGGTTTCGCTCGTGCATCAGTTCAACGAAGTCTCCCCGAGCGATTCACACACGCCGCTTGCCGCAAGCAACTCACGGATTCGATTCAGACCGTGGTTGCAGATTCACGACCGTTGACAGGCACGCCAGCGGAATGGCCAGGGGACTCGTGTGAAGCGGGCAGCTGCAATGCACCCAGCAGAATCCCTCCGCCCAATAGTTGCAGAAACGGCCAGTCGGCTGCCGTGAGAATCGCGAAACCGCAGCGGTGCCAGATGTAGGATCGTGCCCACTCCGAAGCGTTCGGTAACCACACAATCCATTGCCATGCGGTGATCGTCAGCAAGCCGATCAACCCGGATACCGTCAGTGAGAGGACGATTGTCTTCACCGTATTCCGAGTGAAAGAAAGACGCCACGGCAGATAAAACAGCGCAGGCCAGATGGCGGCAGCCCAACCAATGTGGATGGCCAGCAGAGCATTCGTCGGCGGCCCACATCCCCAGGGGCCGCAAACAGAATGCTGGCCGAAACCCCGCATGTCGTGCATCGAAAGGGCGGACAGCACGATTCCTCCCCAAATGATGGGCATAACCGAGAACTCAAGTATGCGATTCATATTGTCAACTCGAATTTGCTTTTGTGATACGACCGCCAGGACATGCCATCACCGCCGTCTTGTTTCGTTCTGCCGATCCGCCACGGTCAGTACACAGGAGACGGTCGAGACGCAATATGGAACAAGCAAAGTTAAACCGGACTGAACAGCACAAGTGACGTTGAACTCACCGTGCAGCAAACAACTGCCATGATTGATAGCGACCAGCACTGTGCCGACGACGGCAGCAATGATCACTGACCGCCTGACCACCGGCCATTGAAACGCCACACTTGTGAATGTCTGTATCATCATACCACTCCCCGCTGAAAACACTTTTCAGCCCACACTTCAGCAACGTGTACCGCCAACAGTAGCTGTCCATTTCAGCTTGGAGACTGGTCTTTTTCTGTCGGTTAGATTTTGATACGACAGGTGGATGGACACGGATGTCAGTCAGATCATCGCTGTGGAAGTGAAGCAGCTTGTGCTTAGCCTGCAGCGTGAGGTTGCGGAGCTGCGGGACGAGAACCGGCGGCTGCGTGATCGGATTGAAGAGCTCGAAGGTAAGAACCCCACAGAGCGACTCGACGAGGCGTTTTCGGTGACGGCGGAAGAGAGACGCCGCGCTGAAACGGGCCGCCGAAAAGGTCGCAAAAAACAATCCTCGGCGCGTCGCGGTCGTCGCACAACCGAGCAGAAAGCGGACAACGCCGAACGACGCGAACTCATTCTGCCGGAAGGTTACAACGTCGCAGAGTGCCGTTTCGTTCGGGAACGTTTCGTCTGGAGAGTGATCAACGGCCAAGCCGTGCAGGTCGTCTATGAAATCTATCACGGCCCCAACGGCGAGAAATCCGAAATTCCGGGCGTGTGGCCGCGGTCCGAATTCGGCATTGAAGTTCATATCGCGCTGGCTCGCATTGTGACCATCACGGGACTGTCGATCGACAAGACGTGTGCATTGATTGAATTCTTCTGGAATCTGCCGCTCGGCAAATCCCAGGCGGACGCTCTGTTGAATCAACTGGCACGGCGTTGGGAACAGGAATTCGAATCTCTGTGTGACCTGATGGCGTTCAGTGCGATTGTGCATGCAGACGAAACCAGTTGGAGTATCAACAGCGTGTGGGCTTTTTTGTCGGAGAAGGCGCGCGTGCTGATCTTCGGATGCCGCAAAGACGGCGACACACTGGCTCAGATCCTGTCGAAAGAATTGTTTGGAGGCGTGCTTGTTTCGGACGATGCGGCCGTGTACCGAGGTTTCAGTCACGCACAGAAATGCTGGGCTCACCTGCTGCGGAAGGCCATCCGTCTGACGCTGCTGAAGCCGGACAACGAAGAGTACCAGCGACTGCTCGACGGCCTGCTGGAAATTTTCTACGCGGCCAAACGCCACGCCGCCGATGGTCGTCTTGGCGATGCCGGTCGTGCGGCGAAGGTCGATGAACTTGATAACACGCTGGCGGCTCTGCTGGTGCGTTACTGCGCCGAGGATTCCGATGTTCGGGCGGCCGACTTCGGCAAGGATTTTGACAACCTGGTCTCAGAACTGATTCGGCTGATGACGGAAGAGGAGTTGTTTTGTTTTGTGACAAGCCCGGCCGCGCCAGCAACGAACAACGAAGCGGAACGCAGTCTTCGCGGCGCGGCCATGGACCGTCGCACAGGTCGAACGAGCAAAACATCGAAGGGAGCCCGTCGCCGCAGCATTCTTACAAGCGTCCTGGAATCGCTGAATCTCCATCTGAAAACACCAACGCTCAGTTCCGTGGTGGCCGAGGTCATGACGTGGCAGCAGGATGGATTCAGTCTGTTTGATCGACTGAAACTTGAAGTCGGCCTGACCTCCGCGCCGCCCGGTCAGTCGCGACTGTCCAAACTCGTCCCCGCCAACTGAACACCACACCTCACGCTGCGCACCACGCGGAAATGGACAGCTACCCGCCAACACCTTCCGTTGTCGAGTAGTCCGGCCTGCCGCACGGAAGACGGACTTCGCCAACGTTACTTACGACTCGTTTGTGAGTTTCTATCGTTGTCTGCGATCAATCGACGCGATACCTGAGGCCCCTTCGACGTGTGCAATGGCTCACAAAAAAAAGGACGCCGAGAGTCTCACACGGTCTACGGAGCGTGCCAGTCTCCTTTCCCAACTTTACCGAGAAGGTTCAACGCTTCGCTCTATCAAGACTCGCCGCAGAATTGAAATATCACGAAGCCGATTCGCTCGCCTCGCTTAGACTGCTAAACTCTGACTGAGCCTGCGTCATCACGAACTCGTATTGGAACAGTACAATGTTGAAGACACTGCTTCTTTCTCTTGGCTGCGCGATCCTGTTGACCGCGCCCGGCAAAGCGATCGCAGAAGAGCCCCCGATTGCTGCTGCGGCTGACAAAACATCGCCGCTGAAGGTGGGCGAACAGGTTTCTGATCTGAAACTCAAAAACGCGTCCGGCGAAGAAGTCACGCTCGCATCTTTGTATGAGAAGCAACCTGTGGTGCTGGTCTTCTTTCGTGGCGGATGGTGCCCGATTTGCTCTCGCCACACCGGCGAACTTATCAAGGCCTATCCTGAGATGAAGAAGCTCGGTGCTGAGATGGTTGGCATCAGTCCGGACTCGGTCGAAAGCTCAAAAGCGAATGTCGACAAAAACTCGATTGTGTTCCCGATCCTGTCCGATTCTGATGTCAGTGCTGCACGTGCGTTTGGACTCGCGTTCATTGTCGACGATGCCACAATCACAAGGTACAAGGAATTTGGAATCGATCTCGAAAAAGCGTCCGGCCAGAACCATCATGCGTTACCGATTCCCGCCGTCTACATCGTGGACAAAACCGGCAAGATCGCCTTCGCCCACAGTAATCCCAATTATCACCAGCGGCTGGACACAAAAACGATCATCGCGCAGCTGAAGAAAATTGAGTAATACGGGCCACTGCCGACGTCGCACAAATCCTGGCGAATCAGTGATGGCGGAATGCGACAAACAATCCGCCTTTAGCCCACTCCGGTGAACCAGTCGGCGATGCGAAGAAGGCAATCGGATCTTTGAAGCGTTGACTGGTCGGCGACATATTCGATCACGTCGCCAAGGCATTCACGTGTAATCCGCATTACCTGCAACCAACAGTCATTCGATTCAACGACGATCGTGCGGACTGCAGCGATAAGAAGCAGGTCGCGAAAACTCGCCGCACTGATTACTCCCTAAATTTCCATTTGCACGACCACGACAACAACCGTGTCGTAAACAAAACGACTACGGGCGATGCCGTCCAGCAACACGCTTCATCATGGGGCAGGGTAGTAGTTGCAAATTCTTGAGAGGCTTCAGGCACCAACATTTAGTCGGCGCAGCAGGTTCAGAACTTTGCGAGCCAGCGGGGTCAGCTTTGTCCGATTGATCTGGTCGCCAAGTTTTCGAATCGCTTCGGCCTGAGTTGGATAGGGGTGAATAGCGGAGGCGATCTTCGACAGGCCTACCTTGCTGGTCATCGCGACGGTGATTTCGGAAATCATGTCGCCTGCGTTCTCCGCGACGATGGTGGCACCGACAATTTCGTCGGTTCCCTTCTTCGTGTGAACTTTGACGAAGCCTTCGTCCTGGCCTTCCAAAATCGCACGATCGACATCCGCGAACTCCTGAATGTACGTATCGATCTCAACACCCGCATCTTTCGCGTCGTGTTCGTACATGCCCACGTGAGCGATCTCCGGCGATGTATATGTCGCCCAGGGAATGATCAGATCACTGGCCTTCTTCTTGCCAAACGGGCCCACAGCAAACAGAGCATTCTGAATCACGATGCGCGCTTGAAAATCGGCAGCGTGCGTAAACTTGTACTTGGAACAGATGTCACCAGCAGCATAGATCCGCGGATTCGTCGTTTGCAGATTGTCGTTCACTTCAATTCCCGGCCGATCGTATTTGACATTCACCGCTTCCAGATTCAGCCCATCCGTGTTGGGAGCTCGCCCGACTGCGATGAGTAGCTGGTCGACAACCGTGTCACTCGGCACGCCGTTCTGCACTGCGGATACGCAGATCTTTCCATCGTCCGTCGGCTTGACCGCCATATTGTTGCTGTTGAGCATCAGGTGAACGCCATCACGTTCGAATTGCTTCTGCACAACAGCAGCAGCGTCCGCATCTTCGCGTGTCAGGATATGCCCGTCCCTTTCGAACAGAAAAACCTCACTGCCAAATCGAGCGAACGACTGAGCCATTTCGCTGCCGATAGGACCGCTGCCGACAATGCCGAAGCGTTGAGGCAACTCGGTCAGCGAGAACAGGTTTTCATTGGTTAGATAGTCGACGGAGTCAAGCCCCGGGATCGGCGGTGCCGAAGCACGAGCCCCCGTGGCGATGACGGCTTTCTTAAACTTCAGCGTGCTGACTGACCCATCTTTCTGGGTCACCGTGACGGTGTTTTCGTCGACAAACGTTCCCTGACCGAAGTACACGTCGATGCCCATGTCCGCAAAGCGTTGCGCCGAATCGTTCGGGCTGATTTTGGTGCGCAGTCGCCGCATGCGTTCCATCGCTTTACCGAAATCGAACGTCACATCAGGGGGTACGTTGACGCCGAAAAGTTCCGCGTCGCGAACGGTGGCGGCAACTCGAGCGGCTCGGATGATGCCCTTTGATGGTACGCACCCCACGTTTAAGCAGTCACCCCCCATCAGCTCGCGTTCGATCAACGCCACGCGAGCTCCCAAGCCCGCAGCTCCGGCCGCAGTCACCAATCCGGCTGTGCCCGCTCCGATGACCACAAGGTGGTAGGGCTTGTCGGGTGTGGGATTCTTCCAGTCCGGCGGATGGACGCTGGCTTCCAATTCCTGGTTATGTTTGTCGTACGGTGTGAGCTGGACGAGTTCGTGTTTCATGGATTCAGCAATTTCGTGTTCTGCCGACGTGGTGGATTCGATGGTGGCGGTCATTGTATCTTCCTCTTGAACGGCCTGATGCTGCTATTGACGGCAAAGGGGAATTAGTGCGCTGCGGGCGGACTGAATGGCGTCTGCTTCGCATTCGATTTGGAACGAACATCGGTGGATGCCATCTTCAACCTGTCTGGTTGACTGCGTGAAAGCCGGTTCATGGCAAACCGAACGATCAGCGGAAACGATCCGAGCATCACGAACGCGGCGACAATTTGCGTCATCTGAGTCGGCGTGAAGACGGCTCCGATGCCTTTGTCGGCCAGAGTCTGCAGGTATGGAACGCTTGCCCCCGCGTACACGTAGACCGCTGTTCCCGCGACCATTCCCAGCTGACTCACCCACCAAAATGTTCGCGTTCGAATCGGCGTCAGCCCCATCACGGCGTTGATCACGAAGAAGGGAACGGCGGGGATCAATCGCAGTGTGAACAGAAAGAACGGACCTTCTTTCTCCAGCGATTCGTTAAAATTCGCCAGTCGTTCTCCGAACCGATTTTGGATCGCATCGCGAAACAGGAAACGACTCAGCAGAAACGCCACTGTGGCTCCCGCCGTCGATGCGAAACTGACCAGAACCAGTCCGCGAGCGAACCCGAAATACCAACCGAACACCAGCGTCAGAACCGCCGCGCCGGGCAGTGACAGTCCGGCCACGAGCACGTAAACCAGAAAGGCGGCCCCGTAAACCACCACCGGTTGAGATTGCTGGAAGCTACGAAGTTCAGCTTCCTGACGAGCCAGGTTCTGCAACGACAGCGACTCGCCGAACTGTGTATAGGCGACGCCGACGATGACGGCCACCACCGTGAGAACCAGTAGCTTCTTTCCGGTTCCAGCCGACGAGCGGGGATTTTCTTGAGGTGCCTGAGTGCCCACAACTGAACTCCAGTGAATCGAGGGTTGAAACTGTTTTTGAGGCGTGATGCTGCAGACTTGCAACCCAAAACGTGGCATGCTTTCCGACCGTGGCCTCCGGAATGTTCTGAAGACGGAGGCACTTCGGAAACCTTAACGTTGATTCTACGAATACCGTTGACGCCGTATGATCCCGTCGAACCATTCGATTTCGGTGGGCTGCTCTACAGTGCCAGACATCGTCGAGTTCACTTACCCCTGACACTTAAGATCCGTGCGAACAGGCTCCTTCCGACATTTTGCGAATCACGCAAAACTGAGTTGAATTGATGTAAGGTGCATTCCACTCTGCCGTCTTCGCTGCAACTGGCTGCAGCACACGAACTGAGCCACAAATGTGCCAGCCCCTTCTCGCCCGTCCGAAGGCATCCGCCACAGGTAATCGTCATGTCCAATCACGCTTCAACGAGCCAGCAGATGGACTCCTCAAAGCAGACGCCGGCAACGCGCAAACCCGTTAGTTCTTCCGAGACCACAACCGCTGAAGCTGATCAAATCAGTGGTCGGCAAGTTTCACGCACCTCTAGAAACGGGATTCTATTCCTGTTGATCACAGCGGTTGGTGTGGGAGTCCTGCATGTGAAATTTGACATCTTCAATTCACTGGCCGTTCAATTCCTCGGGCCACCGCAGGTAGAACTAAGCGAAGCCTATGCGAACACGGAAACGACTCACCAATTCGACCATTCAATCCTTAATAATTTGCTTCAGCAGAATGTAGACGCCGATGGCTGGGTTGATTACTCCGGCATCAATTCGTCGGTTGGCAACCTCGACGCCTATCTTGATTTGATCGCTAAGGCAGACATGAACACATTCGGGCGGGATGACCGTTTGGCATTTTTGATCAATGCCTACAACGCGTTCACTCTGAAGTTGATTGTTGATAACTATCCGCTGGAATCGATCAAGGATATTCCGGCAGATCAACGTTGGGATGCAGTCAGGTGGAATCTGGCCGGGCAGACCGTCAGCTTGAGTCAGATTGAACACGAACTGATCCGACCAAACTTTGCAGAACCGCGCATCCATTTCGCTCTGGTCTGCGCGGCCATCGGTTGCCCACCATTGCTGAACGAAGTCTATTCGGGTGATCGTTTGGAAGAACAATTGTCGCGGCAAACTTCCTACGTGCACCAGCACGCGACGTGGTTTCAGTTCGATAGCGGCAGCTCAGATTTGAAACTCACACAGCTATACAACTGGTACGGCGGCGGCTTTGAGCAATCCGAGGGGTCGGTGCTGGCCTTTGTGTCGCAGCAGGTTCCTGAGCTAAAACAGGCGATCACTTCGAACGGCAACCCCAGCATCAAATGGCTTACCTACGACTGGAAGTTGAACGACGTTGCCAACCGAGAAGTTCGATGAGTGTCAAACGATTGCCTCGGTGCGTTTGGGTGTTGGGCGGTACCGGGTTTGTCTCATGGTGGCTGTATGTCGCGATCGTCTGGCTGAGTCGCGGATTCCGCTACGGAACACCGGGCCCGGACAGGCCGTTGCTAGTTGTGCTTTGCGTTCTGGCGGCGTTGTTCGGGCTCTATGTTTTCCAGGTCTGGTATGCAACACGTCGATGTGCAGCGAGCGGGGCTGCGATGCCAGTCATTGCCGTCTTCGCTATTACGTTTCGTATTCTGTTGCTGTTCAGCGACCCTATTCAGGAAGTCGACGCCTATCGCTATCTGTGGGACGGAAAGGTAGCCGCGGCAAGTGTCAGCCCTTTCAAATACAGCCCGGAACAGGTTCTCACTGCGAGTGCTCAAGACGGCGATGCTGCAGAGGACCTGAGAAGGCTTGTGGAACTGCGTGACCGATCCGCTGCCAACACGGAAATTCTGCGACGCGTTCACTTCGGGGAGCTGACGACCGTGTACCCGCCCGTGAGTCAGCTTGTCTTCACAGCAGCCGCCTGTGTGACTCCGCATTCGGCATCCGTACAAACTCAGCTGTTGGTGATGAAGTCAATTGTCGTTGCGTTTGACCTTGCGACATTCTGGCTATTGATCGCACTACTAAAGTTCGTTGGGCGGCCCGCGGAATGGTCTATCGCCTATGCGTGGTGTCCGCTGGTGATGAAAGAATTTGCCAACAGCGGGCACCTGGATTCCATCGCCGTGTTCCTGACCATCGCCACAGTTTACTGTGCCGTCCGAGCCTTCTATCCGCCGCCCGGCACGAAGAATCATAGCGCCACCTTCGAATACCGACTTTCCTCGCGGCAATGGACATTTCTGGCAGCGGTCGCACTATCGCTTGCCGTCGGAGCGAAGATCTATCCGATCGTGTTGGCTCCACTTTTGTTCTTCTCTGCGTGGCGTAAAGTCGGCCGCGTAGCTGCGCTATCCGCAAGAATCGTCGTCCTTACGCTGTCTGCGTTGATGATCACACCAATGCTGTCTCGCGACAAACCTGAGCCGGAACAAGTGGTCAACACGTTCGATGAATCGCCGCCGCTTCCACCGGTCCCAACGTTGCCAGCGACAACGTCACCTCCGAAACCGTCAACGCCGGGTATCGATCCCACCAAAACGGGTCTGTCCGCATTCGCCGGTCAGTGGCAAATGAATGATTTCTTGTTCCTGCTGGTGTCCGAAAACTTGAAGGGACCAGTTAAAAGGCCAACACCCTGGTTTGTCATTGTCCCGCTGGAATGGAGAGAAAACTTCATCACCTTCGTTGCCCAACGAACGTCTTTGCACCGCAGCCAGATTCCATTCCTCGCCGCTCGACTGGTGACAGGCGCCGTCTTCATCATGCTGGCGCTAGGGTTTGCCTGGCGAGGCATGAAATCTGATTGCGCCGAAGACTGGCTTCGCGCCGTTTTTCTGACCATCGCCTGGTTCTGGCTGTTGCAGCCGACTCAGAATCCATGGTACTGGACATGGGCATTGCCATTTATTCCGTTTGCTCGTTCGCGAGCCTGGCTGGCGGTGTCGGGACTTGTACTGCTGTACTACGCTCGCTTCTGGTTTTCCTACCACGCTGCCGAAACGCAAGTCCTCGGCACACCCTACGTTGGCGTCACGTTCTTCGACTACGTCGTCACGTGGATCGAATACTGCCCGTGGTTCGTCTGGCTGGCATGGACGTCCGCCACTCGCTCATATAGACACAATGTAGTTCGATGAATCACGGGGGCGTCACAGGTTGGCGGACTGGTGGAATCGTTCGAACAAAAATCGACGGCCCGCACATCACAATTGGCCCGCGTTAACCGTCAAAGAGCCTGAAACCGTTTGCTGCGAATCACTTCTTTTATCAGAGTCTGCAAACGAAAATTGTCGGTTGCGGCTTTGGCCAGGATGTCTTCAACCTCCAGTGTGTCGGCTGGTGTAAGTTCCTGTGCGAGTGCAAATCGCAACAGGTGTTTTGTGAAGGCTTTAGCGAAGCGATGCTGTTCTTTCACGACCGCCGACTTAAAGCTGATCGCTTCGGCAAAATTGTGCTTTCTCATCAGCGTGCCGCTGGCATCCACTTCGCGACCGTTCGCGTACACGTCACGCCAGCGTCCGGTGATGTCGAAGTTTTCCAATGCGAATCCGAGCGGATCGAGTTTCGTATGGCAGCCCGCACAGGACTCGTTGTCGCGATGAGCGGCAAACCGCTCGCGAATGGTCAGGTCTTTGCCCCCGGCATCCTCGTTCAAAGGTGGAATATCGTTGGGCGGCGGGTCCGGTGGATCGTTAAAAATCACCTCAATCACCCACACACCACGAGCAACCGGATGCGTACGCTTTGGGCCTGACGTCATACTCAGCATGGCCGCGTTGGTGATGATTCCGCCGTACCTCGGATCACGGATGGGGACTCGATGAAACTCGCGAGCCTGAAGCATCGCACGGAGCTGGTCGTCGTACTGGTGCTGAGCCGCTTGGACAACGGATGCGGGATCGAGATTCGCCGGCACCTGCTTCAACTCTTCGCGACGAACCGCCAGAGCAGCGACCAATTGATCACGCCGCATTCTCTGATCCGGAGTCATCGCCGCGACCACATCGTTGGTCGTGACAAACGTGCCGCGTGCTGCTGCGGCGGCTTCGACTTCGTCGACCGTCAACGCACGATCATACAACCGTGCCTGATCGATACTGACGGCAAGATTCCGGTTGCCGCCCGGAGGAAGATGCCGCAGGCCAAACATGACGTTCGTTACGTCGCGAGGAAACGTGACGTGACCCTTCTGATACGGCTGGCCGTAGGGATGTCCGTTGCGGTACAGAGTCTTGGTTCCATCTTCCTGGTACACCATCACCAGATGCAGCAGATCGTCCGCGACGGTCTCTTCATACGCGTCGACAATGTCTTCGGTGCGTTCAAAGCCATTGCTGCCGGACATCCAACGCAGGTTCTGCCGTTCGCCCAAAACGATGGTTTCGAACAGCCCGCCGGTCACCTGAAGCCCCATCAAACCACCGCCGCGCTGCTGCAACGTTTTTAACTGAAACCAAACTTCCATCGTCTTCGCGTTCAAGTCGATGGGCAGCGGCTTGCTGAGCAAATGAGCTCCGTCCAAAACAACCCGCCCATCGCGAAATTGAATCTCGCCGTGAGCCGTCAGGTCCAGACCCCGCACGGACTCGGTCAAATCGCCGTTAAAATCCCAGTTCGCGTAAGGCTTCAGATCCACCGGCGGTCGAACAGAGCCCGAGATCTGGCGTTCCTTCAACACAGCCGCACGGACGGGATCGACCAGTTGGCGGCGTTCTGTTTCCAGGCCGGCGATGGCTTCCTGCAATTCACGTCGTCGCGTGTCCTTTCGCTGGTTCTCAACGTTGATCGCCGCCACATCGACTGGCGGCGGAGACAATTCGCTGTGATACCAGGTCTTCAGAAATTCGCTTTGGTAAGCGAAGTCAGGAGCCAGCAAATCGGCAATCGGTCGATTTTCAACGAACACGGTGTCAAACAACAACAGCGGTTCCAGCACCATCTGCACACTTGCCGGTAGCCCGGGTGTGAGCGAGAAGTAGCGATTGATCGCTGGATCGGGAGTGACCGCAAGCGCGTTTTCCAACTGCATCCATTGGGAGGGAAACGAATCCAGGAACCGCTCAATCTTTCGGTCCGCCAACATCCGTGCGATGGTCTGGTCAAGGATTTTTGGATCAGAAAGCTGCCCCGTTGCGGCAAGCTGTAACAGGGTTTCATCCGGACAACTGCCCCACAGAAAATACGACAGCCGCGACGCGAGCACAAATGGTTGTTCAGACGGATCGCTTGCAGGCGATCGATACAAAAACAAAGGCGACGACAACGCCGCAGCGGCGACCTTTTTCATGCCATTCGAGAACGACATCTCGGCATCGATTTTTGCAATCGCGTAGGTGGTGTACCGACCAATCGTTTCGTCGTCGACCGGGCCTCGGAAAGCCATACGCAGGAACTTCGCCAATCGTTGTCGAACAACTCCGTCGCGATTGTTTTGATCAGCCGGTTCTACAAAGAAGTCGTTCCAGATGCCCACAGTCTGTTCATTAAACTGCGGGCTTTCCATGATCGAAACACTGAGCTGCAAAAACGCATCCAGCAACAGCGGCGACAACGTCAATTGGCTCGCTTGATTGTCGAAACCATGTTCCGCTCGCAGGTCCTTCGGAAACGGATTGACACCTTCCATTCCCGGCAGTGGCTGTAGTGAATGCGACGCCACCTGAACCGAATCCGGCATTTGCATTTCGCTGGCGTTCGGCTTCCTGTCGTGCAGATAGTTATGATGACGAGTCATCAGCTTTTCCGGCAATGGAAAAATGTCGCGATCAAGCTGGAATAAATCTCGCACGGTATTGTTGTACTGAAAACGATTCAGCCGACTGACCGGGACATCTGGTCGCGGCGCATGTTCGGTTGCCTTCCGCAGCATGATCTTTAGCGAAGTCACCGCCTGCGTTTGTTGCTTCGGTTCCAATCCCGGTTCTCCATCCGGCGGCATGGCACCGCTGGAGACCGCATCCAACACTTTGTCGATCCATGCGGGGCGAGCAAGTAAATCGTCTGCCGTGGCCAGTTTATCGAAGTCGATGTCGGCGTTTGCTTCGTCAGCTCCGTGACAACCCTGGCAATGCTGCTGAAACAACGGCATCAGTACTTTTTCAAAAGCCTGATCTTCAGCCCGTGATATGTTGCACACGAGGAAAAACAGACAAGCGACAGCGCAACAACGATTCATCATCAACATTCGATGGCCTTCGAAGTTCAGATGGAGACTATGTCCACAAGTCGGAAATCACGCCGGTGCTGTCGGCGTACGAGTCCATCTCCACACCCATCAATTGGGCAAATGTCAGCCAGAGATTTGAATTCAGCGTCCCGCTTGGCAATTTGATGAACCGCCCCTGCTTGATTTGCCCCTGAGCCTTTCCGGCAACCATCATCGGCAGATCGTAATACTGATGCGTCGCACCGTCGCCCAGACCGGCTCCGAAAGCGACCAGCGAATTATCCAGCATCGAACTGCCGTCGGTTTCTTTCATCTCTTTCATTCGCTGAATCAGATAGGCGTACTGCTGCATATGGAACACGTCAATCTTCTGCAGATCTTTGTAGCCGTCGCCTTTTTGGTTATGAGTCATGTTGTGATGCTGGACGGGCTGGTCGAAGACACCTTCGTACATCAAAGTCGCATCCCAACGTTCCGGCCCCAGCATGAACGTGCAGATGTTGGTGATGCCCATCTGAAAGGCCAGCAACATCAGGTCCATCTGCAGACGAATGTATTCACCCCGAGGCAGCACTTCGTTTTTGGGGACTTTCACATCCACTGTCGACAACATGCGTTCCATTTTTTTGATCCGCAATTCAATGCCGCGAACCATCTCCATAAACTCATTCAGAGTATGACGATCCTCGTTGGCCAGCTTTCGATGCAATGTCTTCGCATCCGCCAATACTAAATCGGTGACATCCCCGACGTGTTGGCGATAACTTTCACGCAGAAACAGTCGGTCATACAGTTTTTGAGGTTCCCGGATTGATGGTGCGATTTGGCCGGGACCGTACCAGGAAATATTGTCGAACTCGATCGGCTCCTTCGGTGCTGTGAAGCCGTTGCAACTGATTTCCAGAGTCCTGAACACCGTTGAGCGACCGACTGCATCGCCGATCACCTGATCCAGCGTCCGACCATTGGGATGGGCGATCCCTTGCTCGGTGGCCTGTTCCGGAGACAAGCTGGTCAGATAACACGACGCTCCCTGAGCGTGCACATCCTGCCCGTCCTTGTAGGTTCGGTCGAGTCCCGTGATCAACGACAGATCATTCACGTGATCCGCCAGCGGCTGCATCGTCTCCGTCAGTTCGATCGGATAGAAACCCGGCTTGTGCTTAAACCGCCGCTGGTTTTTGATTTTGTCCGCTTCGAAATTGCCGATAAAATCCGGAACGTCAGCGTTTTCTTCGCCCGGAAAGAAACACCGTCGCACAATTCCGTTGGGCAGGTAAACAATCACCATTTTCTTGCTGGGCTTGCCGACCTTAGCCGACGTTCCATCCGCCCACGCAAGCGACGGCAGGAAAGGCAGCACACACGCGCCACCATTAATTCGCAAGAAGCTGCGACGAGAGACATTCATGTTAGGTCCTCAGGGGGCGGGCAAATTGAGGGCAGGTAGGCAGTGAACCAATATCGCTTGAGTTCGCACAAATTCCTATGGGAACTCGGAGCTCGCTCATCCTGCTACTCTACTGCGGTTTGCACCCAATTCCTATTGGTCAGAAAAATGTCTGATAAAATCGGGCTGCCAATTCATGTTTGCCAATCTGTTGGGCGGCAGTGTGCCAGCTGGGGCAAGCACCAATAGAAGACCGCGATTTGTGATGAGCCGAATCGCGGGACTGCAGGGCCTTGATGGCTGAAGTGCTCAAGTACATCAATCCGTTCGACGCTGCTTCGACTAACGTGTTCCCTTCCTGCGAAGAACCGCGTGATAACGAAGAATACTGCTGCGGCCAACAAGTGGGTAAAACAGGGACGGCTTCTGAGAGCCACGTGTTAAGCAGCCCCTTCCGTCGAACGAAAGTTCCGGCCGAAAGAAAAGCTGTTCATAATCCGCACGCTGGGCAGGGCTTATGGACGGTGACAGAAGTTTGACGCACATGTCGGCCAGTTGGCGCTGTGGTCTCGCCGATTACAGACTATACTACGGTTAGTTGAAACAAGGATTCGACCTGACTCAGCTGTTCAGTTCTTCCCTGGAAGATGAATCGCTCAAGTGAAGTGGCCACCTCAAGCTGGCTCTTCAGGCACACCCATCGAAGTTATCGTTCTTCGCTCAGCGTTGTTCTGCAACGCCTTGCACTCGGTGATCCTCGGAACTTTCTTTGTTTGCTCGGGCAATAAATCGTCCGGCACGCCCTCACTTTGATGGCGAACTCTGTCTGCACATTTCCTTTGTGCAGCTGAGTTAAAGGAACTCATTCCTGCAGGTATTCTTTGCAAATTGCAATCATTCAGCCCAGTGCGGCCACGCTTTCTCTTCTCGCTTACAGCATCGCAGCTGATGATCTTGAGGCCCTAACCTCACGATCTCCCCTTTCGGTTAAGGACTCCGCTACGAATCCTGCCCGTCCAGCTTCCGGACCTCGACGTTCCAAAACGAGCAGCTTACGAGCTGTTGGATAGCGGGTTCGTCAGCATCAACTGCGCCTTTGCCATTGAATCTTCGCGGCTTACTGGGCGAGCAGTTCCCGACGACTTGCGATCGCCGCACTCGCCTGAAGTTCTGCGCGTTCGTATTCCCAGACCGCACGTCCGACCGGAACACCCATTTGCATCAGCATCGACAGCTGTCGCATAGGCCGAACCGTTGGCGAGCTTCCCGCATGGCGGACTACTGCCTGCACACACACACCAGTTAAAGAAAACATTACGTTGACGAAATTTGAAGACCTCTCTTTGATTGAGCCGATTGCGAAGGCTCTGCGAGAAGCAAACTACACAACACCAACTGCCATTCAGGCGAAAACAATTCCGCACGCGCTCAATCAACGCGACGTGCTCGGTTGTGCTCAGACAGGAACAGGAAAGACAGCAGCGTTCGCATTGCCGATCCTGAATGCTCTGGGTAATCAGAACCAAAAAGCGGTTCCGAACCAGCCGCGCGCACTTGTGCTGGCCCCCACGCGAGAACTGGCGAGCCAGATCGAAAGCAGCTTTGCACAGTACGGCCAGTATCTGCCATTGCGAACTTGTGTAATCTACGGCGGCGTCAGTCAGCACAAGCAGGTCCGCGCGTTGGCTCGCGGAATGCACATTGTGGTCGCAACACCCGGTCGTCTGTTGGACCTGATTGCACAGGGGCACATAGATCTCTCACGCTTATCGTTCTTTGTTCTGGACGAAGCTGACCGCATGCTGGATATGGGATTTCTGCCCGACATCAATCGAATCATTTCTATGTTACCAAAGCAACGACAGTCACTCTTCTTTTCTGCAACCGTTGCGCCACCGATTGTGAAGCTGGCAAAGAAGCTACTAAAGAACCGGCCGATTGGTGTGAACGTCACGCCGAAGAAAACCAGCGTCGCGAAAATCACTCAGGAAGTGATTCACACGGAGTCGCGCAACAAGCATCAGCTTCTCAAGCGACTCCTCACACGTTCCGTCGTCGATCGCGCGATGGTGTTTACGCGAACCAAACGCGGTGCGAACGTCGTTGCTCAGGCGCTACGAGACGCAGACGTCGCGGCGACGGCTATTCATGGAAACAAGTCTCAGAACGCTCGTGAGCGAGCACTGTCAGACCTCCGCGAAGGGAAGATCACTGTCCTCGTCGCAACGGACGTGGCTTCACGAGGCATCGACATTGAAGGCATCACTCACGTTGTGAACTTCGACCTCCCGCGCGAACCGGAAGCGTACGTTCATCGCATCGGCCGGACGGGCCGAGCCGGTCGCGAAGGTATAGCAATCGCCTTCTGCACACCTGCCGAACGCAGCGAATTGAAGGCCATCGAGCGGCTCATTGGGCACAAACTACCAGTCGGCGAAAACGGAGCTTCTGAACCCACAACGACACTTCAGCGACCGAGCAACAGCGGCTCGCACGCCGCGAAGAAAAAACAAAGCAGGCCCAAATCGGACAACGGACAAACAGCATCAGCGCAACCCGCCGCAAGGCGTTCGCGGCACACACGACGTCGTACGCGAAACCCAACCGCGGTGGCAACGAAGTAACTATTGATACAACGACGAACAGTTTTTTGTGTTCACAAGGCCGAACGTTTCAGCCGAGTGATCACTATTCTTGAAAGTGAAGTGAAGATAATGGCAGAAGGTACAGTCAAACGAATTACAGACCGAGGTTTCGGCTTCATCGCGACAGACGAAGCACAGGACATGTTCTTCCACTGCTCAAACGTGGACGGCGAATTCGAGAGTCTCCAGGAAGGCCAGCGCGTGTCCTACAGCGTCGGCAGCGGCCCGAAAGGCCCTCGCGCGGAGAACGTACGCAGCCTGTAGCACATTGAGTCACACGACTCGAACAAAATCAGAGTGTGGGAGCCGTTAGTTGCTGCCACACTCTTTATTTGAACGCTCAGCAGTTTTGCGGAGCGTCAACCAACCACAGTCGCCGTTGTCGACCTTTCTTCACGCCGCATTGGTGTTTCGCGGAACGGCTGGCTTCTTCTTACAACCTCCATTTACGAGAGAATTGACATGACAAATATTTACGTAGGCAACCTTGCTTATCAGACCTCATCGACTGACCTGGAAGACGCCTTTGGCGAATTTGGGGACGTGTCCAGGGCAGCGGTCGTTTCAGACCGCGAGAGCGGACGTTCAAAAGGGTTCGGCTTCGTCGAGATGCCAAATGATGGCGATGCACAGTCAGCCATTGATGCAATGAACGATCGGGACCTGGATGGTCGCAACCTGAAAGTTAACGTTGCCAAACCTCGCGAGCAGCGAACTCGCAATTAGTGACAATTTGCCGCTGACGCTTCTGGAACTGCAGTGTTTCAGAAACTCGCACCGGCATTCTGAACGGCGCGACTCAAAGCCAACAACTTTTCGCGGACGCGTCGAATCAACGAATCAAGAACGAATCAAGAACGAATCTGACGTCAGCAGGACTGCTTTCCACAACATACTGGTTGCTGCAATGCGCGTCGAAATCGGCGGAGGGTGAACTTCAATGTTCAGCCCCTGCCGCACTCACAATCTTACTTAGACTCTCGAATTGAACAGAGACCGCCAATGTTGAAGATCACAAAATCCGCATGGAATCGCTTGACGAAAATTCAATCCAAAAGACCAGAGATCTCAGCCTTCCGGCTGACGCATAAGGACGGGATCGTGAAATGCCGGAAAGGCGTTTGCAAGCCGGATGATCAGGTGATTGAGCAATCCGGCACGCCAACATTGCTCATGACCCCCACCGTTGCATCAGACCTCAGTCAGGAAACGCTGCACGCTCCCAAAACCGGTCGTGGCCGCCGCCTTCGTCTGAAGTCGACTCCCGGAATCCCCAAAACCTAGTCGTCCTGTTCAGGTGTCTCGGCGTGCTGGCACTTGCGACATTGTCGCGCCGCACGCCGATGCATTTTCAGGGACCCCTTGAAAGCAGAATTTGTCCTGCCGCGAATACTTTCCGGATAGTATTCGTGCCCTGCTGTTGAGTCGGATCTAAGAACGAATATAGACGGCCTGCCACGGTAACTTCCGTGCCACGGCAATGAACATTGGCGCTGATCGCCCGTGTGGTTGTGCATCTTCCATCACTGGACGCTGGCTGACGATTGACGGGCTCGCTTCGTATGCGAATTCTCAGCCCCGGCTGTAGTCCTATTCGTCGTTCCACTTGCTTCCCACGCAGACAGCCAGCCGCAATCGTGCTCGATGCAGTCGGACCCACAGGTTCGTGTCAGTGATCTCCAGCGCTTCGCAAATGCGGTCGGAATCCATTTCTTCCAGCACGCTCAGCACGAACGCATCAGCCTGTCCGTCGGGCAGATGTTTCAGACACTCGGCGACAATCTCCCACAGTTCCGACGATTCAAGATTTCCATCCGGAACGGCTGACCATGTCGCCACGCCCTTCTTCCAGAAGCCATTCTCTTTGAACAGTTCGTCAGTCGCATCCGCGTTGGGGTTCGCCTTGCTGTCGCGAGCGTGCTTGTCTCGACGGCGAACGAAGTCGATGATCTTGCGTTTCAGAATGCCCATCAGCCAGCCACGCTGTGATCCTTTGCCTGCGAACTGCGATTGAAAGCGGATGCCTGCGAGCAACGTTTCCTGGACGACTTCTTCGGCCGCGTTTTGGTCGCGCAATCGTGACACGGCATAGCGGAACAAATAGTCTCCGTAGGCTCCGACCCATTGATCGGGCGGCAATTTGTCTGGGCCTGCCGCGGGATCTTTCTTATTCATATCTGACTTCCCATCCACCAGCTTCACCGAGACCTTTGCAGGCTGGTCCTGTCTCGGGGAGGCTGATCGTAGCAGGATTGGTCGCATCAGGGCAGCGACCCTGTGGCCTGTTTTGCGGCGACTTCACGGGCTTAAGGGGTGAAGTCGAAGCCTTTGGTGAGATACATCACAAGCCGATGCACGCTTCTAACGGAAGCACGCCAAGCGAGGTTGTGATGGCACCGCTTGTCGACCGGATTTTATAAAAGTGGCACGAATTGCAGTAAGCAACCACATCGATCTGCGTCTACCGCAAAACTGATGTCCAAACGCGCCGAAAACCGACGACCGGCCGTTTCAGCGGCGAAGTACGTTCGCTAACATCAGTGACTGCTGAGTCCCAGGTATGACTGGTCACAGTAAAGCGATCTGCACCACATACCTTTGGGTAGCCACAAAAGTGCCACCGTCATGTTGAATTGCCGCGACCTAACTCGACTTGTTTCCGAGTCCTTTCATCGGAAGCTGACCTTCAGCGAGCGCATGAATGTGTGGATCCACACGTCGATGTGCGGTATCTGCAGAAAGTTTCGTCGACTGCAACACAACATTCAAAGCTCAGCTCAACGGGCAAAGCCGGTGACCGGCGAAATGGACCAACAGACGGCACGGCTTTCAGAAAGCTCTCGTTCGCGGCTGCAGACATTGGTGGTGTCTGCGGACAATGAACAGCGAAACACCGACGACGACAACCTCTAAGAGAGGGCTGTTCGGCTCGCGTGACCAAGCTGCTGATACCACACGCGCAACTACGTGCATCGTGTCGTGGGACGAATTACATTGCTGACGTCGATCATGTTACCAGATGTCCTGATTGTTGGACATGGCGAAGAACCGACCGGTCGCGAAACAGTCCCCATAGCCGGCCAACAAACCAGCCAGCGTTGCTGAAGGCAGTGCAACAACAAACGGTGAATCCTCCGACGGAAACGACAGCGGGTGAGCAGCCAGGTCGAGACAAAACGCATGTCACCAGACACTCAGGCAGTCGACTTGATCGGCACGTCGGAATCGTATCCTATGCTCGAACAGGAAAAGTCTTTCAACCGGAAAGAAAGTCGATTGGGGGGGCGGCTTGACGGACCATCTTCTCCAGCAAATTATCCCAGCAAACTTTCACTATGCCAGAACCGCTGCCGACTTCATTCACAACTCCTGAGACCACTGAATCGCCTCATGATCTTTCGTCAGTTACCGTCATCATCCCGGCGTTAAACGAAGAGGCTTCGCTGCCGCTGGTTCTTGGCGACTTGCCGGAAGTCGGTCAAATCATCGTCGTTGATAATGGGTCCGTCGACGGCACGGCACGAGTTGCCGCTGACACAGGCGCGACGGTTGTCGAAGAGCCTGATCGTGGCTACGGAGCCGCGTGCCTGGCCGGACTGGACCACATTCGCCATTCGATTCTGTCCGGTGACCCCGCCCCGCGAGTCGTCGTGTTTCTCGATGCCGATTACAGCGATCATCCGGACTTGCTTCCGCAACTGGTCGCACCCATCCTGAATGGCCAAACTGAATTGGTCCTGGGCTCACGGCTGCAGGGCAGACGTGAGCCCGGAGCAATGCCACCGCAGAGCGTTTACGGAAACCGCCTTGCCTGCTTCCTGATGCGTCTTCGCTTCGGTGTCCGCTATACCGACCTCGGCCCGTTCCGCGCGATCGCGTACGAAAGCTTATGCGGCTTGAAGATGGTCGACCGCAATTTTGGCTGGACAGTGGAGATGCAGATTAAAGCGGCCAGGGCGGAGCTGCGGACCTTAGAAATCCCGGTTCCTTACCGCCGCCGCATCGGCACCAGCAAAATCAGCGGAACGATCACCGGGACCATCAAAGCCGGTTCGAAGATTCTGTACCTGATTGCCCTGTACGGCTTCCGGCGATAAAGCAATTCAGGTTAAGCAAGCACGAAGCTCCTCGCCAAACATACCGCTTCCGATCGGGAACGTACCGAGTTGATCTCGCAGCACAATCCCTCCGCCACCGTCTGCTGGATTTGCTTGCGTCCACATCGCCATTCTACGTCGGCCGGCGATCGATTCTCCGTCCATATAGTTCCCGCGCTTCCTGCCGCATGCTAACTCTTTGCCGTCAATCACAAAACTGATTGTTGCTGTTGAGCCTGGTCCGCTTTGGTCGAAGCCCGCGTCCTTTGGCGGCGCTACGTGTTCACGCTGAATTGTTTCACCGTTGCGTCTGAAGAGTCGAAGGTCTGTCACGACAGCCTTGGTGACGTCTTTGCGAGGAACAGAGTCCAGCTTGCGCAGAGACCTGTCCGTTATTTGGCCACGGTGGGGCGGACCTGCCGGACGAGCCGCTGGGTGCATCCGCTGTCTGGTCCGTTTTTAGAGGACGAGGTTTTTCCAGAGGTTGTGCCAGTTGTTGTTAATGTTGTGAGCTTTCAGTGCGGTCACTGCTGATGCTCCAATCGGCGACCAGTGCATGCCTGGGCCTTTCAGGCGAATTCCGACCAACTGTTTGGCCGTGGATTCGATCATGCCCGAGCCGATCTGACAGTTGTTCTCACGGTAGGCGGGATAGTTTGTCAGGCCCACTCGACTTCGGAAGTAACCTAACAGTGAATTCATCGCCTTGCGCTTTCTTCCACGCAGTCCAGACAACTGAGGTTGCAGCCAGTCCAGCAGTCCTTCACCCCCTTTGGTTCGCAGCAACTCCAGCCCCTCATCGACCCATGGCTTGACGTCATCCGCCGAATGCAGAACCTTCCCGCAGTCCCACACGTGTTCCGAGGCGTGATACCAATCCAGAATGCCGTCCGCATCAGCAAAGTACTTGTCGTGAATGCCCCAGCACCATTCCCCTCCATCGGCAATGAAAATCTTCTCGTCGGCGTCGCGATAGCCGTGTTCGCAGGCCAGTCGAAACAGTGACGCCGCAAAAGTCCCGAGATCTTCCTGCCCCCACACCACCTGCTTTTGCCAGCATTCGTTTTCATCCTGCCAGTACACACAGCCGACTCGCATCTGACGCCACAGCAATCGATTGGTGTTGGGGGCAGCGGGACACGGTTCGCGTTCATTGGTGCAGTACATGATGCCATCGCAACTGACATGAACCCGCTTCGGCCGCACTTTGGCCTCGATTGCGGACGGACTTTCCATCGCAAATTTCGCGGCCGTCTGACGCTGACCATCCACCACAGTGCCCACATCGTGAACCAATTGCAGCATGTCATCATGGCCGATGTGGACTGCGTGCTGATCAGCCATCAGCTGTTCCAGTCGAGTGAAATGTTCCAGTGTGGCTAACTGACAAATCTGCTTGCCCAGATGCCTTGTAATGCGATGTTTCCCACACCACACAAGGGCGTCCGCCGGAGTGCAGCACCGACGGCATTTCGGGCAGCGATAGCGACGGCGTTTGAAGTCGATTTCGCCGCTTTGACTCATGACTGGCACGGACCGAGTTCCTTTCCTGTGCATCACTCGCCCGCAGCAACGGGGCTGCCTGAGTTCCCCATCAAAACGGAAAAAAGCTTCCGACAATACGGCCTGCCCAACGCGATCCTTGAGTGCTTCCGTTTGCTGTTCAATATCAACCGGCTGGCCCGAAATCTGCTGTTTGAGAGTTTCGACTTCCCGACCATCAACCCGTACGATAACTTCTACGTTCATGGGGTGCCCTCCTTGGGTCTGCGAGGCTCCAAGCCTCTTGTTGCAGGAAACATCACCCATCAGGGTACACCTGTTTTTTCAACCTGCAACAAAACATCCCAGACAGCGGATGCACCCCGAGCCGCTCGTCATGCTCCGAACGGTTTGTCGGTCTGGCGTTTGCTGGTAAGGTTTGGATTCAAACTATTGAATTCATTTGCGTCCGGAGATCAGCATGGCGTTTCGGTTCCTTCCTGCGAGTACCCTTCACAGCCTGGTGACACTTTGTGTCATCGGTGTTACTACTGGACTGAATTGTCCGACTTCGGTCGCTCAGGACGACAAAGAGGCGGCCATGACTGTTGACCCGTGGGAAAATATTGACGCGATCAAAGCGAAAGTGCCGGACGTGACCTGGCTGGATCAGGACCAGCCGATTCATTCATTGCTTTACGGCGGAGAATTGTTCAAAGGGAAGCCGACGGAAGTCTTCGCCTTCTACGCGTCGCCGATTACGCTGGGTAATGCGAAACCGGGTGACACGTTTCCCGGAGTCGTTTTGATTCACGGTGGAGGCGGAACGGCATTCGCCCAATGGGTTCATCTTTGGGCCAAACGTGGTTACGCGGCTATCGCGATGGACCTGTCCGGCATGCGTCCACCGGCTCCTGAATACGACAAAGCAACCGGACTTGCCATTGGCCCTCGACGCAACAAGGGCAGAGTTCGCCTGGAAAACGGCGGTCCGTTACATGGCCACCCGCAAAAGTTTGATTCGATTGGAGGCGCCATCAGCGACGACTGGCCGTTTCATGCGGTGGCAAACGTTGTTCGAGCACACTCGTTGATTCGCAGCTTTCCGGAAGTCGAAAAAGACCGCACAGCTGTCACCGGCATTAGCTGGGGCGGCTACACAACCTGTCTTGCGGCCTCGCTGGACGACCGCTTCAAAGCGGCGGTTCCTGTCTACGGTTGCGGCTTTCTGCATCAGGGCGAGTCTGTCCAGAAGCAAGCAATTGATGCACTGAAGCAACGACGTATGGACTGGGTACGCGCCTACGATCCCGGTAGTCTGCTGCCACGCTGTCGCGTTCCAATTCTGTTTGTGAACGGAACAAATGACAAGCACTATCCGCTGGACAGCTACATGAAAAGCTTTCAGGTTGTGCCCGGCGAGAAGCAGCTTCGCATTACCGTGAAAATGCCTCACGGACACCAGCCGGGCTGGGAACCACCTGAAATTGGCAAGTTCATCGATGCCAAATGTCGCGACGGTATCCCTCTGCCCGTTCCGGAAACTCCGGTGGTCAAAGACAATCGCGTGACGGTGTCGTTTCATTCAAAAACCAAAGTCACGTCGGCCGAGTTGCACTTCACAACCGACGAAGGGCCACGAATGAACCGCGACTGGAAAACAATACCTGGGACGATCGATGGCACGACGATCACAGCCGATGCTCCTCCTGAATCGGCCAACACGTGGTTCCTGACATTGACCGACGAAACAGGAGCCATCGTCAGCACAACGGTTGTGTTTAAATAAACCTGAGGTACCGTCGGATCGGCAGATGCAGACTTCAACAGAAGCTATGAGTGACGGGCTCCGATGCTGAAAGGGCGGCCCAAATTTCACCGCCGTCTTCGAAAGTGCTGATATGAAAACGGAGATGACACTCTTCAGCTCACTGTTCCTGCAATTTCTCTTCGCGTCGTCGCTTAAGGCGCAGGAACCGAAAGCCGCTCCACCAAAAGGGCACCGCGAAGTCGGTCGTGGCAGTGAAACGGCCTTGCGAAAATTGTGCCAGGTAACGGCTAACACGGGACCACAGCGAATCTCGCTGAACTGTGGCCACGGATCAGGCATGTCGGACGATAAAGGCTACTACTCACGAGCCCAAACCGTCAACGACAAGGGGGAAAATGCTCTATCTCTCCATCGGAACCAAATACAGTTCCTTGACGCCTTGGATTCACCTTGGCCCAAGACCATCATGATGTGTCGGCCTCCGGCCTTGATTGTGGGAGACTTTGGAACCGGTGGTTCACGCCACCGGCAGGGATTTTGTCGGGCTCCGCCCTATAGAATGATTGCATAGCCCTCTTTCGGGCTCCGTCCTTGTCATGGTTCAAAAGCCCAGAGGGCGGAATATTCATTGCCGGTGGCGTCAGCCACCGGACGCAGTTGCATCACATCCCGAGCCCGGAGGGCGACACGTGGTTACCGATCAACAACTTGATGTGTCGGCCTCCGGCCTTGAATGTGGGGAACCTGGGAACCGGTGGCTGACGCCACCGGCAGGGATTTTGTCGGGCTCTGCCCTTAGAATGCCCGCATAGCCCTCGTTCGAGCTCTGCCCTTGTCATGGCCCCATAGCCCGGAGGGTGAAATCATCATTGCCGGTGAGGTCAGCACCGGATCACAGTTGCACCACACCTGAGCCCGGAGGACGGCGCATGGCTGCTCATCAACAACTTCTCTACCACATTGTGTTTAGCACCAAAGAGCGCCGACCGTTCCTGCAAGACGATTCGTTCCGAGAAGATGTGTGGGCATACATGGCGGGCATCGCAAAGAACCTTGGTGGTTTCGCCATCCGAATTGGTGGCTATCACGATCACGCTCACCTACTGGTGCGGATTCCAGCCAAGGTCGCCGTGTCCGACTTTGTTGGCAAACTAAAAGCGAACACAAGTAAGCACATTAATGAATCTCGTGGTGTCGGAATGAAGTTTCATTGGCAAGACGGGTATGGAGCGTTCACCGTCAGTCCGTCGCAGCAGGATGCCGTCGTTGCGTACATCGACCGACAGGTCGAGCATCATCGCAAGCAGTCGTTTCAGGAAGAGTTCCTGCAGATTTTGAAACGGCATAAAGTCGATTACGACTCGAAGTACATTTGGGAGTAGAAGATGTATCGGCCTCTGGCCTTTGTTGGCTCAATCTTTGTTACCGGTGGCTGACGCCACCGGCAGAGATTCTGTCGGGCTCCGCCCTCAAGATGACTGCAAAGTCCGGATAACTACGTAGCCCGGAGGGCGGAACAATCATTGCCGGTGGCGCGAGCCACCGGACCCAGTTGCATCACATCCTGAGCCCGGAGGGCGACACATGGCAGCACAGTCACGACCTCACTACGACAATCTTCTGCACCAGGCAAGTTGCGGAGCCCCGCCTACACCCCGTGCTCCCATTGATCTCAGCGAAACAGACTTCGTATTCGCTGCGCGAGCATTTCGTTCGTCGCGAAGAGGATACCTCGGTGGCACATGAACGTCGAGTCGGCTCGGTTGAGGTCGAATGGTTGGCCGTTGATGTCGGTGGCAACCGCACCCGCTTCGCTGAAGATGCACGACGTTGCTGCGTAGTCCCACAAGCTTCCGCCGCCGTTTTGTTTTGGCAACTTCACATAGCACGCGAGTGGGTTCGCGAGCACTTTGCTCGCATTCATGACCGCTCCGGCGGTTGCATCAACATGCAGACCTGTCAGCCCCATGTCTCGGGCAATCAGCTCCAGGCCTGCAGTGATCTGGTCGCGTCGCTCACTGGAGAGAAAACTTCTATCAGTGAACAGTGAGAGCGCCGTCCCGCCTGGGAAACTCAGTTTTTCACAATGCATATGCGCGCGTTGTAGTGGACTTCGCCAGAAGTCCTGCTTTTCACGCTTTGGGGGACTTCTGGCGAAGTCCACTACATTGCCCGCCTTGTAAACCTGCGTCGCCCTGACCGTCCCGCTGGACGACGGCTGGTCCCAGGGTTGCCCGTTTCGGAATAACCCTGCACCGGCAATCGCATGAACCACCGTCTTCTCCACCGGGTCGTAGACAACGCCAATCGTTGGAGTTCCGTCGCGGCGAACCAGTGCGATTGACACTCCGTATCCAGGTGTGCCCTCGATGAAGGGCAGCGTGCCATCGATCGGGTCGATGCACCAGAAGTAGTCGGTGCGAAATCGGCCGCCGTCGTCTGGTTGTTCTTCGGTGAGCAGTCCAAGTTCGAAACGCTGAAGCGTCGGGGTAAGTGTCTCGAGGATGATGGCCTCGCTGCGCCGGTCGACTTCGGTAACCACCTGCGACGCGAGACTGCCGCCACCGGACTTGTGCTCGATCTGCTTTGGTCGGGAGCGAGCGATCATCTCACCCGCCGACGTGGCCGCGTCGATCGCAAGGTTGGCGAGTTCGGTAAGTTCGGTACCAGAGAGTTTCATAAGGAGTTCAGAACCTCGCTTGCGAGCCGTTTGCTGTAGCGATGAGCCTTCCAATGGCCGGGGCTCCAGCCTTGAAGAAAGCGGAAAAAGTCCGTCCATGCAATGGGGTACAACTCACGCCAGTTGGCTTCGAGTGCGCGGCTGTCGATTGCCTTATCCGAACGTTTCAGCGCTTCGTGAAGAAACTCGAAATAGCGATCCAGCATAGTCGATGCTCTACGCTCGCATTCGTCTTCGTCGAAGCAACTGCTGATGAAGTAGGCAACGTCTTTCATGCCACAACCGCCACCGACGTACTGAAAATCCACAGCGGCCGCACTTCGCCCATCCAGGCTAAAGCAGAAGTTTGCGAGCTTGGCATCGCCATGAACGAACGTTTGGAAGGGGCTGCCAGAAAGTCGACGATCGAGTTCGCTGGCAGCAGTTTTCAGCGGACTGTCGTCGAGCGCGTTGAGCTCATCGGGCCGAGTAGCCAGGTGCCAATACGTTCCGATTGTCCACAAATCTTCGGGCTGCTCTCCCATGAACGTGGCGTGGAAGCTTGCGAGCCATGACAGGCACGCATCGACTTCGGCGTCACCCACGCTGCGGCGGCGACCAGCGAAGCCTGCGGCGTTCAGGTCTTCCAGCAGAAGAAGGACGCCATCGGAACGATGCTCGGCGGCCACGCACTTGGGCACCCGACACGCATCGACGCACCGCTGTGCATAGCGTTCATACCACGACGTCTCAACTTGATACGACTTGAGCTTTCGCTGATGCGAATGATCGGTCGTCCAGCCGCGCGGGTGGGTTTGCTGGTCAGGCCAGCGCACATGCTTCAGAACGACGCTTTGAGTCTCGCCACCGGTGAGATGACACCGCACAATCTGCCCATAGCCGCTCCACAGACTCTGGACGACCTCGGTACTTGATATCGTCGCCGCGCCCGTGGACCGAAGCACGAATGCAGTCAGATTTGCGTCGAATCGATCTGACTCGATCATGTTGCCCGGGCCCTATTTGAGAAAGCTAAAAATGTGTTAGTGGTAACGAGGTCTCAGGAACCAAATACGGTTGTTGTGTTTTAACGCCTTGGATTGACCTAGGCCGATCAACATCATGCTGTGTCGGCCTCCGGCCTTGACTGTGGGGGACTTGGGATCCGGTGGCTGACGCCACCGGCAGGCATTCTGTCGGGCTCCGCCCTTAGATGACTGGATAAGCCCTCTTCCGGGCTCCGCCCTTAACGTAACTGCATAGCCCGGAGGGCGAAATATTCATTGCCGGTGGCGTCAGCCACCGGATCACGGCGACCGCTCGCTTGAGGTGCTTGGCATGCTTCATGCCGATGGTGACGGGAGTGTAGTTCATCGTCCACTGCGTTTCCGGCTTGGCTTTGGGTATCTGTAGACGGCGGTCGGACAGTGCAGCGCTTTGGTTTGCGGGCCATGTCGCTGGAGCGTGGCTGGCGACTCACGGCGAGGGTTGATGAGGCTTTCTCAGCCCTTTGCTCAGAAACCAACAGGGTAAGTTCCGGAGAGCCCCCTACCTTAGCAAATGGCTTTGAGCCGCACTGCCAACCAACGGCAATTAACCTACACGCGGGTTTCAGCAGAATTCGACCAATAAAAAAACCTCTCGGAGAAATCTCCGAGAGGTTAAGTGGCGGGGGCCGGATTTGAACCGACGACCTCGAGGTTATGAGGAAGCCTCATAAACCCTGCAAAAACCACTCAAAGCCCAGTGTTTTCGAGGTGTACTTACCCTTTTGCGCGATTGCAAGTCTATGCATCTTTTGCCAGCCTTTTTCAAGCTGTTGCATTTTCGGAATTTGTAAAAGGGTAAGTGACTGTGTCGGCGTAGCGACGGCAAGGCCCCGAGGCAAAACCGCCTCCTGACACGAGCGGAAAAGGTGAAACTCCCGCGGTGAAACAGCCGCTCTGTTTTGGACATCCGACGTGTGAAACGGACCCACGTCGGCGCAGAGATGGGTATCGTAACGGGTGTCGTCAGCGTATTGCTTGGGTGGGGATTCTTGTCGCCAATGAAAGTGCCGAACCGCCGGTCAGATTTGAACTGACGGCCTATGCTTTAGGAAACGTTGGCAGTTAACAAACTGTGTCATTGTTCTCATGACGCAGCAGTTCGACGATGTGTTTGAACGACACCGCAAGGATCAATCCGTGACTCTCAAGTGTGTTCAGGAAATCTCGCGCCCGTGTGTGACGCGCGTTCCACGGCAACGCCAACGCTACTGCTGTGGCGGCAATGGCGGTGGGCCGTCTGAAATTGGGCTGGATTGTGATGGCGACAGTTGCCGTGTTGGTGGGGCGTATCGTGGGGTTGCGGACAAAGGTCGGTTGTCTAAAGGGCGACGATCGAAGGCCGGAGGGCTGCTGCTAACCGGGCCGTGGTCGTGGTTGCAGGATCCGTCGTGCTGGTGAGCCTGGAAGTCGTCGAGAGGAGGCTGGCGATTCGTTGGGGAACGATCGAATGATGCTGGCGGACCAGATGTGAAGCTGCGGCCGTACGTTTGAGGCCGGTCGTAGGCGGATGGCTGTTCGAAGCGGCTTTGTGATTCGTAGGTGGACGGCGGTGCGTATCGACCGTTGCGATTGTAGTTGTCTCGAAGATCATAGCTGGACGGCCGATTGTTGTTGGAACGCAGGTCGTACGTTTGACGTCGATCGTAGCCGGAGTTATCAAACCCGGAGCGATCGTATGCCGGTGTTTGCGTGGGATACGCCTGGCTGTCCCATGATCGTTCGAGTCGGTTTTGGATTGACTGTGACTGCTGCGACAAACGTTGAGCGTACGGGCAGGCCCCGTCGCGGCAATCTGTAAGTCCGTAGCAATCGGGATACTCGGCAGCTCGATCGAGGTTTGATGGAACATAGCTGCTGCCACGACCGAACGGGCAGTCGTAGCCCTGAGCGAAAGCCGCCTCGGCGGTGATAAGTGCCAGCCCGAAAGCAGCCGTGAGAACGATGGGACGTTTCATCGTGATTCCTTATTCGCGTGTTGTTGGTGTGATCGATGATCAGGTTGCGAACTGAAACGGCGTCGAACGGTCATCGTGACTTCACTCCGTGGCAAACGATGTGCCACCGGAATCACATTGAATTCGGGACTGCGTTTTCCAAGCCGATTGGCCGTTACACACCGCAAAGACATCGCAGCTTGTCGTGCTTATGACTCAGCATTGCTGTCCGTTTGTGATCCCTGTGATCTCACGTGTGATCCGTTTGAACTCGAAACGTTGAACGCCAGGCAACGTCTGTTTCAGACGTAAGTGATTCAACAGAAGCAACTTGAAGCTGCAGCGAGGGATTGGCACGTCCTTCGCTTTTCTCTTTCGCCGGTAACACAATCTCACGGCAATCTGAAACCCGCTGAAAAGGGCAATGAAGATGAACACGAAACGCTCAAAGAACTCGAACAAGATCAAGAACTTCGGACTGGCTGCCTGTGCAATCATGGCACTGGGGGTCATGACGGCTGGTGAAGCGGCTGCCCAGTGTCGAATCGGTGGCAACGCTGGCTACGGCTACAACAGTGGCTACGGAGTCACTGGAAACAACTACAACTATGGAAGTAATTTCAACAACCGAGCGAACGTCGGCTACAACAACTACGGCCTGACGTCCGGATATCGAGGTTACTCAAACCAGCGTCCGTCGCTGTCACTGGGCCTGAGCTACAACAGTAATCTGAATTCAAGGTACAACGCAAACTACGGAAACGGGGTTTACGGAAGCCAGTCGAATTACGGAAACGGCTTCTACAACAACAGTCGCCAGCCGGTTGCTTATCGCCACGGCAACCACATTGACGTTGAAGATGGCTACGGTCGTCAGCACCTGCGAGGTCGTGGATTCTGATTCTCGGTGGTCAGCAACACTCGCTTCAGCTCGCCCAACAGCAGAAAAACGCCACGTGATGCACGTGGTGTTTTTTTAATGACTCTTCCCGCTTGAGTCCTGGCCGAAGAATTCTGTCTCGGCCATTTCGCAGTCGCGGTTGTGGTGCGTTTCTCAATCGCACTCAATGTAAAGCGCAAGGATTCACAGTAATCCAGCTGCCGACTGAAAACTTTAGGCCTCCATTATGACACGACAAAATGTCGTGTCTGCTGCCTCGACTCATGTTGAGCTGGTCGGTTGCGTCGGCTTTGACGTCTTCAGGGATTGCGAAAGCCGTTGTTCTTCGGCCGGCGACAGTTCTTTTCCGAGCGAGCGACGAAACGGTTGGAGTTCGTCCGCGATCAGTGATTCTCTAAGCTGTAACCCAGGCACAGTTTGCCGAAGTTGTTGCAAAACGGATTTCGGATCGTCACAGAACTTTTCGTAGGTTACTTCGATCATCCGCTTTGAATCGATGCCGGACGTTTCCCGTTGAATCCGTGATTCGATTTCGTAGAGTTGATCACAAACATCGTCAACGTATCCGAGCGGATCGTCGTTGCCCTTCAACTGTCGGCTGCGAAGACCCCAAGGTGTGTTCCTGTCGCCCTGAATGTCCAGACGTGACCGGATAAGCGATCTTGCGGAAGCGGTGAGATCACGTCGAACAACGACGAAAAAAATGTCTGCAAGATTCTCCGACAGCAGACGCATACATTCGGTATTCCGATTGTTCTTGTTAAGAAACGGTTTCGGCAATGCACTTGTCCATGCCGCAAAGAAGCGATTCATTTCGCTGGCTGCGGCGGCGGAAATGTCCTGCGCAGTTTGATAGCGGTCATCCCCTAGCCAGCGGTTCCAGGCGTGAAATCCATCGTTTGGATCACACAGGCGAGCTGTCTGACCGTAATAGCTTTCGATCGCAGGAGGCACGTTGTCCAATGGTCTTCCGAACCAGCGGGAGGCCGTCAGCGGCGCTCGGGGAAACAACGAACTTAGGTTTGTCAGGCAGGACACGTCGCAATACCGAGCCAGAACCTGGTAAACCAGTGTGGTGCCGCATCGCGGCGGGCCGACCACGAGAACCATCGGGTGTTGTCGAGGCGGTGGGTTTCTGAGCGACCGACGTTCGATTAACGACATTACCAGATCGACCGGGGTTAGAATCAGCCGGAATCCTTCACGGAACAACGCGGCACGCGCTGAACGTTTCCCGGATCGCAACATCCGGTACACGAGCCCGAGCGGGTTGCTGAAGTTGCCATACGTTCCCGTCGAAGGTTGAGCATCTGATGGAGAATCTGGCGCTGTCATTATGAGGCGACCTTGTTGCTTTGTTCATACTTGACGAGTCATTGCCGAATGATGGTGGCCTTGATGGAAGAATCTTCTCGCGTACCGGTCTCCCAAACGATGACAACCGGACCTTTGGCATTGACGGGACTGACAATGACCGGGTCAGCAGCGGCATCCACCACCTTCCGGGGTGTTGCTGAACCAGGCACCACATACATCAGAGGGCCGTTGAGTCGACTAAGCCAGGCGATAAACGCGCCGTCGTCGGTGCCGGCGACCCATGGCTGGAGTCCACGCCCGAGCACGGTTTCAGCACCGTCGGCAGAGTCTGTCCGGTAGACGGTGTTGTCGCGTCGCCAGACAGTTGTGATCTTTCCCGAGCCGGTCGATGCCAGATAGCCACCATCCATTGGACAGGCATTGAGCTTCCATGTCTGCTGCCCAAGCTTCTTAGCCTGAGAGAATGTCTGCCCGTCATTCGCCGAAGACGCAAGGAACATGTCGCGAGAGCCGTTCAGTGAATTGCGCCACATTACGTGCAGACTTCCGTCAGCGTGGTAGGTTGCTGACGGATGGCAGCATTCGCACACTGTGCCGGAGGGCGATCGATAAACACGGTGGTTCTTGCTCCATGATGCCCCGCCGTCGGCTGAGTGACTCCCGAAGATTTCTGTGCCTCGGCTCCGCAGATCCAGCCACGTGCAGAAGACGTTGCCGTTCGGAGCCAGGGCCATCGCATGAAGTCCTTCTCGACAGTCTTTCACGGAGTCGTTGACCTGAACCGGGTCACTCCAGCTTTCTCCATCATCGGTTGATCGCCAGGCAAACAGGTTTCCGTTGTCGTGACTAATGGCCGTGACGACAATGGCCTCATCGTTCGCCACGATTCGCGGGCCACGACGACGGCCGAGAGCAAGGGCCGGAAGGTGACCAACGCGAACCGGCGGCTGGAATGCCGTGCCGTCCTCGACAGACCGGCAGCAGTAAATCGTGTCATCAGCCCCAAACGCCACGAAGATTGTTCCGTTGGCACGCACGGCAGCCTGCGGCTGTCGAGAATTCTGCACTACGGAAGATTCGACAACATTGACGATCGATGCAGCGGACAACGGAGCATGCGCAGTCAGCATTGTGGCACATGCGGACCACCAGGCAAGAAGATAAAATTTCATGACAGCCTTTCGAATGAGTCGCCATTGCAGTGGCGGATCGAGTTCTCAGAGAGGAATACGACAATCCAGGTCGGAGACGAATCGCAACGGCCTCGGCAGGCCGCGCACATGTTCGCTTCTGTCAAAAAGCGGATTCCCGTCTGGCATTGCCCGCAACCATTCTAAGATGCTTCCCGTAGAGTTCCGTCAGCCGCTCCGAGTACAGTGACGGTTTGGCGTTAATCTTTGCAATACAAGGAGGGCAGCAAACGTAAACGATATCACCGTTGACGAACGTCCACTTTGCGTTTGCCGGGATCGGCTTCCCCATGATCGGGCACGTTGCCTGAGCCTTGCGGAAGTTCTTGTGAATCGTGGCCCAGTGCGTGGTGTCAACCTGCTTCGTTCTGCACGCTTCGCAGCACAGAAATAGTTCCTCGTCACCGATTTTCACTTTGACGGGCTCACCCATGCTTCCCAGAGGCTTTCCCATCACGGGGCAGATCTTCTGTACGGCGATCTTGATTTCGTCGTGAGTTTGCGGTTCGGCGAGGTTGGTGGCATACAGGTCGTCGAGTTTTGTCAGATACGTTTTCGGATCAGCTTTGATCTTGTCCACGCAGGGCGGGCAACAGGTGTAGAAAAGCTGTCCGTTGGCAATCGTGTATTTGGCGTTGACCGGGAGTGGCTTGCCCATCACTGGGCATTTTCCCTGAGCCTTCCGAAAGTTGGCATGGATCGTTGCCCAGTGTTGTCGATCGACCTGCTTCGTGCGACAGGCTTCGCAGCACAGAAACAGTTCCTGATCGCCGATCCTGACTTTGATTGGTGAACCCATGCTGCCAAGTGGTTTGCCCATGACAGGGCAGATCTTCTGAGCCGCAATTTTCAGCTGATCGTGTTGCGATAGCGCCTTGGTCGAGTCCGGTAACGAATCCTCAGCGTGGACTCCGGGCAAGAACGCAATGCAGGCCAGCATCAGCAGCAGAGAGGTTTGACGTTTCATCAGTTCATTCCTTTGTGAAAAACAGAGGGTGATTTCATTGGGGTACTTCAGCGATGTTTGAAGTTGCCACAGGCGATGTTTCCGGAACCTGTTCCAGCCCGGTTCGCATCGTGAATTCTCGATAAGCGCAGTACAGTGTGGGCACGATGAACGACGTGAACGGTTCAATCAGCATGCCACCGAACACCGGCAGCGCCATTGCTCGTGCGACATCGGCTCCTCGTCCCGTTGAGATCAGGACCGGCACCAGAGCAGCAAGCGTGGTGATCGTGGTCATCAGGCAGGGACGGACTCGCTTGAGGCCCGCGAAGTAAATGGCTTCGCGAAGTTCTGCGACGCTGCGAATGTCTCGTTCGTCGAGCACCGTTTTCATGTAGGTTGCAATCACGATGCCGTCGTCGGCAGCGAGGCCGAACAATGCGATGAAGCCGACCCACATGGCCGTGTTTGTGTCGACTCCCATGACTGCCACACAAATCATGCCTCCCGCCGCTGCGAAGGGAATGCCTGAGAACACAACCAGTGACAGCGGGAGGTCGCGAAAGTGAAGGTAGTGCAGCAGCAGGTTGATCAGTACCACCACCGGAATGATCCACATCAGCCGCTGATTGGCTTCGATCTGATTTTGAAAGGAACCGACCGCCTGCAATTCAAAGTTACCGTCTGGAAAGTGCAGGCCATCACTGATGTCCTGCGGATTCGCCGATGCCGCGTTTCGGGCCTTAGTCAATGACGCCATCACGGCCTCCACCGTTTCCAGATCCCCTCCCTGTCGAGCGGGCGAGAACGAAACGTGGGCGACCAGCCGAGCGTCTTCGCTGTTGATCGCTCCGGGGCCCCAGACCTGAGTCATGGTTGCGAGGTGTTTGAGCGGCACGACTTCGCCAGTGTGCGTGACCACCGCAACTTCGTTCATGTCCTCCACATGGTCTCGCACGCTGCGATCGAATCGCACCTGAATCGGGTAGCGTTCGCGTCCTTCGACGGTTTCAGTGACGTCAAGTCCCCCCAGTCCTGCCGCGACGATCTGATTCACCATCATGGTATTCATGCCGTAGCGAGCCGCTTCTTTGCGATCGACCTCGAATTCCACGTACGGTTTGCCCATTACGATGTCTGGGCTGACGGTTCCCGCGTTGACCATGGGAAGCGACTTGAGATGATCGGAAACTGCCAAAGCCGCTTCCGAAAGCCCCTGCAGATCGTCGCCGTAAATTCGGATGGCCATCGAGGCCTTAATACCGCTCTGCAGCATCACCACTCGACCTTCAATCGGCTGCAGCGGCGATGCGGGAGTGACTCCGGGAACGGTGGCCACTTTGTTGATTTCGTCCCAGATTGATCGTTCTGTCACGCCCTCGCGCCATTCGGACTTTGGCTTCAGCATGATGTAGGTTTCGATCATCGCGGCCGGTGCCGGATCGAGCGCTGATTCGACTCGCCCAATCTTGCCCAACACATTCGCGACTTCCGGAATCTGCTTGATCATGGCGTCCTGAGTCTGCAGGACTTCCATCGCCTGAGTAAACCCGGCCGCTGGGTAAAGACTGGGCATGTAAAACCAACTGCCTTCGTCCAGAGCGATCCAGTCGTCACTCTTTAGCCCGGTGAACGTGTGCTTGGCGTCTACGTAGCCCGGCACGTTGTTGAGTTCCGCACCCATGCTGCGGGCAAAACGTTCGACCGGTTGCAGAATCGTGGGAAAGCCCAGCCACGCTCCGAGTCCGACGAACAGAATGGTTGCGGGAAATGCCAATGCGATCAGTTTGTGATTCAGGGCGAATTGCAACCGTCCACCGTACAGCCAGCGAACGAACCGACTGACGGGATTCTCTTCCATTGACCGCACGCGTTCGCGCGACATCCACCACCCCACAAGCAAGCCGACACAGACAGCAAGCAGCATCAACAGACTTACCGGCAGGTGGGTGGCACTCGACAATTGTGAACGCCACAAATAAGTGAGCGATGTCAGCAGCACGGCGAATCCAAGGGATGATGCGACTGTCGTAAACGTCTTCTTTTTGCCACCGGTCAACAGCATGCGGCACAGCATCGGAACGAGCGTCACGGCAACAATCAGGCTGGCGGCGAGTGCGAATGTTTTTGTCCATGCCAGCGGGGAGAACATTCGATGATCGCGCCCTGTCAGGAAGAAGACGGGCAGAAAACTGACGATGGTTGTCGTCACAGCCGTCATCACTGCTGGAATGACTTCCGCAGCAGAGTCGCGAATGACGTCGAACTGCGTCGCACCAGCTTTTGCTGATGTGCTGTCCCCGGACGCCTGTGCCACTTCCCACTCAGCCAAGCCTTCGTAGATGTTTTCCAGCACGATGATGCCCATATCGACCATCGTACCGATGGCGATCGCGGTACCTGCCAGCGACATGATATTTGCGTCGACACCGAAAACTCTCATCGCAATAAACGACATCAACACAGCCGTCGGCAGCGTCAAGGCAATGATCAGACTGGCTCGAATGTGCAGCAAAAACAAGATCATCACAATGATGGTGATGATGGTCTCTTCCGTGAGCGCCTTCGTCAGCGTGCCGATCGTTTCGTCGATCAACAGTGTGCGGTCATAGACGCCGACGATCCGAATACCGCCGAGATCTTTTTCCAGCGAGGCGATCTTTTCTTCAAGTCGATCGATGACCGCACGAGGGTTCTCACCGTACCGCATCACGACGACACCACCGACCGCTTCCTGCCCGTTGAAGTCCAGCGCACCACGACGGAATGCCGGACCTGTCTGCACTGCGGCAAGTTGACCGATGGTGACGGGGACACCATCGCGCGTAGCTACGACTGTGTCTTTGATCTGTTCGATTGTCTCAGCTTCGGACTTTCCGGAACCAATGAAACCGCGACCACGAACGATGAATTCCATTCCGCTTTGTTCGATCGTTTTGGCACCGACGTCGATGTTTGACGCTTTGACGGCAGTGATGACGGAACTTAACGGAAGGTTGTGGTACCGCAGTTCGTCGGGGTCAACGTCGATTTGGTATTGCTTAACGTAGCCACCAATCGATGCGACCTCAGCGACGCCTTCCACGGACTGCAGCGAATACTTCACGAAGAAGTCCTGCTTCGACCTGAGTTCGGCAAGGTCCATGCCTGCAGGCGGTTCGAGGACGTAATAATAAATCTGTCCCAGAGCCGTCGCATCCGGTGCCAGCACGGGACTGACGTCATCCGGCAGCGACCCGGCAACAGTGGTGAGCTGTTCAGAAACACGCGATCGGGCCCAGTAGAAATCGATGTCGTCGCCAAACGTGACCTGCACAAAGCTAAAGCCAAACATGCTCTTGCCACGAACACTCTTGGCACCAGGCACGGCCTGCAGGGCGACGGACAGAGGATATGTCACCTGGTCTTCGATGTCCTTGGGGGATCGTCCCATCCATTCGGTCAGAACAATCACCTGATTTTCACCGACGTTGGGAATGGCATCAATCGGAACTGTTTGCGCCGAATACCAGCCAGCGGCAATCAAACCGAACATGGCCAGTAAAACGAGAAAGCGTTCTCGAAGGCAGAATGTCAGCAGCCACTTCATTGCTGATCGCCCTCCGTTGAGTCGGCCGATTCAATGATCCCAGGTGGTGGCACAAGCTGCATCTCGCCAATTGGTGGCAGTGCGCTGTCGTCAATGGCCTCGACGTCTTCGATGGCTCCGATGGCAGGTATTTCCGGCATCGTGGCATCTTCACTGGCGGCATCATGGAGCGTGCCCTCCGCCTTCATGGTTTCCAGCATGCTGACGTAGCTTTCTGGGTCTTTCATCAGGCTGTCGCGACAACCTTCGCAGCACAAGTAGATGTCTTTGCCGGCGACCGAGACCTTTGGCGGAATACCCATCGATCCCAGCTTGAATTTCGTCACCGGACAGATGACCTGCTCTAACGCCGCCGGTTGATCGGCATCCGGGAGCATTTGAATGGCCGCCAGCATCGTTGCATCGAACCCGGGAATCATCTTCAACGGTTCGGCGGCCCGCGTGGGATCAATCAGAGACGGATTCCCGGCAAGCTGCATCTGCGAATCCAGTAGGAAGTTTCCGCGAGTCGCAATCTTCTCATCAGCCGCGAGACCCTGTTCTATCACGATTTCATCACCAACAGTCGGCCCCGCGATGACTCGGCGAATAGCAAACCGACCAGGCTCTTCTTCCACATAGGTCACACTGTGTCCCGCCGCCTGAAGCACGGCGTTTCGAGGCACGACCAGCGATTTGAATTCTGCTGGCGGCGTAATGGTAAATCCCAGTTTCGACGCGGCAATCAGGTCGTCTCCGCACAACGGACATTGGCCGGGTTTGTCGGAAACGATGTGGGGATGCCGTGGGCTGATCCATTTGCTGGCCAGTTCCGGGTCATAGATCTGCTTCCGATCCGAATCACCGACCGGCACCACGATTTCTGCGCGAGCGTAGTCACCGATGCGTAGTCGCCCGTCCTTGTTACCGATGACGACTCGAACATTGACCGTTCGAGTTTTCGGATCGACGTCTGGATCGACAAAAGCAATTCTGCCGGAGAATGTTTCTCCCGGGATCGACTTTAGCGTGGCGTCAACACGCTGTCCGTACCGGACGGCAGCCGCGTCCTGTGGAAACAGTTCCAGCATTAGCCAGACGGACGAAAGGTCGGCCAGTTGAAACAGAGGTTCGCCATCTTGGACCGTTTGCCCCTGAGACACCATACGATTGATCACCGTGCCAGCCAGCGGTGCGAGAATGTCGAGACGGCTGTCTGGTTTTCCGTTGCGTTCGAGCGTCGCGATTTGCGTTTCACTCATACCCAGCTCAACCAGTTTCTGGCGAGCATTCAGCCGCAGCAATCGGTTGGCTTCCGCGACGGCCTGCAGTCGCGAGCTTCCGGTTTGCATTTTCGACGCTTGGAGAAACTCCACCTGAGCTGCATGCAGTTGTGGAGAGTACAAAAACGCCAGCCGGTCGCCTTTCTCAACGACGGCTCCCGTATAATCAACGAACAACCGTTCGATACGGCCACCGGAATATGCGGTGATCGTTTTCAGACTGCCTTCGTCGTACTGCAGCTCACCAACGGAGCGGATTGTCCGTTCAACGGATCTTGATTTCACCGAAACCGTTTGAATGTTGGCAACTCGCCGCGACGCCGGATCGACAATAATCGAACGATCGTCTCCGTCAGCGTTCTTTCCCGTTGCGGGAACCAGTTCCATGGCACACACTGGACAGCGACCGGGTTCTTTCAGCGGGGGAACGCACATCATCGGGCAGATGTATTCAACGTCAGCAGCAGCCGACGCTGAGACTGTTGAAGTGCCCTCACCCGCCGAGATCCAGCCGATTCGCTGCATCAGCCCCAGCACAAAAAACAGGCTGGCCCCGGCAACGAAGAACATGAGCGGCAGCCCGATGTACGCCAGCACAGCCTTGAGACGCTGCAGAGTTGTGTTTTTGCGAGTTGAAGGCATGAGTCATCCTCCCGAGGAGAAATGTCAGCAACAAAATTGAAAAGGTGAGCGGTCAGACAGGAACACCTGACAAACGTGGAACCGTGCCATCAGGGCAATTCCTGCTGACCGCTCATAGTGTGTCTCGATCAGGCAGATTCGCCTTCGTGATCGCCATGAGCTTCATGGTTCTCATGCTCGCCGTGATCGTGATCGCCGTGCTCACCTTCTTCGCTGGGCGGGTTCTTCAGATGTTCCGCCTGGTCTTCGGCCGACAGAGCATTCCATTTTTCGATGCATCCCGAACAACAAAATCCGATCGTTTTGCCGTCGAATTCCACTCGCCCACCGTCATCTGTCACGTCGTGACCCATGATGGGGCAGACGGAATTGGAAGCCATGGCGACGGCCGCGGGAGCCGAACCGGATTCTGAACAACCAGTAATTACAAACAGTCCAGCCATGAGGTTGGCGCATATTAAATAGCGCATAAGAGTGCGTCCTTATTGAAGGAGGGGCCGTGTCGACCGCGCACGACACAGCGAGGCGGCGAAACAGCGAGAGACAAACCAATTAAAATAGCGGCCGAAAAGAAGTGGCCACAGAGGCGTTCACGAAGTCGCGTGTAGCGCTGCCTCTAGGTTTGCCAGGTGCAGAGCAGAATCTGCACGTTCAAAGGGTTGGATGGAGTACGGTGGCTGCGAGACATCGCTGTTGTCTCGGCCGCGTTCAGCACGTCGACGATTGATTCGTCGAGACTGACATCTGCCAGTACTTTCACGTGGGATTCGGCTGGCGATTCAGATTCCTGAGCAGGTTGCGGCTTCTGAGGGCGTTCACCGCAACCGCATTCGCAGTCCGTATTTCCCTCGCCACATCGCTCGCCGCACGTGCATTTCGACGTTTCGCAGCACCATTCCGTTTCCGTCGTTGTTTCAGAACAACACGACGCCTCAGCCCTGCTTTCCACGGAATTCCCGGCACAAAGGCAGCCCGCAGTTGCTGGTGCAATACACTGCAAAGCAACCATCACGGTCGTGAGCAGGCAGATCAGGATGTGAGCGGTTGAACGACGCATAGCAGTATTGTTCATCACAAAGTGACATCAGTCGAGATCAATTTTGATCGAAGTGAAAAATTCTGCGACGAAACGGCATCCGGTTGGACGCACGTTCGCTCATGATTCCTCTGCATCAGGCCCATGGCAAGGCCATCCCTCGCCCCACAATCAACTAACGGCGACAGCTAAACTGGCGCACTGGGTTTCGATCCAATGCTGTAACTCATCGTCGACAATGAGTTGCACATTGCTGACCTGTGTCAACGTGTACTGATGCGATTTGCCAAACAAGTACCACTTCTTTGGCTCGATGCTGCAGTCGCGATAAGGAATCAGTAGTGGAGCGTGGAAGATTGAGAAGGGGAGCAACAGCTGCAGCAAGATTCCCTCTGAGGTAACGCCCACAGTCACGATACCCTTGTATGAATTCCACGCAATGTCGCCTCCAACCAAAATCACCGTTTGCATGGTTCGTTTGGCGAAGCACACGGACTCCTGTGACGGTATCTGATCACCTGCGCTGTATTTCCGTGCGAGGCGGCTCCAGCGCCGCGCGTTGCTTTTCCACATGCCGTACATCACGCCGATGAACACACCATATCCAATGAAGTGAAGCAGCAGTTTTTCTATCACGACGCAATCTCCTTAGCGTGGTCGCGCTCGTACTGTCGAAGCCTGTCGGCGATTCGCCTACAGATCAGCTCAAAGGTGCGCGGAGATTGATTCGGGAAGACAGGCAGGTCTTTAATCGGCACACCCATCCGCGCCAACGTGAATCGCCATTGATCGGCGCCTTTTGAGGTTCTCAGAATGGGCGATGGGCGGCGAAGAAACAGTTCGCGGATTCGAGGTACCGCGGAAGCCGCGTTCGGGCCAAGTCGAACGAACGCCTGGCAAATGCCGTTGACCAGTCTTCGTCGTTCATTCCAGTCAGGTACGCCGAGCGCAGTATCGAGTGCCGCCTGAAGTGCTGGCACGGCTCGTTCAGGACTGAGATCAGCCAGCGCCACAAGAAACGGCGCGGCTTCTCGATAGACTTCCGGCGTATTCCAGATCGCGAGATGTTCTTCAGTCGGATCGGCGAACGTCCCGCGCGGCAGATTCGCCAACTGTTCGGCCAGCCGGTACCGCATGTTGGCGGACGTGTGGTTCATGAGAATTCGCCTCGCATAAGCGTCACGCAGTGCAACCGGTATCTTGTCTTTCGAAAAGACGTTCTTCATCGGCTGTTCCAGATCGGTCACGCGATCGTCCGCCACGATTCGGGCGATCAGCGAGTGATCCTCTTCACTTGTATCGAAGAAGAACAGCCCGAGGAATCGGCGCGGCAGCTCAAGCTGAGCCCTCGAAGCTTCCGGGCCTTCAAGGATCTGTTCAACTCGTTCGCGCAGCAGAGCGATGTCTTGGACATCACACCGCGGGGCGGGACGACTGATGGCCGTCAACAGTGCGGACTCCGGGTTCAGCGACCGATCGCCCGATTCCAGAACCTGCCGTCCGACATGAAAAGACGCATTCGAGATCGTACCAGCGCCCCCGCTGACGTGAAAACCGAGGTAAAACAGACGAGCGGGCACTGCCTGTTTTCGATAGCTTCTGCGAAAGCGAACCGCGCCGGTCGCATCGAGAATCGTGATTCGCCGAAGCCTCGACGTCTGATCGGTTGTTCTATCCTCGATCTGCACTATCCAATCCGCGGTGTCGGCGGCATGTGGTTCGACCTGCTGCAGTCGCTCGTCTCCGGATAACCGAAGAGCCCAGTTCGCCTCCACCGCTTTGGCAGCCATGACCAAATGGCGTCCACGGTGCTTCTGCACGAGCAACGGGTCCTCACGAACAATCCGGCCCGGCTCCGACGGGAAAATTCCGACAGGCGAATTTCCATCTGCGGAAACCAACGCATAAGAAGCGGACTCCGCGGGCTCGCGTTGCCCCCCATGGCCGCCAGTCGATGTGGTGACGCTTTGAACTCTGGGCGACTCCAGCACGGCAAGACTCAGATAATCGCAGTCCGGCTGACGGCGAGAATCCGGAAACTCCAAACGAACATGCCCGTCCAGCTCGACGGCATTGGCAGGCACGACATCCGGCAAGGATTTCGCCGTGTATGTCGCCAGCGCCGCCGCTCGAAAGGGTTGCATCACGGCCAAACCTAGAAAAATCACGACACCAAACGCGGCCGCTGTGGCTTGTATTGATGTTGATTTCATCAGTAAACGACGAACTGCAGCCGTGGCAGCCAGATACAGAAAAACCGTTGGGGCAGCGGTGAGAACAAGCCCCGGAACGATCAGCAGGAAATACCCCGCGACGACCAGCATCGGAACTGCGATCGCCAGCGCAGCCAGCACGCCAGTGATGACAAGTGCAAACTTCATCCGCATATTCACTACAAGAGTCAAATTTGACAACGTGCGACCGTTCAACCTGTGACAGCCGGAAGCCCATAGCCCGGCCGAAACGCCGCATCTGAGTGAAAATCTAGCTTGCCGTCAGGGCAAAGTCGCAACTTTCTCTGTCCTCTTGCGAACGACTGCTGCGAACGCATCCGAACGAACTGCGGCGAAGTCTGCCATCATCAAATTGAAGGCGAGAACTCTCCGTGTGAACGATCTTGGCTGACCGATCTACAACAACTATCAGCGCCCGTGCATCATGTTCATGGGAGCTTGTTTGTAGTCAGCCGGGTTGCCGAAACGGTTGACGATTGCCTGAAACACAGCCCCTTTTTCAATTGGCTCATCGGTTTCCATTACCTTGTGATAAAGGTCTTCCGGCAGCACGCGCAGGCATGTCATCAGTCCCATCAGTGACATCGCAACAGTCGATCGCATGCCCATGAATTCGCGGCGGCCCCAGATGGCCTTCATGAACTCCGGGCTCATCGAACCGTGTTTCATTCCCTGAGGATATCCGGGCACATCGAATTTCGGATCGGTGCGTTGCAGCGGCACTGAAGGTCGACTTTCGAGATTCGTGAGATACTGATCGACGTCTTCGAAGTCGCGAATCGTCGGGCCGACATGGTTCACCATGTGATTCATCATGTGGTGAGTCATGTGACAGTGGAACATCCAGTCGCCGGGATTGTTGGCGATGAACTCAAAGTTGCTCGCCTGAGCCACCGCGACCAGTTCCGTGTTTCGAGGAACCCAGGCAGACTTCGGCATCCGTGCTCCTTCGTGGCCGGTGACCCAGAACGTGTGGCCGTGCAGGTGAACCGGATGATGCTGGATCGGTGAGAAGTTCATCAGGCGAACTCGTACACGTTCCCCGTGCTTAACCACCAGTGGTGTTGAGTATGGTCCGCTGCGTCCGTTGATTGTGTGCCAGTTCCAGTCCATGGACCACGAATTGTTGATCGTCTGGTTTGGCTTGATGGCAAAGTTCTGAAACAACAGACCGAAGTCTCGATCCACGGGTGGTCCAATCGGCTTTGCCGGATGAACGATCATCCAGCCCACCATTCCGTGCGTCTCCTGCATGGCAACATGCGTGTGGTACCAGAACGTGCCGTGTTCGTGGACGTCGAATTCGTAGACGAAAGTCTCCCCCGGTTTGATGGGGTTCTGGGTCATCGTGTGCGAACCGTCGTACTGCACCGGCAGTTCGAATCCGTGCCAGTGGACAGTCGTTTCTTCCGGCAGCTCGTTGGTCACGACAATGCGAACTCGATCGCCCTGATTGATCTCAATCGTCGGTCCCGGCATCGAACCGTTGAAGCCCCAAACGTTCATCATTTGCCCCGGCAGGAATTCTCGCTGCACTGATTGCGGGACAAGGTGAAATTCTTTCACGCCGTCTTTCAGAGTGAAGGGAAGCTTATCCAGATCCGGAGCTTCGAAAGGTGCCGGCCCATCTTCCGCTTTACGAAATCCGGGCACCAGTTTGCCGATATAGTAGTCGCTGTCAGGATCATTGCCTCGACTCGGAACATAGCGTGAAAACCCATCGTACACCGCTTCGACATGGTCATGCCGGTGTTCGACCGTGGGTGGCATAGCTGGTGGAGCCTGTGCCGCATTGTGCTGACCGTGTTGATGATGTCCGGTCCCCGGCTTTTCGTCCTGAGCGGCCGCAGTCGCAGCGGTCAGAACAGCCGCGGCAAAGCCGCCGTGTTTCAGAAATTCACGTCGGCCCGGATTGGGGTGATGGCTGGTCATGTTAAGTTTCCTTGTCGTTGCGCGGGGGCTGCTGAGGATGCGGACCGGTGTTGTCGACCGGTGGCGGCGGTAGATCGCTTTTCGCTTTAGCGTGGCTTTGGCACTGCATCGATGTGGCCACCAGGAACAGGTCCTTCCGGCGTCGCGAGCCCCCCGTGCAGCAGAAATCCGTTGATTAGCACTTCGCTGGTGCGTTGCGATTCCTGGTGCTGCACAAACTGCAGTCGGGCGTTCGTGTAAGCTTCCTGAGCCGCCAGAACATCCGGCCATTCACTGCGACTGCGTTTGTAGCCCGTGAGAGCCAATTCGTAGGCTTTACGTTTCGCCGGAAGAATTACGGATTCGAACTCCGTGACATGCTGGACGGCAGAAATGTAGTTGTCGTATTCGCCCGCCAGTCGTTTCCGGAGATCCAGACGCAACCGGCGAATCTCGTGCATCTGCCGTGTGTAGTCTGCCTGAGCCTGCTCGATCGTTCCCTGATTGCGATCGAACAGCGGAACTTCAATACCGATCCGAGCGGCAACCGTTGTCTGGCGGTCGACGTTGTTGTAGCCGGGGCCGGCGGACACCTGCAGGTTTGGAATCCACTCCACTCGTTCACGATTCACCGTGATACAGTCTTCTCGCAATTTGGCATTCGCCGCCAGCAACTCCGGGCTGCATTCGATGAGGTTATTGAGAGCAACATCGAAGTCGATCAGTGGCTGATCGGATCGCAACACGCCATCGATCTGAATGTCTGTCATCTCAGAACCTGCCAGTGACGACAGTTCCAGCATGCTGCGACGAACGTGATTTTTTGCTCGCATGACGGTGAGGCGATGCATCTGCAATGCAGTGGCTTCCTGCTGCAGAGATGCCTGATTAGCCTGACCGAGGTTGTACATTTCACGAGCGGTCAGCATGTGATCTTCCGCGGTCTTCAGTAATTCCTGCTTCAGTGAAAGCATCTCCAGTGCGGCGAGTGTGCGATAGAAATGAATGCGGATGTCATTGCAAACTCGGAACTGCTGAGCCATCGCCTTATGTTCTGCGACTTTTGCCCGCTGAAGATACTTGTTCCGACTGAGTTTCAGTTTTCCGCCGGTGACGAACGTTTGCCCGATTTCAGCGCCCACCCATTCGCCTGCCGTGCCATTCAGGCCGATCTGTTCACCGATGACGGCCACGGTGGGGTTGGGATAGAGTCCCGCCTGGACGGCTCGGTTGAGTTCAGCATTGATGTGCAGTCGCGCCTGTCGCAACGTGGGATTGTTTGCTGCAGCGAGGCTCAACAGGGATTCCAGATTATGAACCTGCAATACGTCCATACCACCCGGATCGAACCATTCGGGAGCCGTCGCTGACGGAACAGGCGGTGGATTTGTGTACGACTTGCCAACCGCTTCGTCGCCAGACACGGCGAGCGGATTCGTAATCCGGTGCTGTATGTCCGACATCGGTGTGCCGTCGCGGCGACGTGAATCGTCGTGCTGATCGTGGCCGGTGTGGTTGCCGCCATCGGCATCCGGAAGATGCAGGCGGCGGGAGGCATCCTGCCCGGAAGCGGAAAAAGAATTGACGCACAGAAAAATGAGTGCAGCCGCGAACCGTGCAGGCGATTCCATCGCGCAGTCCTGTCAACGAATTGTTGTGAGTCCAGACGCCTGACTTCCTGAGAAGGTCAGACACAATGACGCACGGTTCCGAAAGCAGTCGTCGGCACGAAAATCGGAGCTCATGATTAAAACCTGTCGCTCAAGCACGCCGTGGAAAGATGCATCCGGGCGATCGCGTCAAAGACGATGTGAGCCGCACAGCTTGATGAGAACTGTTCCGGCAGGTGTTGCCGAAGCTCCATCATCCGACTAATGCTGTCCAGATCATGACCGCTGACATGATGATCATCACGCTGTTTTCCACGATCGTGACCGCCGACATCGGCAGATTGAAAACCGTGCCGAGACAGGCGCATTGGATTTGCTGTTTCCTGCGAACGGCCGAAATCACTCCGACCAATCCGACGGCCATCACGATCAGCGTCACAATGGCAGCGATCAACAGCAAGTGTTGTGAAAGAAATACAATTCCGAGGCTCAATTCAATCCACGGGTACGACAGGCCATACACTCGTGAACGCTTTGCGACAATGTCGTACGTCGAAAACGCGTCGGCAAACTTACTGATATCCAGCAGCTTGAAGAACGCAAACGCAACAAAGAAGAAACCCATGAACCACGTCATGGCACGCGACCAGTTCCAGCCCGGCAGCAGCGACTCGGCAAAAACAGTTCCTCCAACGACGTAAGCCACCACGAGAAGCAGGGGCCGATAGTTGGACAAGCGAAAGGAATCTTCCTCGGACGACGGTTTTCTATCTTCGGAAGTCTGAGCAACCGCGTCGGCGGTCGTGGATGCTGGCGTTGCGTCGATTCCCACACTATTTACCAGGCGAACCACGTGTTCCGCGTCAACATCATCAGCCACCGTCAGCGTAATCGGTTTTCGCGGATCGGCAAGGTCGGCAGTCCAGTCGTGAATTGAAGTGTCAGACTCCAGCACCGGCTCAACTTTGCTGAGACAACTTTGACATTTCATACTGGTTTCAACTGTGATCGTCTTCATGATTCTATTCTACGCACGTGGGCCTGAAGGAATATCGGAATGTCCGTCTGCTGCCTGCGGATGCTCTACGAATGAATCAGCTCTCCACCCCACACAGAAGACGAGGCCCATTTCCACGAGCCCGATAACCGTGACCGATCAAGAAAGGTGCAAACGGCCGAGGTTCCGGACCTCAGCCGTTCACCCCTTCGATCGTACGAACAGCGTTGTTGCGGCGAAGCTTTTCGCGTGATTACGCAGTCGCGCCAGCCATGCTGCGACACGATTCCGCACAAGTTCGACACGCTTTCGCACATTTTCGGCAGTGGTCGTGTTCGTGCTGTTCGCATTGATCTGCACACCAGTCGCAGATCTCTGCACACATCTGACAGTACTGCTCAGTGTATTTGCTGCCGCGAGCCATCGCCTTCGCGCACAGTTCACAGATGTCGCTGCACTCGATGCAGCATTTCGGACAGTCATTGTTGCTGTCGCCCGTGGCCATTTCGTACAGACATTCCTGACACGCCGCCACACATGCCTGACATTCCTGAATACACTTTTCGTAGCTCATCATTCTTCCTTTGAGTTCGAGAAAAGGGGACGTCGGCACGGTTCCGACAGGCGGTGGTCGCAACGCCTGTGCCAAACTCGCCATCACGTTCCTCGTAGCGGAAGTCGCCAGGGACTTCGGCCGCAATTTCTGCGGTTGGCTGAAGCGTTTGATGAAGCTTGTTACGGTGTTCTGACAAGCCGGTCGCCATAGGAGCACCGGAATTGCTCCGAGGCAACGGCGTGCAACAATGGCACCCTCAGAGCATTCCAACTGATGGACGAACCGCTCGATGAACGTCCCGTCTGGCCGGTGAGCGATCAATCTGACCTTGCCTGGAATTCAACTGGCCGCACCGGCCTCTGGCGAAATCGGCGACGTTACGGTCGTGTTCCGACCGCCTGTTCGATGCGTGCCAGTGCGGTTGCGAGTTGCCCGACCGCACGATGGTAACCTGCCTGCAGAGTCAACAGGTTGCGGACATCTTTGATGACGCGGTCGAATTCGACGGTGCCGGTCGCGTACGACTGCTGATCGGCTGCGAGCGTGTCCTTTGCCTGTGGAAGGATTGTGTCCTGATACAGTTCCGCTGTCTCGTTTGCCGCCACGGCTTGCTGCCACAGGTCAAGAATACGGGAATCAAACTGCTGCTGAAGCTCATCGACTCCCGCGTGAGCGGCCGCGTGCTCCCAGCGTGCCTCGTTCTCGATGGCATCATATTTCCGTTCCCACAGTGGAATCGACACCGACGCTCCCAGCGACCATGCGTCCTGCCCAACGTCGACGATACTCGGTTGAGGTCGATTGCTGTCGATCTCGAACCAGGACGCACTGACAAGAAACTCGGGGCGGCGTTGCAGCCTTGCGACTTCGATCCCCCAACGCGTCGCCTGGGTTGTAATGCGGGCCGATTGAATCATGGGCTGGTACTGTGCTGACAGCCGTCGAAGCTGATCATGGTCCCATTCTGGAAGAGTCACATCCAGAGTCTCCGGCACGGTGACCGCGATGTCGGCCGCGCGACCAATCACTCGATTCAGTTGAGCAACCGTCGATTCCCGCTGCTGCCGCATGGACACAAGCTGTTCTTCGATTCGGCTGTACTCCAGCGTACCCGCCAGAACGTCGCCCTGAGCTGCCTTGCCGGTGGCGACACGAGCATTTGCCACTTCGATCAGATCTTTGATCAGCAATTGATTCGTTTCGCTGATTTCAAGCTGTCGGTCGAGCACATAGATTCGAAACCAGAGTTCGCGCAGGTCAGCGATCATCCGCAACCGTTCTGCCGCAACCATTTGCTGAGCGGCCATCGCTTCAAAACACGCCTGCTGCTTCTGAGCGTCCAGTCGCTCCAGCCATGGAAGCATCTGCGACACCGTCAGGTTGGCTCGTTGAGATCCTGCGGCGGTTTCAATCGGCGATACGAAGAAATTGGCCCCCAGTTTCGGATCAGGCAGCCCATCGACGTAGCCAACTTTCGCCCGAGCTGCTTCAAACTGCTGAGCGAGCCGTCTCAGCTTCGGATTCTGATTGACGGCGTACGATTCAAGTTGTGGCAGCGACTCAATCGCAAACAGGGTGGAGACAGGTAGCGGAATCCCAATGGGTGCTTCGCCGCCTGCTGTGTCTGGCTTGGAGTCATCAGCCACTGTGACTTCTGCATCAGCAGGTTCACTCTGTTCTTCAGTCTGATGCGAAGCCAGCGCAATCGGTACGCCTTGCGATTCTACCTCCGCAACCGGCCGTTCCGCCTCATGGTGAAGCTGGACGGATTCATTCGTTCGGGACGTCGCGCAGCCAGCCAGCATCAACACCAGCAGAAGCTGCCGGACTCCTGCCGCTGCCGCATGCCACTTTCGCGGCGAACGATCTCCATAGCTTTTATTTGAGGGTTCCATCCCTGACATAGCCAACTTCCCTGTACCGTGTGATGTCCGCCAGCCAGTGAATGGCACGCAGACGTCCGGTGAATGATTCGAAGAAGGCACGGTTCCATGATGAAGATCGTCGTGCGGCGATGTCTGACGACGGCGAACGATTGTGAAACCTGCTCACGCTTGCCGGAAAGTGGCAGTCATAACAATGTGGCTGACTTTGTCGACGGTCGAGACATCGCGTCTGAAGGTTGACCACGATTCCGTTCAGGAGTACGAACCATTCGCCGCGCCAATCTCCGTTCCGTTGCCGCGTTTACTGCTGACTGAAGGTTAGTCCTCGCAGACTGTCGTCGCCGCTGTTGTCGGCCACGGCATCAAGTCCGCCGGTCAGTACGTAGCCGTCAACCTTTGAACTGGCTTGAGCAAGCTGCGACTGAGCCTGAACGAACTGCAGGTTCGAATCGAAATATGTGCGTCGAGCCACCAGTACCTGGACGAAGCTGGTTTCACCGGCCTCGTAAGCTTGTTCCGCAAGTTTAAGAGATTCAGCAGCGTTCGGCAGGATTTCCCGGCCATACTTCGTGACAGCAGCCAGGGCGGAGTCATAGTCTCGGGACACTTCAGCCAGACGTGCTTCGATCGACTTCTGAATTCGCTGCACTTCGATCGACGCTCGACAGAATTCGGCTTGCGCCGCGCAGATGTTGCCCTGATTCTTGTTAAAGACTGGAATGGGGGCTCCGACCTGAAAATTCATCATGCCGTTGTTGGTTGAGTTGTCGACACCCGCACCAAACTGAACCGTGATGTTGGGAGTCGCCTGCACGCCATGTCGCTGCAATGCCGCACGAGCCTGTGCGACTCGTGTTTGTGCTGCACTGTATTCCGGGCTGCTGTTCACGATCGTGGAACTCAGATACGCCCAGTCCTTTGCTTCCATCTGCCGCGGAAGTTCGCCGATCAGCGTGGTGGGTTCCATGTGAGACGTGCCGGTCAGCGCCACGAGTCCTCGCCACGCGGCGTCGAACTGAATCTGTGACTGTTGCAACGCCAGATCAACTTCGTTCTTTTGAACGGTGGCTTGCAGCGTGTCAATTCGTGTCCCTTCGCCGGCTTCGATGCGAGAATCAGCAACCTCGATCCCTTTGGTCGTCACTGACTGGAAATCGCTGATCAACTGAATGCGTCGCTGAGCAGCCAGAGCTTCGTAGAATTTCACACGAATGTCCGTGGACACTCGCAGTTTCTGGGCTTCCAGTTCCAGCAACTGAGCGCGAACAGCTTCGTTCAGGACTCGGCGATTCAGTTCCAGCTTGCCGCCGGTGACGAATTCCTGTTCCACGAAAGCAACGTGTTGGTCCGTGTTACGGTCGGCCAGCTGCGTTGCCTGATATCCGACAATCGGGTTGGCTTTGAGGCCGACCTGATTGCGGAAGCCAGCCGCTTTCTGCGTCGTTGCTGCCAATTCACGGATGGAAGGATTGTTGGAGTACGCCAGCGATTCAAAGTCGGCCAGTGACATGCCCGCCGGAACTGAGTGAACGACTTGCGGTTCCGCGGTCGCTGCTGCGTTTTCGTCTGCCAAATCATCGGTTGCCGAAACCAGGCTGATGTAAGGAGTCTGATCTTCGACTGGTACGGCAGAGGTGGGTGTCGAATCCGAAACATCCAAATCGACAGGCGACGAATCGCGCACCTGCCACCGATTCTGACTGCAGCCAGCGGTGATGCACACGACCATGATGGCCGCGATCAGGTTTATCCGTTTCATGATTGTTGGCTTCCTTGCCTGTCCTTGCAGGTTCTTTCGTCATAACCACCTTTCGTGTCCGATCCGTAGAGATCGTTACGCCTGAAACCAGCCGTTCGAATTGGCATCGGACGACACGGATCTCCTGATCGAGACAACCGGCACGACGCACAAGACGGGAGTTCGGCGAATTCTGCCAGCCCCGAAACCAATCGATGAAAACTGCGATTGAAGAGTTTGTGCTTCTCTGTTGGCAGTTCGTCCGCCAATAACGCTTGGAAACGCTTCGATCTCAAATGGCCGAACAAGTTTGTTTCGACGCTGGAATTGACCGAAACCCATCAGCGACGTATCGTTACGTGTCAACTTGTCCAAGTCCGTACTGTTTGCGAAACAATGAACCGAGCCGTTTCCTCAATCCTGATTCCACTTTTGCTGGTGAGCCAGAGCTTGTTCTCTGTGCCTCATTCGCATGCGGGATCGTCGATTGCTGAGCCGGACGGCCATGCCGCTCGCCCGCACGTCCATTTACACGATTCCCACCATGATCATGGGCATCACGAAGATGGCGACGACACGCCGTCATCGACGGGTGAGCAGGTTCCCGACCACGATTCCGACACGGTTTACGCTGGCGATGACCAGCTTCTGCACGACGGAAGGGTCGCGAAAGTTGCCAAGACTGAACTGGCAGCGGTGTACTTCATTGCAGACGATTCGTCTGCAAACGCGGCGGTGGGGCGACTCTGGAGTCAGTTTGGTTTACAGCCGTTGCTGCTGCGCCCGAAATGCGCGCGATACTTGCAGCTTCTCTCGATGCGCTGCTAACGCCACCGCAGCTATGTCTCCGGTTTCTCCGTGAGGACAAAAGCTGCCTCTTTCCGGCGTACTTCTTAGGTCTCCTGCCGCACTTCATTCGATGACGATGCGCAGATTGAACCTCTGAAGTCTCCTCACACACGATATCCGCGAACCGCCGTCCCGTCGGCGTAATCGCTATCCGTCGTCAGCGATTCCGAGGTCACATCACCATGCGTTTCCCAAAATCATTACGTCTGCTCAGCGGCGTAGCCTTCGCGGCGATAGTCGTCGGAGTGGTTTTCTTCACCCGCGATCGCTGGATGACGATTTTCTCGCTGCCGGAGCCTGAATCGCACGCGGCAGACTCTCCGCCACCTGTCGAAGAGCCCAAGGTGTTGAAGCTGTCACCGCAGGCTCGCAAGAATCTGGAATTGGTTTCCAAACCTGCGAGACCGCAGACGTATTGGCGAACCATTCAGGTGCCCGGTGAGATCGTGGACCGTCCCGGACAATCGGATCGCGGCGTCACATCGCCAGCAGTTGGCGTCGTTTCGGAAGTGCATGCATTTCCCGGTGATACAGTCCGTCCGGGCGATCGGCTTTTTACGCTCCGACTGTTCAGCGAATACCTGCAAAGCACGCAGAAGGAACTCTTTAGTTCGACGAAAGAGTCTCAGATTGCTCAGGAACAATTGGCTCGATTGAGCCCACTGGCTGACAAGGGCGGAATATCCAAGACGAAGATCATCGATCTGGAAAATGAACTTCGTCGACAGCAAGCGGTCATTCAGGCCCACAGGCAAGACCTGCTCACAAGAGGATTGAATCCACAACAAGTTGACCAAGTTGCCAACGGGCAATTTGTATCGACCGTCGACGTGGTGACGCCATCTCGCATCAAGGAACGTGAGAAACTGGTCAGCATTCGTCAAGCGTCGTTTCGGGAAGGGCAGACGGATGCTGACGGTTTCGCTTTTGAAGTGCAGGAACTAAACGCTGAACTTGGACAGCAGGTTCAAGCGGGACAGTTGCTGATCACGCTGGCAAATCACAGCTCGCTCTATCTGGAAGGTCATGCCTTCAAACGCGAAGCACCGTATCTCGAAAAGGCGGCACAGAACGGCTGGGAAATTTCCGTTGAGTTCGCGGAAGACGAACCGGAGAACTGGCCGGAACTGGATCAGTCGTTTGAGATTCGGTACCTGTCGAACTCCATCGATCAAAATAGCCGCACGTTCGACTTCTTCATCCCGCTCACCAATCAGTCGCGATCGTATGAGAAGAGCGGCGAGACGTTTGTGGTTTGGCGGTTTCGTCCGGGGCAGCGAATACGCCTGCATGTTCCCGTCGAAGAGATGACGGACGTGCTTGTGCTGCCGAGTGCGGCGATCGTTCGCGAAGGGCCGGAGGCATACGTCTTCCAGCAAAACGGCGACCTGTTCAACCGAATTCCCGTGCAGGTATTGCACGAAGATCGACGGAATATCGTCGTTGCCAATGATGGAAGTGTTACGCCCGGTCTCTTTCTCGCACAAAGTGCTGCGGCGTCACTCAACCGCGTGCTGAAAGCACAAGCGGCAAGTGGCATGCGTGCTGACGTTCATGTTCATGCGGACGGTACCGTCCACGCAAGCCATTGAGGAAAGCACGATGCTAAACGCCATTATTCGATTTGCGCTGCGTTACCGCATGCTGGTCCTCGTAATCAGCATTGTGATGCTGGTGTACGGTTCTTATCTCGCGACGCAGATGCCCATCGACGTCTTCCCAGACCTCGACCGGCCTCGCGTCATCATCATCACTGAATGTCCCGGTCTTGCGACTGAAGAAGTCGAGACGCTTGTCACTCAACCCATTGAAATCGCTTTGCTCGGTGCCAATGGAGTTCAGGCCGTTCGTAGTCAGTCGACTGCCGGGCTAAACGTCATCTACATCGAATTCGACTGGTCAACCGAAATCAAGTCAGCCCGTCAAACCGTTCAGGAACGCCTGATAACGCTCGACGGAATCTTACCGGAAGGCATTCGTCCTCAGATGACGCCACCTGCGTCCATTATGGGACAGATTGTGGTTGCCGGAATCTATCGGCAACAGGGACCAAACGATGGCGAGCTGTATCCGATCGGAAAGACCGGGCTGATTGCAGAAGTTATTCCGAGTGCCGAGGCACAACCAACGATTCATGTCTGGCAGCCTGTCGAACGAAACCGCGTGGAATCTTGGAAGGCCGTGGCTGTCGACGACCTCAGTTGGAAAGCACCGAGCCGGAGCGACGATCTCTTTCAAATTGAAGAGTCGGCCAGTGCGAAGATTACCATCGACGGCAAACTACACGACGTTGACTTCCCAAGTAACGCTTCTCGTCAACTTTCACTGCGAACCACAGCGGATTGGATCATCCGCCCGCGAGTTCTCAAGGTGACGGGCGTTGCGGAAGCGTTCATTCTGGGCGGCGACCGCAAACAGTATCAGGTGCGAATCGATCCATCCGCATTGCTCGAATATGACGTGACGTTGCAGGAAGTCGAACAGGCTCTCAAAGACAGCAACATCAACACAAGTGGTGGCTTCGCGGTGAAAGGCGAAACGGAGCGTCCCATCCGAGTCCTGGGACGCCTTGGCCCTGAACCATACAAAGTGCTGCATGATCTGCGGCAGATTCCGGTGAAAGCTAACGAAAAACGATCCGTGCTGCTCGGTCAGGTGGCCAGTGTCGTTGAAGGTGCCGAATTCAAACGCGGCGATGGAAGCGTCAGCGGCCGCCCCGGCGTCGTGTTCACCGTTGTGAAACAGCCGCATGTCGATACACGCGGGCTGACGGAGCGACTGGAGACTGCATTTGCGGAAGCGGAAGAATCGCTGACGGCAGACATTGCCATCAATCCTGAATTGTTCCAACTCCGTAACTTCATCGATCGCGGTATCTTCAACGTGGGTGAAGCACTCGTGATTGGTGCCGTGCTCGTCATCATCATTCTGTTTCTGTTTCTGCTGAATTTCCGCACAACGTTCATCACTCTGACCGCGATTCCGTTATCACTGGTGATTACCACACTTGTGTTTCGTTTGATTGGATGGCTCTCGGGAACGGAGCTTTCCATCAACGTGATGACGCTCGGCGGGCTGGCAGTCGCCATGGGTGAACTCGTCGACGATGCCATTGTTGACGTGGAGAACATCTTTCGACGGCTCAAGGAAAACAATTCCCTCGAAACACCGCGACCGGCAATTCAGGTCGTCTACGAAGCCAGCAAGGAAATTCGCAGTGCGATCGTCTTCGGTACTGTCGTTGTAATTCTCGTCTTCTTGCCACTATTCGCGCTTTCCGGCGTGGAAGGCCGATTGTTCACGCCGTTGGGCGTGGCGTACATCATTTCGATTCTGGCATCGTTGTTCGTTTCGCTGACGGTCACGCCAGTTTTGTCGTACTACCTGCTGCCGCAGTCGAAAGCCGCTCATGCCGAAAAGGATGGAATTCTGCTGCGGTCCATGAAATGGATGGTCAGCTATCTCATTCGGCTCAGCATGGCACAGCCTGCGTTGTTGTTACTGCTGACGTGGGTCGCCGTTGGATTCGCAGGCTGGCAGATGGCCCAGCTTGGCAGAAACTTCTTGCCGGAATTTGACGAAGGCAGCGTGCAGATCAACATGACACTACCGCCGGGGTCGTCACTGGATGCGTCCAATCAGACGTCTGGTCTCATCGACAAAAAACTGCGTGAGATGCAGAAGTCTGAGAGGAACCCCGACGGTGCCATTCTTCATTTTGTGCGTCGCACCGGGCGAGCCGAAATGGACGAACATGCCTCGCCCGTGAACGCAGGCGAATACATCCTGAGTATGAACCCGGACAGTCAGCATCGTCGCGAAGACATTCTGAAACAGCTTCTCGATGAATTGGGTGAAGAAGTTCCCGGTGTCGACCTCGAAGTCGAACAACCGCTGGCTCACCTGATCAGTCACATGGTCTCCGGTGTTTACGCTCAGATCGCTATCAAAATTCACGGCGACGATCTGAACGTGCTGCAACAACTGTCCGAGCAGGTGAAATCCACGGTGCAGAACATCGACGGCATTACGCCGCCGGTGATTGAACCGATCAAGCAGACCGAAGAACTGCACATACAGCTTCGCACAGACGACCTCGCCTTCCACGGTGTCACGCGAGCTTACGTTGCCAACATTGTTCAAACGGCACTTCAGGGAGAAGTGGTTTCGCAGGTTCTGGAAGGTCAGCGACGATTCGATTTGTTGGTTCGACTGGAGGAAGACTACCGCACCGACTACGCGAATCTCGGTCGGTTGCGAATCGACCTCCCAAACGATCGCGGGCAGATCGAGCTTCGGGAACTGGCCGACATCGGTCCCGGCACTGGCCCGAACGCAGTCAACCGCGAAAACGCCCGACGTCGCATGGTGATTCGCTGCAACACGCAGGACCGCGACCTCGCGAGTGCCGTGAAAGAGATCACGCAACGTGTCGATAGTCAGATCGATCTGCCGGAAGGCTACTTCATCGAATACGGCGGTCAGTTTGAAAGCCAGCAGCGAGCAACTCGCACCATCGTGGTGCTGGCGGGCGTTTCCATTGTCGGCATGTTCGTCGTGCTGATGCTGTTGTTTCCTTCCGTTCGAGTTGTTTTGCAGATTCTCAACGCATTGCCAACCGCATTCATCGGCGGAGTGCTGGCGTTGGTGATTACCAACCAGTCGCTCACCGTTGCCAGCCTTGTCGGGTTCATTTCGCTGGGTGGCATTGCGGTGCGAAACGGAATCCTGCTGGTCACTCACTACTTTCATCTGATGAAGGAAGAAGGCGAAGACTTCAGCCGCGAAATGATTTTGCGAGGGAGTCTCGAACGCCTCGCTCCAGTATTGATGACGGCACTGACGGCTGGATTCGGTCTGCTTCCACTCGTTCTCGGCGGACAGGAACCGGGCCGCGAAATCCTTTACCCCGTCGCCACCGTGATCCTCGGTGGACTCATAACATCGACGTTCTGTGAGTTTCTGATTCACCCCGGAATCTTCTGGCGATTTAGCGGCAAGGACGCGGAACGGCTCACTCAACTTGAAGAATCAGGAGAACACATCGATCCATAGACTCAGCTTTTGAAACCGTGCAAGCGGGACTTACCGTTGGCACAAGTAATCCACACGTCCAGGCAATGTTGCTTAGACGGCTACCAACCTAGAAAAGGAAAGCACGATGAAAAACATTCGATTCACTCTCTTGTCCGCCAGCGTACTCCTGTCGATTTCAGTCATTGCTGGCTGCGGAGACGAGACGGCAGAACAACCAACCAATCAACAGTCAGGCACACAGTCGGAATCTGATCACGGTCACCCGCATGACGACGACGGCGATCATGGTGACTCGCATAAAGTCGAAGGCCACGCTCACGGAGCAGGTCCGCACGACGGAACGGTCGCCGACTGGGGCGGCGGCAAGTACCACGTCGAGTTCACCGTCGACCACGACAAGAAAGAAGCAACTGTTTACGTTCTTGGCGGCGATGAAAAGACACCGGAACCGGTTACGTCCAAATCGCTTCTTCTGACAATCAAGGTACCTCAAATGCAGGTCGACCTGATGCCAGTGCCGCTGGATGGTGAGTCGGACGGCAAGTCGTCTCGCTTTGTCGGGACGCACGATGGTTTGGCCACCGTCATGGAATACGAAGGCACGATGAGTGCTGAGGTCGATGGCACTCCCTATGCAGGCAACTTCAAGGAAGAAGCTCACGACCACGGGGATGAGTAAAAGGCACGCTGTTCACGTTCACTTTCGGAGGATAAGACATGTGGTGGAGAGCCATTGTTGCCGGTCTGGTTGTGGCTGGCGTATCGGAACTCGCCGATCGCTTCCCACGACTCGGGGCGTTGTTGCTGACACTTCCGATCGTGAGCATCGTGGCCTTCGTCGCCGTGTGGAACAAAGAACAGGACATGACCACAGTCTCGCGACTGGCCCGCGAAACGCTCGTGCTGGTTCCGCTTGGGCTACCCTTTTTTGTACCGCTGGCATTCTCCGAACGCCTTGGTCTGAGTTTCTGGAGTGCCTTCGCCGCAGGGTTTGTTCTGGCATCTGTCACCATAGGCTGCTGGTTCTGGCTGGGGCCGCAACCGCCGCCTCCGTCGTAAGCAATGGCTCACAGCACAGACATTCGGTGAGCAACCTGTGTTGCTCACCGTCGTGCAGCACCCGCACCTTCTGTCCTCGCGGGTGCTGCACACTTATGAAAGTGGCGGTGCGTTGCAGTTCAGTAAGCGTCAATAATCGGTTTCACAGAATTATGTCTGCTTGCCCACTACACTCAACAATGTCGCTTTCTGTCGGAATAGCATGAACGCTTTAGTTTAGATCGCAGTGAAATGGCATTCTCTTTCTTTGTAGTTTCCGTGGCTGCCATCGTTGTTATCTGTGGCCTGGCGACTTGCAGCCTGTTGACTGGCAAATTTGAGTTCTGGCCTCCTCCAAACCTTCACTGTTGGCAGTATCGCACGTTCTGGGCGTTGTTTCGTATTTTCGTGATCTGTCTGGTGGCGACCTGCATTCTCGACTTTCACGGACTCGCCGAGCCTGCTTTGGCGCAAGCCGCGATTGGGTTGGGACTGGCGGTTATCGGCTTTGGTGCCGCGTTCGCGATTACTTTTGGTCTCGGCTGGCGAACTGCCCATGGAGACTCAGACAAGCTGAAAACAACGGGAGCTTACGCGTGGAGCAGAAACCCGATTTATGTCGCTTCATTGGTTGGAATGGCGGGAGCCGGATTCTTCGTGCATTCGACGCTGGTCTACATCCTGCTGTCGCTTTGGGCGATTGCCTACATGGTCGTTCCATTTCTTGAAGAAGCTTGGCTGGAAGATCATTTCGGCGACTCATTCAGGGAGTACAAGTCGCGTGTGAATCGTTTCTTCGGACGCAGATTGTGAAGCCGGTACGGCGACAGAATCTTCGATTCGCACGGTCGATTTTACTTTCGTCGTCAGGGTGTAGCGGAAGAATCGAACCCTAAAATTCAGGACTGGGAACAGCCGCAGACGACGGACAAGGGAAACATGTCGAACAACGATGACCACGACCACCAGCATGACGCTCATGAAGGACACGACCACGCTGGTCATTCCCACGGTTTAGTGCGTGCTGATGAAATCGCAGGAGTGAGTGACGCTCGGCTGTTGTGGGCGGTCGGGCTGAATCAAATGCTGACGGTGGGCCAGGTGGTTGCCGGGATTCTCTCGGGCAGCATTGCTCTGCTGTCCGACGCGGCACACAACTTCAACGACGCCAACGCTCTGCTGATCGCCTACATCGCTCGACGCATCTCGAAGAAGGATGCGAACGCACGCTATACGTTCGGTTACCGCCGAGCCGAAATGATTGGGGCGTTGATCAACCTGACGCTGTTAGCAGTCATTGGACTGTATCTGGTGTACGAAGGGATCGCTCGCCTCGTGCAGCCGGAAGAAGTGATCGGCTGGGTCATGGCGGCGACGGCCGTCCTGGCATTGGTCGTCGACGTTGGTACGGCGGCATTGCTGTGGTCAATGAGTCGCGGATCGCTCAATGTGCGAGCCGCCTTCATTCACAACATCGTTGACGCACTGGGTTCTGTGGCCGTGCTGATCGGGGCAGCCGCGATTATCTGGTTCAATTGGTTGTGGGTGGATGCCGCCATCACGCTGGTGATCGCGGGCTACGTTCTGTGGCAGTTGGTGAAGATGTTTCCGCAGGCAACGCGAGTCCTGATGGAAGGCACACCACTGGATTTGGATCTCGACGCACTCACCGCCGACGTGAGGAAGATCGACGGCGTCGAAGGTCTGCACCACGTGCATGTCTGGGAGCTGGACGAACAGCACCGCGCACTGGAAGCTCACATCGTTGTTGCTGAAGCGAGAATCGGCGATCTGGAATCGATTAAGAACGGGATCAAATCCTGTCTGGTCGAAGACTATCAAATTCCACATTCGACGCTGGAATTCGAAATCGGTGATTCAGATGACCAGGACTGCGACGAATCCGACGCCATCGTGCCACATTGAAGTATGACCGGGCCGTAACTTAGATCCACCTGCGGACGTTGGATTTATAGGAGCGATACTCATCCGTGAAGTGCGTTTCGAGGTAGGCTTCTTCTGGGCGAATCTGAAAGCGGTTCATGTACAGGACAAACACTGGCAGCAGACCGAACGCCAGAAAGTGCGACAGGAAACTTGCCCACGCCGCGAGGACGCAGAAAAAGCCGACGTACATCGGATTCCGAGTGAACGCATAGATTCCCGACGTCACAAGGCCTACCGGCTGATTCAGAAGCCGCGGATCGACGGTCGTTCGAATGGCCCAACACTGATAAAGGCTGATCGCAAGCACGCCGGCACCGAGAATGGCAAAGGCGATCGCAACCCACATTGAACCCTCAGATTCATACGAACACTGAGGAAAGGAAATCTTCAGCCCGTACATCGCCAGACCAAGAACGAAGACTTGAACCAGTGGCGGAATGCGGAGAGACAGGGACATCGTGAGGCGAAGAAGTGAAGTGACTGAGCGGGGAATTCGAACAATACGTTCCAGATGCGAAGCGGGCAATGAGGAACGGTGACCACAACTCTACAGCGTTCCACACTCGACACTGGAATTCGAAGTCGAAGATTCGGAAGCCGTTGTGCCGCACTAAACGGATCGATCCTCGCCTACAATCTCAGGTTCGGCAGCTTTCGGGGCAGATAAATCCGCACTATTGGCAAATGGAGTTTTCAGCATCCCGCCGATCGTCTGCCAACGTTCGTTTTCAAACTCGTCAAGACCGAAGTCGATGGTCGTCACATCCTCTCTCATTCGAAAGGAACAGGCGATCCGGTCCCAAATTGAAAGAACTACCGCATAGTTGGAATCTGTTTCCGGCTGCCAACGAGAATGGTGAATTTTGTGCATGTCCGGCGTGACAACTAACCATCGCAGCACGTGGTCTGCTCGCCCGATACTGATGTTGGCATGGTGAAAATGAGTCATCGCCACCACTCCCATTTCATAAGCCACGATCTGCCAGATACTAACGCCGAGCAGCGGAATCAACAGCAAACGCAGCCCGGCGGAAATCATATGCTCCCCGATATGAAATCGCGTCGCCGTCGTGACGTCCATCCGAGAGTCACTGTGGTGCATGCGGTGAAATCGCCACAGGAGAGGAATGTGGTGATTCAATCGATGCCAGACGTACATCCAAAGGTCCAGAAGAATGAGTCCGGCGAAAAATCGACCGATGGCGTGTTGATCGGTGAATTGAAGGAGCCCAAAACTGTTCTCCACTGTCCAGTCGGCCACGAACACCGTTGACGCTCCAAACAATGCGCCCGTCACAATGGCGTTGACGACTGCGATTGTGATATTACGCAGAGCATGTCGGCCGCGACCTGGCGAATTCTCACAAAACGGCCTGACGGATTCCCACGTCCACAGCGAGACCAGCAGAATCACCGGCAAAGCAAATCGAAGGCTGAAAAGGTTTTGCAAGGAGATCAGCTCTGTGGCGAGCATGGGGGAACCTGCGGCAGTGATCGTCGAGCCTTTCATTGATTGACGACGTCAATCGTATCGACGAAGACCAACTGCCGTGAGAGACCTTTGGTGATACACGTGGCGTGTTCATAAGCCACAGTTATGGCGAGGACGTAACGACACTCCGCAGTGATAGTCGATGGCGGTGAGCGACCATCGAGACAAAACGGCGTTCGCAGTTGGCAGCGCTGACTGGGATCAGGCGCTCGCAGTGCAGTGACTTGCCAGCCAGAACTGCAGGAAGGTTTGAGCGGATCGGGGCAGTGCATGCCGTGTGTCAGAAACAACGAACAGGTCTCGAACCAAATCAACGTCCTGAATCTTCAGACTGATGAGTCGCCCGTCATCCAGTTCTCGCTGTACAGCCAATCGGGACAACACGGCGATTCCCGTGTTGTTCAGGACTGCTTCTTTGACTGCCTCATTGCTGCCAAGTTCCAAAGTTACATTGAGATCGTCCAGCGTATGGCCCTTGCGCAGCAGGGCCTGCTGAAGGCACCATCGACTTCCGGAACCCGATTCCCGAAGCACGATCGGTCGCCGCAACAAGTCCGGCAATCGAATTCGCTGACGTTTCTTCCATCTGTCATCAGCGTTGACGATCAGCAGAAGTTCATCGGACACGAAGGGGCGAAAGTGAAAGTGCCCACGCTCCGTCTGCTGACCAACCAACCCAAGATGAGCCTGACCGGATTCCACCCGATCAAGAACCGCCATGCTGTCCTCAATCGAAGCTCGCACGGCAACATCGGGAAAGCGATTTCGAAACACACATAGACCGGCGGGAAGCAGATGCTGCCCCGGAATGGAGCTTGCAGCCAGCGACAGATTCCCGTGAAGAGGTACCTCCTCGCCCGCGACAGCCTGGCGAGCTTCACGATGCAGGTTCAGAATCTGCTGAGCGTAACCATACAGCTGAATGCCAGCATCGGTCAGCGACACACGCCCGCCTTGGCGATGAAACAGCGGTTTGCCGATTGAACATTCCAAAGCCCGAATGCGTTGGCTGACGGCTGCCTGTGTCAGCTTCAACGTCTTCCCAGCCCCTGTGAAGCTGCACAATTCAGCGGCAACGGAAAACGTTTCCAAGTGAGGCAACTGAGCGTCAAGATGGTTCATATGCGGTGTCAGCCGGAAAATGGGCGAGCGGCAACCCCTTCAACATACCCTGAATTTGTTGGAATCAATAGTCTGACAAAGATCGCCTGAGAAGTCTGTCGGTTGCAATCTGAACACAGTGAAATTGCAGGAGAATGCTCCGATGGCCGGCTTCGTAACAGGAATTCCGCTATCTGCGGTAACGTGGTGCCCATGGCAACCGTCGCTAGGAGCAGCACGATCATACAGAAGACCGCGCGCAGGGCGATTTGCGACGCCACGGAATCATTCCGCAGCAGACCCGCCCCCAATTCGGTATGGGCAGCCGCATAGATCACAGGAACAACGCACGACGATAAGGCAACCGCGAGTTCGGCAGCGGAATACGCCTTCAATGGATTGACACGATGAACCATGCGAGCGCCCAATGAATTGCCATCGGCCAGTCCCACAAGGTACGCAGCCAGCACGACAGCAGCAGCATGCGTCGTGTGTCCGAACAGCAACCCGATCTGACGAGCCCACGAGATTTCCAGAATCGAAGCCGTAGCCCGGACACGAGAAGAACGCGTAGCACCAGCCAATGACCGTATTCGAATTTTCGGTCTTCCGGATGTCCGACTCAGATGTCACGAATTCTTCGCATTTGGCGGTGTCGGAGGCGAAACAGCGATGGAGAAGTGACCCATTCCGTACACTGACGCGGTCGTGTGATGGGATGTCATTTTGACGACAGAGCATATCGCGTGGATGACGGTTTGAATCTGCGACTTTCCCATGACCTGCCGTTTAGTCAAGGAATTTTTGACCGAAAGCGAATTCTGGCCAACTGGCACAAGGTGTGCATTCTTCGCAGACTATCAAACTGCCACTACGCTGCAGTAAACTGAAACACGAGGAACGTTGCGGAGCGGCGGGCCATTATCTCACCACACGGAAGTCATCTCTCTCCATAGACGGAAGGAAGCTCACAATGAACGTTTCTCGCATCGCGTTTGCGGCACTGGCAGGACTGCTGCTGACCGCAACTTCGCAGGACGCCTCAGCCCAGATACGCCGCTACAGCAATCAAGTCGGGCGGATCATCAACGGCGTTCAGCACAACAACCACAACAACCACAACAACCACCAGCAGCACCACAGTGGCCACAACAACCATATTATTCACAACGGCCATAGCTCGCACCAGAACCACTACACGCCTGGCTATCACATCGATCACCACAACCATGTGATCAAAGACTCACACGGCCACGTGATCGGCAACTATCATCACGATGTCGTTCATCAGAATTCGACCTACATCGTGCCACATCATGGAAATCACCACGACACGTACCATGTCCACAACGGCCAGTATTTTTATACTCCACAGACGGCATCGATTAGCGGACGCCATGTCGTGAGCAAGCCCGTGGCGGTTCAGTACGGCAGCTTCTCACACGTCGACGATCTTGCCAGTCGTCTGGAAGAACTGACCAACGAATTCCTGCTGGACCTGCATTACAACTATTCGCACAATCACGGATTCCGTGAAACCTATGCGGAAGGCTACCAGTTGATGCAGGTGGCGAAGTTCATTCATGATGCCGAACACGCTCACGACCGAGCCGCCATTCGCTCAAAACTTGGCGGAATGGACGCACTGTTCCATCACCTTCAGGAAGACGTTCGAGGCTGGTCGCGACATCACCACCGTCAGATCGGTCAGCTTGGCATCCTGTCGAAAATGGACATGATCGAATCCGCTCTGCACCACCTGATGAACGACGTCGGAGTACAGCAGGCTCCACCTCCCGGCTCCATCACCGGCGGTCAGGCTCCACCGCCCGGCGGAATCGGAGCACCCCTGACAACAGCTCCACCTCCGCCAAGCCTGCCTTAACCTCGCCGTGTTCGGCGGTGGAATAGAGCAAACGCTCCGAATAGAAATCGCGACTCCCGCTGGTCGTTGAAACTGGCGTAGACGTTAAACAACCAAAGCAAAACAAACGGCCTGCCATTGTGCAGGCCGTTTCTATTTGTCATCGTGCGAAGTGTCTATAATTGACAGAATTTCGTGCCGAATGGACGATCCATTGATTGTCACATCCTTCATCGATATCCATTTCCACGTCCATGAATCGCGACCCGCTATACGACAAGATCATTGAACGACTCCCGCTGGTGACAGATCATCTGTTATTTGAGCAGTGCGTTTGCAGTCTCCTGAGAGCACATTGGCCGAATCTAATTCCTGCAACTGGCGGCGACGATGCGGGCGTCGATGGACAATGGTCAAACGAATCTGGACGAGGGATTCTATGCTTTACGACTGAAGAGAACGTGCTTCGAAATGTCACGAAGAGCCTGAAGAAACACACTGCCGAAGGACAAGGAAAGAAACAGGTGCTCGTCGCGACCAGTCGGCATCTCACACCGCGGAAGTGCCGCAATATTGAAAAACGCGTTGTTGAACTCGGCTACACGCTGGCATTTGCGCCCTATACCCGCGACGCCATAGCTGAACTGTTGTTGCATAACAGCCGTTGGCTAAAGCTACTGCTTGGAATCTCAGGGAAGCCAGCGGCATTATCGTGCCGCCCGCGATCTTTGCGACCTCGCATATGTTCAACCGCGATCGGTCGCGATCGTGAATTCGATTGGTTGGTGCAGTCGTCCGGTGATCGACTTCTCGTAGGCCAGCCGGGAATAGGCAAGACGTTCGTGCTACAGAGATTTGTGGACGAAGGACTCGGACTGTTTCTGACGAGTACAGACGAGGGGGAAATCGCGAATGCGATTCGCGATCAGCAACCTTCAAGCATCGTCATTGAAGATGCTCATGGTAGGCTCGATACGATTGAGTTCTTACTCCACTACCGCGACCAGTTTGACTGTGATTTCACAGTTGTTGCAGACTGTTGGCCGGGGAGTGCAGAAAAGGTGGCTCAGTCATTGGGCCTACGTGACTCCTGTGTGCGATCGCTTCAACCGCTCTCCGATCAGCAGATAGTGGAGTTGGTAAAAGAATGTGGAATTTCCGGGCCTAACGAATTCTTTCACGTCGTCGTCCAGCAGGCGATGGGTTATCCCGGTAGGGCGGTCATGCTGGCAGCAGCGTGCATTGGTGGCACAAGATCTGACTTTGAGAATGTCTGGACCGGCGAATCCCTCGCTGCATGGTTGAGGCCAAGGCTGACCGCTCTGATCGATGACGACGCAGTCCAAATCCTGGCATGCTTCGCCGTTGGCGGACAATGTGGGGTGACCATGGAATTAGTCGCGGAGGTTCTTGGATATCCCGTTGGAAGAGTAATGCAGATTGCGAATGACCTATCGCTTGGAGGTGTCATTTACGATCTGGGAAATGGGACTGTTTCTGTTGTCCCGAGATCGTTGAGGCCTATTCTGGTCCGGGACTACTTCTTTAGCAGCCCTGCACGAATTCCGCTGGAGTCATTTCTGAATCAGTCACAAAGTGCCGCAAGCGTAGTTCAATCAGTGATTGCCGCTGAATGTCGCGGGGCAAAATTATCAGCCAACAAGTTGGCTGAGCTTGTTCAGACCGTAGATGACATTTCAACATGGAAGGCTTATGCGTACTCGTGTGAGTCTCACGCTGAGTTCCTTTTAGAGCATAGACCGGACCTTGTGCGGGACATTGCTTTTGAACTTCTCAGAAGTGCTCCGCGTAAGACAATCCCATTTCTCCTGAGAGCATCCGAAGGTGACGATCGCCCGTTGAATGCAGCCTCAGATCATCCGTTGCGACTGATCGGCGACTGGTCAAAGTCAGGATTGCCAGGGACCGGTGCGGCTGTAACACGAAGGCGAATTGTATGGAACGCAGCTGAAGATTCCCTGGAAGAAGGCACGTCAATCGATCTTGTGCTTCAATTGGTTCCGATCATCGCCTCCCCGATGTTTGAAGATACTCAAAATGATCCGGGGAACCACATGCAGCTCACTCTCCGGCATGGCGTTATGACCGCCGATGAACTACCGGAAATCGATCAGCTATGGGACGAAATCCTGGTCAGATTGAGTGGCGTGGAGTTTCATAACTGGAATGCCATTTTGCAGGCGCTGCACAGTTGGTTGTTCCCGAACTTCGGTGCAAGTGCAGCATCAGACGAACACCGCAAAGTCTTGGATGATAGCGCACGCAGGATACTCCCAGAGTTCGCTAAGCTCGGGGCTGAGTGTCCGGGCGTCCTGACGACGCTCAGCCGGCTCGCTGATTCCTATAACTTTCCGCTACATTGTGATATTGATCCGACGTTCTCAGTTTTATTCCCGGGACGCCCACGCGGCACGACAGACGAAAAAATTGACCTCCAGCTTGAGCTCCAAAATGATGCCATCGAGTTGGCGCGATCATGGTCAGAACAACCACCTGCTGACGTTATCGCGAGCATTCAACAGTGCATCGATCAGTCAAAGCTGATGAAAGATCCATGGCCCGATCATTGCCGCGTTTGCTGCGAGGAAATCTCAAAGCTTGTGGACCGGCAGTATCCTTGGATAGAAGCCATCATTACTCAAAATGCGCGTGCCGACCTACTACGGCCGTTTCTGATGGAAGCCGCGGAAAGCAAGGAAGTCGGCTGGGAGGCACGGCTCAAACAGTGTTTGGATGACGACACGCATCTTTGGTGTGCCGTCGAAGTTGCGCTGATCCACGTATCGGCTGATTCTGAACTCGGAAAATCGGCAATCGAGAAGTGCGGAAGCGTACCGGAGTTGGTCGAAAACCTGACGCTGAGACACCGTCTGTCAACCGAGACCATTCACGCGTTCCTGACACATAGCTCTAAAGACGTTGTTCAAAATGCTCTCACGGGGCTTTGGTACTGTCGTAAAATTCGACCGATTCCCTCCGAACTGCTACCGGTCTGGCGCACGGCCATCGTTCTTCATTGCGATGACGCATCTCACTTAGAAGAAATCTTCAAATCAGACACCTCGCTGCAGCGACAATGGATTCGCCACTGGTCTTCCGCCTCGAATCCCAATGGGACGTACTTTCCTGAGCGAGTGTTCCGCCATGCTGTTGCTGGTGTTGGTTCGAGAGATCGGATTGAACTGTTGAAAGAAGTGGCAGCTGATTCATGCTATGGGCGGCGACTCGTTTCACTGCTCGTGGGCAGGTCCACCGAAGCGTACGAATCACTTCTCTCAGACTCGCGATTGAAGAATCTACACGAGGTGCCACTATTTCGAAGCCCAGACAAGACATGGGAGGCTATTGTTCCAATAGCGCGGAGACATGGTGTTTCTTCGGAGAGAATTGTTCACAATTCAAGAAACTCTTCCGTGGAAATGGAACAGGTGCCGCAAAAGTATGAGCGAGAAATCGAAACGTGGCAGTTACTGACTGAGCATCCAAATCTCGACGTGCGAAAATGTGCAGCGATCGGTAAAGAACACGCGGAAGCCGATCTCAAATCGTGGCTTGATGAAGAAGAGCGAGAGCGATTCCGGTGAATTGATCGGTAAAGCACCTCATTAAAGATGGAAACTCACGCCGCCCTCGCCTTTAAAGGCGCATTGTCAACATTGCCATCAATCAACCTCAGCGACCGCTCCGCATAATCCGCCGCGAACTGATCATGGGTCACCATAATGATGCAGCGGCCTTCGGTGTGGAAGTCAGACAGCAGGTTCATGACCTGTTCCCGGGAATCGGGGTCGAGGTTGCCGGTGGGTTCGTCGGCGAGGATGACGTGGGGATCGTTGGCCAGTGTTCGTGCAAGGGCGACTCTCTGTTGCTGGCCCTGGCTGAGTTCGGACGGCAAGTGATGCAGACGATCGGACAGGCCGACTCGATCGAGAAGCTCGGCGGCTCGGGTTTCCTGCGTTGATGCCGATTCACCAGCGAGACTCAACGGCACCTGCACGTTTTCAATGGCCGACAGCCATGGCACCAGATTGAACGACTGAAAGACGAAGCCGAGGCTCTTCAGTCGCAGCTTCGTGCGATCCGTCAGCGTCATGTCGTACAGCGATTCGCCACGGAACAGGACTTCTCCGGCAGTTGGAGCCATCATGCCGCCCAGTAGCGACAGCATGGTTGTCTTGCCGCTGCCGCTGGGACCGACCAGTGCGATGAATTCGTTGTCGCCGATGGTCAGTGACGTATCGTTCAATGCGTTGACCGTTTGGCCGCGGCGTTCGTAAGTTTTTGTGACGTTTTTAAGTTCAAACATTTCGAAAATCCATTTTCAAGGGTTGAGTGTCAGTTGATTAGCGATGTGTGTCGCAGAAGCAGTCAGACAAATCCGAATCTCAGCTTTTAACCTTCCGCAAAACACAGGCACGGATCGAGTCGTGCCGCTCGACGCGCTGGAAGGTAGCTGGCGGCCACGGCAATGACGGTTGCTGTGGCGATACCGACACCGCACAGATACGGCAGCGGTAGAACGCTCACGCCGACAAGCTGCGGGCCAATGGCCATCGCCAGAATGGTGCCCGCAACGAATCCAAGTCCTCCGCCGGCGACTCCCAGAATCGTGGCCTTGCCCAGAAACATGCGTGTGACGTAGCCGGGCGTCGCTCCCAGGGCCATCAGCGTTCCGATCTCACGACGGCGTTCGGCCACGTTGGCGTACATCACGCTGGCAATGCTGGCTCCGGCAACGAGCAGCAGAATGCCGAAGAAGACCCACGACAAACGCGACATCAAACCATTCACGGCTATCTGAGCTTCCACGACCTGGGCAATCGTGACAACTCGCGTATTGGGCAGTTCCTTCGTCAAGTCCGTGATCAGGCTACCGGCTGCGTCTTCGCAGCAGGCCATGATTTCGATGACGTTCACAACCGGACCGGAATCACTGAGCCGCTGCACGCTATGCAGGTGAGCAAACAATCGGCTGTCGTCGACGGTACCTGTGGGAGGAAGTACGGTCAGCACGTGAAAGTTCTCACCGAACAACGGAAGTTCGTCACCAACACCGGCCCCCAGTTGAGCAGCGATGTCCGAGCCCAGAATCAGTTCGTCCTTGCCCAGATCCTGCACCGTTCGCTGCGTCGCCAGGGCTGTCGGGTCGCTTTCTCCGCTGGTGTCGGTGACGGGTTTCTTGCAGCAACCTCGATCGGTACCAACTGGATTGGCCAGGAAGCTCATTCCTTGCCAGGCCGTCTTCGTTTCGAACTCCGATCGCGGCAGAATGCCAGTCAGCGTGACGGGGATGGAATCGACTTCCGCTGCGACACACAGTTTCGGAGCGAGGTTTTCAACGCCCGCCATGCGAGCCAGTGCCAGTTGCGTGACGTATTCTTCGGGAATGGTCTGCCCGTGCATATCGGCGGCATAGTAATCCTGCAGTGACACCGAAGTGGGCAGCACCAGCACGTTGGCTCCCAGCGACTGCATGTCACCGGCGATTTTTTCTTCCGAGAACACGGTAATGCTTTGAATGGCCACCAGTGCGGTGACTCCCAAAGCGACGGCGGCGAGACTGGTGATCAGCGGTGTGGGCCGCTGCCAGAGTTCTTTCCAGATCAGATTGCGAAGTTTCATTTGGATTCCTTTCCAAGGGCATGGCCCTTGACGCAGTTTGCGTGGTGAGTGGTTTGACGTGGCACGTCGATCCGCCGAGCGACACAGTCGCTTGGAAGTTGCTTCCGTTGGTCGCTTGAATTGAGATGCAGGCAACTTGCGTGCATCAGGTCGTTTGTTTCAGAACAATGAAAAGGTGGTGCAGCACTCGCGAGGACAGAAGGTGCGAGCGCTGCACCGCGATGAGCAACGACGGTCGCTCACCGCATTCGCCATGATTTCCACGGTTCTTCGATTGTTTCGCCGGGAAAGGTTTCGATGCCTTATCCCGAACTTCTGGAGAACACAGCGCGACACCCGGACGACGGCGGAAAGGCGAAATCCGTCGTGTATCGGATGCCACGCTGCTTCAGTTTTCAGAAACAGCGGCAGGGTGCCATGACGCGGGCAGGACGACACATCCCACCCGACACCGTGATGCACAGTACGTGGCAAGATCGCTTGTTTGCATTAACGGCGAGTCGTCGGTTTTGTCGCCGTTGCCGGTTTTCCGTGCTTGCAGTTCGGGTCGTCGCAACATTGACCGGCGGCGGCCAGCTTTGTCATCAGAACGGTTGGCGTCACCTTGTCATTGAACGTTCCCAGCAGGACTCCGGGAGGAGCCATGAACGCCGTCACTGTGGTTCGAGTATCCGGACGAACTTTTAATTGCTGCAGAAACTCTGATTCCGCCGGATCGCCCGCCTGGAGGCTCACCAGATGAGTCCGGTTGACATTCAGTTTGGCGGCCTTGAACTGTTGCACGCCGATGGGCACGTCCCTGCTGCCAGTCGGCTGCACGCACAGCAGCACCAGTTTCTTGTCCTGCAGGGCTCGCATGCAGCGAGTTTGAGCCGGAGTCACAATGGCGGCGTCAACCTGAGCTGCGGTCAGTTTCTGAGCGAACACGCCGGTGATGGCACCGTTGGGTGCAACCGCCATCACAGCGGGCATCGGTGTTCGACTGGCATCGAACTGGTCGACGACGGGTCGTTCCTGTGGGTCAGTGATATTGACGGGAACAAACGCTGCATTGTTGCGAGCAGCCAGTTCTCCGTTCAGTACCTTGTACATCGCCTGTGTGGTGGCGTCGTTGTCTCGATAGAACAGAATGAACGCGAACTTGTTCTGCTTTGCGGCTTCTGCCAGCGAACTTTGCCCGGACGATTGAGCATACGTTGCTGCCGGTGCGGAAAGACATGCGGTGGCGATCGCCAGAGCGAGCAGTGTGGCAGTGCCACGTCGATTGGTAAGAGTCATTGCGGGAACTCCATTTCCTGAAATGCGGGTTGAGAATTGATCTTGTTAAGGAATAGCCCGGCATGCCGCCGCATCCAATCGGCGACACACCCGGCTTGAACGGCAACTACGCAGTTGCCGCAGTTCGGTGTCAGTTACTTGTCTTCATGCTTGTGGTCGTCGTGCCCGTGATCGTGGCCTTCATGGTCGTGGCTGTGCGTAATCTCACCGCGATATGACTTGCCGTTGATCTTGACGACCATTCGCGGGTTGGTGCCTTCTTCGTCGAGGTGTTCCATCAGTTCTTTGTCGTCAGACACGAACCGTGATGACTTGCCCGCTTCATCACCTTCATCCGGTTTGGCGGTCAGAGTAAACTGTTCTGGCTTGCCATCGTGAGAGACGTTGATGGTCAGTTCTGTGGCATCGATGGCCACCTGTTTTGTGGCGGAACCGTCCAGAATGTAGATTTCCAGTGCGTCGGCATCTTCGTTGTGCACGACTTCTCCGTGATATTCTTCGTTGCCCAGCTCGACCAGGTCGCCGTGATGCGGACCTTCAGACGGGTGATTGTGACCGGCGTGATCGTCCATCGTCGGCGGTGGTAGATCGCTGACAGGCGCGCCGCTGTCTCCGGTTGGTTCAGCCGCGTCCTGACATCCCGCCAGCGTAAAAACTGCGACTGTCATCAATGGCAGCCATGTGATTTTATTGAGTTTCATCGTGAGAACTTTCTGTTGTGAATAATGAGTTCAGGGTTAAGGGACTGAAGTCCAAAGTCCCACGAGAGTCAGTGCGTTCTGCTCTCGTACAGGACTCTGGCCTCTCGTCTGTTCTTAATGTACGTGCTGAGTTCGAAAGCCTGTTCGCTTCAACCAGTCTTCCCAGCCGGCAGCGACTTTGTGTGATGCCAGTTCGACGTGCATTGGTCGTGGACAGCGGAAGATGACATCGTCGTGGTCACCGTGAGGTCGCGTCTGCACGTCGCAGCCGAGTCCTTTCAAAATGGCGGCCAGTTCTTCGGCTTCACGCTGATCACGGGAATGCGTCGTCTTCCAATCGAACAGAGAGTACGTCAGGATTTCTTCTGACGCGTGACCGTGGTCGTGTCCGTCGCCATGAAAGTGGCCGTCCGCCAGGCCGTGTTGGTGTCCAGCATGAGAATCCCCGGTGGCTCCGTGATCGTGGCCAGCATGATCATGACCTGCATGGTCGTGATCTTCGCCGTGAGCGTGCAGAGTTTCGAAGCCGGACTTCTTCATCCAGTCTTCCCATTGATGAGCCGTTTTTTCGTCGGCCAGCGTCAAGGCCTTCCATGTCGTCAGGCGATACATGACATCCTGATGATCGCCGTGATTGTCCAGTTTGGCTTCACAGCCCAGCTTCTTGACGGCATCCAGATGCAGTTGTGCCTTGCGAGCATCGTCAAAGTGAATAGTCTTCGTTTCTTTCAGTCGATAGGCGATCGATGGTGGATTGCCGACGGGCGTTCGTTGAGCAAACACCTGCGTGCTGCCGATGCCCAGGCCAAGTGCAAATTGAGCCACAAGAATTGATTTCAGAATCGTTTTCATTTCAGGTCTCCTTTGAGAAAAAATGTCTTTCGCGACGTCCACTTCGCCAAAAGAGGTTAGGTACTTGTCATCTCTACAATCGTTGTAGATTCGGGTGTGTCTGTTTTGCGTACGACGTGCTCGTGCGACTCTTCTTCCATCTCGATTTGTTCGCCCGATGCCTCAATCACTCGTTGTGCTTCTTTCATGCCAAACAGCAGAAACAACGCCGGGTGAACAAAGAAATCCAGCAGTGTGGAACTGATCAATCCGCCGAGAATGACGGTGGCGACCGGGTAGAGAATCTCTTTGCCCGGTTCACCGGATGCCAGCACCAATGGAACGAGTCCAATACCGGAAGTCAGAGCTGTCATCAGCACGGGAGCCAGTCGTTCCAGGCCCGCTCGCACGATCATTTCCTTATTCCAGCTTTCGCCTTCGTACTTGACCAGGTGCAGGTAGTGATTCAGCAGCAGTATTCCGTTGCGTGACGCGATGCCGCCCAGCGAAATAAAGCCGACCATCGCGGCCACGGTGAGTGTCTGCCCCGTGACAACCAGAGCAATCACAGAACCGATGAACGCCATCGGAAGAGCAGCCATGACCTGCAGTGAAAGATTGACCGAACGGAACATCGTGAACAGCACCATGAAGACGCCAAACATCGACACCACAAACAGCCCGGCGATCACTCGCGTGGCCGACTGCTGACTTTCGAATTGTCCACCGAATTCAACGAAGTAGCCGTCATCCATCGTGGCAATGACTGGTGCGACCACTTTCTGAATGTCTTCCACCACGTCCACCACTCCACGTTCGCTGACGTTGCATTGCAGAATGATTCGCCGCCGCACACTTTCACGATTGATGGTGTTTGGTCCACCGGATTCGTAGATGTTCGCAACCGCTTCCAGCGGCACTTTGCCACCATCCGGCAGGTCGATCGTGAGACGCTTCAGCTTCTGGACGTCTTCGCGATAGTCCTCGTCCAGCCGCACCATCAGGTCGAACGTTCGTTGCCCCAGCAATACTTCGGAAACAACGTCGCCGTTCATCGCGGTGGAGATGAATTCATTTACATCGGCTGCCGTCATGCCGTACAGCAGCAATTTGTCGCGATCGAGTTCAATGCGCATCTGAGGAATAATGACCTGCGGTTCGACCATCAGGTCGGTGACGCCGTCAACGCCTTTGATGGCAGCTTCCATCTCACCCGCCTTGCGCCGCAACACGTCAAGATCGTCGCCGTAGATCTTGATGCCGATCTGAGCTTTAACACCAGACAGCATGTGCGAAATCAGGTGAGCGATTGGTTGTTCGACAGCAGTGACGATGCCGGGAATCTCCGCCATTGCTTCGCGGATTTCCGTGAGCTGTTCTTCACGACTGCGAGGCGAATCCGGATTCAGTTCCAGCACGTATTCGCTCATGTTCACGCCTTCTGCGTGCTCATCCAGTTCCGCTCGACCAGTTCGGCGGACAAAGCGATCCACGTCGTCGAGCTCCAGCAGTCGCTGTTCGACCGTCTTGTTGATTTCGTTGGATGTTGCCAATGAGGTTCCCGGCGGCAGCACAACGTTGAGCTGCATCGAACCTTCATTGAATGGCGGCAGAAAGTCGCGATCCAGATTGACGACAAACAACCCGGCCAGAGCGACGGCCAGCACCGTGAACGTGAGATTGAATCGAGGAAACGCCAGGCTGAAACGGATGACGCGATCGCCAACCCACTTCAAACCACGCAGAAAGAAGCCGTCTTTCTCATGATCCATCAGCTTCGACCGGCCCAGCATCCAGTAGCACAGCACTGGCGTGACCGTCAGCGACACCACCAGCGATGACAGGATGGAAACGATGTAGGCCACTCCCAATGGAGCAAACAGCCGACCTTCCATGCCCGACAGAGCGAACAATGGGATGAAAACCAGAATGACGATAATCGTGCCGAAGACGATTGAGTTCCGAATTTCGCAACTTGCCTGGTAAACAATCACCAGCGGATGTTTGGGGACTTTCGCCTGCCGATTTTCCCTGAGCCGCCGGAAGATGTTTTCCACGTCAACGATGGCGTCGTCGACAAGCTCGCCAATGGCCACGGCCAGCCCGCCCAATGTCATCGTGTTGATCGAGAAACCGAATATCGAAAACACCACGGCCGTCATCACCAGCGACAGCGGAATCGCGGTCAACGTGATGAACGTCGTGCGGAAATTCAGCAGGAACAGAAACAGGATCACGACGACCAAAATCCCGCCATCACGCAGAGCTTCGACGACGTTGGCGATCGCTCGGTCGATGAACGACTTCTGCGAGTACACTGGGACGATGTTGATGTCGTCCGGCATCGTTTGCTTCAGGTCTTCGACGGCTTCCAGAATCGCTTCCGTAATGTGACGTGTGTCGGCTCCGGGCTGCTTGTTGATGGTCAACACAACGGACGCCCCGCCCGACAACGTGCCGTCTTCCTTGCGAATGAAGGCAGAACTGTCGCCTCGCTTCACCTGCGGACCTTCCACGACACGGGCAATCTGAGCCAACGCGATCGGCCGACCATCACGGACGCCCACAACAACTTTCTGCAGATCTTCAATATCCTGAATCCGCCCGAGTGCTCGCACCAGAAGTTCATTCGGCCCCTGTTCGTCCAGATAGCCGCCGGTTGCGTTTTCGTTACTGCCGACGACGGCCTGTTTCACTTCGTGCAGGGTGACTCCGTAGCGGATCATTTCGTCCGGATCGACCAGCACCTGAAACTGCTTGCGTCCGCCTCCCATCGTGAAGACCTGCGATACGCCGGGAATCGTCAGAATCCGCTGGCGAACCACCCAGTCGGCCGTTGTCCGTAATTCGATCGGGTCGACCGTTTCGTCTTCACTCCACATCGCCAGCATCAGGATCTGGCCCATGATCGACGAAATTGGCGCCAGCGTCGGCTTCACTCCCGGCGGCATTCGATCCTGCACCAGTTGCAGTCGTTCCATTACGATTTGGCGGTCGGTGTAGATGTCGGTGCCCCAGTCGAATTCGACGTAGACCACCGAGATCCCAATCCCAGACGAACTGCGAACCGCCTGCACGCCATTTGCACCGTTCATCGCCGTTTCCAGCGGAAACGTGATCAGTGTTTCGACTTCTTCAGGAGCCAGCCCGGGAGCTTCCGTCATGATGACGACGCGGGGCCGGTTGAGGTCCGGAAAGACATCGATGTCCATCTGCATGGCCCGCCACGAACCATATCCCAGCAGGAAGATGGCAGCCGCGATGGTCAGCAGTCGCTGTCTGAGAGCGAATTTGATGATGGCGTTTAACATTGTTGGCCCTTCCAGGGCGTCTCCGAATTTCGATACATGTCTTGCCTCGCGGGATCACTCTTCATCAATGAAGGGCTTATCGCCGCGGGCACATCCGAGTGGATTCCGCTCTAGTGGTTGTGTCCGGCGTGAGGATCGACTCCGCCACCGGCCATGTTTTTGAGGGCCATTTGCATTTGATGAGCGCTCTTCATGGCGACCACGTCACCGGGAAACAACTGTCCATCGTTGGCGACAACGACAGAAAACTGGTCGCGATACTTCACGTGAACAGGAAGCCGATCGAAGTGATCGCCGTTCTCCTGAAACACAAAGTATTCCGCTCCTTCACGAGCCACCGCATCGATCGGCAGCACGATTTGATCTTCCCACTGTTCCACTGGCACGCGAAGCTGCAGTCTCTGTCCCGGTCGGTATCGCCAGTTGACGAAGCGGACGTCGTTCTGTTGCTTATTTTCGTGAGTCAGTTCGTTGGGGAGCCGCACGAAGAATTTCAGTGTGCGAGATGTTCGATCAATCTCCGTGTCCAGATAGGCGATATCCAGTCCCGGCACTTCCTTCGCTTTGCCATCTGCTTCATCAAACAACGCGGTGACTTTCCAGTCATTCCTGCTCGCATTGGAAAGCTGAGCGATATCCTGTTCGAAAGCCATGCCTTCGACGTACAGCTCAGCATAGTTGACCAGCGTTCCCAGTGGTTCGCCGGCATCCACTGCTTCACCACGGTGGACCAGCAACTCTCGAAGAATCAGCTGCGGATCAGCCACTGCCGATTCCATGCTGACGGGACGGATGGCGGTTTGCTCAAATGCACGGCTGAGTTTCAGCTCCTTTGATGTCGTGCCGTCCGCATTGGGAGAATACAGCTTCAATTCCCGCAGCAACCGACGCGTCTGTGCGATCTGCTGCACCTGAGTTTCCGATAGCCCGTGCAGCCGCAAAGCTTCCTGTTGAACAACCAGCAGCGATTTCAGCTTGTCGCGAGCATACTGCCGTTCCAGCAGTGTCTTTCGAGCAACTCCGCCAGACGTAGCCACATCCTGCAGACGAGCGATCTCCCGGTTTTCGATGTCCAGTTCGCCCAGCGTCGTGACGAACTCCGTTTGAGATCGGACGAGGTCTTCGTGTGTCAGTCGAATTTCAAACAGCAGACTATTCGGTTCCACCGCTTCGCCTGCAGCAGCGTGAATGTTGGTAATCACGCCCGTCATCGGCGTCGCGACCTGGATTCGCGTTCGCCCAGGCTGCTCCACAACAACCGCAGGAACCGTGATCGATTTGCTGAACGTTGTCAGTTGAATCTCAGCCACTCCGTCACCGGTCAGGCCAAGATTTCGCCGAGCCTGATCTGATAGTTCCAGCGAAGTCGCTTCGTCATGGCCAGCATGATCGTATCCGGCATGCGGGTCGTGAGCGTCTTCGCCTTCACCATGTTCATCCAGCCCGGCCGGGGCCCTGTTATCGGCGACCGTCGACTGCACCCACGAATTCAAAGTCGGCCACCACCGTTCGCGAGTGACAGCAGCCCCCGCGATGACAACGATCATCGTGACTGGCCAAACGTACTTCATCGGGATTTTTGGAATGCGAGAATTCATGGGACACAACCGTCCTGAGACCGTATTGATAGGGAGACCGTTGCGCAGCGGCAGCAGAGCCAATCGCGCAGCATCGAACCGTAGAAATTACACGGGGAAATGGTGGAGAACGTGTGCTGGTTACCAGCAACTGAATCACCGTCCGCCGCGATCACAGCAACGATCGCGCAGCAGATATCACAGCATGTGATACAAGGAATTCAGAGCCTCAGCAGGACGTACCCGCGAAGCTCTTTTAGAGCCGCCAGACCTGAGTTCTGGCGCGCAGTGTGTCCGTCGATTCGGCCATCGAAGGCGGACCGTGCAGGAATCCGCTGGCGATCAAAGCATCACTCGCAGTGTGCAATGAACAGACATCAGCGAGTGCCAAAGGAAGCACCACCCCGTCATCCGTGGGCAGTTCAACCTTCGAATTCGTCAGCCACGAGCAGTGAGTTGAGCAAGCACTATGTCCCTCGCCACACGGGCAGGAACTGTGATCGGGCTCATCGTCGTCAGCATTTTCGCTGGTATCGGTCGAGCAGTGAGAATGAAACTTACAGCTACACTGATGAGTGTCCTGCGATTTCTGCTGCTCAGCAACTTCCGGCGTCGAGTTCAGGACCGAGCAATGATGATGATGAGCGCAACATCCCATCCCCGCGTGAAACAACACGCTCAGGAGAGTCAGGAGTTTTGCCGCACTGTGAAACATGAAAAGTCCTTTTGCGATCAATCGCCACCGCACATTATCGTCAAGGCCACCGGTTTGTCATCATCAATATGAAGATCAAAACCCACATTGCCCAACTTGCGGGGCAACTCCGGTGCCAAACTCGGCGACAAACTCCCAGAATCACTGTCCTCTGTTTCATCAATGATTTCCGATCACTCGATCGTCTTCCACGGCACTGAAAGCTACAGACTGCCATCAAGACCGCGTCACCCTGTAGTCAGATTGAATGAGTGAGAAGTCTGCGTTGCACGTACGAGCAAGCCCCTCCATTGTCTTCTTGAACGTTCAGCTGCCACGCAAGTTCTTAATCCTCATCGCCGTCGGTTCCGACGCCGCGCAGGCGCTCACGCCTTCTTCCCAAACTCATCTCCACGCTCAAGCAGAAGATCGACGAATCGTTTGCGGTTATTCTGAATCGGGCATCCTTGAGTGTCGATTTCTCGTGTCGCACTTTGTCATCGACAAAAGAGATTATCGGTGGCAAAGTAGGGATGTGGTGGCTGGCGGTTCCTGAGTCGAACCGTGGGTAAATTTTCGGCTCGGTATGGCGAGCAAATGTTCAACGGAACAGGCATGGAGGCACATGGACGAGGAAGTTATGCGGGGGCCGGGGAGCCGTTTGCCGGGGGCGGCGGATGTTTGGCGGGGGGGGTCGTTGCTGCCCATACCGAGCGACACGCAGCGAGAGCTGGCATGTTCCCAGTTGATTCAGAATTCGGGCCAAGCCGCTGGGTTCGCCGCCGATGAGTTCTTTCATGCGGATGTGCGGAATGCTCATACGCGCCGCGCTTATCGACAAGCGGTGACGCGGTTCCTGAGCTTTGTCCAGCCGGACGTGCAGTCACTGGCGATGATTACTCCAGCTCACGTCGGACGGTATTTCGATCAACTGGCCGTGTCGGCCACAACGAAGAAGCTGCACCTGTCCGCCCTGCGGCATTTCTTTGATCGCATGGTGAATCGGCATGTGATGGTGCTGAATCCTGCTTTGTCTGTCCGCGGCGAACGAACATCGACGACGGAAGGCAAGACGAGCGAGATTCCGCCCATTGAAGTTCGGCAGTTACTGAATTCCATCGATACGTCGCACATTGTCGGACTGCGCGACCGACTTGCGATTGCGCTGCTGGCGTTTACGGCCGCTCGCGTGGGAGCCATCGTCAAGCTGCAAATCGTCGACGTGAAGATCAGCGTGTCGAGTCCATTGCTGCAGTTGCACGAGAAGCGGGGGAAGTTTCGCAGCATTCCGATTCGGCATGAGTTGGTCGAATTCATCAATGCATATCTGATCACTCTGCAGTACCGTGACCCGAGTCAGTCTCTGTTGCGGTCCGCCATTGGTCGCACAAAGCAACTGACGTCGTCACCAATGACGGCCGCCGACGTACGGTGTATGCTGAAACGACGATTAAAGGACGCTGGTTTGCCGACTCATTATTCTCCGCATTCGCTGCGGGTGATGGCGGTAACGGATCTCCTGAATCAGGGGGTCTCCCTGGAATCGGTTCAGTTTCTCGCCGGACACAGCGACCCTCGCACAACGCGGTTGTATGACCGCCGTCAGCAAAAGGTGACGCGCAATCTGGTCGAACGAATCTCGGTGTGAGAGGCACGACGATGAATTTTGTTTGAACTTTCCCGGTAAGTGTAGCTACCTTTGTCCGGAGCAACGCATTCCTGCCCTTGTCGTCCGCGGAGCCCACTTGATGCCGGAAACGATTGTAATCGGAGACATGCACGGGCATGCGGATGCTCTGCGTGGTCTGATCGACAAGATTCTGCCACGTGTCCATGCTGACACAACGATTGTCACGCTAGGGGATTACATCGATCGCGGTCCGTCCAGTCGAGACGTTATCGATCAGTTGCTAAATCTGAAACTCCATACTTCCGGGCAGCTTGTGTCTTTACTCGGCAATCACGAGGACTGGATGCTGCAATCCCTAAATGACCATACCAAACATCCATGGCTGCTCGGTATGGACGGCTTGTCCACAATTCAGAGCTATTCATCAGCTGCCGCCGCAGCGATTCGTGACCGGCTCACGGCCCTGGGACCGCGAATCTATACCGAACGAGTCAGCCTGCCATACGACCTGTTCTTTGACACTCTCCCGGATTCACACCTGCGGTTCTTTCAGGAACTTCAAGTTTGCTACGAAGACCAGCACGGCTTTTACTCACATGCCGGGCTTGATCCACTCTATCCCCTGAGCGAGCAGAATCGCCAGGTGCTGGTTTGGGGGGAGCACACCAACTTCCAGTGCTATTCAGGTAAGCCCGTGGTTTATGGTCACTGGAACAATATGCTGGCAGATGACGGAGGAAATCGCGTCCCGAGGCGAGCAGGTGATACCTATGGGATCGACAGTATTGCGGACGGCGTCCTGACTGCCTTGCACCTCCCGTCGCTCAACGTGACTCACGCTCAGACAGAATCCGTTTAGACGTCCAGAAGGCTCCTGCGTGCGGCGCCGGTCCGCTGTGCGAGCCATGACCACCAACACGATTTCAATGTACACCCCGTATCCCACAGAGGCGTCAGTCACTGACGCAAAGCCCCGACGAATCCACTGCTCGGAAAGCAGACGGGTGGTGCGGCTATGCTGACTGAGTCAGGGCCGGGCAATTACGTCTTCGCATCATCGTGCGGGGACAGATTCTGGCGAGCCCCGCACGATGACGCTGCGACGAAAGCAGACACATTGACCGAATATTTTCCAATCGCTGCTCGCCCGGTGGCATTCTGTAAGCCGGAGTTCCTGATCAAATCCTGTGAGAATTCAGGGGCTTGTCGAGACGCCCGATTTTCTTTTTGCGGAAACGTGACAATCTTCCTGGCCCATGCTATTTCCGTCTTAATCAAGCCGTTCTTTGCCACCACGAATATGAGTTCGCCCCGCAGATTTATCTGCCTCCCGGAGCCCGCTGGGGTCCGAGGGGCGGTGGTGCATGATGAGGTTTGATCGTTGCAGCTCAGCACGAGCCGCAACAAAGGTTGATGTCTGCTGCTTTCGCGCAGGATCGATTCGACTGTGAGCACTGTGCTCCCGGTCAATTCGGTTCTGTAATCAGTACTTCGGTACTGGCGAAAGGAGAAGATGCAATGGTCGAACTGAAACGGGCCCATGACGAACTGTTCCGCCGCGCGGCGGACGAATGCTTCGAAACCTTCGACGATCTTTATGATCATTGTTGCACGGAACGTGATGCTTCCCGCGACTGCTGGCAGCTGCCACAGAAGCTGGAACCTCACGTCACCGGCAACTCCATTCAGCTGACTGTCGAAGGGGAAGGAGATGTGGGCCTGAATGACTGGTCTTTCAGTCAGCTCTGCCGCCTCTCTGGTGTTCGGAAAGAGACGCTGAATCGTCTGTCGCCGGATACTGCCAGCAAAGTCGTGCAGGAAACTCTGCCGCGTTCGCAGAAGCCGGTGCAGGTGCTGTCCACCGGCAGCACGGCGCGTTCGCTGCATGGTGTTTCCTACACACGATTGTGGAATGCCGACCTGCTGGATGTGGTGAAGGAAACGGCAGTGGATTTCCGTCCGCCCCAGAAAAGTTTTTCTGGTGGGACGGGTCTCTACTGCGGTGAACAGGACATGTTCGCGTTCCTGATCGATCCGCTCGGCTGGTGTGAACTTGAAGGTGAAGCGTTTGCTCCCGGGTTTTTCATTTGGAACTCTGAAGTCGGACGCCGTTCGCTGGGGATTCAGACGTTCTGGTTTCAGAAAGTCTGTGCCAATCACATCGTGTGGGATGCGGTCGAAGTCGTTGAGTTCACACGCAAGCATACCGCTCGCGTGCACGATAGTCTGGACGAGATTCGCCGCATCATTGATGAGCTGGCGAGGAAGCGTGATCAGCGTCGCGACGGATTCGTCAACACGCTGCGGAATGCCATGTCGACGAAACTGGGTGATTGCTCAGAGGATGTCGCCAAACAGCTGACCGAACGTCGCATTCCTCGTCACCTGATCGATACGGCTCTGGAAATGGCAGCGGTGCAGGGCAGTTTTACGATCTTCTCGATTGTGGATGCGCTGACCCGGCTGTCGCAGAACGTGCGCTACGCCGGCGATCGAGCGGAGCTGGACAGTCGGATCGGCAGTCTGCTTGGACTGGCGGTGTGACATGGATCCGCAAGCGACATGGACAAGACTGCTGGAAGCGTGGAAGGACCATGACTGGGAAGAGCTGCAGGCTGCGGCGAAGGACCTGAAGCACTGGATGGCCAGAGGCGGATTTCCACCCGACGTGTTGCCGCAACAAAGCATGGGGCCGATGTGGAACCGTGCTGTGGTGCGAGCGGTCTGTGAATTCGCATTGCAAATGGCATGGCAGGTGTTGCAGTCACCGAACGGAATTCCGAAAAGGGTTCCGTTCAGTGTGTCCTGCTTCGAATGCGATGCTGGTTCACCGGCGTCGTATGAAGAGGCAGCGGCCGCCGGCTGGACCGGAATTGAGTTTCGTCCGGACCTGCCGCTGGAGAACTTTCTTGGCTACTGCCCGGATCATGTTCCGTCTCCACCGTGGGATGAACATGACACGGAGGTGGCCGTGCAACGGAGGGCACAATGATGGCATGGATACGGTTGCGGCACGGACGCCACAACCTGCTGACCACAGAAAGCGAACGCGAAGTCGACGGACCTGTGTTCGGACCGTTTCTCACGATTCACGAGAACGAGGGTCGTGACATTCGATGTGGGGAAGCCTGGACGCTGCGCATCGTCGATGGCTCCGTTTACTACGGAGGCATGTACTACCGAACGTGGGAGATTTTTCACGGTTCGGTTCGTGACAGCGAACGTGACCGCGTGTGTTGTTTCTCACCCGACCTGGCAGAACCGCCGCACTGGGATGAGTTCAGCAACGAATCGTTCGCTGTCGTTTTATTTGATTGACCAAAACAAAAATGAGGAAAGGAAATGGAAGACATGGCCAACACAAACGGAAAGGCTCGACCCGTCAATGAGATTCGCATGGGACGAATTCGCGCCGCCATCTGGGAAAATGAAACTCAGAACGGCACGAGACATAACGTGACTCTGAGTCGCATCTACAAGGACGGTGATGTCTGGAAAGACAGCACCAGCTTTGGACGCGATGACCTGCCATTGGTGATGAAGGTCTCAGACCTGGCCCCAGGGCCAGCGCGCACTTTGGGCAATTTAGGCTGGCGCGACAAGTGAGTATTGGTTAGTCTTTTCGTGTCGTAACATCGGACTTCACGAGGAGAGGACAAGAGATGTCGACAGTTGAACTGGCGGTCACCCAGGAGCTGACAGGAAACATTGTTCATTACTTTGATCAATTGAAAGACCCGCGTTCCAACATCAATCGTCTGCATCTGCTTGGTGATGTGATTGTGATCGCCATTTGCGGAGTGCTGGCCAACGCCGACGGCCCCAGTGCGATTGCGGAATGGGCGCGACTGAATGCCGATGGCCTGCAGAAACACCTGGCACTTCCGCATGGCATTCCGAAAAAAGATACGTACCGGCGCGTCCTTTCTCTCCTGAAGCCGAACGACTTTCAAGCGTGCTTCGTGCAATGGATTGAATCGCTGGAAGGACTTTCCGACGAACAGAAAGAAGGCTACAGAAAACAGATTGCGATTGATGGCAAAGCACTCCGTCGATCACATGACAAAAAGAATGGGCTGGGTGCGTTGTTCATCGTGAGTGCGTGGGCTTCTGATCAGGGGATTTCTCTGGGACAGGTGGCGACGGAAGAGAAGTCGAACGAGATCACCGCGATCCCGAAATTACTGAACGAAATCAATATCGATGAGGCGATCATTACGATTGACGCAGCGGGTTGTCAAAAAAACATTGCGCAGCAGATCGTGTCTGGCAATGCAGACTATGTGTTAGCCCTGAAAGGCAACCAACCGAAACTCTATGAGGTCGTGCAGAAGTTTTTTCTCGATCACCTGGAGGATGACTTCGCTCGCTGTCCCGTCAGTCGCTATGAAGAAACAGAGAAGGGACACGGTCGGCAGGAACAGAGAATCTACTATCAGGCGACCGTGCCTGTCGATTTTGACGTGGGCCACAAATGGGCCGGACTCAAGACCATCGGAACGGCGATCCGAATGTACGAGCAGGACGGCATTCATCATTCTGACGTTCGCTACTACATCAGCAGTCTGCGTCGCAAAGGCGAGCTGTTCGCAACAACGGTTCGTGGTCACTGGGCCATAGAAAACACGCTGCACTGGAGTCTCGACATGACCTACCGCGAGGATGAGAGTCGAGTCCGAAACCGAATCTTCGCGAACAATTTGTCATGGCTCAGACGACTCACACTCAGCCTCATCAAGAAACATCCTGGCAAACAAAGCAACGTCATGAAAAGAAGAATGGCCGGATGGAACATTGACTATTTGATGCAAATCCTTACCGGCAAAACAACTTAGTATGCGCTGGCCCTGGACCTGGCCCACAGCTGGATCTTTGACAACAGTCAGCCAGCGGATTCCGCCAAAGGAGGTTCGTAACACGGGACAACCTGTTAGTTGTCACGACGACGGCCAACAGGTTTTGAGAGATGCACCACCGCATCTCTCAGCTATTCGCACAGTTCGATTTCTTTGCGCATCCGCATCAGCAGGAGGAAACCAGGCAATTGCGGTTCTCCCTCCAGCCTGTGATTTCAAGCGCCTGATCTTTTCGGAAACCCAACGATTCTGAGAACTCAAACCTGGATCGGTACTTTTGATCGCTCTACGATCGGCTCCGTGAAAGGAGCAGGTTCGCATGTCGACGATGCTGTATCTCGATACAGCACGGTTGGGACAGATGTCCCCAACAGCGCTGAAAATGCAGTGCGACTTCGTCCGCCTGATGGCCGAAGACCCTTCCAGCCTGTACACCGAACAATTCCTGTTTGAAGGAGTCACCGCGACACCCGAGATTCCTCAGCGATTCCCTGAACTTACTCGCTGGCCCGGTATTGAAGGCCTTAAACAACAGCTTCGTCAAACCTTTGCTGAGAACACCACTTCCGACACGAAAGTCCTGCTGGCCAGTCGCACGACCAGCCTGATGCAGTCGGGGATCCGTTCTCTCGTTGCCGCCGGCCGACGTCATCTGCTGCTCACTGATCTCACCTGGCCGCCCTACCGAAAATGGATCCAGAGTTTCGCACGTCTTCGCAGAATCAGACTATCGCTCTTGCCGCTACGCAAGCGAATCTGGCAACAGGGATTCACTGCTGATGATGTCGCCAGGGAGATTCTGAAATACGTCCGTCGAAACCGGAGTGACAGCCTCTTTCTGCCGGCCGTCACGCACACCGGCATCCGTCTGCCGCTGCCAACCATTCTGCGGTCATTGTCGGACAGTTCGACGAACGTTCGCACCGTCATCGACGCGTCCCAGGCTTACGGCCACATCAACACCGGCGACTGGACCCACCTCGCCGATTTCACTTTCGGCGGCTGCCACAAGTGGGTCCGAGCCTATCTGCCGCTGGGCGTTGCGTTTGCACGACAGCAGGACAGGGCACGACTCCACAGAAAGATAGTCCACGACCCGTTGCTACAATTTTGTGACGCGACGGGAACGGGGGGCGGACCGATGGAAACGGTGAACGTCGTTCCGCTACTCACCGCACATGGTGCAGTGAAAGACTTGATGCCATGCTCCGAGGTATCTCGATTCGCAAATGCTGCCCAGGAGTTCCAGCCGATCCATCAACGCTGTCCAACATGGTCTGTGTTGAGTCCGCACCGGACGCTTTGCTCAAAAATCGTCCTGCTTCAATCTGAAAGTCCTTCCGTCCGTAAGCTCCCGAACCAGCAGCTTCGCCAACTGCTGGCGGAACACGGCATTTCAGCAACCACATACGGCGGTGGTGTCGTTCGCATTTCGATTCCGCGTTCCAGACTCAGCAAGCCCGGTCGAATTGTACATCTGCTCGCGGCAGGACTCGGTCGTCTCGATCGTGCCCGGAAACCGGCAATCCCTGACAGATCCTTCAGCGACGGTCACACAGCCAAGACATCAGGCCCCGTCGGACGTCTGTCGCCGTCGAGCCAACCGTGATCGTCGACAGCAAGTGGCGGAAGACTGCTCAGCCGAATTGTTTTGCAGAAAACGCTTCGGTTGGTCTCACCGGCGCGCGCTGAACGGTGTGCCACGTACCCAAAGGCGCCTCCTAATCACTTCCTGCGGTCCTACTTTTCATTAGGACCGGCTGGTTCGACTCCCGGAAGTTGGCTGAAGTCAGCTGTCTCGTAGACGGGTTCAGAAACAGCAGCACGAGAATAGAGTGCTCCACAGGTGGTATCAGCCCGAAATGGCCCGAAGTATCCAGAGAGGCCTAGCAGACAACATTCGAGATAGAAGAGCCCGAGCTCACACGCTTGGTGTCGCAAGACCGGTCCCATCTGCCCAAGCCGCTCTCGCTTTTTCTTCTTTGGATGCGTAATTCCATTACGAATCTCGGTTATCGCGTGAGGTCCGTCAGCGTATGTCTGATTTCCATCAAATTTGAACTCTGCCAGGTCCGTGACTTTCGGCGGAAATTCAGTCATCACGAGCATTTTTGAAAGCAGTAGTCGAATTCGGTCTGACGCCCAAAGGTTTTCAAATCCTGCCAGCCCCTTCAGCACCCCGCCGATTTCAACATAGACCACCCACGACAGCAATTCGAGTGCCGCCTGCGACAGAATAATGGACGTCTCAGTGGTTCCGTTACGACATTGTACGTACCAATCGATTGCCTGAGTGAATGGTTCGTTCCAATCCTCATCCGAGAATCTCTCGGCAAACCCGGGGAAGACCGCTTTCACAAACTTCGCTGGCAGATGTGCAGACCAAGTGTACGGATTCGACCACGAACGCCCCTGACGTATGTTCCACAACTGCCACGATTCCTCATCGTTGACGTAGCCGATTGGGAGGGTCAGGCACGCCCATGTCCCTGTAACGAACGCAATGAAGTGCTCAATCAGACTGGCAATCTGATCCAAAGCTTTATTGTCGAATGTTGAGCCGTCAATTCGAGAAAGCTGAACGCGGTGAGTGATTGCCCGACCGCCGTGATGACGCAACGACTCGACGAGTTCGCTTGTGTTCTCAACGCAGTCCAGCGTTACTTGCCAGTCATTGGTTTCAAATTCTATCCGACCGGCACTGCAAGCCCCTGACGCGTGGCAGATCATGTCCTCCGAAAAATCGCGGCAGTTTATGACGTGAAAGACGATTCGCGACATTACCTCGCCAGCGTTGATCTCGACCGCCTTCTGAAGCGCGAGGCCGTGGCGATGGTCGTCTCCGCACGAGTGGCCATCGTAGAATCGAGCCTGCGTCTGGATACCGAGCGATGGAATCTCAAGCGTTATCGGTTCGTTTAGCTGTCGCACATCGCCGCGAAAGGCGTGCTGGCCGGAAGTGGCATACCGACAGACTACGACTGGTCTCGGAGTCCATTCGTGGACAATCACAACCTCACGTTCGGTGGGACCGTCGGTCTCATGGACGATGGCTGTTCCTTCGAACAACGTCATAGGGGCGTTGACTACACGTGTTTCCAGTCGAGTTGTGACAGCAGCTGGAAGGCTATTTCTGAATTCGTTTGCATCCATGTGGTGAGTCTAACGTGTGATCCTGAGTCGTCGAAGTATGGAAAAGCTATCCAGTATCGTGGTTCCAAAGAACGCGACGTATCGTCTGACACACGATAGTTGACCGCGTTCGGTGGTCACTACCTAGGCAGCTGGCGGAGGACCTCGAGTTGGCTTCGGTTGGTCTCACCGAAGCGAGTTGCCTAACTCGGTCGTCAGCGCTTCCGGCATTCTATCCTGATCACACGGCGTACACGATGGGTGCATAACGCAAGAGGACCACCCAACAAAAGAGAATTGGTGGAGTCCGTCCGTGATATGGAAGCGGATTGGTGACGCATTCCAGAGAAGTCAAGGCATCTTCACCCAACGCCTCGCCCAACAAATCGTTGGCTTCCGCCGTGTCCGGGAACTCGGCTCGGTTATTTAGAATTCGGATACGACTTTGCCGTCGTTTTTCGCACCGAGGTATTGATAAATTTGGTGGTCGATGTTCTCGGAAAGGAAATGGACGCTGCCATCACCCAGCAGAAATTGGGCACCACCATTGTGGCTGGATTTGAACCCCACTTCGGTGTTCCAGTTGCACGGGCGACGGCATGGATCGGCGTTGTTCGGATCGCATGAATCGTAGTTGATGGGGATTAACGTTGTGCAATAGCCGTTTCCGTTGTTGGACGCCGCCCATCCATTTTGAGCATGTTCGGAACATTCGGGACGGACTTCACCAACGAAAATTGTATTGGTCAGGCCATCGGTCACATCTCTGAATTTAGCACGGGTGCCAACTCGGGTGAATGGACCTGCGAACCTGTAATTGTCGTCGATGGGGGCAAGTTTAAGCCCCGTCCAGGGGTGAGTGCAGGAACACGCAGGATTATCCCAGACTTCAGTCGGGCCTCGCGACGCAGCGTAGTTATGTGCGGCCAAATCGTTGTATTTCTCGGGATGACTGTCACTGGGGCAGAGTAGCCCCGGGACAGTTGTTGATGCGACGAGTTCTCCCGAAGGAAATGTCGTCCCTTCGATATCTGTCATCTTCAGATTGTAAGCATCGTAGATGGCGCTCTGTTCGAGATAGGGCGTGAGGTAGACAAACATCGACCCCCGCTTGATCCCGCTCGCCTGACTGAACACAGCCCCAGGAGGTAAACTTTTGTACGTACCCTCGAAGTTATGAATCGCGAGACCAATCTCTTTCAGGTTGTTCTTGCACCACGTTTGTCGGGCAGCTTCTCGAGCCTGCTGGACGGCAGGAAGCAACAGTGCGACAAGGATAGCGATGATTGCAATGACCACTAAAAGTTCGAGCAACGTAAACCCGGACCTTTTCGAATCACTATGCTCCACGCAGACTGGATTTCGTTTTGAAACTTGCATGTTGAGTTCAATCGTTTTTAATTTGAGTGTCACACTCACAAGCGACTGCCGTTGCAAATTCTGAGCCAGCGATCAAGCTTCATTTGCAGCTAATCAGACCAACTTATCTTGAGCAGATAGAAGACATGTGAACGGCGCGTGTAAAACGAATCTCCGATAAAATCTACATGATCCGTCAGAAAAACATGTTCGTTGGGTTGCATGAAATACTTGCACGCATAATTGTCTTTGCTTAGCGAACAGGCAACGCTCCACCCAATGCGTTGCTCGAATTCTAAGGAATTATGTCGTCAGCATATCGTCGTAGTCGTTTGGTGTAAAAGTTGCTGCGGTCGAATTCCACGAGGGGAAGTTGCAACTCTCTGCATCTTGAGTTGTCAGCCAATCACCACTACTACTAATCGGATGTTCACGTCGTGCAATCGCTCTCCTCCATCAACCCCAATGGCACTCAAACAGGGGAACGCGAGTTGACGGCTAATCGCAAGAAGACAGCCCAGCCAAGCATTTCCCCCGGGCTGCTCATCGACCTAATGGATGCAGATGCATGCCGTCAGTTCAGGTTTCTAGTCGTTTCATGGGCTGCAGGCCTTGTCATCTTCTACTGTTGGTGGTTCCGACTGGAGCATGTTTCGCACTGGGTCGGATTTATTGTGAATACGCTACTTGTCACGTGGACCGCTTGTCTGCCCGGCTACTTCATATTTTTTGTCTCGCGCATGAAACGGGTTGATCCGACGATTTCCATATCCGAGTCGTGGCGTGTGGCAATGGTCACGACGCGAGCTCCATCAGAACCGTTTGAGCTGGTTCAGGATACATTGAAAGGTATGCTGGCACAGGAACATCGGCACGATACGTGGCTGGCCGATGAAGATCCAACCGATGAAATCTATCATTGGTGCGAAGAACACGGCGTGCGTGTTTCCTGTCGAAAAGGTGTGGCCGAATATCATCAGCAACAATGGCCTCGGCGAACCAAGTGTAAGGAAGGCAACCTCGCCTATTTCTATGATCACTACGGATACGAGAACTATGATCTCGTTGTTCAACTCGACGCGGATCACGTCCCCCAGGAGCGTTACCTTGAACACATGTTGCGACCGTTCGCCGACGGTGCGGTTGGATATGTTTCCGCCCCGAGTATCTGTTCGAAGAACTCGAAGACCAGTTGGTCGGCGAGAGGACGATTGTTCTCAGAGGCCTTAATGCATGGTCCGTTGCAAGCTGGCTACAGCGGCAGTTTTGCACCGCTTTGCATCGGGTCACACTATGCCGTCCGGACAGAAGCGCTCAGGGCGATTGGTGGGCTTGGACCCGAACTGGCGGAGGACCACAGCACGACACTCATGATGAACGGCCACGGCTGGCGAGGAATTCACGCGATTGATGCGATCGCTATCGGCGAAGGTCCTCCAACATTGGCTGCCTGCATCACTCAGGAATTTCAATGGTCTCGTAGTTTAATGGTAGTCTTGCTGACGTTACTGCCGCGATACTGGTCGAAACTCTCTCGGCCATTGCGAGTTCAGTTTCTGCTCAGCGAACTGTGGTACCCGCTCTTCAGCCTAACGATGCTCACGGGCCTGATCCTGCCCATCGTCGCGGTCATTATTAAAGTCCCCTGGGTGCGTGTCAGCTATCTTGACTTCATTGGACACACCTTGCCCTTGACGCTGCTTACGCTGGCAATCCACAAATTTTTGAAGCAGAAGTTCTGGCTGCGTCCCGCTGACAGCCCATGCCTTTCGTGGGAGATGGCTTTGTTTCAGGTGATTCGATGGCCGTGGTCGCTGCTCGGATCGGTGATGGGCGTGTTCGATTCCATTCGGCGGAAAAATGTCACTTTCCGGGTCACACCAAAAGGAGCCGTCCACGACGATGCCCTGAATTGGCGAATTCTGGCCCCCTATCTGGCCGTGCTTGTCTTCAGCTTTCTTCCAACGCTGTGCATCTCTGATGCAGGGACTGCAACGGGATATTTTTCCTTCCTGATCATTGCGCAAATTGTCTACACAATCGCACTGTTTGCGATCGTTCTCATTCACCGCCGCGAAGTCCACCAGAATCTGAGTGCTGAAGAATGAAAAGCCGTTTCTCAAAACAGATGAGCTCCCTGTGTGTGCTGGTTATCCTGCCCGTTTCAATGATCCTCTTCAACGGCAAGGAGGCTTTGCAGGCCATATTCTACCGACAGGCAGAAAGCAAGTTGGTAACACTCAGCATCGATCACAAGCCAAAAACCAAAGTGGAATTCACAACTGTGCAACCACCAAAGAATAAATCGCCCGGCCGCAGTTGCCGGCTAACATTTGGCGCTTACGACCCGACGGGTGAGTTGAGCGATCATAACAATCTGAAGATTCAACATCTCTACATCTCGTGGACCCAGTTCGACCACAAGGAATTACTTGCCGGCATCAGCAAGGCTGAGGCAGCCGGGCGACAGATTCTGTTGACGGTTGAGCCCTGGCCAAATCGTGATGATCAAGCCGACACACTGCTTGAGGACGTCACCCAAGGGGTGTATGACGAATCTATCGATCGCGTTGCAGAGGTCCTCTCGGAATCAACCGTTGCAAAATACGTTTCCTGGGGTCACGAAATGGACCAGGACTTGACGGAGCGTTATCCATGGTCGGGAAAGGATCCGCAGAAATTCATAGCCGCGTATCGCTACGTGATTGATCGTATTCGCAAGTCAACTGAAGCCGATTTGAGTTTTGTGTGGGTCGGCGTGTTGAAAGATACGAGCGTGCGCTATTGGCCCGGCGACGAATATGTCGACTTCATTGGCATGCCGGTCTACAGCTTTCCTAGCTGGGATCAGCAAACCTACGGCTTTATCCGGGATTTTCGAACCACGTTTGAGGAGAAGCAAAATCTTATCGTTGATTTAGACAAACCGCTGATGATTACTGAAATGGGAGTTGCGGGAAGCAGCGACTTCGAAAGTTTCTGGCTGCATCAGGCGTTTCTTGCTTTGGACGACTATCCCAGGCTGACAGCCGTTATTTTCTTCTACGCCTCCGACACGGAAGGTGCGTGGGGGAAGAATTATCCGACGCCCGACTGGCGTGTTCACCCAGAGGCCATCCGCGGACTTGTCGACTGGAAGAAAACAGATTAACACCCAAACGACCATTGGTGTCTCGCCGAAGCGTGAACCGGTTTCGAAGACAATTGGGAACTGGAAGTTCCCGCACATCAGAACCGAACAGGGTATCAGTGGGACGCTCGTGTACCGGGAGATTGCGCGAATCTCAGTTCAACAACCTGCCCTCCACAGTCTGCAAAAAGCCTGGAAGCAGATGGCTTGGGGCATCGTTCATCACTTCATTGGTCACAAGAACCTTGTCGCCGACAGCTTTGGTCACATTGCCAACGTGCGCACTCACAACTTAGAGCGTCTTTATTTGGAATCCACGTGCCTGTTGCAGAATCTGGGCTCAGTAAGGAGGTTCCATTACGCGCTCATCACAGCGTAATCAGACTGCCCCTGATGATTCGTATTGTTCAAGCAGCACGGAGAAGATTAGACTGGATTTAGCGGCGTTAAAGCAAGTTGCCGCCTGGTTTCATTCTCGACAGCAGATTCACGGAGGAATCCCATGCCAGAACTCTCCCAAAACGCCGACGGAGCCCCCCGCGCGGGCTGATTTCGAGCCATCCGGCCTCGACGAAGACGATCCCGCTCGATCGAATCTGGGCCGTCATTCCCGATCAGCAGCGGCTGACGGTTGTTCAGGCGATGACTCGGATGCTGGTTGATTCGCTTCCTCAGAAGGAGGCGAATCATGATTGAAACGCCTTCACCAACGCCCGCCACATCGCCGCAGACCTCGTCTCCAAAGCACAGCCCACCCGCTCGACCCGATGTTCGGGCCACTCTGCTGAGCACCAAAGTTGCGGCCAATCATCTGGAACGTCTGGCCATTGTTTATGTTCGGCAGTCCAGCGCGAAGCAGGTTGAGGAAAACGTCGAATCGACTCGCATGCAGTACCAACTCGTCGACCGTGCCGAATTGCTCGGGTGGCCGCGAGAACGGGTGAATGTCATTGATGATGACCTCGGGATCAGTGGGCGGACGATCGAAGCGCGGCCTGGGTTTCAAAAACTGCTGGCCGAAGTGTCACTGGAACATGTCGGCATTGTCCTTGGTCTTGAAATGAGTCGACTCGCCCGATCGTGTCGCGACTGGCATCAGCTACTCGAACTCTGTTCGGTGTTTGGAACACTGCTGGCCGATGCCGACGGCGTGTATGATCCGCGAGACCACAACGATCGCCTGCTGCTCGGCTTGAAGGGAACGATGAGCGAAGCGGAACTCCATGTTCTTCAGGGACGGTTGCGAGCCGGACAACTCAACAAAGCGCGGCGTGGTGAATTCTTCACGCACGCGCCGATCGGTTACGTTCGCACCGAAGATGGCCTCGCCAAAGAGCCCGACGATCAGGCTCGCCAGGTGGTCGAACTTCTGTTCGAAAAGTTCAGCGAACTTGGTGCCATGACGGCCGTGATGAAGTACCTCACGACGAACAGCATCAAGGTTCCCGTGCGTGATCATCGCGGCGCAAACAAAGGTCAACTGCAATGGCGGAAGCCCAATCAGGCAACGATACTGTGCCTGCTGCATCATCCGATTTACGCCGGCGCGTATGTGTACGGTCGACGCGAATGTAACCGAAAGAAAGTTGTTCCCGGGCGGCCGGGAACAGGTCGTCGCTGGTCTGATCCGGAAGACTGGGAAGTGCTGATCAAAGACCGCCTGCCAGCGTACATCACGTGGGAGCAATGGGAGAAAAACCAACAAAAACTGCGGGAAAACAGCACTTCCTACGGCACCGGCGCGCCGCGAGGAACATCGCTGATCGCCGGTCGAGTGGTGTGCGGGCGGTGCGGCCGCCGCATGAGTGTTTCGTACGCGGGCCAGTCCAAAGCGCGGTTCACGTGCGACATGCAGCGAGCTCATTGGAGACTCAAACAGTGCCAGACGATGAACGCCGCTCCGCTCCATGAACTCATTGAACGCCAACTGCTGCAATCACTCAGCGCTGCTTCCATCGACCTGAGTCTTGCAGCCGCAGACGACATCGAAGCGGATCGCGCGAAGGTGGCAAGGCATCATACACAGACGGTTGAACGTGCCGTGTATCAAAGCGAACTGGCCCGACGTCGTTACGAAGAAGTCGACCCGGGCAACCGACTTGTTGCAGCAGAACTTGAACGTCGCTGGGAAACTCAGCTTGTGGCACAACGTCAGGCGGAAGAGTCGTTGCACCGTTTCGAACAGGAACAGCCTTCGCGACTGAGCCGCCTGGAAGAAGAACAGATTCGACGGCTGTCAAATGACATCCCGTCGCTGTGGCAGGCGGCGACAACGTCCGGCGTCGATCGTCAGACCGTGTTCCGAACTCTGGTTGATCGCGTCGAAGTGGAAGTCATCGGCCGCAGCGAACGTGTTCGAGTCACCATGCACTGGGTGGGCGGCTTCGAAAGCCATCACGAAATTCGTCGCGGTGTTCATGAGTTCGAACAACTGGAATCGGCCGACGTGATTCGCGAACAGATCATCACCATGAAACGCGACGGCAGGACACATTCTCAAGTGGCATCGAAGCTGAATGCGAGCGGATATCTTTCGACTCAGGGAGTTGAATTCACGCGAGCTATCGTATCGAGTCTGAGTCGACAGTTTCGAAAACAAGGCTGCGACTTGTCGGTCCAAACCGGCACCTGGACGTTGACGGAACTGGCCTCAGAGGTCGGCATCAAACGAGAGACGCTCAACACATGGCGAATTCGCGGCTGGGTGCATGCGGATCGCACCGGTCAGCGGTGGTTTTTCCGAGTCGACACGGAAGAACTATCACGTCTGAAGAAACTGGCCGACTTCAGGCGACGACCGCTCCACAAAACACCGAAAGAACTAACAACCCCAAACCACCAAAAAGGCTCATCAAGCCCTTGAACAACAAGAGAGAAGTAATCGCATTATGCCTAAGCCTTCATGCCGAACCGTCCGAGGCGGTTGATGCAGAAGTCGATCAGCCAGAGTCCGTGAACGGCGGCAAAGTCCGCTTCGAATCACCCGGCGTTTACGCATCAATCGACATCCGTTCATCCAGCAGATACCTGGGACGTCCGCTGTTGTCCTCGAACGTCGTACTGTCGCCGCGACGGACTGATGGCCTTTTGAATGCCGACATGGCAAACTGCACACTGACGGTTCCGGCTGTCGTTGGATTGCAAAAGGCCACGTACAGTCGCATCAATCCAACGGTTATTGACGTGGGGCCGGATGCCCCATAGCACGTTGGCGAAAATTTAAGGCACGCCTGTCTCGCATCGTCGGCAACGCGAATGCCCTCCATCAATCATACGAGCACTGCAATGAAGATTATGGATCCATGCTGGCTCAACGTACCGACGCTGATTGTTCAGCGTCTTGCCGCCTATCAGCGATCATCGAGCTCCCGGCGCAAACGCTCGTGTGGCTCGTACGATCAGTTCATCGAGATGCTCGAGGTCCGAACGCTGCTGAGTGCGGGCACCTTGGACCCGACATTTGGAGATGGCGGCAAAATCCTGACAGACGTCCTCCAACCGAGCCAAGACGGAGGAGCCAACTCAGCCATCTATCAACCGGACGGGAAACCGATTGTGGTGGGACCAGGACCGTCAGGGAACATGGTTGCCCTCCGATACAACCTAGATGGATCGAGGGATGCCACCTTCGGTGATGGTGGAGTTGCACAGGTCAACTTCAGATATTCTAGCCGTGCCCGCACAGCTGCAATTGACAGCCAAGGACGAATTTTACTCGGAGGCGAGACTTCGGTAGGCGGTCAAGGGTTGGATGTGGCGGTCGCCCGACTCACGTCAGAGGGTCAACTGGACGAGAGCTTCGGCGATAGTGGGCTCCGTGTGATCAACTTTGGCAGCCGTGAGGATCGTGGGATGAGCATCGCAATCGACAGTCTCGATCGAGTTGTGATTGCCGGCTATTCCGATCAGAGCACGGGAACATACAGCGATTTCGACTTCGCTGTTGCGCGCCTCACCAGCGACGGAAATCCGGATCCCGATTTCAGCGGTGATGGGAAACAGATTATCAACATGGGGTCAATAAGCGACTACGGTCGTTCCGTGGCGATTGACGCCGCGGATCGCGTCGTTGTTGTCGGCGGCAACTCAGAGTTTTCTGTCGTTCGTCTGACTACGGCTGGAGAGCTCGATCCCAGTTTCGACCTGGATGGTCGTTCATCGCTCAAGTATCAGAATCGCACGAATACGGCCCAGAGTGTTGCGATTGATGATGAAGGGCGAATCTACATTGGTGGCTTCGCCAATTTGGGCACGACCGGATATGACTTTGTTGTTGCGCGAATGACATCGGATGGTTACGGGGATGGGACTTTCGGAGATGAAGGATTCCAATCGCTCGATTTTCACAGCTCCGTCGATTTCCTGACCTCGCTTTCCCTCGACACGCAAGGCCGCGTGCTCCTGGCAGGGCGGTCCACACAAGGATCGACGGAGAACGACTTCGTCGTCAGTCGTCTTACAACAGCCGGAATAGTGGACACGACGTTCGGTGATGGCGGGAAGCAATTAATCGATTTCGATTCGTCAAGAGATTTCACCGATAGCGTCACGACGAATAGTCAGGATCAAGTCCTGCTATCAGGATGGACGACACAACCCGAAACACTCAATGACTGGGCTCTGGTTCAGCTCACATCGGAGGGACAGTTTGACGAAACATTCGGCCAATCTGGCATTGTCTTAACGGACATTGGAGTCGGGGGCGGTAACGATCGAGACGCTGCGGTCACAGCGTCTCAGTCCGATGGCAAAGTGTTGGTCGTCGGACAGACTACATTCGGGCCTGCGGTGCTCCGTTATAATTCGGACGGGAGCATCGACACGACGTTTGGGGAAGACGGGAAGAAGATTCTCGATCTGCGTTCTGGAAGCACTCCCGTCAATATTACGACGGATCACGATGACCGAATTCTCGTGAGCGGGACGCCGGCAAGGTCGTTGGATTTTGGCGTAATAAGGTTGACGCCAGATGGAGATATCGATTCGACCTTTGGTACATCGGGAACCGCAACGGTCGATTTCGGAACGAATAGCGAACAGGTCAAAAGTGTTTTCGTCGATGCCGAGAACCGCATTCTGCTATCCGGGTACGCTTACACTCCAACTGGCAACCTCGATTTCGCCGTCGCTCGACTCACATCGGACGGAGCTCCCGACCCAAGCTTTGACTCGGATGGCAAACAAACCATCGACTTTGGGGGAACTTCCGACAGAGCGTACGCGGTTCAAACCGATAGCCAGGGACGTATCGTCGTGAGCGGCTATCTCCTCGATTCAGCGGTCCGAGACTTCGCTGCCGCACGGTTAAACTCGGATGGGAGTCTCGACGAGATGTTCAATGGCACTGGGACACAAATCGTCGATTTCTACGGGCGAAGAGACTACGGTTACGATGTGGCAATTGACAGTCAAGACCGCGTTGTGATTGCGGGTACGTCGCATGACCCATCAACTGGATACTACAGTTTTGCAGTCTCGCGGCTGACAGACACCGGAGGGTTCGACAGCGACTTCAGCGGTGACGGACGTGAGCTTCTCAATTTCGGAAGTGCGTACGATCAGGCCACTTCCGTCGAAGTTGGAAGTGGAGATCGCATTCTGCTAGGGGGGGTATTCCAACGACTGGAACAGTGACTTCACGGTCGCGTTGCTCGAAGCAGATGGCTCGCTGGACGCAACGTTTGCAGACAGCGGCGTACTCTTTATTGATTTCGGCAGCAGCAATGAACGCGGCCAAAGTGTAGCGATCGATTTGGAGGGACGGGTCCTCATCGCCGGTTATTCTTACCAGGGTTCCAATCGTCGCTATGACTTTGCGTTAGCGCGGATTAACGCGGAATTAAATAATTCCGCCCCAATCGCCAATGACTCGACGCTGGATATCGCTGAGAACTCTCCTGACGGAACGGTCGTTGGAAGTGTCGATGCATCGGACCCAGACAACGACAGTCTGACGTTCAGCATCGCCTCCGGCAACGAGCTCGGGGCATTTGCAATCGACAGCGCAACCGGCCAGATCACAGTCGCCGAAACTCGGCTGCTCGATTATGAATCAGTCGCTCAATTCTCTCTGGACGTGCTGGTCACCGATCGTCAAGGCGGAACTGCGACAGCCACTGTCACGGTAAACGTGCTTAATCAGGCCTCGATCACGGGACAGGTCTTCATCGATATCGATCAGAACGGAATACTTGACGGCAACGACACGGGAATTGAAGGAGTCGCCGTCGAGCTGACCGATCCATCCGGGGCGATTGTTGCGGTCACGACGACCAATTCAGAGGGCAAATACACATTTGAAGACTTAGACCCCGGAACGTATCTCATCAACGAGTTGCAACCGACCGGCGTTGATGATGGACCTGAGGTCCTCGGCAACCTCGGTGGTACCATTGTTCCGGACGACCAAATTGAACTCTCGCTGCAACGAGTCGATGCGACGGATTATCTGTTCGCCAAATATGGTCGAGAAACCGTTCGCGCTGAGACCGCTGACGTTAGTTTTTGGATCAGCCGGAACGGACAGGAGCTGATCGCAGCGGGAGGTTCCTCACTGGCCAACTGGTTGACCGAAACATTCTCCAATGTCTTTGGCGATCAATTGGCGAATGGTTCTGGAGAAGATGTGGCAGTGTTCATAAAGCAACTCAACCGCGGCCGCGCGGGCAAGGTCGACGCGGAGTTCATGGCGCTTGCACTGTCCACCTACTTCTCGAGTTCGCGTATTTCGGGTAGTACGATCGCCGCTGAGTATGGCTTCACAGTCACAGATACGGGAATCGGTGCGGGGCTGGCCAACGTCGGATCAAGTGGAGCCGCCTTTGGAGTTGCCGACGGAACGGACCTGACCATGATGCAACTGCTGTCAGCGACTAATGCGCTGACCGACCGAACCGACCAGGAAGGTGGTTTCGCCGCCATTTACGATGAAGACGGAAACGGCTCCATCAACGCCGGTGAGGATCTTATGCGGCGGTTGGCAAAGAATCTCTACGCATCGATCAACAATGGTTCCGTTGTTCCCCGTAGAGCCGAGAAAATCCACTGAACCCAAAACGCTGCAAAAACACTGGAGTTACGGCTTGCCAGAGTCTCCTATTCTCAGCCGCTTGATTTCAACTACTTGCACGATTTTGGCGCCGAACATGCCCTTCCTGCTGCAGCCCTGGCACATTCTGCTTGCTGCACTCTGTGGCAGCGTGAACAAGCGACAGCAGCAGATCATCGAATTCCAGAATGCGCAGATTGAAGCTCTGCAGAAGAAGGTGGGAAAGAAACGGCTCCTGCTCAACGACGACCAGCGTCGGCTATTGGCCGTAAAGGCTCACGCCATCGGCCGCAAGGCTCTGCTGGAACTGACGACTATATTCACGCCAGACACGATTCTGCGATGGCATCGAAAGCGGCAGTCGGACATGAAAGTCCATTTGAATGACGGACGAACCGTCACCGCATCGGCTGCTGGTTGGTCGTCGGAATGGAGGCTCGCCGTAATGAAGATCAACGAACAAGGCCCGTGGCCTGCGATCGAACTAAGTTCAACCAAGGATTTGAGAGCTGGAGAACCTTGTCTGGTCATTGGTTACTCGCCACGCGGCGACACGAAATTCGATTCGTCACCGACGGCACGGTTTGGGTTCATTGACCGTAGCTCGCCTGGAGATCGGCGTGTAAAACGGCCCCACTTCGGGGGTTTGATCGGCGCTCAAAATGGATCCACCGGGATCGCGAAGGTACTGTTGAATTTGACAGTACCTTCGAGCGGCGAGGATGCTCAAGGTGGATGATTACGGACGGATTCGGCGAGCTCATCACGATGGCATGAGTCTTCGCGAGATGGCGCGGCACAAGACTCGAAAGACTCTGCGCGGCGGTCAGGCAGGGCCTGAAGAGTACGCTCGGCGGGGACGCCTATCAGCTCCGAAGCTGGGACTGTTCCATGATCGGATTCTGGAGATTCTGAAGCTGGATAAAACGGCTGCTCCGAAGCAACGTCACAAGGCGATGCGGATCTTTGTACGGCTGCGAGACGACGAAGGTTACATCGGCCAGTACGACGCGGTTCGACGTTTCATCAAGAAGCATCGTTAGTCGAAACGAGAAACTTGCATACCGCTGGATCATGCGGCCCGTCAGTGAGTAGAAGCTGACTTTGGTGAGATCTCGATCGACTTTCCGGACGGTCGACGGAAAGCCAATGTGTTGATTCTGGTGCCGTTGAATTGAATAGCTTATGCACAACTGTTCAGGTCGTCTGTTTGTTTAGAAGAATTCGACGCGTGTTCAGTTGTCAGGCTAATTCAGGCCTGTTATTCGTCTTGCTTCAACTATGAACACATGTTCGAAAAAGTTCTGAGGATCAGTGCTGTCGGGCCGGCATTGGTTCTGTCTCCAAGATTTCTTCATCAAACTGGATTCTTGTTTCTGGGTAAGCAGGATTTGCTTTTCGCAAATTGACTGCTCTGTTCATCAAGAAGTTTGGCGGTAACTCGGCCTCGATGCCTAGATGTTCCGACCGACGACGAGTGTTTTCTAATTCCATCCCCTTTGGGAGCGTGCGCAGAATAAAAAACGGCCGGTGAGTTCCCGTCGACAAACAGAAATCTCACCGACCGCATCGACGATGAAACGTGCATTACTGCGCGCCCACCGTTTACATGACGAGTTCTACGCTCGCTTCTCACACCAACCACCCAAAATTTGTGAGGAGTCCGATTTATGTTACTTTCTGGAAAACGAGCGTGGCGTCAGATTCTAAAAGGAATGACAGGTCGACGTGGTAACCGATCGCGCCAGTCTCGATTAAGTCGCGCCTCCAACACTGCGATCACAGCAGAGCTTTTGGAAGATCGCGCATTGCTGGCAACGATTGTCGGTGGCGATTACGCCGGAGGAAATCTGGCTCCGGCTGACGGCGACGTCCTTCAGGGGGCATTCACCAATGTAGGAAGCTTTGTGGTCGCACCGGGAACAACGGTATACGTTGGCGAAGGAATTCCGCTGTCAGTCGCCGCGGATTCAATTGCGATCGCAGGAACTCTCGACGGAGACGGTGCCGGCTTCGATGGGGGCAGCGGAGGTATCGGCAATGCAGGAAACGGGGTCGCAGGAAACGGCCCAGGGGCAGGACAGGGTGGCCTTTATGGCTCGGCCATCCATGCATCGGGCGGTGGGGGAGCCGGTTATGGCGGGCCAGGTGGAAACAGCGGCCAGTCTCTCAGCAATCCTCCGGCTGCCTTAGGTGGAGGAAGCTACGGCGTTACCGCTGCGCCGGGGATTCAGATGGGATCTGGTGGTGGTGGTGCTGGGAATCATGGCACTACGTCATCAGGGATCGGTGGCTCGGGTGGCGATGGCGGTGGGGCGATTGCCCTATCCGCGTCCATAATCGACGTTTCTGGAGCAATCACTGTCGACGGCCGTGATGGAGTTCAGGGCACCGCGTTTGGGATAGCCAGCGCATCCAGCGGTGGTGGAGGCGCTGGCGGTGGAATTTGGCTGGATGGCTACATTGTCCTAAATGGAAGCCTCTCTGCCTCCGGTGGCAATGGCTCCAACTTTGCGGCTGGCACACGTCTTGGATATTATGGGCAAGGCGGCGGAGGTGGCGGCGGAGGACGTATTAAGATTTCCGGTACAATCGACACAACAAGTGTCTTTACAACCTCAGTTGAAGGCGGATCAGCTGGCAGCTCCGACACTCAAACACGAACACCCGCTCGGATCGGCCAGTCAGGCTCGTTTTCCAACACGGCTGTGGCAGTCGACCCCAACTCCCCGCCGATCCCTGACGCCGGGGCTCCGTACACGGCCGACGAAGGATTCGCCATAACCTTCAACGCATCGGGTTCAACAGATCCGGACAATAACATCGCATCCTACGCGTGGGACCTGGATAACGACGGACAGTTTGACGATGCCGCAGGAGTGACCCCAACAGTCACCGGAGCGACTCTAGTGTCACTCGGTCTCGGTGACGATGGCTACTATCCAATCGCGGTTCGTGTCACCGACACCGATGGCGAATCAGCAGTTGCGACTTCCACACTGACGATCAACAACGTAACGCCCGAACTGGAAAATATCGCGATCACTTCTGTCGTGTCCGAAAATGACTCGGCAATCCTCACGGCAGAAATCGTGGACCCAGGCTCGCTCGACGTGTTTACGTTGGTTGTTGACTGGGGAGAAGGAGCTCCTGAAACATTCACAATTCCTGCAGGTTCCACGACGTTCACGGTCACGCACCAATTCCTTGATGACAATCCGACGGGGACAGCATCCGCCCCGTACAACGTGGAAATTCTGAGTTTCACAGATGACGATGGTGGCTCGGCGGGGCTTGCTCAGGGCGGCAGTATTTTTCTGACGGGCCACGACATCCTTTCTCATGGAAACCAGAATAGATACAGCGAAGTTGCTCTCGATTACCTGCGAGGTGCGGGAACCACCAGTGAGATTCCGCGATCGTCCTATCATTTGGGCGTGATTGCCATCAATGTGGATAGTCTAACTGGCGGATCCGTTTCGAACGGTCAGCCCGGGGTTGCCATTCAACCGTGGAGACTGTGGGAGCCGCGAGTGACTAACGCATTCGGTGGACGATCAACATTCACAATTGGAGCAGGTACCTCTGCGGCTCAGTTTGAGTCGTTCCTTAACACAATTGATGTTCTCGTCATTCCCGAACATGGTCTTGCCAATAACATCGCAAAATTCAACAGCTTCACGCCGGAAATCGAAGCGTTCTTTAACGCTGGTGGAGACCCAGGGCCAGCGCATACTAAGTTGTTTTGCCGGTAAGGATTTGCATCAAATAGTCAATGTTCCATCCGGCCATTCTTCTTTTCATGACGTTGCTTTGTTTGCCAGGATGTTTCTTGATGAGGCTGAGTGTGAGTCGTCTGAGCCATGACAAATTGTTCGCGAAGATTCGGTTTCGGACTCGACTCTCATCCTCGCGGTAGGTCATGTCGAGACTCCAGTGCAGCGTGTTTTCTATGGCCCAGTGACCACGAACCGTTGTTGCGAACAGCTCGCCTTTGCGACGCAGACTGCTGATGTAGTAGCGAACGTCAGAATGATGAATGCCGTCCTGCTCGTACATTCGGATCGCCGTTCCGATGGTCTTGAGTCCGGCCCATTTGTGGCCCACGTCAAAATCGACAGGCACGGTCGCCTGATAGTAGATTCTCTGTTCCTGCCGACCGTGTCCCTTCTCTGTTTCTTCATAGCGACTGACGGGACAGCGAGCGAAGTCATCCTCCAGGTGATCGAGAAAAAACTTCTGCACGACCTCATAGAGTTTCGGTTGGTTGCCTTTCAGGGCTAACACATAGTCTGCATTGCCAGACACGATCTGCTGCGCAATGTTTTTTTGACAACCCGCTGCGTCAATCGTAATGATCGCCTCATCGATATTGATTTCGTTCAGTAATTTCGGGATCGCGGTGATCTCGTTCGACTTCTCTTCCGTCGCCACCTGTCCCAGAGAAATCCCCTGATCAGAAGCCCACGCACTCACGATG